>JAKADA010000017.1 GCA_021820975.1 Bacillota bacterium
ACAGGAGAAGTACTTGCAACTTCGTAGTGCTTCATGAACCGCCGTATGCGGACCCGCATGTACGGTGGTGTGAGAGGACGGGGGCTAGGCGCCCCCTCCTACTCGATAATACATTCAAATTTTATGGAATTAAAACAAGAATAGTTGTTGACCATACGATAACCTCATGATATTATGTAATCGTTTACAAGATGATTATATGAATATATTCAAGAAAAGTTGTTGGATAGGATGTTGATTATGTCAGAGATTGTGGTCGATCGTAATGATGTTTCATCGTCAAATCGTATGTTGGTTACAACCCTGGATGATTGTTTAGAGATTGCTAAGGCATTATCGTCAGAACTTCGTATCAATATTTTGCAGGCAGTACGGCAGTCGCCACTTAATGTCGCTGAAATTGCTGAGAAGTTTGATCTTCCTATGTCAACTGCAGCTGTAAACATTAAAAAATTAGAAGATGCTGGATTGATTATTACGGAACTGATACCTGGATCTAGAGGCACACAAAAAATGTGTGCAGCGGTCGTGACCCGTATCGTGATCAATCTTGAGTCGCAACAAGAAAATCACGAGAATTTTGTTTCTATTCCGATGCCGATAGGTCATTTCATTGATTGTTCAGTTTCACCAACGTGTGGCATGGTAGGAGATTCTTCAATTATTGGTGAGGTAGATGATCCGCGCACATTTTATGAACCTGAGCGATTTTCCGCGCAACTTTTGTGGTTTCGTAAAGGCTACGTCGAATACCGCTTTCCTAATCGTACACCGCACGGGTCTGTCGTACAAAGTCTTGAATTGACGATGGAAGTATGTTCTGAAGCACCTTTGTTCAATCTCGATTGGCCATCGGATATCACGATCTGGATGAATGGCATTGAGATCGGGACATGGACGAGTCCCGCTGATTTTGGGGGTGAGAGAGGGTATTTGACGCCGGAGTGGTGGGGAACGCAAAACACACAGTATGGGCTTTTAAAGACTTGGCGTGTCGCTAGAGACGGATCGTACTTAGATGGTCGAAAAATTTCAGAGGTTAAAGTGAGTGATTTGTCTGTTGCTGATAAACCGTATATCGCTGTACGCATTGGTGTAAAACCGGATGCCGTGAATGACGGTGGTATCAATCTTTTTGGCCGACGTTTCGGAAACTATGAAACAGATCTTATGCTTCGTCTTGATTATGCCAATCGCTAATAATGGCTAAAGGAGCGATGAAAAGGAGGTGATGCTTTTTAGCAAAGATCAGGTATAGAAAAAAGGCAGAATAAACACAGACCACATAAGGGGGACCAAGTATGAATCGAATTCATCAACTTGCTTTGGCTGTTTTGTCAATCAGCGCTTTGCTTGGCACGACAGGCATAACGGCGTCAGCCGACGCAGCACAGGTGCATCGTGCAAGTCAAGCTCCCATGGTTATTAATTTTTGGAGTTCAGGTCCGACTCAAGGTATTACAACGATTATTTCAAATTTTAACAAGGCATACAAAGGTAAGTATCAAATCAATTTCAGGTCGTTTCCTTACACTAATGAAACGGAAATTGTCAACTCAGCCCTATCGGCGCATCGTGGCCCTGATATGCTTGAAGAATCACTAACCCCATCGGCTCCTTATGCTTACGAGGGTCTTGAGATGCCCATCGAGCCAATACTTCAGATGGGCAAAGTGAATCCTAAAGCGGGATTTCCCAGCGCTATGTGGAATGGAACACAAGTTAAAGGTGTGCACTACGTCGTTCCAATGGCAGGTTTACCAACCTTATTTTTCTGGAACAAAACGCTTTTCAAACAAGCTGGCCTTAATCCCAATCAACCACCACGTAACCAAGCTGAATTTATTAAAGATGCCAAGGCATTAACCAATGCGAAAAAAGGTCAGTGGGGATATGTACAAGAACCCGCCTGGCCGAATCCTTTTCTCTTTCCGTCGCTACTAGCCCAATTCGGTGGCAAAGAAGCGGATCCAGTAACGCGGAAGATCTTGTTCAACAGCCAGGCTGGAATAAAGGCTCTTACCTTTGAGTATAACACAATTTACAAATGGAAAGTTTCACCTGTTAATGCATCAGCTAATGAGAATTACAACCTATTTCTTTCTGGCAAGAATGCCATGGTTATGGATGGAGCTTATCAATATCCACCATTTCTTACTAAGTTCGGAAAAAACTTAGGTGTCGCTTTGCTTCCTGTGATCGGCAATAAAGAGGCTGATTTTCTTGGTCAAAACTACTTGTGGGTCTTTAGAAATCCTTCCATGACGACCGCTAAACAAAAGGGTATTGGGCTTTTCCTGAAATACTACTACGACCACAGTATGACGTTGGCCGCTGGCGGTATCTTACCAGTTTGGGTTCCGACTTTACACAGTAAAGCATTTCTTAAATACCCTGCCTTAGTACAGGAATCAAAGGCGTTATACACGGGGTTCTTAAACCCCTTGATTCCTAACTGGGGAACGACTACAGGTACCTATCTCTATCAAGATATCAATCTAGCTTTACTTAACAAATTAAGTCCTCAACAGGCGTTGACGCAAGCTGCACAAAAAATGCAACAAGAAATGGCTACGCTGCTTCACTAAAAGTGTTGACGGGGTGCCTGATTTCTTTGCAGGCACCTTTATTTTCACTCTGAGGAGGGATCAGCGTTGGCGATACAAGAAGTAGCGGTTCAACGTTCTATACGCATGCCGCGAAAGAGAATTACACGTAGGGTTGTGTTCGATCAAATCGGGTCATTTTTGTTCGTTGTCCCATTTCTCATTGCGTTTATTTTATTTATTGGATATCCGATTGTGTATGGTATTTATATCAGTCTCAATCATTGGAATCCAATCGTAGGATCGATGGGGTGGGCCGGATTAGGTCAATATGCTGATTTGTTTAACATGCAGACATTAGCGGCTCAACAGTTTTGGGATGGTTTAAAAAATACGTCTATTTTCGTTGTGATCAGTGTCCCGTTGTTGGTGCTTATTCCCTTGATACTTGCGTTTATTTTGTATCGATCACCATTAAAAAATCTTTTTCGGCCGATTTTCTTTTTTCCCTCGGTACTATCTGCAACAGCTGTTACCAGCGTTTGGACATGGCTTTTACAAACGCAAGGTGGAGGAATTAACAATCTATTAGGTCTTAATATTCCGTGGCTCGTAGAACAACCGTGGGCATGGATTTCAATCGATATGGCGACTATTTGGTGGTCGATGGGGTTCAATTTGGTCATAATTTATGCTGGATTGACACAACTTCCCGCTTCAACTCTTGAAGCAGCGGCTATTGATGGTGCTCGATCGATGCGGATGTTTGTGTCGATCGTAATTCCTCAACTGCGTCATGTGATTGCTTTTGTTGTGGTGACAAGTACGATTGCTTCGTTCAACTTATTTGCCCAGTCACTGTTGATGACTGGTGGTGGCCCCGGATCATCGACAGAATCATTGTCCATGTACATTTACAATCAAGGATTTAATGCAATGCACATGGGCTCAGCTTCTGCAATGTCCTATCTTATGGGGTTGGTGCTCGCGATCGTGTCCTTTGTCCAATATCGACTAACTCGGGAGGGGAATGAGGGATGACGCGCAAGTATCGTCGCGTATTGGTTATTTTGTTGCTCACCATGATCAGCTTATTGATTTTGTATCCGTTTGCTTGGATGATTTCTACATCCTTGAAAAATTTGACGGATGCCTACAATGGTCAATTGATACCCAGCCATCCGACGTTTGCCAATTTCCTAGCTATTCTTAATGCTGGTGCAGACACACCCGTATTGCGGTGGTTGTTTAATTCTATCTTTGTTTCGCTCACGGCAGCCGTGATCGTTATGATTGTTGATTCGATGGCTGCTTTCGCATTGGCAAGATTGCAATTTTTTGGTCGCACCTTCATTTTTTACCTAGTAATTGCTTCTTTAGTTGTTCCGTTTATTGCTTTACTTATTCCGCTATATGTGGAATTTGCTAATGCGAATTTGCTTGATTCGTATTGGGTACTGATTCTGCCGTATACGGCTAATGCGTTTGGCGTCTTCCTTTTATATCAATTTTTCTTAGGAATTCCGAAGGAACTTGAGGAAGCGGCCTATATTGATGGCATCAGCAAGTTTCGCTTGTGGAGTCAAATCATGGTTCCGTTAAGTATTCCCGCTTTGACGACACTGGGCCTGCTCACGTTTATGAATGTGTACAACGATTTCTTTTGGCCGCTTGTCTCCACGACTTCAGTCGCAATGAGAACGTTGACTGTTGGTGTTCAGATCATGGCTGTGGGGCAGTACAACACGAATGCGCCGTTGTTGATGTCCTTGACTTTGTTTTCGATTATTCCTATGTTACTAGCCTTCTTGTTTGCGCAAAGACAACTCACACAAGGTATTGCAACAACTGGCATCAAGTAAAGGAGTGGTATGCATGCTGCAAATGACAAGTGTCGAACAAACGATTCTACCACGTGTTGAATATCCTACACCGCAATGGCAACGTGATGATTATGTCATCTTAAATGGGACATGGGAATTTGATTTTGATGACCATGCTGTGGGCTTAAAAGAAAAATGGTACCGTTCCCATGATTTTCAACAGTCCATTATCGTACCTTTTTGTTATCAAAGTGTGTTAAGTGGGATAGGAGAGACGGAATTTCATGATATCGTATGGTATCGCCGAACTTTTACAATTCCCCAAACATTCGCTACCAAGAGGATCGTACTTCATTTTGGCGCAGTAGATTATGAAGCTTCTGTATATGTCAACGGTGAGTTGGCGATCGTTCATCAAGGAGGACACACACCATTTTTTGCTGACGTGACCGATTTACTCATGGCTGGTGAAAATGTGGTTGTGGTTCGGGCACAAGACGTAAGCCAACGACTTGATCAACCGCGCGGAAAACAGTTTTGGAAAGAAAATTCCACTGGGATTTTTTATACGCGTACGACAGGAATATGGCAAACGGTTTGGCTTGAAGCGATATCTTCGGCTTATTTTAATGAAGCTAAATTCACACCGGACTTTGATAAAAATGCGATTTTAGTTGATCTCGCTTTAACGTTGCCCCTTCAAGAGAATAGTAAAGAAACATTTCAGGTACAAATGGATATTACATTTGAAGGACAGCCTGTACTTTGTGATCAATGGACGGTTTTCGAATCTTCCATTCATCGGCAATTGTACTTAGGAAGCTTTGAAGCGCACATGAACGAAAGAGCGTGGAGCCCAGAACATCCACACCTTTATGATGTTGTAATTCAACTGAAACAAGGTGATGAGGTGATCGATCACGTTGTTAGTTATTTTGGTATGAGGAAAATTGAAGTGGTTGATGGCCGCGTATTTTTGAACAATCACCCGTACTATATGAAATTGGTACTGGATCAAGGATACTATCCAGATGGTATTTTAACACCACCAAGCGATGAGGCGATTAAACAAGATATTACGTTAACCAAGACAATGGGTTTTAATGGCGTACGTAAGCATCAAAAGGTTGAAGACCCTCGATTTTTATATTGGTGTGACCGACTCGGTCTTTTAGTTTGGGGAGAAATGGCGAATAGTTACGTGTTTTCGCAAGATGCCATTGAACGCATAACGAAAGAATGGCAAGAGGCAATCCGTCGAGATTATAACCATCCTTGTATCGTTGTTTGGGTTCCCTTGAATGAAAGTTGGGGTGTACCTACGCTGTTAACAGAAAAAAAGCAACGTGCACACTCAGTATCGCTCTATGCCTTGACAAAGTCGTTAGACACGACACGTTTAGTCGTATCTAACGATGGCTGGGAGCATACTGTGTCAGATCTGTGTACGATTCATGATTATGATAGTCATCGTGCTTCCTTACTACAACGCTATAGCCAAGTTGAAATCGCCATTACCGCAACGCCTGGACATCGACTGATCTATGCACCGGGTTTTGCGCATAAAGGTGAGCCAATTCTTGTCACGGAATTTGGCGGCATTTCGTTTAAGTGTAGTGATTGGGATGGCTGGGGTTATTCCGGAGCAACGAGCGAGGAAGACTTCATTCATCGATATCGTGAAGTCGTGCATGCGTTGCTGGATTCACCTAGTGTTCAAGGATTTTGCTATACGCAACTTACTGACGTTGAACAAGAAATCAATGGGTTATTGACGTATGATCGCAAACCCAAGGTGGATCTATCGATCATTGCACAAATTAATGAAGGAAAATTTCGTGAAAAGAAGCCTGAAATATCGTGAGAAGAGCGCATAACTTTCTCATTGGCTCCGTGGCCGTGATGTTATTATGGGCAATTCCATCCTTAGCTGTAGCTGCAAGTACGATGCGTGATGTATTTGTGAATCCGATTATGGATCAAGGGGCAGATCCTTGGGTAGTCCGTTATGACGGTTACTATTATATGACGATGACCACAGGAGATAATGTCACGATCTGGCGCTCTTCCACCTTGACTGATATGGCAAGTGGCGAACAAACTGTAGCTTATAATCCTAGTACTACGGACTTCTCAGATATTTGGGCACCGGAGTTACACCATTTTGGGTTACGCTGGTACATTTATGTGGCGATGGATCATCATTCAGATAATAAGACACATCGCATGTACGTGCTTGAAAGTGCCAATAACGATCCACTAAGTACCTATCACTTGGTCGGAGAGATACACGATCCAAGCAATCAATGGGCTATTGATGGAACAGTACTAACTTTACATGATAAATTGTACTTTATTTGGTCGGGTTGGGCTTCTGTAAGAGATCAGATGCAACGATTGTATATTGCACCGATGAAATCACCAACACAAATTGATGGAGCACGTCATCTCCTTTCATCGCCCTATTTTTCATGGGAGAAAAGTATTGCTCCGATCAACGAAGGTCCTGAGGTTCTTCAACACGCTGGTAAAACATTTGTGATTTATTCTGCTAATGCAAGTTGGACGAATAACTATTGTTTAGGCATGCTAACCTTTAAAGGTGGCAACCCTCTTGTTCAATCAAACTGGATAAAGAGCCCTAAGCCTGTATTTTCATCAACAGCTTTTGTTAAAGGACCTGGACATGCCTCGTTTACCACATCAGAAAATGGATCGCAGTGGTGGATTGTGTATCATGCTGCAAGATATGCAGGATCTGGGTGGGATCGAACAATTCGAACGCAACCTTTTATGTGGTCGAAACATGGGATACCTGAGTTTGGTTCACCTATCCCGTTAACACAATCATTACCTTTACCTTCTGGAGAAAAACAAACACGAATAACATATTATCCCATCAAGCAAAACAAAGTCTCATCAACCTTTGTTGTATTCGTTTCACATGCTGGATTGTATGGTATGTATGTGCGATATGAAAATGCGTCTGGTACAACGACGATGCAAAACTTGTATGTGAATGGGATACCTACGCTACCATTAACATTTCCTAATTTAGGGGTGCAAGGTAATGTCTCTAATCTATTCACGACAGTAAGTTTGAAGGCTGGAAAAAATATTTTACGATTCATGGAAGGCCCACTGGCTGCTAAAGTCTTGTTTTCGCAAATTGTCGAGAAGTAGATTATACTTTGATGGTGCACATCGTTTACGAATCACCTGAGGCACTTCTGTGCTAATGGTGGTTTTTCTTAGGTTGAGGGGGAATTTGTTTTGTTATGGATTATTTTATTAATTAGTCTTTTGCAGCTTGTCTTGCTTGTCTTCTTGCTGACAAGACAAAATAGCACTCGCAAGACGGTACATCTTCTTGAACAAGTATCGGCATTGTCCAAAGCGCAAGAGCGCCTTGACGCCATGTTATCAACGCAAGCAACTCAGTTGCGCGAGGAAATTCATCGCACTGCGCAAATGGGACGTGAAGACTTACATACGAACTTAGTGAGATTTGGCGAACTGACGAAAAGATCAGTTCAAGATTTGGGATTGCAGCAAAAAAACCTGCTGGATACTTTTTCGAAGCAATTGGTTGATCTTACGAGTATGAATGAAAATAAGTTAAATGCCGTGCGAGATACCGTAGAAAAACGCCTACACTTACTTCAACAAGATAATGCGAGCAAACTGGAAGTCATGCGACAAACTGTGGATGAAAAATTGCATGCGACACTCGAAAAGCGCTTAGGTGAATCGTTTGCTCTTGTGAGTGAACGACTTGAACTTGTCCACAAAGGGCTTGGAGAAATGCAATCCCTTGCTAGCGGTGTAGGGGATTTAAAACGCGTGTTATCCAACGTGAAAACGCGGGGTACTCTTGGGGAAATGCAACTGGAAAACATCCTCGAACAGATTCTAACACATGAACAATATGAGAAAAACATTGCCACAAAGTCCCGTAGCAATGATCGAGTTGAATTTGCCATTCGTTTACCTGGACATGGGGATGATGTGATGCAAAGCGTACTCTTACCCATCGATGCCAAGTTTCCTTTAGAAGATTATCAACGACTCGTAGAAGCGAGGGAGCAAGGAGACAGTGATCGTGCCCTTGAAGCCGCAAAGTCGCTTGATGCTAGAATTAAGCAAGAAGCACGTTCAATCAGTGATAAGTACCTAGATCCGCCATTAACGACCGACTTTGCCCTATTATTTTTACCCGTTGAAGGCCTTTTTGCTGAGGTGCTGAGCCGCCCTGGATTGTGGGAGTCGGTACAGCGAGATTATCGTGTCGTTATCACTGGACCTACGACGATCACCGCATTTTTGAATAGCCTTACCATGGGATTTAGGACGCTCGCTGTGCAAAAACGATCGAGTGAAGTCTGGCAATTGCTCGGTGCGGTAAAAACGGAGTTTGGACGATTTGGTGAAGCGCTTGAAAAAACGCAAAAAAAACTGCAAGAGGCAAGCAACACGATGGAGGCTGCCTCTACGCGATCACGTGTTATGATGAAAAAACTTAAATCTGTTGAAGCTTTGTCCGATTTCGAAACACAGCGCATGCTACCTCTCGATGAGACGGTCGATTTGGATGGATGAATCCTCGGTCTTACCCCACTGAACAGCCATCTTCTCCTTGGTAAGCACAAAAGTGAAGACAAGAGCTAATGCGGCCGGAATGAGCGTCCATGCAAAAATATGCGAAATGGAATACGCGAGGGCATTCGAGAGTTTATTCATCACGAAAGAAGGTACATGAGCACGTAACGCAGGTGATAAGATAGCCCGCGGATCCATGTGTAAAAAGCTTGCTGGTATCTTAACACCTGAAAATGCTTTTTGGATTTGCGAAGAAAAGTCATTTTTTTGAATCGTTCCATAGATCGTAATACCGACGGCCATAGCTAATTCTCGCACGAAGTTCATCGTTGAACTGGCGCTCGCACGTTTTGAAGCATCAAAGGATTGCATGGCTCCCATACTTAAAACGGAAAAAGAGGCGCCAATGCCAAGACCTGTAATGATCATTTCCAAGGTGATTGTTAGGTGGGTAGTGTCTGGTGCAATGGTGGTTAATAGATAAATACCGAGAATAAATAAAATTCCAGATGCGAGCATCACTGTCCTATAACTGATTTTCATCACCAGCATAGCACCCACTTGACTAGCTACAACGGATGCAAGCATCATCGGAAGGAGAATAAGTCCCGAATTTGTGGCATTGCCACCCATCACACCTTGAATAAATAAAGGAATGAATAATACAGCGACCACATACGCCGAACTAGAAAAAAGCGCAACAAGGTTACTCCCGGTGTACAACCTATTGCGAAACATACTATAGGTAATAATAGGCTCCTTAACTCTTGCTTCGATCCATAAAAAGGCAAGCAAAAATACTGCTGCAAGTACGAATAACCCGATGATCATTGGTGAATTCCAAGCATATGACGTGCCGCCTAGTTGCAAAGCAAACATCAACATACCTACAGCCGGAACCATCGTGATCACGCCAAACCAATCGATATTCTCTTGCAGTCGAACATAGGATTCTCGGTAGCCAAGTAAAATTAACAAAAACGCTGTGATGCCGATCGGCAAATTGACGTAAAAAATCCAACGCCATGAAAGATACTGAGTTATATAGGCGCCAAGCAGAGGACCAAAGATACTCGATAATCCAAAAACTGCACCAAATAATCCTCCGATTTTGCCGCGTTGTTCTGGTGCGACCACATCAAAAATGATGGTGAATGCAATGGGGGCAAGCGCACCGCCACCGATACCCTGAATAGCACGATAAACAATCAATTCGGTGATGTTTTGCGCTGTTCCACTTAACATGGAACCGATGAGAAAAACGACTAACCCAAACACAAAAAAACGTTTTCGACCATAGATGTCAGAAAGCTTGCCGAAGATCGGCATTCCAGCCATTTCTGTCACCATATAAGCAGCGGTAACCCATACAAATCGATCCAATCCACCTAAATCAGCGATAATTGTGGGCATCGCAGTTGCGACGATCGTATTATCCATTGCAGAAACGAGAATACCGAGAAGTAGCCCTATCATAACAAGTGTAAAATGTGTTTTCTTGATTGCCAGACAATAACCCCCCTTTTCTTCATAGCATCACTATACCAGATATTTCACGTAATTTATTCTATCTTCTTATCGCTACTGTGCGTTACTTCATATGTGTTGCATAGAGGTTATGGTACGCTACTTTTATAGCGTGTTTCTAGAAAGGGTGCGTAACATGGCTGATCTTGAATTTGAGACTCAACTTTCATGGCAAGCGACAGGAAACGATGGCAATGGTACCGTGCAATTGGGGAAAAAGGAAGTTATCTATTCGGCACCTGCAAGTATGGGTGGAAAAGGTATTGGAACATCACCCGAGGAACTGTTAATGGCGGCTGTTGCTGCATGTTATAGCGGTACTTACATGGCTTTATTAGTGAGAAAAAATTTGCCCGTAAAACGCGTCGACATCCGTGTTCAGGGTATCGTTACTGGATATCCATTGCATGCGAAGTTCGCTACATTGCGCGTTCACCCTGTGATCATCGGTGGTGATAAAGAACAGCAACCAGCGTACCAAGATGTTGCATTATTAGCTCGTGATCGGTGCTTTATTGGTAAAACTATCGCTGGCAATGTTGCTTATGAAGTTGGAAATGCACAAATTAACTAATGGTCTGTAAGTTGTCAGCTACACTTTCAGGCTTTCTCCAGTTTCCTGAGTTATGCTTTATCCATCGATACATCGCGTGATCCCCCCTATTGCGCGGTGTATTTTTATGACTCGATGTAATAAAACATTACATATGGCGTTTGTTTTATCGACGGATTGGAATCTGTGGACAGATTGTATTGAAGATATGCTGAAGTCGCAACGGTTCAAACTTGCTTCAATCAAAAAACGAAGTTATCTTACTAAATGGATGGCATTGTACCAAAAGACACACGATATAGTGTGTTTTTTTTCGGTAACGTTTTTGAGTATGGATGAAACTGCTTGCACAGGTCTTGAATATAGATAAATAGTATAATAGTATGGTGTATATAAACGTTTTCACGGTAACGTTTTTGGTCATTTTTTCTTGTAGGATTGGCTTGTTGGGAAGGGGAAATTTAGAAATGGTCACAATAAAAGATGTCGCAAAAAAGGCAGGTGTTTCCGTCTCAGCTGTATCTCGAGCACTAAATAATTACACGGATATCAACGCAAAAACAAAGGCGAAAATTTTACAAGTTGTTGAAGAGATGCATTATTATCCGAATGCTTCAGCAAGACGTTTAGTGACAAATCGATCGTATACGATTGGTATCTTTTATCCGGCGAACGGTGGACCTGGATTACGACAACCTTTTATTGCGCACTTACTTGAAGTATTTAAGACAGCCATTGGTATGTCAGGATATGATTTGTTGCTCTTTGGTGATGAGAAACATCCTTATGGACAGTTTAGTTTTCTTGATCGAGTCGAGCATCGCGATCTTGATGGTGTATTGCTTCTTGGATCACCCGATGAGACGATCGATGAATTATTGGCATCCAACGTGCCTATTGTTGGCATGGATCATGTGGCTGCCGGGCAACGTGTTGGTTCTATTACATCGGATAACCGGCGGGCGATACATGAACTCGTTCAACTTTTGAAGGCAAATGGATATAGCAAGTTTGGATTTTGCCATGGTGACTTGACATTGCCTGTAGCTATGGAACGATTACAAGGATTTTATTCAGGACTTTCTGCGGCACAAATGACGCCACGTAAAGAATGGATTTTCGATAATGCTTTTACTTTTGAAGGTGGTATACGAGTAGCTCATCGAATCTTAGAGCTCGCACAAAAACCTGATGTAGTCATTTTTTCTGGTGATATTTCAGCGATTGGGGCGTTACAGGTTTTTTCGGAACAAAATATCCGAGTGCCTGATGATATTTCTGTTGTTGGGTTTGACGATATTGATGCTGCATCCTATGTTTACCCAAAATTAACAACCATTAAGCAAGACAAAGAGGAAATGGGCAGACTTGCAGCAGAACTTTTGGTCGATCTCATAGAAAATACAGAACGAAGTATGCCACAACATTTTGTCTTGCCTACACAATTAATTGTACGTAATACAACAAGACCATTAGTGATAAACGGATTGTAGGGGTGTTTTGTGATGAGTTCTTTTGATTTGTCAGATGAGATACTAAAGAAGCTTCCTAAGCATTTTCATTTTGGAACGGCGGCAGCGGCGTATCAGGTGGAAGGTGCTGTAAATGAAGGAGGGCGAGGACCCTCGATTTGGGATATCTTTTCAAGTACCCCTGGTAAAACACGTAACGGTGATACTGGAGCTATCAGTGTAGATCATTATCATCGCTTTACTGAAGATTTTGTTTTAATGCGTGAATTGAATATTAAGCATTATCGTTTTTCTATCGCTTGGTCACGCTTGTTCCCCATGGGTTCTGGCCTTATTAACCAACAAGGTGTCGATTTTTACAATCGATTGCTCGATTCGATGTTAGAAAATGGCATAACACCGATGGCGACTTTGTATCATTGGGATCTGCCTCAAGCTTTGCAGGATCTTGGTGGTTGGGAAAATCGAGATACGGTCTATCGATTTCAAGAGTATGCTGACGCAGCATTTCGGGCGTTCGGAGATCGTGTGAAAAATTGGATCACACATAATGAACCGTGGTGTGTCAGTGTTCTTGGTAATTTAACCGGTGAACATGCTCCAGGTTTTCATGATGCGCAAAAGGCACTAACGGTGGCACATCATGTTTTACTTTCGCATGGTCTAGCTGTGCAGACGTACCGAGGACTTAATCAAGATGGTCAAATTGGGATAACATTGAATTTGACACCTGTGTATGCGCAAACACCGGGTTCTGATGATGACAAAGCTGTCGTGATAAATGATGTTTTTTCCAATCGGTGGTTTCTTGATCCGATCTTTAAGGCGCAGTATCCAAAAGAAATGACGCAAATTATTGGCGAGTTAAAAAATGCCATCTCTATAGATGATCTTGCTACAATTGCACAGCCGATTGACTTTCTTGGTGTCAATTATTATCAACCGCTGGTGGTTCGTTATGACGAGAATGCCGCACCCTTTTACACGGAAAATGTCACACCACAAGATCGAGTAACTAGTATGGGCTGGCCCATTTCAGGCGATGGATTGCGAGATTTGTTGCTACGTTTACAAAAAGACTATGGGACATGTCCTTTTTATATAACGGAAAATGGTGCAGCTTATTCTGATCAATTGGAGCAAGGGCATGTCCATGATGACGAACGTGTTCATTATTTATCGGATCATGTGTTGGCCATAGCTGAGGCAAGGGAGCAAGGTGTGGACGTACGAGGGTATTATGTCTGGTCTTTTATCGATAACTTTGAGTGGGCATGGGGATATGATCAACGATTTGGTATCGTTTATTGTGATTATGCTACGCTACAACGATATCCTAAAGATAGCGCATGGTGGTACGCAAAGCACATTTCACGTCATCAAAACCTCCATATGTACTAATCGTAAGTTAAAAATTTTTTTATTTTATCAAGAGAGACATAGCTAACGTCTCTCTTTTGTTATAGTGAAAAGAGTTCATCATGTATGCTGGGGGTTTCTTGTGTGCTCGTTGGAGCATTTTTGTTGCAATCTGCGCTTGCTTTATCCTCTTTTCATCCCGTTCTTCAACAAAAAGTGGTATTACGCCCATTTCCTTATCCTTATGAGGCTATGCTTGCAATTGAGTCAGATGCAGATCACGTGAATCTGCGAAAATTCAATATCATTCACGAGTTTCTTAATACAAGAATGCATACCCCGTTAGGCAAGGGTCTCGGGTTAGATATTTCCGATTCCTTTTTTTTATACAATGGTTCGAATCTTCCCGATGTCATTGATTATAACGGCGCAAAATTATCGACGGAAATGACCTTTTTTCGTGGGATAACCCATAAGTTAGCCTATGGTCCTATCTTACTTCACTACATGCGTGTAGGATGGATTGATACGTTTCATGCCATGGGCGACTTTTCGCGTATCGATACAAAGCAGACGTTATTTTCTCGTCATCTTGCTGCCTATGCCCTGCGATATCTTGAAAAGCATGGTATTCATCTTTCCGTTATAACAGATCATGGAAATCAATCGAATGTTGATAACTTTGGTGCCTATGCGATCAATCGATTTGAGCATTATCAGCAGGGGGATAACCCGGAATCACCTTATTTTATTACGGACTTACTTCATCAAGCCGGTGTGAGATTCGTTTGGCCTGACTTATTTAGCCAAAAGTATGCTTACTCATCCATGATCTATCCTATTCACCTTCGCGATGGACGGGAAATATGGGGATTTTGGCGATTTACAGGTACGCTTCATAAAGTCTTGAATCATCACTTGTGGCGCTATGACTGGACAGATTTGTGGAATCCTGCTGAGTTGTCTACTGAACTTTCACCCGCACGACTTTCACTGCTCGTTCACGATCACGCATATACCATTATTGCAACACATTTGGAAGGTAATGCGAACCAAATGCCGTTATCAACAAGCGCCGTTGAGGCGTTGACACACTTATCGCATCTGCAGGATCATGGCAAAATTCTTGTGGCTCGGACAAGCCGTTTACTGCAATATAATCTTGTACATCAGTATCTTCGTTATACTACGTACCAAAAATCAGGTCGAACATGGATCAATATTCTCGCGGTTGCCGATCCTGTTGATGGAGCCTTTGTCCCTACACTTGACCAACTACACGGTATCACGTTTTCCGTAGTTCATCCTTTACGAACTGTTATTTTGTTACGAGGGAAAAAAATCCTGGATGCTTTCTTAACTAAAAATAATAATTCAATTGGATTCCGATGGTATGCACCTGATACAAAAAATTATGCTGAATGGCAGTTACCTAAGAATCATGTGCCAAGCAGGATCAAGAAAGTTAGTTATAAGCTCCTAGCTGTACTCATTGATGGATTTCTCGCTATCACGCTTATTGTGACAATTCTGTATGCAAGAAGGACGTCAAAACACCAGCATCATTAAAGAATCTCTTGATTTTTACATAAGGTTTAGTTCATGATACTAGTGGACAAGTAACCTGGAGGCTCTAAATAGGATGAATGTACCGGATGGAGACAATCAGCCATTAAGTAGTCCTAGTAAAAAAAAGCGAAATAAACGCCGACGCCGTAGGATTTTATGGATGAGTTTGGCTAGTGCTGCAATCATCGTTGGTGGTGTTCTTGGTTCTGTCTACTATACGTTACAGCCTACCCAACATTTTCATGATCCACATGCACTTCCAACGGTGACGATTCCTGATGCACCAGGAATAACCGCCCATGTACTTCATGCAGGTGAATTCAATTTATTACTTCTTGGCGTTGACTCAAGAACACCAGATACACCGGCACGATCTGATTCCATTTTGTTGATTCATGCGAATATAGCTACACACGAGTTTAATGTGCTTAGTATAGCTCGTGACACAAGGGTAAATATTGCGCCTTACGGATTGACAAAGATAACGCATGCTAATTATTTAGGGGACTTGAAGGGCGGACGCCTGCAAGGTATCAAAGAGGCAAGTCAGGCTGTTAGTAATTTAACAGGGTTATCTATCAATTATTACGCAGAAACGAATCATTTTGGCTTACAAAACCTCGTTGATGCCATAGGTGGCGTGACGGTGAATGTGCCTTTTGCTGTGCCAATCATTAATGCTTGGTACCCTTCATTGAATGGAAAGACGATTCCTCAAGGAACGCAGCATCTTGATGGGGAAATGGCAACTGAATTGGTGCATCAAAGGGAACTTTTGCCTAACGGTGATTTTAGTCGACAACAATTGCAGGAAGATTTGTTGCTAAGCATTGCGAAGAAGATGGAGAAACCACAAAATTGGGGGATGATTCCTAGCTTCATCAATGCTTTGCCGAAGTTTCTAACAGCAAGTAATTTGAGTACGTCCGATATGATGAGTTTAGCTTTAGCCTTGCATGGTTTTAAACGTAGCGATGTTCATTACTATCAAGTGCCTGGATCATCGCTATATGCTATGGATCCCATCGTAGGGCAGACCTTATATTATTGGAACCCTGACATGACAGCACTTAATCAGATCATCGCGAAGCATTTTGTAAACTAAATATGATTTCGAGATCAAGAAAAAGGCCGTTGTTTTTATAAACAACGGCCTTTTTGTGCTTAGGATACGCGTGCTTTTCGATTTAGAATTAGATAAGTAGCTCCTGTAGCTAGAATGACAAAAGCAAAAATTCCTGTATACGGTATTTCCGGAAGTTCACCTGCCGGAGGATTTGTGACAACTGTTGGATTTGTTAATGAAGGATCGGTTGAAAAGTAGAAGGTATCTTCACCATGTTTACCGTTCGAAGTCGCGTAACCTGTTATGATGTTATAGTTGCCTGATGTTACTGATGGCGAGGTCAAGGGTACCTTATACGTGTACGGTGACCTTGTGCCTATCTCTGTACCCATAACGGTAAAAACAGGTGTTCCCAATTTGGACAAATCTTTTGGATTTCCATGTAATTTTACAGTTGATGGATAAAAGTTAAACGTTAATGTTGTCGGAACATGCTTTAGGTTTTTCTCTTTTGTTTTGCCGCCTGGATTCGCGAGGACAAAATCATATGTCTTACCTATCGTCAATGCATTCGTCAAAACTGGATTCGTTCCTACGGTTGAAATGAACAGATGTCCATTACCATTTCCACCATTGTCCGATCCACTAGTATTTTTAGCAAAACTGGTACCTGCCATTAACGTGCTGGATCCTGTAACAATGAGAGAAGTCATGATAATTGCTACGATTGGTTTTTTAAGAAAAGACGAAATAAAACCCACCTCTAGGATCTCCACCTTTCTAACGTTCTACATAAGAGTTTATCACGGTTCAATGAAATTCCCCTTCAATTTCTACCATGAGCAAGTTAAAGTATTTTTTAACTCGGCTGCACTGGTGTAGATTGAGACCCTAGCTGGGATGTGGCGAAGCTTTTGATAAAGAATGTAAAGTGTTGTAGTTTTTGAAACTGTCCTTGTGCCAAAGCGGATGTTATTCCCACGGAAGGTAGAGTAGATGTCGCATGAAACTGTGCGTTCAAAATTTGCTGCATGGTTTGGCCTTGACGAACTGCACTCTTGGCGCTTGTTTGATAGGCGACAGGTGTAGCAAATTCAGCACGAATATAAGCGGATTTGCCGTTGAAGTTCACCGCGTAAGTATAAGCTACATCTTCAAACAGATCTTGTGCACCATCGATTTGTGATGCAGGCAGGAGCATCGCATAGACTTCTGCTTGAATACCTGGGCGAACTGTATAACTCGTTTTTGCAAGAATTGTATCACCGTGAAATAACAAGCAATTATTGACGCCATAGCTTAGCAAGGTGTTGAGGTTGTAAGTCCACCATTCTTCACCCATAGCATAATCGCCTTTTATATTTGAGTAGGCATATGCCGTTCCATAAGAACCAGGGCCAAGCACGGCATCTTCGTTGTAATTACCCAACAGGTTTCGCTCATATCCAGTAACTTGGGGCATTAACAGAGAAAGCTTATTAGTCGAAACGTTGATCGGATTACTGTATGAGCCGGCTGTCCAGAAATAGAGCGGCCATAATGCAACTGTTAGGACGATAGTGATTAATAAAACGATTAACGCATGAAACGTGCCAGGTGTTTTCAGCGCTTTGGTAAAGGTCATAGCATGACTTTTCAGTCCAATGATTTTCCCGATAATTGACAAAATTACAATTGATACAATAAAGAGAATAAATCCTAAAATAGGATGCAATATTCCAAAAGTAAAATTTGAACCAGCGTAGTGTAAGGCAAAGACTAAAGTAAAGAGACGCAGTAGATTCATTAAAATGGTGAGAAATCCAGCAATGACAATCATCACAATCTTCTTTAGCCATGATCCTTGAAATAGCACTAAAATAATTGGAAGTAAAATGACCATGGCCAAAAAACTGTCAGAGCCACTACAGACAGTGGATACTTGGACAGGAACCCATATGCCTCCGTGCAATATAAGATAATTACCATTTATTGACATAGCTTGAATCCAAGAAATCACACGAGTAAGTCCATGCATGCCAACGTTAGAGATCGCTTCAAGTGGTGGATTACTGAAGTTGACGATAAAACTATACAAAGGGGACCATGTTAAAAACAGGTAGGCGAGAGGTCTGATCAGACGTCGAGTAGATCCCAACCCAAAAATGAGCCATGCTAGACTAAGTGCCCAAAGGGGCCAAAAAAGAAGACCAATACTTTGACCAATAAAAACAGCTGGATTGCCTTTCACAGCAAAAAGCAAGATGGATCCAATGAGCAATATGGTGGGAATCCCTACGATGCCATTAAGTTCAACATCATCATTATAGGAGGTGGTTTGAAGAAGCGACCATGCAGCCCAAAAAAAGGAGAAAACTGGAATCCAAACCAGAAAAGCATATGGTGTATCAGCTAATGCACTTTGCCATAGTGGCATGGTGAGTGGCAAGACAGGTAGAATACTTGTAGCTATCCAAATATAAATCCACCAAGTAGGGGTTAATGATAAGGAATGTGATCCTTGCTTTTGTCTCATACGCTGACTGCGGCTTACAGCAATTGGCTCATGGAATATCGACATGTCAGCTTCTCCTTTTAAACATTCATGTTAGTATTCAAGTTTTAGTAAATACTTTTTGTGCATTTTGGCGAATGAAAGTAAAATAGTTTTCAATATGTGCTGTTGTGATTTGCGTCAAAGGATATATTGCTAAATTGGAAAAAGGTCTTGATTGCCTGAGAAAGGAAGGCATTACCGAAGGAAGATCTTTAACGATCTGACTTTGAGCGGTTACTTTTAGTGCAACTGGAGTGGCAGTTTCTGAGCGAATATAAGCAACTTTATTATGATATTTTGCCGCAAAAGTGTATACGGTGTCAATGAATAGTGCTTGTGACCCACCAATTTGCTGGGGTGGTAGCAGTACGGTATATACGGTTGCGCTAAGATTACTCGTAATTCTTAAATTGCGTTCATCAACAATTTGTGATCCATGAAATAAGAGACAGTTATGTTCAGGGTAACCTGCTAGAGAGATGGGTTGATAGGTCCACCACCATTCTTCAATGACGGGGTCACCAAAAATGGAAGTGTATGAATAGGCCGTGCTCTTAGCGCCAGGGCCAAGCAATGTTGAGGCATCGTAACGACCAATCAAACGCCTTCCCCAACCGGGAAGTGTAGGAATCAGAGCGCTCAAATGATTAGTTGATATTGTTACTGGTGCACGATCGGTGCCAAGGGAAGTATAATATAAAGGAAGAAGAAGAATTGTAAGTACCGCTGTAAAAACAACAGAAATAGAGAACCTTACTGTACCTGGTTTTCTCAGTGCAGTACCTTTTTTAAAATACCGGTTTTTAAGACCGATCAAGTGGCTGAAACGAACAACAATAGCCACCATGAACATAAACAAGATTATGCCTAAGACGGGGTGTAACACGCCAAGAGAAAATTTTGGACCGACGAAATGAATCGATAGAATAAGAATGGCCAAGCGCAACCAGTTGGCAGCCAATGCCAAGAGGACGGCTAAAGCTAAGGACACTAACTTTCTTATTATAGAACCGGTAAATGATACAAGTATTATAGGAAAAAGAATAACGACAGCTAATAAACTGTCGGCACCACTGCAAACTGATGTTACATATACTGTGATTGTTTGCATTCCATAGTCAATTACATAGGTTCCAATGCTTGTTCCAGCGTGCAACCACGCGAAGGAATGCTCCATAGCGGTGACTAAGCGATTTGCAAAACCGAGTAATATTGGGTTTGTTATGTTCACAATATCAGTGTATAAGGGGGGCCAAGTAAGCCATAAGTAAGCGAGAGGTCGTATCAGGTATTTTGTAACACCGACGCCAAACATCAACCAAGCCAGTCCCATTGCCCATAGTGGCCATATGAGAAGCCCCATGCTTTGCCCCACGAAATAATAATGCCATGTTGTCATGCCTCCTACCAAGAGGGCAGCTGAAAATAAGAGTACCGGAAAGCCAATAATGCCATTAAGTTCTGCATCATCGTTGTAGGCTAGTGCTCGCTGTAACGTCCAACCGGCCCATGTAAAAGCAAACACAGGAATCCAGACAAGATAAGCGAAGGGAGTATCCGCTAAGGCACCTGACCATAAAGGTGTGGCATACGGAATAACAGGCACTGCGCTAGCTATCGCCCATGCATAAATCCAAAAGAGCGAAGTACTCCTTGACTTGCGTTGCTTGGCGGTTAGGGAACGAGAGATTGATATTCCCACGGGCATGGTGCAACCTCCTTGGAATTCTGGGGAAATTAGAAATGCAAGCATAATTCCACAGAATAGCAGGCGGGATTGACAACCCACCTGCTCGTGGCATTTCTCGCACGATAGACCACAGCTTACATCTGCCTGAACTTAGGCATGCAAATTGACTTTTCGTTTACGTTGAATGTACCAGATAGCTAGCATACTAAGCGGCAAAGCGGCAGCGATAGGCGCTTCAGGAAGCGTATCGACGAGTGGTGCATACAGTGATTGATACTTTTGTAGGTTAGCGCCGGAACCTACCGTGATAGACCCTGCAACTTGGACAGTTTCTTGCTGGCCAAAATTAGGTAGCGGTACACTATATGTGACAGGATTTGTGTCGATTAATGTACCTTGTTCAGTCATTGGGGCAGGACTATTTACTGTATTAAGTTGTGAATCAACCGGCGTAAAAGTAAAGTTTGCAGTGCTTGGTGCAGATAACTGATACTGTTGAATATTGGTAAAAACAACGTCAATCGAAGTGGTTTTACTAGCGCTAGATGGCAAATTTAAAGTGTTACCCGCAATAACAGATTGGGGTAAAGCGGCTGCAAAGGCACCAGGTGAAATGGCAACAAGAGAAGCCACCACCATGACACCTGCTAATAACGAAGTTCGCATTTTTTTCATTATGTTTCCTCCTTTCATCATGATTTCGTATTTTTATCAAATCAGAGTGCGTGCAAGGTTAAATAGCCTTGTAGATATAATTTTATCAGGATTGCGCCCTTGTCAGGTTAAAAATACTCAGGTTGATTCTTCAAGAAAATTTTAACTAGAAATCTATCGTATTTAATTTATGAGAACTTGCCAAGATATGAGTAATGATTTTACTATGCCTTGACAATTCAGTATTGTATTGATATTTTAATAATATAAGTAAAATAGAAATACTGTATTCGTGCCAAAAAATGAATAGGGCCGTGGATTCAAGGCAAACTTGTCAAAAGACAGGGACGCAAAACTACAGGGGCTTCCATACGCGAGTGTGATGCCAGCCAGTTGCCGAAGCGGTGGACAGTCTCGATCTCGATAGGCGTCCTCCGTAACGGAGGATGCCTTGTTCATGTTCTGCGCGTGCTAAACGATGCGGAGGAGACTGTAATGAACTGGTTTAACAAGATCGCAATGATTAATGTTATCTGCGCCGCTGGTATGATCATTTCACTGATACAACCTACCTATGCAGCAACCAAGCATGGTTTATACGACTTTCATATTCGAAAAAATCTGTCTGTGAATAGTTCGACAAGCAGTCTTTTAAATCTAACTCAATATGTTGATCCTTTTGTTGGCACTCAATATGGAGGGAATACGTTTCCTGGTGCTACAGTTCCGTTTGGCATGGTGCAATGGAGTCCTGATAATTCCAATTCTCCTAGCGGATACGATTTTGGAAGCAACACGATAACAGGGTTTAGCATGACACATCTCAGTGGAGCAGGTTGTCCTATATTTGGCGATTTTCCTTTTATCGCTTATAACGGTTCGATAAATCAATCTCCCGTTGCTTCCCCAAGCACTTATAGTATGAGTTTTAGCCATTCCAACGAAACGGCATCACCGGGCTATTACAGTGTTAAGCTTAATTCCAAAATTGGTGTACAATTAACGGCCACAAAAAGAACTGGGTATGGTAGGTTTTCTTTTCCTATCGGTCAAGCTTCTTCACTTTTGATAAATACAGGTGGTAGTTTAAACGGGGATAGCACCTCTACGGTTCAAATTTTAGGTAACAATACAGTAATGGGTTCTGCGTCAAGCGGCCATTTTTGTGGAAGCAAAGACGTCTATACGATATATATTGCTGCAAAATTCAATCACACTTTTACGGCTTACGGTACTTGGACTGGCACCACTTTACATGCTAATTCTGACAGCGCTTCGGGTTCGCAAACTGGAGCTTATCTCACTTTTTCTCCTGGAAGCACAGTGGATGTTAAGGTGGGCATATCCTACGTCAGTGAGGTCAATGCACTGCAAAACTTACATGCTGAAGATCCTGGATGGAGTTTTTCGAACGTTGTACACAGTGCTCAAGCGGCATGGAATAAGGATTTGAATCGCGTTCAAGTGACAGGTGGAACGCAAAACGAACTCACGAATTTTTACACCGCTTTATATCATTCTTTTCTTGCTCCAACGATATTCAGCGATGTCAATGGACAGTATATTGGTTTTGACAATCGTATTCATAATGCCGGTAGCCAAACTCAGTATGCCAACTTCTCAGGTTGGGATATATATCGATCGGAGATTCCGCTTTTAGCGTTTCTTATGCCATCAAAAACCAGTGATATGATTCAATCTCTGGTTCGTGATGGAGAACAGGGTGGAGCTTTACCAAAATGGCCAGTAGCAAACGGATATTCTGGTGTAATGGATGGAGATTCTGCTGATCCGATTATTGCGGAAGCTTACGCATTAGGTGCCAGGAATTTTGATACAAACTCTGCTTTATCTCTAATGATCAAAGGTGCTACAGTTCCTGGATCATTAGCGAATGGTTATCAGGAGAGGCCAGGACTTAAGCAATACTTGTCCCTAGGTTATATTCCTTCATCGCGAGGCACATGGGCAACGTCTGCAACGCTTGAATATGCTATAGATGATGCGGCCATTGGTCAGTTTGCAAAAGCATTGGGGAAACCACTTAGTATTTATGGACCCTTTGAGCAAAGAGGACAAAATTGGCAAAATGTGATTAATCCCTTGACAGGGTTAGCCCAGCCTCGATTATCGGATGGAGCATTCATGGATAATTATGCACCCACTACGCATCAAAATTTCGTGGAAGGTAGCGCTTATCAATATCGTTGGATGGTTCCACAGGATTTTGCCGGATTAAGTGCTGTTTTAGGCGGACCGAAGTCAGCTGTTTCGGACCTTAACTCATTTTTTACCCAGTTGAATGCAGGTTGGGATTCCACAAATGCATGGATGGGCAACGAGCCATCAATTACAGCACCTTACGCATATGATTTTGTTGGACAAGCATCTGGTACACAGAATGTAGTAAGACAAGTTGTCAACCAATTGTATCAGCCTACACCAGGCGGACTTGCTGGAAATGACGACCTTGGTACCATGTCTGCTTGGTATGTGTGGGCGGCGATAGGATTGTATCCGGAAATACCAGGCGTACCAGGGGTTGCTTTGGCCAGTCCTTTGTTCACCCAAGCAATCGTTCACTGGGATGACAACCAAAAGACGTTGGTGATTGAAGGTAAAGGAGCTAGTGCAACCAGCCCTTATGTGCAGTCACTTACTATAAATAACAGGAGTTACAACAGTGCCTGGGTACCTCTATCACAACTAGCATCTGATACTGTTTCGACTATGTCGTTTGAATTAGGTCAAACTCCAACTTCCTTTCTTAACGGAGATAGCATGGTAAAGAACGTTTCATCATCGAATTCTTCAGTATCTGCCAAAGCTCCATTTAAGTTCAAGCCTTTAATGCCGCCGTCACTTACTCGCGGACTCAAGACAGCGTTAGGTTATGCAACGAAATCTGAGATTCAGACAACACCAGGTTCTACAGTTTCATTTTCCATAGGGTTACAGGGTGTAACTGATTTAAATGGACCTTATCATTTAGCAATAAATCTACCGTCACCACTACAAATCGCATCACTAAGTGAATCTGTTTCTTCATCGGGAGCAAGTTCACCCTTGCAAATAAGAGTTCCAAACACGGCTCCTAGCGGAACGTATCTGGTTCAAGTGAGTTTTACAAAGGCAGGTTTGTCAAGTCCGTCCAAAATTTCTCCTGTAACCGTAAACATTGTTGTAAACGGATCACAGAATAGTTTATTTGCATACTACAATAATGTGGGTATCTCCTCGAATCAAGACGTTGTGAATGGCAATTATGACGGAGGACAACGTAGCTATTCTTTGGAAGCGCTTGGAAAATCAGGTATGACGACGGGTAAAGTATTTACTGCGCAGGGAGCTACCTTTCAGTGGCCGCAGTACGCACCAGGAACTCCTGACAACATAGTTGCGACAGGTCAAACCATTACGTTTAGTGGATCAGGAAGTGCGTTAGTATTTATTGGCTCTTCAACCAACGGTAATACTGAGGGGGAAGGTACAATTACTTATACGGATGGAACAACGCAATCTTTTCAGCTAGGATTTAGTGACTGGACTTTGGGAGGTGGCGGAGGTACTATCGCTTATGGTAATCAAGTTGTTTTAAAAACACTATATAGAAATAATGAGACAATGGGATCAGCAAGAGAAAATATAGGAACATATTTGTTTTCCCAAAGCGTTTCTATTGAATCAAATAAAATGGTAGAAAGTATCACTTTGCCGAGTCCGACAAATGGAGGACAATTACACATTTTCCTTGCCAATATTGTTCAATAAGATACTGTTGGAATTAATGATGCGCTTAGCAGAGAATAGATTATTGCTAAGCGCATCATAATTTATAAAACGATCATTCAAGGCGCATCAGGGAGTACCTCATACAGTCGTGAGCCATTAGAGAACTGATGGATCAGCTTTGTCCACGGTACGCCGCCTGACCACATATTTGGATATGTTACACTAACTTCGTCAGTGGTTTGGCTATAGGCATTAATTGGCACCGCAAGAATCGCATTTACTCGTCCTCTGGGATTTTCAAGTGTTGCATTGAAATCGGATAGGTTTGAGAAAATGACCTGGTTTTGATTTTTGATATATGGGAATGCAGCCCAAGATGAAAAACTGGACAGTAGTACTTTGAGATGAGGATGATCGTTAATATACAGCGCTAAATTTCTTCCGTTTTTTAGTTTAATGAAAACGTTTTGTAAATGATTAGTACCAGATGTTGCTGACCCATGGTGAGTTAACGCATTAATAACTTGTTGTTCTCCGTTACCCCAGATCGGGCTTATCAATGCTCTAGCTGCAACATAATCAGCTGATATGAAAATAACGCATGCAATTATAGAGACGAGATGAATAAGTCGGGTTTTGGTGATCTGGTATAGTACGAATGATGTTGTAATCACACCGAATGGGATATAGTAAATAAAAAATCTATCCCAATCAGCTGACCTGTGAGTATAAAGAAGTAGGAGTTGAAGCAAAGGAGCACCTATTGAGCCCAATGCTAAGGATAGTCCAATGCTAATATTATGTGTTTTACGAAGATACAAAATTAAAATTATTATTATTGCAGGAAAAATTGGCCAGAAGTTGTCTGAGAAGTGTAAAACTTGTCCTAGTGCATTAAAAAAATGATGATCAGCAGCCATGACTTGCGGAGTGTTGAACGTGCCTGATCGAATCTGTGCCGCATTAGAATATCTTGAGTTCATAAAATAGAGAGGATTTTTCATGATCATCCAATTAAGAAGGATCCATATGATGCCGGCTGAAATGGCTGGGAATAGGTAAGTGAGTGCAACTCCAAAGGCTCGGTTGAATTGTTTATGCTGGCGCCAGACTGCAATTGCCAGTCCTATGCCCAGACCTGCGCCGATAGGTACAGCTTCATAACGAACCATAAAGGCTGCCGCTAGCCATGCGCCTCCTCTTACAATACCAATGATGTTATCATTTTGTAGATAGTCTACGAGACCTTCGATCGATGCAATGATGAGGGCGCATGCCATTCCATCCGACATTCCGTTACTTGAGTACAGAAAGATTAGTGGATTGAAAAAGTAAAGTAGGCTCAACGTAATACGAGCCCAGGTAGGAATTCCGAATCTCCATAAAATTTTGTGCATATAGTAGATTCCAATTGCCGAAAATGCTGCTGACAGAATATTCGAAGCGAATCCATAACCCATTAAAGGCGACCAAATCTGGCGCACAAGGGCAAATGGTATTGCTAATAGGGAAATTAATGGACTCCAATAAAAACTCATAGCTGCTAGATGGAAGTTTCCGTTCCAAAAGATGTACATACCGGTCAAAATTCGTGACATTGCATCTCCGTATACTTGATTCAATTTAAAAACCAGTTGATAGCCTGCAATTAGAGACATTACGAATGCAACCACTGACAGGGTTCTACCTTCCCATCTTGGATACAATGAGTTACTGTTTAGAACAGTGCTCGAATCGGTGAATTTTTCTGATAATGTCACTCTGTGCTGAAGTACATTCGATGAAGTTCCCACTTTACACCATCCTTTTTATGCATAACATGATCTAATCGTTTACTTGTTGTGATTAATTACAACTTAGTGTATTGCTGTTGGAATAACGTGAATTGTCTCACCGTTTATTTCTACTTCATGCACATCTTCTTGAAGCTTCAGCCAAGATGCGATTTGATTAATTTTTTCAGATTGTCCATCTACACGATAAAATCCATCTCTAAATATCCGAAACGATATCGTCAAGTTGGGAACGTGTTCCAATAAGTCAATTACCTTGGCCAAGGATGCAATAGAGTCGGATGGCCCTACTAAGATAACTAGTGATGAATGGGAAATAAGTTGATTAACAGTTTCGACATTGTGTTGTTTCATAGCAGCGACCAGGGCTCCTAGTTCGTTACGTTCACGGTCACTAGACTCAAGTTTTTTGGTAAGTGTTTGTAACTGCTGACTAACTTCGAGGAGTTCGTTTTGCATTTGCTGAAACTTTCTATTTACTTTACTGCGGTGATAGCCGAATAGCTGAGTTTCAAATTTCATGGGTTTGGTCACAAGGGAACCTCCTAAATAAATGATAAATATTCATACATGATCGATGGAATTTTTGTTTTCAATAGATACAAATCACAATGGCAATCCTTGGGAAGTACCTTGGGTATCAATAGGTGATAGAGACTGATTTTTTGCAAGACCGTGAATGGTTTTTTCCCAGTAAGACGGTTTGAAAATGAGTTGATTTAATGCCTTGTACGATGCAATAGACATAAACACCCAATAGATCGGCGTTAACAGTGTCCATATGGCTAGTGACCAACGTTTTGCTTTTATTACCCCAACTAGGTTGGCCATGATAAATGACGTATTACCAAGAAAAAGACAAAGATTTCCGACGTAGTAAATCCAACCTGAAAAAACTTCGTGCATGTAGTTTGGTTGAAATAGGAACCATAAAATGGTGATAGCCCATAGGATTGGGTTGATTAAGAACTGCAAAGGAGTTCCACCGATTGTCATTTGAAATCCCCAAAAACCAACCATACCAAGTTCTTTCCACAATTTTACGGGATGTCGCATGTGAACGAGCCATGTTTGCAAATATCCTTTAACCCAGCGCGAACGTTGGCGAACCCAGTTAACGAAATCTGAATTAGCCTCTTCAAAGGTTATAGAATCCATAACAGCTGTGCGATACCCAGCTTTATGCAAACGCACTCCAAGATCGGCATCTTCAGCTACGTTGTAGGGATCCCATGCACCCATCTCACGTACCACATCTGTTCGTAGATGATTGGATGTTCCGCCTAAGGGAACAGGCATATCATGTCCGTATAATGAGGGTAAGAGTAATTCAAACCAGTTGGCATACTCGGATGTAAACCATCGTGTTAGGATATTTTGATTCTCGTTGTAGTACGATAGTTTAGCTTGGACGCAGGCCATGTTGTCATCACTTTGTCGAAAAATGGTGATTGCCTTCAAAAGTTGGTCAGGATCAGGAATATCTTCTGCGTCAAAAATAACGACGTATTCACCTCTGGCTTTTGTTAATCCGTAGTTACAGGCTTTTGGCTTTGTACGTGGTTGGGAATCTGGGACAATGAGTAATTCTACATACGGTGGCAGGTGAGCAGCACGACAGGCTTCAATCGTTTCCTCATCGTCTTCTTCAAGAAGAAATTTCACATCGAGTCGGTCTTTTGGGTACTGTAATTCCTTCATAGCTTTTGCTAACGTCGGTAAAACAGAAGCTTCTTTATATAAAGGAACTAAAATGGTGTAAGCAGGCAAAGATGTAGGAGGAATAGCGTCCATATCTGCCTTGGAAACAAAAATCTCGGAATCTTGACTGGCGGCTTTGGTCATAGCCCATAATCGGAAAATGCTTACTAATGCGTACATAAGCTCAATGATACCTGCGATAACCGTTCCGGTCACTTGGGATTGAAATATAAATCCTAAAATCATAACTAAAGCAAGTACAATAAAGATGATCGCTTGTCTGCGACTAATTTGGTGAATAGCGCTATCTTCCGGTCGACGATTGACCAGATCTAAACGACTTGCTTCTTCGTGTTCAGTATGATATCGGAGATTTAAAATAGACATGACATCACGATATCCAGTTACAAATATACGCAATTTGCGGTTTGAAATACCGCTAAGATTATTTATTGCTTCTTGGTCATCAGGATCTACCATGGCAATTGTTAACGTATCATCATTGATCGCCAAAGGAACGGTAAGATGGCGATACCAAAATCTATGATCCACCCAATCCCAAATTGGTCCTAATTCTTTGTGATACAAAAATGCCTTCGCATTCTCTCCGCTTATTAGATCGATTGCCGGAATTCCTTTTTGTCTGGCGTAAGCCTCTGCTACGTCCCAATGGGTTACTAAACCTTGTTCTAATAGTATAGATCCAATTTTTGCGCCTGATGCTTCTTCCATCTGTAATTTAAGGCTTGCAACTAATTGAGAGGAACTGATTTTTCCTTGCGATAAAAGATAAGAACCTAATTTTTTATCTGGTGTGCTCGGTTGATATCCGTAAATTCGGTCTTGTGCCAACTTAATATCTTCTTTTTCAGCACGGCAGAGTACTACCTTTCCTTCAATATACTCAATCACTGAAATAACTTCCGGAATGTCTGGATCAGCGGCTGCAATCAGGATGATGTTTTCTATACGTTGAAAAGGCAGATAATTGCCAAATCGTGCTTGTTCTTCTGTGACCATATTGGCTATAGAAGGGTCTACGGGATCAATCCATGAAGTGTGATCAGGACTTTCATAGGGGCGAAGGGAAACAAAAAGATTGCGATCAAGATAAGATAATTGCGAAGAGATGTTCACGTTTTTCATGAAGTCACCTCTTTATGCGGGATACACTTTGCGTCATTATGGACTATTTGCATATAAAACAGCGGCATTCATTCGTCCTCCAGGTGGGCATGTAATAAGGGCGCATGAGTCATCTCACGTAGTAAGAAAAGTATAGTCTGTAATCAAAAGAGGTGGCAATGAGTCGTAATCGTCTATTATTTCCATATTAAAATAAACATTATAGGCGAAATTAGTTGATTTTACGGACATTCAGAGTAACGAGTGGGGTTATTTGTTTATGGGTTTAAAGAAAATTTGAAGTTTCACAGTAAGTAATTTAAACCGCAGAAGATGATCATAGCTCTATAATTCATAGTAGATAAGTGATTTATAGGATAACCGTTATATCTTAGTGAGAAAGGGTGAGTACTTTGAAGGGATGGAAGCTATCACTAACTGTTGCATTCTTGATTGTCGCTCCTTTAAGTTTTTCGGTACCAGCTTTTGCTAGTATGATACCTGCTCCTGATGTTTTTCCATTGAATTTACCCACATCAGGTGCGGTGCCGATTCCTAAAGGTCAAACTTCAGTTGATGTTTCGATAACGAATTTTGATTCTGCACTTGTTCCGCCTACACAAATGATGTTTGATTTTATTATTCCCGGGGACGCAAGTGTGTACAATGTTAAAACGGAATTTGGAACGCTTGTTTCAGGTACTACATATACGGTTCCTGTGCCCAATTTCGGAAAAACTGAGACTGTTTATATCGAAAGTTCCTATACAGGTAACAACGGGGGTTTAGGTATTACGATTGACGGACCGCTGATTGACACTTTGCCTGAAGCGTCAGTAGCTGCTGTACTTCCGTTAGGGATGGTGATTGTGTGGTATCTTTCTCGTCGTCGACGGACAGTTAAGTCTGGACTTAGTTAAGCGGTTTTTGTGAATTTGTGTTAGGCGTTGATTGCAGTACTCGATCAATGCCTAATTTTATTTTCTAGGAGCAATCGTTACTTTATGACAGTCAATGTATTTAAAAATTCATTTAAGTTTACTAAGGAGATCGATGTTATAACGGGGCAATATCTTTGAAAGACGCGAAAAGGTATGCAGATTTCATTCTTTAAGTGCTGATTTTGCTAGTGTTGACGCACTTTATCTGCAAACGTAGCATGGGTCTCAAGGGAAGCCAAGGTGAGGAGATGAGCAAAATTTTAACTATAGTAGTTCCGACGTATAACGAAGGCGAAAATCCGAAACGGGTTATTACGGCATTAAAAGAAGCATTATGTGAACGGAAGTTTGAAGTGGTTTTTGTCGATGATAGTCGCGATGAACGTTCAATGCAAATCTTGGCCGAGTTGGCTGAGGAATCTGAGCAGGTTCGTTATATTCATCGGGAAGTAGAACGGGGTCTTGGCACAGCAGTTGTTCGTGGATTTGAAGAGGCCAAAGGGAACCTCATTGCTGTTATGGATGCAGACTTGCAGCATCCGCCTGAGGTCCTAAATGATATGCTTGAGCAAATTGAATTGGGTTATGACATGGTGATACCAAGTCGGTTTGTACCAGGGGGCGATGATGGTGGCCTTTCTTCATTTCGCAAGTTTGTATCTTTTACTGCTCGTGTCATGGGGCAATTTGCCTTAAAACGGGTTCGTCCCATCTCAGATCCTACAAGTGGATTTTTTCTAATTCGTAAAGAGGTAGTAGAGGGAGTAAAGTTACAACCGATTGGTTGGAAAATTTTAATTGAAATTCTTGTTCGAGGAAACTACGACAAAGTGGTAGAGATTCCATATCGATTTCAGGCTCGCATAGCAGGTTCGTCGAACATGTCGTTGCGAGAACAATGGAATTATCTCAAACATTTAACACGCCTTATTTTGGATAGCCCTGAAGATCGTCGAGCTTATTTTTTTGCTGCTGTGGGTATTTCTGGTGTTGTAATTAACATGCTGGTCTATACCATTTGTGTTCATTTGCATATGGCCTTGTGGGTTTCCGGGATCACTGCTGGTATAGTCGCGATGATATCCAACTTTGTGCTTAATGATCGACTGACATGGTTTGATTCTCGTTCCGGGCAATTGTGGAAGCGATTATTTAAATACGTAGTAACGTCGCTTATTGGTATTGGTATCAATACGGGTGTTCTATCGGTGTTAGCCTACGGCCTTCATGTGCATTATATCGTAGCTAACGCTATCGGCATTATTGTCGCGATGATATGGAATTTCTACGTAAATAATTTTTGGACTTGGAATATAGAGAGACAAAAGACTTCTGTGACAGTCGCAACGGTTACGCTAGAACAAGTGAATGTTAAAGCTTAAAAAAATGAGAGGTGAGGTTACGGTGAAAGTGGTGCTTTTATCAGGAGGATCTGGAAAACGGCTTTGGCCATTGTCAAATGACGTAAGAAGTAAGCAGTTCTTGCGTGTCCTGCAAGATGAGGAAGGACAAATGATTTCGATGCTCGAGAGGGTATGGCGCCAACTCGATCAACTCGGACTTCTATCTGATACGTATTTATGTGCATCTCAGGCACAGATCGATGTGATCCAAGCTCAGTTGGGTGATGTGAGCGTTATAGTTGAGCCGATGCGTATGGATACATTCCCTGCGATTGCTTTAGCGAGCACGTATCTCATTCGGGAACAACAAGAAGACGACATTGTAATCGTAGCCCCTGTTGATCAATATGTGGATTCGACTTTTTTTAAAGCATTAACCGAATTGCCTCGTGCTCTGGATGAGTCCCATGCGGATCTGGCTTTACTTGGTGTTAAACCGCGTCACGTTTCCAATCAGTTTGGTTATATCTGCGTTGACCAAACCAATGCAAAACTAAAGAATAGCTTTCAACAAGTTGCTTGTTTTCGTGAAAAACCTGATTTGGCTACAGCCAAATCATTGATTGACGAAGGCGCTTTGTGGAACTGTGGTGTTTTTTGTTTCCGGCTATCTTATATGCATAAATTGCTGCATAATAGAAATCTGCCTGTTTCCTATCGTGAAATGGTTGAACATTTTGCAGATATGCCTAAAAGGAGTTTTGACTACGAAGTGGTTGAACAGGCACAATCTGTTGTGGTTGTTCCTTATGAAGGCATGTGGAAAGACTTAGGGACATGGGATGCACTAGCTCCTGAACTTGACGTGGAATTTGTGGGGCAAGGTTTAGCTGCATCGTGTGAGAATACGCATGTGATTAATGAATTGGGTATACCGATTGTTGCAAAAGGAATTCGTGATGTGATCATTGTCGCGAGTCCAGATGGCATACTCGTTGCGGATAAAAACCAAGTTGCTGACATTAAATCGATCGTCAAAGAAATATCAGGCCGTCCCATGTTTGAGGAACGGCGGTGGGGGAGCTATCGGGTACTTGATTATCAAACTTTAGATCAAGATCAAGAGGTGTTGACAAAATATATTTCTTTGCGTTCTGGTGCTAATATTAGCTATCAAAAGCATGCTCTGCGCGAAGAAGTGTGGACAATTGTATCAGGCCATGGACAGCTAGCTCTCGATGGCAGAATTGTTCCGGTTTGGGCGGGTGACGTGATTCGTGTGTGTAAAGGCCAGTGGCATGCTATTTTGGCTGAATCAGAACTGTCCTTTATTGAAGTTCAACGTGGCTCAGAACTTGTTGAGGAAGATACAGTGAGGCGATGTTTGACATGGCAAGACATTATGAATCACTGTGCTGTGGTAGCTCGCTAATAAAGTAGTGCTACACATGACAAGATTTGGGAAATTGGAGGGGATTACCTTGCCCAGAATAGCACCGTGGAGTTTTTTTACCAAGTCATTGCGCGGCCGCTTAGAAGAACTCAGCAAGGTGATCGGTACGTCAACCTTTTTTATCGTGACGATGCAAGATGGCTTTTTTACTATGGTTCGCTTATTTCACCGAACAGATGGATATGGAGACGATTTGTCAGCCACCCGTATTTCCAATCTTGCAGGGTTTGAAATAATGCATTCCACACAAGCTGTTATCATTTCGGATACCAAAGAAAACACAAAGGGAAAAGTCTTGTATGAACAGAAAATTGGTGCTTATATGGGAGCGCCTATTCTTTTAGAGGATGGTACCTTATATGGGACATTGGGAACAGTAAATGTTATTCCTTATGAATTTACACAATCAGAATATCATACGATGCAAATGGCGGCAGATTTACTTGCTTACATTGTAGATCTTGAACGTATGGCAGTGCATGATCCCTTAACAGGAGCATTGAATCGGTTGTTTTTGGACCGACATTCACAAGGTCCGACTGCTGAATTTGGTGAATCGTTTGCTTTGTTGTACATTGATTTGGATGGTTTTAAAGACATTAATGATGTCTATGGTCATGAATCTGGAGATGCAGTATTGCGGGTCATCGTTCAGCGATTAAAACGACGATTACGTACTGAAGATGTCATTGTACGTATCGGTGGGGATGAATTTGTCGTCATTCTAACAGATTTGGCTGATCAATCTTCTTTTGTCTCAAGCGCCGTTCATCGTTTGTATCGTTCACTTGATGTAGAGTTTGGTATCGGCTCGCATACTTTTCATGTATCGGTAAGCATGGGTGTCAGTATGTATCCTGAACATGGCCGGGATTTTGCGAGTTTGATCCAAGCTGCTGATCGAGCCATGTATACCGTAAAAAAATCAGGTGGAAAAGGGTTTCAGATCTATTCTGCGGAGTTAGCATCACAACTTGAAGTGGGAACTGAAAGATTGGATGTTTGAATGTCTTTCTAAGAATTCAGATATATGATACTATTTTTTAAGAAAATCCATTTACTAATTTGCTTACAATACACAGAGAGATGCGCCACCTATGGCGCTTGTTTGATTTTGGGATTGGGGGATTGATTATGGACACTATCTTAATCATTGAGGACGATGAGGAAATAGCGCATCTATTAAATATGTATTTGGAACGTCATGATTTTCATGTGTTAACGACGGATGGTTGGGATGCACTTTCGCTTTTAGAGAATAACAAGGTAAACCTTATTTTATTGGATATCATGTTGCCTGGTGAAGATGGATTTGAATTATGCCGCGAATTGCGAAAACGAACAGACATTCCCATTGTGTTTATGAGTGCAAAATCGGAAGACTCGGATAAAATTCTTGGTCTTACAGTCGGTGGTGATGATTATGTCACAAAGCCGTTTAGTCCTAGTGAAGTTGTGGCTCGAGTAAAAGCTCAATTACGACGATATAAAGGTATGACTGGAAAAAATCAGCGTAAATCACTCATCAAATTAGCCGACATGGAGATCGATGAAGAGCGTTTTGTCGTTCGGTTGCCTTATCGCACGATTACGTTATCTGCAAAAGAATTTCAGATACTTGTCTTGATGGCGCAAAATCCGGATCATATTTATAAACCTGAGGAATTATTTCAATATATATGGAATTCGCCTAGTCTGGGCGATGCGAGAACCGTCATGGTGCATATTAGTAATTTACGCAAAAAAATCGAACTGGACCCTACATGTCCCAAGTACATCGTGACTATTCGCGGCGTGGGTTATAAATTTATGGGGGAAGGGGCCGTATAGGCATCGGTGTCTCTTATGGCTATAAAATGGGAACCTCTTCGCTATTACTTTCAGGAATCAGGGATGGTGACAGCCCAATTCTTGCCCTTGGCTTGTGCTATTACACGTTCTTTATTAGTGCTTCATGACAGTTTTCGTATACACGGCAGGCTTATGTTTGAAAATATTTCCATTCAACGGTCTGCCGATGATGACTCCTTTAAAGCCATGTTTCAGGGGATTCAAAGAGATCCTGCAGAAACATCAATGGATACACGTTTTTTTCCGTATATGGCACCAGAGCAAACGGGACGACTCAGGAGACGCTTGGATCATCGGACAGATCTCTACTCATTAGGCGTTATTTTGTATGAACTTCTCATGGGATATGGCCCATTTGAGGTTTCGGAGCCGATTGAATGGATTCATGCGCATTTGGCAACACTTCCAAAACCTATTATTCGTCAAGATATTGCACCGATTCTTGCTGCAATCATCATTAAATGTTTAGAAAAATTGCCTGAACAAAGATATCAAAGTGCTGATGGTTTGTTGGCTGATTTAGAGGCAGTGTATCATGCGGTTCTCGGCCAAGTAGACCACTATCCGTCTGCGCTCGGTACGACGGATGTGCCAAGGGCATTACGAATATCCAGAAAATTATATGCACGTAATGAGGAAATGACCGCTTTACGTTCCTTTCATAAGATGGCGATGAACGGAGAGCATGTGGCCGTAAGTCTTGTTGGCCAAGCTGGGTGTGGGAAAACCGCGCTCTTGCAAAATTTTTTGGATGAGAATCTCGCAGAATCAAGCCGTTTAGCTGTAGGTCATGCTGTATCATCACAAGTTAGTGCGCCTTTTTCTCCTATCAGTGATGCTTTTCAATCATTAATTGAACGCTTGTTAACAGGCGATGATCATGAAATTGAGGCGTGGAAAGCTGTATTCTCTTACTTTGAGTGGCCATCTGTTTTTTTTGATATTTTACCGAATTTTCGTTTTTTGGCAAACCCTACCCCTTCCATTTCCAATTTGCGAGCAGAAGATCATGTGAATTTACTCGTAAAGTCTTTTCATGCATTTTGCACGCTGATTGCATCCGCGGAATATCCGCTTGTCATTGCGCTTGATGATCTACATTATGCGGATCAGGTAACGCTCGATCTTATTTCACGGATCATCTCAAACTCATCTTTACAATATGTGATGTGGGTGAGCACATGGCGTACTGAGCCAAATCCTATAGAGTCTATTCAAGCCTCATCAGATAATGCGATTGGTTCACCATGGGTAACAGTCTATCTAACACCGCTTCAAGAAGATGCTGTACGAGGTATGCTTGAAGATACTTTAGGAATTCGCGGTGAACAAGTAAATTGTCTAGCTCATCTTATTTATGAGCGAACGCTTGGAAATGCGTTTTATACACGCCAATTCGTTTTGGAGTTAATTGAGAGGCGCTATCTCTATTTTGATTCCGAACATGAACAATGGATGATTCTATTTGAGGAAATTAAGAACCTCCCTGCTACGCAAAATGTCGTTGATCTCGTCATGTTGCAAGTGAATGAAATGCCGCAAGATACACTTGATTTATTAAATTGGATTGCCTGTATGGCAAATAAAACGACGATTGACTTTTTGCAAGTTATTTCAGGCAGGACCGATGAGTTGATATCGCGTTTATTAACTCCTGCCGTAGTTAGAGGTATAATTTCGGTTACGCCACAAGGGATTGTTCGATTTGTACATGATCAAGCACAATGTGCTGTCTATACCGATATGCATGAAAAGAAAAAGGAAGATCGGCACGATGCAATAGCTAAAGCGCTCATGAGTCTTGCGGAGGATCCAAAAGCACGAATTTTTCAGATTGTTTATCACCTTGATCATGGACATAAACCTTTCGGTGAACGTATCGAGTTTGCTCGTTTTCATTTAGAAGCTGGTACACGTGCCAGAGAATCTGCAGCATTTCATACAGCGGTTACCTATTTGACGTCAGGTTATCGTGTACTTCGGTACCATGATTGGGATGAGCAGCATGATCTTATGTGGGATTTAGCTTGGAACTTAGCCTATAGTGAATATGCTGTCTATAATTTAAAACGATCGGATTATTTTCTTGAACAAACGATACGGCATGCTATAACCATAGAACAATTGGCTCAGGCGTATCGCATGAAAATACTGATGCTTACTCATACAGGGAAAATTGTTGAAGCTACTGATATGGCCTTACAAGGATTAGATCGTTTAGGTTTGCACGTTAAAGCACCATCATCACCGTTAGGATTGCTGTGGCCGTTTGTGAAATTGTTGTTGCGATGGAGATTTCGATCACCGTCATCGATAGCTAAGTTACCTATACTACAAGATCAACGACTTGTTTTGCAAATGAAAATGCTGCACTCGATATCTCCTGTCGCTGTTCGTGTGAGTTCCAATCTTATGCTACTTATCAATATGACGATGTTGGAACAAAGTTTAGCACAAGGGTTATCTGCTGATTCTGCTGTAGGTTTTTGCACGTTAGGTATGTTGTTGTGCACAATCTTACATCGTTTTGACCTTGGTCGAGCCTATGGTAGTCTTGGATTACGCATTGCTCGCCGATTTAACGAGCCTGATGTATTGTGCAGTGTTTATTTTACTCATGCAGCGTTTATTGATCCGTGGATTGGCAGGTATAGCAATACCGTTAAAAGGTTACAGAAAAGCAAGGTTTTAGCGTGTCAGGCTGGTAATGTTATTATGGAAAATTCTTCAACGACGTTTCTCATCTTAGTTGATTGGATGCAAGGGCAATCACTTGCACGCAATTACGATATGTTGAAAAGTTATGAGCAAACTATTTCCTTGCATGGTGATTACGTAATTATAAATTTTTACAAGGTGATAGTATGCCTTAATCGGACAATGGCGGAAGATGCACCGATCAGTGAAGTGTGGCCGTTGCTTCAAGAGTCCGATGAGACGTCTCGACTTTTTACGATTGTTGCCATTTTATTTGTGGCTGTGTTACAGAATTTGACGCATGATGCCAAACGACTGATTATGGACCCTTTGATGAAAAATCAGACTCGTTTGGTGACTTTAGTAACGCCTGATTTCCTTGCTTTAAAAGCGATTCATTACGGACGTGTGATTCATGAAATGACATTTTCTGAACGACATCATACACGCCGATTTTTAAAGCACGATATACAGTTTCTAGAGCATGTGGTAAAGCATGCTCCAGAAAACCATTTGGCTAAGTTATGGATTGTGAAAGCTTGCTTTGCCATTTTTGACAATCGCCTTACAGACGCAATTGATTGGTTTGAAAAAGCAGGGGAGGAAGCTGAATTTCAAGGGTTTTGTCATTATGCCGGGTTGTGTTTTGAAGAAGCAGCGCGTGTTGCTTCGATGTGTAAGCGCAGTTTTGCAAGCTCGATGTACCTGCAACGGGGCTTACATATCTATGCGAATTGGGGTGCCATGGCCAAAGTTGATCAGCTAAAAAAACAACTTGATAGCAGGACTCCTACAGCACCGACAGGGCAGCAATTATTGGTGGTTACTCGAACTATGGATCAATTATCTCGGGAGTTGGATCTTGAAGTTGTCCTTGACGTGACACAATCTATCTCGCAGGAAGTAACGTTGAACCGCTTATTGGAGAAATTGGTAAAAGGCATGGTGCTTCATGCAGGTGCTCAACGCGGTGCGATCATTTTAGTACGTGAAACTGGATTGTATGTGGAAGCAGAAAGTGGAGTCAAGGCCGATCAAATTCAGCTTTATGACGGTACAACCCCCTTAGAAAATTTTTCGCGTTTGCCTAAGAGCATTATCCATTTTGTCCACCGGACAGGTCAAACTTTGGTCCTAGAAGATGCCAAAGTTGACGTAAGATTTTCTAATGATAGGTATATTGTGAGTGAACAGGTAGACTCAGTCATGTGTCTACCTATTATGCGTCAAGGGATGATAAGTGGAATCGTCTATCTCGAACACCGCGATTTACCGCAAATATTTACGCAAGAGCAACTGCGTATCGTTTCAATTATTGGTGGCCAAGCGGCAGTATCACTTGAAAATGCACGATTATATGAGACGCTTGAGTCAAAGATACGTGAACGCACGGATGAACTGGAGTTATCCAATGCGTCGCTTAGAGAGGTGAATGAACAATTGTCTCAGTCTGAAACGATGCGACGGCAAATGATCAGTGACATCTCTCATGATCTTCGTACGCCACTTACGTCCATTCAAGGATATATTGAAGCAGTTCTTGAAGGTGTCGTTTCAGATAGAGATGTTGAGCACTTCTTAACGATTGCTAGGGATAGATCGGTGCAAATGAATCATTTAATTCAAGACCTCCTTGATATCTCCAAATTTGATGAACACCAGGGCCAATTACATAAGGAAATGGTGTCGCTTCTTGATCTTGTGCATGCGATTTATCATCGACATGAATTTGATATACGACATGCAGGTATACAGTTTGAAACTTTACTTGATCCTATCTTACAAGCGATGGACGTCGTAGATTGGGATAATGTATTATCTGATCGCGAAATTTTCGTTCACGTAGATATTCGCCGAATCGATCAGGTATTTAGTAATCTTGTGCATAATGCGATTCGTCATACCCAATCAGGAGGTTATATTCGCATTGGTGCTTGGCTTTGTATCGATGAGTTCGGAGAGCTTGTACAGGATGGACAGACAGCAACATTTGTTCGATTTGATGTATTAGATACAGGAGTTGGTATAAGTCCAGATGACTTGCCATTTATCTTTGAACGGTTTTACAAAGTAGACCGTTCACGTGGTAAGGATTCGAGTGGAAGTGGTTTAGGGCTTGCTATTTCACGGGCGATTGTTGAAGCACACAATGGACGTATTTTTGCGACAAGTAAGCTCTCTTATGGTAGTACATTTCATGTGGTTCTGCCGATAGCAGCTTCGATCAAAGATGATCAAGTTTATACCAATGACGACGATACGATCATCCTATTAGATTAACATAACTCTTTTTGCGTTAGATTTTCTGCTACAATGTTACTCGTGGTCCATGGCAAATCGTGAGGAGATGAACATTCATTGAATATATACACCTTAGTGGCAGCCTTTTTGGGTACCGGGGTGGAATTTGTAGAGGCTTTGACTATTGTCCTTGCTGTAGGTACGGTGCGTGGTTTAAAAAGCGGACTTTTAGGCGCGTTTTCTGCCGTTGTGGTTCTTGCCCTTCTTATTTTGATTATCGGTGCCCCCCTTGTTCATATCGTGCAATTGCCAGTTGTGCAAGCCATCATAGGGCTGTTGTTGTTGTTGTTTGGCATCAGATGGCTGCGTAAAGCTGTTTTGCGTTATGCGGGTTTGATCGCGTTACATGATGAAGCAGTTGCTTTTGAGAAGGAGAAGAAACGTCTTCATACAGCAGACGAGATCATAGGTTCTTTTGACAAAGTTGGCTTTGGAACGGCTTTTGCTGGCACTTTCTTAGAAGGGCTTGAAGCAGCTTTTATCGTTCTTACGTTTGGTGCAACGGCTCATGCGATGCCAGCTGCGGCAATAGGCGCTGCTTTAGCTTTTGTTGTTGTGCTTTTGCTTGGTATTGTTTTGCGAAAACCACTTACGCTTATTCCGGAAAACACGATGAAATTTATTGTTGGACTCCTTTTAACGAGTTTTGGCGCCTTTTTTGTTGGAGAAAGTCTCGGGGCAGCTTGGCCACAACAGGATTTGTCGATTGTTTATATGGCACTTTCGATTGTTATTTTTACCTTACTGTTTGTATGGCATGCAAAGACGGTGATAAAAAAGAAGCAATATGCAGCGCAACAAGTGAGTAGTGAAGCAGGGAGGATGTAGCCGTGAAGACGTTAGTGAAATTGGTTTTTGATGATCCTCGTTTGGTTCTTGTACTTGTTTTCTTTTTAGTATTAGCTGTTATTTTCAAGATAACACATCAGCCAATCTTGGTAGCTATCAGCATTTGGGTGGGGATCTTGGCATCTATATTTAATGCCGTACGTTATTCTTTGCAAAAAGCCTCAAAATAAGAAGCCTAAATCTCCGTATTTTAAGTTGTTTTTAGGTACGGAGATTTGTAAATATGTTCCTTTTAAAAAGGCTTGCAAAATGGGCAAGCCCTCGCTATAATAAGCAAGGTAAGTCGCTTACGGGGATATAGCTCAGCTGGTAGAGCACCTGCCTTGCACGCAGGGGGTCAGCGGTTCGAATCCGCTTATCTCCACCACATATTCCTCGATAGCTCAGCGGTAGAGCATCCGGCTGTTAACCGGAGGGTCGTAGGTTCGAATCCTACTCGGGGAGCCATTTTTTTGGAGTGATGGCCGAGTTGGTCGAAGGCGCTCGCCTGCTAAGCGAGTATACACT
>JAKADA010000053.1 GCA_021820975.1 Bacillota bacterium
ACTCTGTCGCAAACTTCATTGCGATACCTTACCTCTCGCATGGCCTCAGCCAAGCGACGGATAATCACAACGCGCATCGCACTTGGAAGTACCCAACACTCCAGTGTCTTTAACACAGAAACTTGTTGATAGGACAAAACGTACTTTTCAAAAGACAAAACATCATAACGTCCATCCATGTGATCAAGATAATCTTCGCAGACGGCATACACACGCGGTAAGCCCGTGTTGCGCAATCTTGGTAGTTGATGCAACGTGGTTCGAGAAAGTTTTTGCAACACATCTTGAGCCTGAGTTTCTATGAATGCCATATGATCGAGCAACCAATCCTCAGCTGGTTGTGAGCATGCTACCCGAGCTTTCACAAGTCTTTTTGCAAATGATCGTAAGCTCTCCATATCTACTTTAAAAGCAGGCCAAAATCCCCTACCTGTACGGCGAGGTATAACTAATTCATTGGTTAGCGCAAAATTTTGCGCTCGCAATTGCAGTTGCTCGTTGTTCAACATCATCAGTGCACCACACAATCCCCTCTAAGGCTGGTCACTTTAGTGTGAGCTTAAAAGAAGAAGGCTATGCGTCGAAGAGCCTAACAACCAAGCACACTCTTCCAAGCTGCCAAAACGTGGTAAACTATCTACATTAAACAACTGATATAAGCTAAGGAGGTTGATGATGGGTGATGATGTCTGATTTATTGGTCGAAAAGCAAGATGGAGTTTGTACACTTACGTTGAACCGTCCGGACAAGTTAAATGCATTCACTGCTAGGCTAAGCAATCAACTGATTCAAGCGTTGAAAGAAGCTTCCCAAGATGACGAGGTTCGCGCCATTGTTATTACAGGGGCTGGAAGAGGCTTTTGCAGCGGTCTGGATTTGACTGGTGTCGCAGAGTTGATTAGTACGGAGAAATCGCGGCATGACCGACTTGATACTCTGGAATGGGTTGGTCGCCTCACTTTCGCCATCGTGAACAATGACAAACCGGTCATCGCAGCCATCAACGGACCTGCTGCTGGTGCAGGCTTGGCGATGGCACTGTCATGCGACTTGCGCGTTATGAAGTCGACTGCCAAAATCACCACAGGCTACATTCGCAACGGCTTATCACCTGACGCAGGCATGACGTATTACTTACCTCGACTTATTGGACTCGCCAAAGCTATGGAACTGATTCTAACCGGCCGGGATGTCGAAGCGGCTGAAGCGGAACAACTCGGTTTGGCCAATGCTGTATTTTCGAGCGAGGATTTCTCGGATAGCGTCCATGCGTTTGCTTCCAAAATTGCCTCGGGACCTCCGATTGCGATGACGCTCTCAAAACGTCTCCTCGTTCAAAGTTACGATGGTCAGCTGACCACGCAATTGAAGGATGAACTGAATTCCATCCGGCAGTGTTTTGGCAGCCAAGATGCTACGGAAGCCGTACGTGCGTTTTTCGAGAAGCGCAAACCAAACTTCATCGGACACTAAAGCGTTTTGTACTCTGATCGGCACATACAGAAAAATCACCTAATACGTGAAGGAGCAAAAGTCTGATGTCAAGGATTCCATCGATACTTATGGGATTACGCATTCCCGTAATTGGTTCACCCCTTTTCATTATTAGTAACCCAAAACTTGTCATCGCACAGTGCACGGCAGGAATCGTGGGATCTATGCCCGCACTCAATGCCCGGCCTGCCTCACAACTTGACGAAATGTTAGCAGAAATCACAGAGGCACTCGCAGCCTATAACATCCGTCATCCAGATAACAAAGCGGCACCGTTTGCCATCAATCAGATTGTACACAAGTCTAATAATCGCCTTGAACACGATATGGAGATTTGTGTGAAATACAAAGTTCCCATTATCATTACATCCTTAGGGGCACGTGAGGATGTAAATACCACGGTACACAGTTACGGAGGCATAGTTTTTCACGACGTAATCAACAACACTTTTGCACATAAGGCCATTGACAAAGGTGCAGATGGATTAATTGGGGTTGCCGCAGGAGCTGGCGGTCATGCTGGTGTAAAAAGCCCGTTTGCATTAGTTCAAGAAATCCGACAATGGTTCAACGGCCCGCTCGCCTTATCAGGCTCGATTGCTACTGGAAGTGGGGTGCTAGCAGCCCAAGCTATGGGGGCTGATTTTGCCTATATCGGTTCAGCCTTCATTGCGACTCATGAAGCACATGCTTCAGACGCATATAAACAAGCCATCGTAGATTGTACGTCCGACGACATTGTTTATAGCAATCTCTTCACCGGAGTTCATGGAAATTATCTTGCACCATCTATACGCGCTGCAGGTTTGGATCCGAGCGCACTTCCCGAAAGTGACCCCTCCAAAATGAATTTCGGAAACGATGCAACGGCAAAACCGTGGAAGGACATCTGGGGATCTGGCCAGGGTATCGGCGCTATCCATGAGGTCACTAGCACAGCAGCATTTGTTGATAAACTTTATCAAGAGTACTTGGCCGCGAGAGAAAGACTATGGAGATAAACCAATGAACGAAAATAAACATTTGAAAGTCGTTGCATTATCAGAACTTGAAAATCTAAAAGTTCATGGTAGAACAACGAGATCCCTTTCACCACTCACCTTATTTTGGACCGGAAGTGCCCTTGAACTGAATGCAACGGGCTCTGAACTTTGGGTTGAAATAGAAGCAAATTACGATAATTATGAACCCTGGGTTAGCTTTCTTGTCAATGCTAATTTAATCAGTCGGCAAATGGTAACACAAGGAAGACACTGGGTCTGCCTATTTAGGGGGATGAGCGAGACTACCGTTAAAAACATTCGAATCGTAAGAGATTCGCAGGCAATGAGCCAAGATCCTGGGTGTTCTTTGCAAATTCATGCCGTGAAATCAGATGGTGAATTTCTAACTGTTCAAGAGAGACCTTACAAGATTGAGTTCATTGGAGACAGCATTACTTCAGGCGAAGGAACAATCGGAGCAAGATCTGAAGAAGACTGGATTCCCATGTGGTTTAGTGCAATTTACAATTACAGTGCAATGATTGCAGAAGCTCTAAATGCGGAATACCGTGTTATTTCTCAAAGTGGTTGGGGCGTACTTACAAGCTTTGATAACAACCCTCATGGCAACATACCGGAATACTATGACAAAGTCTGTGGTCTGCTGACTGGCGAAAAAAACGAAGCGCTAGGTGCCTTTGAAGACAATGACTTCGATGCTTGGCAACCAGATATTATCATCGTAAATCTCGGGACAAATGACGCAGGAGCTTTTCAGTCCCCAGAGTGGAAGGATGAAATAAGCGGGGAGACTCATAAACAACGGTTGAATGAAGATGGTACCTACCATGAAGAAGACTTAAAATCCTTCGAGAAAGCAGCACAAAATTTTCTCATCAAACTCAGACAGCATAACCAAAATGCTCACATCCTATGGGCCTATGGCATGCTCGGTATTCCTATGATGAAAGCCATCTATCGGGCTGTAGACAAATACACTAAGGCAACAGGTGACCAGAAAATATCTGTATTTCAACTTCCAAATACTAAAGACGAGACCATGGGTGCAAGGAATCATCCAGGCAAATTGGCTCATGAAGAAACTTCAAAAGAACTCACCAACTACATCAAGCAAATTTTAGTTGGTTGTTAATTCTAGCCAAATTCCGGCAAACACGATACTGGAATTCCTAGCTAGTCTCGATGGCGCAAACGCTGATCAATAAACAACAAGCTTCACATCTCGTTCTTACAGCTGTAGGATCCGGTCAAATTCTAAAAGAATCACTCGATACGTACCATGCTCAATTAATTTGGGATATAAAGGTAGATCGGAAAAATGGAAAAATTCTTTCCAAAAAAGAAAGTGTCATCACAAACACAAACTCTTTTGCCGCTATCACCATCTGGCCATTCGTCAAATACCACAAATGGCATTCCGTTTTCATCCATCAAAAATACGCTCAGCCAACGCCTCGCCCTACATGATGACGGAGAACATCCTGAATACAATGATAGTAATGAACGCAATAAATTCCATCATCACGATGGTAGCGGTGATCATTGACTCTCATAAATAACAAGACGATTCAAATTCGTCCAATAACTGTAGAATAAAATCGTGTTATATTCGTAAAACGAGATACCTTCAGAAGTCGACTGCCTTACTATCTTTATGAACAGGCTGTTATCCTAATTTTTGTGGGAACAACATTCAATATTTTCATCGCAAATATAAAGTGAATATCTATTTTTCCCTTGATTCTTTGCTTGATACAATGCAATATCGGCCGTGCGAATCAGTTCTTCCGCAGAACCACCATGCTCAGGATAGATACTAATTCCCATACTCGTTGTTAACTGAACTGTCTGAACATCGACCACAAATGGTTCCGCCATCAAACACAAAACCATCTGAGCAAACTGATGCACTTCCTTCACACTGATCAACTCTTCAAATAAAATCACAAATTCGTCGCCACCCATACGCGCTAAAAATCCATGCTCAGGTAAATTGTGGGTAAGTCGTGCGCCAACTTGTCGCAACAAATTATCTCCGGCTGTATGACCTTGCGTGTCATTCACCTGTTTGAATCCATCTAAATCAATATATAAGAGACCAAGTTGATCTGGTTCCCGATTCAATGCCTGTTCCAGCCGTTCACGCAAAAAGCGTCGATTCGGTAATTCTGTCAATGTATCATAGTATGCCATGCGAAAAATCAATTCTTCTTGTTGTTTACGGACGCTTATATCTCGCATAAATAATATAATTCGGCCAATATTATTCTCTATTTCAATAGGTGTCGCCCGTACGTCTGAATAAATCCAACGGCCATCTACATGTAAATATCGAAATTCATTGGGAGGCCAATATATGATGCCCGACATAGATTCCGTCAGTCGCTGTCGCAAAAAGGGTATATCATCAGGATGCACATATTCTAGTGCGTGTCGATGCAAAATCTCTGTAATTGGTCGACCAAAAATCTTTGTATAAGAAGGTGAAATATACCTTACAATTTCTTGCTCGTCCACCACTGCAATCACATCAGAAGAATTACTCTCAATTAAATGTAATATTTCTATTTTGTTTTGGTGTTTTTCTTCCTTTTTCTTGTATTTGGTAATATCTCGAATCACCAAATAGACAGCTATCACATGCTCTTCTACCACAACTGGAATAAACGTTACTTTGTCTATCATTCTATTGCCCGCAACCACTCGCCCCATGAATTCTTTTGATGTATGTAATTGTACTGCCTCATTCCAAATTGAATCCCAGTTTTCCCACTCAATTATTTCAGTTATATGCTTCCCCACGGCTTCTTCCTGGGAAACATCAAAATAAACTGCGAAACTAGCGTTCACCTTAAGGCAGTGTCCATAGTTATCTAAAAGTAGCATTGGATCAGGAAAATTTGCAAACAAACTAAGATCAAAGCCATCCTGCAAATAAATTTCCTCCTTAATAAAACAAGACAGTGTATTACTGTATTATTACAGAAAATAGCAGGAAATACGATCAATATTCCTTGAATTTATTTAGCAACAAAATGGCACCTAGCAGAAGCAAGAGCGGCAACCCACCTATCAGTATTCGTAAATCAACAAGTACAGCCATTGATTGATGAACCCTATTTGGATCAAAATGACTCACAGCAAAAAACACGGCCATAATAGCATACTGGAGAGATACTCCTAGACGGATAATAAATCCATTCATTCCTAAGTACATACCTTCTCGCCGTTTGCCAGTAAATATAGAATCATCATCAATAATCTCCGCCAGAAGCACGTTCAAGAGTACGAGAAATCCGGCAACAGGTATTCCCAACAATGCCCCCGTTGCGATCACCATGGTTGGACTGTCGTCAACCAGAAAAAGTAACGCAATCACCCCATACAGAGAAGTTGCGAGGAGCATAGCATGAATGGCCGTTTTCTGGATGGACACTTTCGCCCAGACAAAAGACATAGGAATGGCAACGATAAATACTGCGCCAAGAAACATTGCATTCTGAAATGCCGATAATACCACAACATACTTCGTATAAAAAGATGAAAGTGAGACAAACATAGTGGTTATTAACTGAATCACTAAACTCGCAGATACGTAAAAGACAAATCGTCTATTTTTTAAAGTTTTTACAAGAGCTTCTTTGAACTGCAGCGATGTTTCGCGGTACTTGGAATTCTCAAAACTTCCGTAAAGAGAGACATACAGAGATATGGCCCCGATGCTGGCAAATAAAGTCCCCATAACTCCCCATCCCAACACTTGACCCATCGATTTTGCAAACGCCACGCCCACAATCATACCCAAAATACCAAAGATCTGCTGAAGTGCCGACACGTAAGAGCGATCTGATTTCATGGGATACATTTCCGGAAAGAGTGCGCCAACATTAAGCACTGTAACGGTGAAAGCTAGATCAAACAAGATACTCACTACAAAGTAATAGAAGAGATAATCACGGGAAACGATCGGGTGAAATAAGAGCAAAAACAGTAGAGCAAACGGCAGACTACCAAAGAGAATATACGGAATCCTGCGACCAAAACAAGTTTTGGTGCGATCGCTGAGATATCCTGCAAATACATTGAAAAAGGCACTCATCACGCCAAAGAAAATCATACCTATAGACAAGGACGTTCCTGAGACATGCAACACGGTAACATAATAAAATATAGCCACCGTGTTAAAAGCTTGCCACAACAAATTGATACCCATCTGGCCAAATCCGTACGCCAATTTTTTAGCACTTGAAACCAAAAAAACACCTCTTCATATACTATCTCACCACATCACGTTTAGATTATATAACACTAACCTTTTTACTTAACATCCGAAGTCATTGGCGTGCTAGTAGTGAGATAGAGCACCCCAATCGATGCAACAATGGAGGATACGGCAGACGCACATCGATAAAGGAATGTTTTGCTCGTAACTCCAACCAAATCAGGACAGTACCCAGCGCAAGCGTCAAAACGAAGGTTAACCAGGCTGGTACCGTTCGACAATGACCATGTTTTTGAAGCTATACACGGAATGCCATTAATTATAAAGTTTTATGCAAAACTGAGAAGATTGTTTAGCTTCATATAAATTTATATCGGCATACCGCAGTAACGTATCCTGTGTTGTCCCGTGTAGGGGACACTGCACAATACCTGCTGATGCCATCATGATAATTTTGTTTCCTTGCACAACAATGGGATGTTTAATAGTCTCAAGAATTAGATTAATCCTGTTATACGCTTGAAGCCCCGTCATATTAGCAAATAAAAAAGCAAATTCATCGCCACCCAGTCGTGCGACAGTATACTGGTAATCCAACATCGTAACTATTCTTTGTGCGATAGTTTGAAGAACTTCATCTCCTGCTGCATGACCAAACGTATCGTTGACATATTTAAAATTATTAAGATCAAGAAGTACAAGGGATAAAGGGTGTTGCGACTGCATAGCATCACTTATTTGTTTAGAAAGTTCCCGTTGGAAAAATCTTCTATTCGGTATTTCAGTTAGGTAGTCATAGTAAGCTAAAAAATGATTCTCTTCGTTTGAATTTTCTTTTTCAATAGCTAATCCTGCTACTTGTGTATACGACTGTAAAAATAATGATTTTATCGCTAAAGAAATATCGGATTTAGGCAACGCAATACCAAGCACACCAACCGCTTTGCTCTTAGTATCAAGAATTGTCACGTATTCCACGGAATTCATCCCACATTGATAAAAATTCTCGCGAAGAAGCAAATAGACTGACTCCTCAAAATCATGTTCGTTTACTTTATACACACCAGTTTGAACGGTGATCGAAGTTAAGCAGCATGAAGTTGGTTGAATAGAGGCAAGTAAGGACAGAACGGTTGGTTTTCTCTCTTTTTCGGTTATCCAAATGCCTGCGATGCAGTCGGGGAAACGTTCGAATAGACCCTGCAAAACTAAGTTGAGAACACCTTCGAGTGACATCCCTGAAACAAGTCCTTGCATGATTTTCATTTGTTTCTCGATTGCGGAAGTCGATAGTATCAATGGGGATTGATTCATGAAGTTCACTCCAAATTGTTAGACGGTAAGACTAGAAAATTTTACTATGAAGTATAGTGGATAACTACAGCTAAATCAATTGTAATGTTTATACTTCTAAACCTACACAAGTTACGATACCCTATCGTACATATCAATTAAAAAGCGACTTTTTATTTTAAGTATACTGATAATAATCATTCCAACACAGCTTCGAAGCATTTTCGCCAACATCTTAACCAACAGCGCCAAGTACAAAATAAAGACAACGCAAACGCGATCATTCATTGTACGGCGAAAGGCGGACAATATAAAAAGAACCCAGATAGTTTTACCAGGTTCTTTTTATATTGCACAAGAACAGAGACGACGATATAATCACATTACGACTGCGCAAAGTTAAATTTACATAATTATTACATTCTATACTTTAATAGTACCGCACCGGTAAGCTCTTGTCAAATGTTTTTTCAATTTAATGGTTAGGAGAGATATAGAATGAGTTCTTTGGTTCTTGGTTTTCAGGAAATGGAAAAAATGCAGTTTTTGCTCGTTGGCGGAAAAGGGTTGAATTTAGGGGAATTATCAAAAATTCAAGGAATACAAGGAATACAAGTACCAGAAGGATTTTGTGTTACAACCGTCGGATATCAAAAAGCCATCGTACAAAACGAAACATTTCAAGCATTGTTGGATCAACTAACCATGCTAAAAATGGAAGATCGAGAGCAAATTGGTGAAATCAGCAGGAAAATTCGACAAATCACGATGGAAGTAGAAATTCCTTCCGATGTTGTGAAAGCAGTTGCTCACTATCTCTCCCAGTTTGGCGATGAACATGCTTATGCGGTGCGTTCTAGTGCGACTGCTGAAGATTTACTACATGCCTCTTTTGCTGGGCAACAAGACACCTATCTAAATATCATCGGCAAAGAAGCCATCTTGCAGCATATCAGCAAATGTTGGGCTTCCCTATTTACGGATCGTGCAGTAATCTACCGAATGCAAAACGGATTTGACCACAGCCAAGTTTCTTTATCTGTTATCGTTCAAAGGATGGTTTTCCCACAAGCTTCAGGGATTTTATTTACTGCTGATCCAATTACCTCACGAACTCGGGTTATCGCATATGACAATCATCGGCTCTCCACAATTCACTTAGACTTTCTATCTACACTGTATATCTCAGGATCCTCAGCAACGAATGGTAGCACCGAGCCTTCCTTTGAATGCGCTTCGACTCGACTTTTGAAAAAACGCTCCGTATCCTTATCAACAAAACATACGTAACAGCCGTTACAGAAAACTTACTCAGGCTCGTTTTCTACTTATTGTTCGCTCTCCGCTTTTGGAACCACGGTATCCTATGCTGGAGTCTGGCCGTTAACGGTGGCGAATGACTG
>JAKADA010000054.1 GCA_021820975.1 Bacillota bacterium
CCAGCCTAATGTCGCGACTGTGATTAGCAGAAGCTAACGTAACGTGGGAGGCGCAAGCCGTTTACCACTAGGTCAGTGGCAAGCCACCGCTTCTAAGCAAGGCGTAAACGGTGGTAGTTGACTTTATGGAAAGCTAGATAAACGATTTGACCAAACCTAACGTATTCGTTAACATGTGATTATAAAAGTAGTGTTGTAAGAGGGAGAGATATCATGGGTAACACGGAACCGGTAGTAAATACCGGGTCGGGTTTAAAAATACGATCGTCACATTACAAATGGATTGCCTTATCCAATACGACACTTGGCGTATTAATGGCATCTATCAATGGTACGATTCTCATTATCGCATTGCCCGTCATTTTTGCAGGTATACAAGTGGATCCTCTTGCGCCAGGACAATCCAGTCTTTTGTTATGGGTTATGCTCTCTTTTAATATTGCAACGACCGTACTTCTCGTGATGTTTGGTCGGTTATCTGATATTTTCGGACGTGTCAGGCTGTATAATTTAGGCTTTGCGGTATTTACTGTGGGGTCTATCTTATGTTCTTTGACATGGAGCAAGGGAATGGCGGGTGAAATTGAACTTATCTTATTTCGTATCGTTCAGGGTGTCGGTGGTGCTTTTTTATTTTCAAACAGTTCGGCTATTCTAACTGATGCCTTCCCCCAAAATCAACGGGGTCTTGCGCTGGGATTAAATCAAATTGCCGCGATTGGTGGCAGCGTTATTGGTCTTGTTTTAGGTGGATTGTTGGCTGCGACAGGGCAATGGCGCTACATTTTTCTAGTCAATGTACCTATTGGTCTTGTTGGCACTGTATGGGCTTTTATCGCGCTTAAAGAACTATCGCAAAAAATCACGAATGCCAAACTGGATATTATCGGGAATGTAACGCTCGGACTCGGAATTACCGGAATCATGCTCGGATTAACGTATGGAATTATGCCGTATGGCGGCCATCCCATGGGGTGGACTAGTCCCTTTGTTCTTTCGGAACTTATCGGTGGATTCATTTTTCTTGCGGCTTTTATTTTTGTTGAACGCATGGTGGAAAGTCCTATGTTCAATATGTCACTGTTTCGTATCCGTGCGTTCTCGGCAGGGAATTTTAGTGCATTTCTTGCTTCGTTAGCACGAGGTGGTTTGCAATTTATGCTCATTATCTGGTTGCAAGGTGTTTGGCTTCCCATGCATGGTGTTTCTTATGCAGATACACCGTTGCAAGCTGGTATTGACACATTGCCGCAAACATTAGGTTTTTTGATTGCGGGTCCATTAAGTGGTTTTTTGTCCGATCGCTATGGAGCGCGGTTGTTTGCTACTGGTGGCATGTTGCTCACGGCGTTAGGTTTCTTACTTTTAAGTACGCTTCCTGCTGATTTTTCGTTTTTGCCGTTTGCGATTTATCTATTTATCATTGGCTGTGGAATGGGGTTATTTGCATCGCCAAATAGTGCGGGTGTCATGAATTCTGTGCCTGCTCGTTTTCGTGGTGTCGCATCTGGGATGCTTTCTACGTTTAACAATGCTGGTATGATGATGAGCATGGGGGTATTTTTCTCAATTGTCATCGCCGGTTTATCGCAGCGTCTCCCTGAGGCGATTACTCGCGGTTTATCAGGTCAAGGATTACCACCTGTAATCGTACATGAAGTGGCAAACTTACCGCCAACAAGTTCCCTATTTGCGGCATTGCTTGGATTCAATCCACTCAGTAAGATGCTTCCCTTACAAGTGTTGCACGCGTTACCCAAGCATAATGTCTCGGTTATCTTAGGAGCGAATTTTTTTCCGTCCTTGATTGGCGCACCTTTCATGCATGGGTTATCCATGGCCTTTATGATTTCTTTAGTTTTATCGGTAATTGCCGCTATAGCATCATGGTTTCGGGGACGTAATGTGGAAGATGAAGAAACACGTGTGTAAGTAATTGCATTTAATTGGAGCCATTACTTAGCAACTTGACGAGAAAGCTATTTGCCTGTTGCTGTGAGACGTGCTTTAATAGTGAAAAAGCGATTGGAATTACATGGAATAAAAAGGATGGTTACGTTGGATCACGCTTCTACTACATCAAATTTTATTCGCAACATTGTACAAGAGGATCTAGATGCAGGTAGGGTAACGGAAGTAATTACACGATTTCCTCCTGAACCTAATGGGTACCTTCACATCGGTCATGCCAAATCCATTTGTTTGAACTTTGAATTGGCGCATGATGTTGGGGGTAAAACGCATCTGCGGTTTGATGATACAAATCCCGTTAAAGAAGATGTGGAATATGTTCAGGCCATTGAAGGCGATGTTCGATGGTTAGGCTTTTCATGGGATGATTTGTGTTTTGCTTCCGATTATTTTGATGAAATGTATCGGCGTGCTGTACTTTTGGTGCAAAAAGGCTTGGCGTATGTTTGTGACTTAAATAGCCAAGAGATGCGCGAACTGCGCGGCACACTCACGGTACCAGGGCAAGATAGTCCGTATCGTAATCGGACCGTTCATGAGAATTTAGATTTGCTTGAACGCATGAAACAGGGCGAATTTCCTGATGGCGCTAAGGTACTACGTGCAAAAATTGACATGGCCTCACCGAATCTTAATTTACGTGATCCTGTCCTTTACCGTATCACGCATGCAACGCATCATCGCACGAAAGATGCATGGTGCATCTATCCGATGTATGACTTTGCACACCCCATAGAAGACGCCATTGAGGGCGTGACCCATTCGATTTGTACGCTTGAGTTTGAGGATCATCGACCACTTTATGATTGGATTGTCGAGCATTGCGAGATGCCTTCTCGTCCGCATCAGTATGAATTTGCGCGCCTTAATATGACCAATACTGTCATGAGCAAGCGCAAGCTAAAGCAACTTGTCGATGAAGGTGTTGTTGATGGTTGGGATGATCCGCGCATGCCGACGATTTCAGGGCTACGGCGACGTGGGTACACACCTGAGTCGATACGCAATTTCGCTCGAGAAATTGGTGTAGCAAAAAGCAACAGTATTGTGGATGGCCGTATGCTGGAGTATTTTGTACGCGAGGATCTGAAACTAAAGGCATTGCGTACGATGGCCATCTTGCGACCGTTAAAGGTGGTTATCACCAATTATGAAGAAGGCAAAGTGGAATGGCTTGATGCAGAAAATAATGCGGAAAATGAAGCCATGGGATCGCGCAAAATTGCCTTTTCAAGGGAGATCTATATCGAACAAGATGATTTTATGGAGAACCCACCGCCAAAGTACTTTCGGCTGACTCAAGGTACAGAAGTCCGTTTGAAGCATGCTTACTTCATTCGCTGTGAAGAGGTCATCAAAAATGACATGGGTGAGGTTGTCGAATTGCATTGCACGTATGATCCAGAGACGAAAAGTGGATCTGGTTTCACGGGGCGCAAAGTAAAGGGCACGATACATTTTGTTGATGTACAGCATGCGCAACCAGCAGAATTTCGCTTATATGAACCGCTATTGCTCGATGAAGATCAGAAAGATGATGAATTTTTACGTCACATCAATCCGCGCTCATTAGAAGTTCTTCGAGGGTACGTGGAAGAGGGTTTGCAAGATTTGCAACCTTATACGAAGTACCAGTTCTTTCGACATGGTTATTTCAGTGTTGATCCGCAGCGGTTTGATGCATTACACCCCGTATTCAACTTAGTCGTACCTTTAAAAAGTTCTTATCAGCTATAAAATAAGCGCGCCCGCAAAAAAGCACACGGGCGCGTTTGTTTTATGCACTGGTTTTTAAGGAACGCCGATAGCGATATTGGTTCCATTGAAAACGCAGGAAACATCCGATACAAAACCCTAGGATGGCGACAAAAGCTGAAATACCTACCATTGCGGTGAAGAGGTACGCTACAATGGCAAGATGCATGAGAAAAAATGCGAAGCCTAGGGTTAAGCATGTGACGGCAATAACTTGGTTGAAGTTTTGCTGATCGCGGTCTTCTTGTGCATAGTGCCTAGCAGGGTGACGTAAAAACAATCGGGCAAAGCGCATGATCGGGTTTACGTGAAAAATCAAGCCAAAGAGTCCTGCGATAAGTGGGATGCAGAGGATCCAGGGTTGATGAGTTATCCAAGTAGCCAGTACAGATAAAACGATTGTCCATTGATTCGTGCGAACGAGCGGGCGCGGTATAGAAGTTGATTGACCCATTTTAATTCCCCTTTAACTAATCGGAATTTGTAACTATGAATAGTATCGTATTTTTTAGGGTTATCGTCAATGGCATTAGGCAAGAGAGGAGTATTTTTGTGCGCCGGTTTGGTTATCGTGTTTTTCAAGCAGAATGGCTCACAGTCATTATTTTTGCTGTGCTGATGATGATTGAAATTCTGCATCCGCCTACGATTGGACTTGCTAATAATGGGGACTATGATCGATTGATGGCATTAGTCGGTTTACATTATCCGCCACAAGACACATATTACTATCAGCGTTATGATCATTATTATGTTCCGACCTTTGTGATGGGTTTTTTCGGTCATGGGTTTTATCCTTCTTCAGCGTTGTTGCCAATCGCTGTGGCTTGGGTGATTAATGCGGCAGTGCACTTTGGTACATTTGATACGCAAGTATTGTTTTTTATTTATTTGGCTTTGTTGTGTTATGGGTTATATTGGATCGTGCGTGGGTTGCGTCAAAGTTTTTCCTATGTTGCGGCAATCTCAGTTGGGGCCATGTCTGTGTTGGTGCTGACGGAGGTAGGTTATGCGGCGTACTTACCAACGCTTTATAGTGAACCTTCTTCCATGGTGTTTTGGGTATTGCTTTTAGGTTTATTGTTTCGTTTTATGCTATACCCTCATGCATGGTGGTCGCGGAGACTTGTGTGGTTATGTGCCGCATTCTTTGTGACAGCAAAAGTGCAAAATGCACCATTGGTATTAACTGTGCTCGCCGGCCTATGGGGAATTTTTTATCGAACGTATAATGTATACGATAAACGACGTTTCGTGCGTCTTGCTTCATGGCTTGTCCTATGCGCGATTGTAGTTATGGTGCTCAACCCGCCTAGCTTTATAATGCAAAATACCTATGATAGTTTTTTTACTGGCCTTATGGTTGTCGCAAAGCCAACAGATCATTTGCTACGTTGGTTTCATCTTAGTGGTAAACTAGCTATATTGCGTAATTGTTCCTATTTTTCAGCACCTTCTTTGGCGTGGCAAAGTCGGCTTGTTGCATCAGGCTTTTATCATAAGGTTTCAATGACCCGCATTATTTGGTTCTATCTTTTGCATCCATGGGATATTTGGCATGGTCTGCAGATTAGTCAACTGGCTGCGTATGTAATGAGACCGAATTATTTGGGGAATTTCGCATGGATCGAACATAAAGGAGCTGGCGCCATGGCGCAGCGATTTGATTTATGGCGTAGTATCCGTAGTACTTTACCGAAAAATTTATGGTTTTGGGTTATGTTTTCACTCGTGTTCTTAGGTACATGTCTTGCATTTTTGCGCAAACCTTTGCCACAAGTACGGGCTGTCGCTTTCCTAAGTTTGATGGTATTTTTAGTAGCTCTGTTGCAATTTCCAATACCTTTTGTAGGTGAGGGACAAAATGAACTTGTAAAGCATCTTTTTTTATACGATATTTTATTTGATTCTGTTTTGGTTACTGCGGTAGGCTTTGTATGTCATTTTGTTTGGAGTGTGGTACATGGTCGATTCGTTGCAGCAACTCGCCAAATGGATTAGGGAAAGCGACAAGATTGTTGTGCTGACTGGTGCGGGTATCAGTACGGATTCAGGTATTCCTGATTTTCGATCACAAGATGGCGTGTGGTCAGATCAAGAACTTTTTCGCTCCATGAATGCTGCCTATCTACGACTACACCCAGATTTATTTTGGCCGCACTTTAAGCGAGCCTTTATGAGTTCACGATACTTGGACGCAAAACCCAATGTTGGGCATATTGTTTTACAAAAGTTAGAAGAAGCAGGTAAGACCATGACGATCATTACACAAAATGTGGATGGTCTTCATCAGTTGGCAGGAAGTAAGCGCGTTCTTGAGGTACATGGAAGCGCAAAGTCAGCAACTTGCCCAAGTTGTCATACAACGTATGATCTTGCTTATATCCTTAGTGACGATATTCCTCGTTGTAATGCGAAAACGCCGAGCGGACCATGCCATACTGTGTTGTGGCCTGATGTGGTGTTGTTCGATCAGGCCGTTCACCAATTTGCAGAGTCCTTAGACGCAGTGATTCATTGTGATCTCATGTTAGTTATGGGGACATCGCTTGAAGTGCATCCTGTCGCAGACCTGCCTAGTTATCGTCCGCTAACGACAAAACTAGTTATGCTCAATTTAGAAGAAACGCCCTTAGATAACTTGGCTGAATTGGTTATTCATGCGCGAATTTCAGATGCTTTATCTTCTACGTATAATGCGTTGTACGAGGGTATGGAAGAACTGCGATAGTGAATTTCGCTGTGCAAAATAAGTGACTGGATGGCACGATCAGGGCTTTTCAAACGTTCAAATAACATTTTCATGGCTAACTGTCCATACTCGTAAGCGGGTTGCGCAGCTGATGTTACACTTGGACGCAAAAGCCCGTAGGGATCTATGTCCTCGAAACATACTAGCGCAACATCGTCTGGACAGCGCAGGTGCATCGCTTCGAGGTTATGCAAGATTTCAATCGCCACCATGTTGTTTGCGGCAACAAGTGCTGTAGGTCGAATGGGGCCACTTTGCATCCAGTTGCGTAACGTACTTGAGAACCCCTGAGAGTCATCTTTAGTGCGGTGGTTGTAAGGGCCAAAGGATGCTTCTTTGATCAATTCTTGTCGCAAAGGTAGGTTATGGTCAGTGAGTGCGGCTACGTAGCCTTGAAAGCGTTCATGAGCCGTGTAGATTTGTTGTGGTCCATTTATGATAGCTATGTGTTTGTGACCTTGATCAATCAAGTGGGACGTTAATCGATATGCTGCAGTTCTATTATCTCCGATGATGTAGTCTGCCGAAATGCCAGAAACGAGTCGATCGAGCATAACAAAAGGAATGTGATGACATGCCAATTGTCGCAGACTATCTCGCGATGCGTCCGACGCTGGTACGATGACCATACCATCAATACGCGCAGAAATAAGCGCATCAATGTACTCACGCTCTTTATACGCGTCGTCATCGTGATTGCAAATGATCAGACGGTGCCGATGTAAGTGGGCGTTATCTTCTGCACCTCGGGCGATCGTTGTAAAAAAAGGATTTGCCAAATCAGCCAGCACAAGACCGATCGTATTGGTTTTACCGGAGATGAGGCTTCTTGCAATGGAATTTGGCACATAATTAAGTTCTTCCATAGCGCGTAGTATGCGCTCTCGTGTAGCATCATTAACGGCGGCTGTTTCGTTGATAACTCGCGATACTGTCATTGCAGAAACATTAGCTCGTTTTGCTACATCGGCAATCGTTGTCATGGAATCGACCTCTTCGTGAGACAATCATTGTCTATTACTATACCATAGCTTGAATTGCAATGGCTTTATTTGACCTTCATGGGGGTATAATAGGAAGAAATGGTTATCAAAAGACTAGGAAAAATGCCTTTTTACATTGCAACAATGCTATTTTGGTTTTCTATGTATACGTATGTACCCATTTTAACACCGTATGTTCGCATCTTGGGTGGATCTGTCTTTATGGCGGGATTGGTCGTAGGCAGCTATGGATTCACACAAATGCTGATTAGAATACCGCTTGGTATGTGGTCTGACAAAGTAGGGGTAAGAAAACCGTTCATTTTAGCAGGCATCCTTTGTTCTACGTTAAGCGGACTGTTCTTTGGAGTAACAGATTCTTTGTGGTTAACTTTATTGTTCCGTGCATTTGCAGGTGTTGCGGCCGGAAGTTGGGTGGCTTTTACGGTACTTTTCTCTCAATCGTATCCTCCCGATCAGGCACCAAAAGCGATGGGGTTATTGAGCTTTTGGACGGGTATTGGGCAAATGATCGCGATGGCGTTAGGTGGTTTGTTTGCACAGTGGTATGGGTGGCATGCACCGTTTTATTTAGGATTTGTCGGGGGGATTTTGAGCTTTCTCGTTGCCCTCTTGATCCCAGAACAACCCGTAAAGTCTTCCAAGGATCGCGCCCATCCCATTCTTTTGCTTGTTGAAACAGGAAAGGATTTCAATGTTCTATCCGTTTCTTTATTAGCGATCATCGTGCAAGCTCTCAGCTTTGTGACTATGTTTGGTTTTACACCTTTGTATGCAACACAGATTGGGGCTACAAAGGCGCAATTGGGTCTCTTGTCACTTTTAACAACCGCGCCTAACGCATTAGCCGGTTTTCTGACTGGAACGATGATCGTTCGTAAGATGGGGCCACGAGCCATCGTCGTAAGCGGTTTTCTCCTTGCCGCCATCGCCACAGCTTTAATTCCTTTAACGCACAGATTTACCTTATTACTGATCAGTCAAGCCTTAAATGGGTTTGGACAAGGGCTTGTTCTTCCTGTTTTGATGGGCCTATCGATTGCTCACGTCCCAACCAACCGGCGGGCGACTGCCATGGGATTCTTTCAGGCTGTTTACTCGCTTGGTATGTTTGGAGGCCCATCCATTGTGGGCGCCATGAGCAATGCGATAGGAATATCTTCTGGATTTTATGTGACTGCCATTGTTGCAATCTTTGGAGCGGGATTATCTCTATGGTGGATTACTAACCGACAACGCCCATCCGGTCAATATTAAGTTTTTTCATTCTAGCGAGCGTTTCATCGCCTTCTGTAACGATTTTCGTGGCGAGAGCAAAGGCGTTAACAAGGTCATCCCGTTCTTTTTGCGCTTGTTCTGCCTGCGCCTTGTACCAAATGGCATTGGCACGTTGACGTTCTACTTCAGCGAGTAGCTCTTGAACAGCTTGGCGAAGTTTCTCATGAGTAGTGGCTGCCTTGTGCAAAAATTGGATTGTTTGTTGAAACTCATGGGTTGATGCGTTGACTGTTTCAACGATAATCTTAGGTTCCGTGGCAACGCCCTCCTTTAGTGTGGTTTTATTCGACTTTGCTGTGCTTCGTTTTATAGGGGTTGTTGATAAACCACGGCGTTTTCGCTCTGTCATAATCTGATCTCGATAACGAATAAGCAGTCTCATCCAGCGTAGGGTGACTGCTTTTTCACTGCGTGATAGTTTCTTTGAAACTTGTTTTTTAGCTAGTACGGCGTAGTGCCCTTTTAATTCTTGTACTTGGTACATGGCTTCTAGTAGTACTTGGTCCTCTTCGCCCGACCATACTTCCCCCAGTAAGTTCCCTGTCTTTGGCATGAGTAATTCCCTCCTGAACTTTTCAATATGTTCTACCTATTGCTCTAGTATGGGAAGATTTGTGGCGTTACATACATATGAAAAAATAT
>JAKADA010000004.1 GCA_021820975.1 Bacillota bacterium
ACACAAGGGGCTGCTGACGAATGACACACCGCTCACTTAGCACGGTTCTGCGTATCAACTGACTAGCATGGTCCGCCGATTCCTCTTCCCAAATCTCCCAACCAACAATTTTGCGACTATATAAATCGAGCACCAGGTAGAGATAGAAGAACAGGCCTTTGACAGGTCCCGGAAGCCACGTAATATCCCACATCCAGACTTGGTTCGCTCCGGTTGCACAGTGGCTTGTCAGCGGTTTTGCTGTTCTTTTCTTACTCCGTCCACGATATTGCTGCTGGCTCTGTTTATGCATCACGCGATAAAAACTCGATTCCGAAGCAATATAGGTCCCCTGATCAGCCAGTGCCGGAACGATTTGACTTGGAGGTAAACTTTTAAAATCCGGCTGATGTATGACGTCCAGAATCTGTTGTTCTTCTTCCTTGCTGAGCTTATGGGCGGGCTCAGGTCGTTTAGCATGGGGACGCCCATCCTCGCTGACCTGATGCTGACGCCAACGTGCAAGGTTCGCTGGGTCGGTCCAAGCTCTTTACAGGCGAGGCTTTCTCTTGCTCCGGCTTGAACTGCTTCTTGAATCAGTGATACAGCTAACTGACGATCTGGGGCACTGATCATTCGTCCCCTTGGTCCCCCCAAATCGCCTGGGCCTTTTTTCGCAACACCAGTAATGCTGCGGTTTCTGCCAATGCCGCTTCTTTTCGTTGTAGTTCGCGGCTTAGGGCTTTTATCTCTTGTTCTTTCGTTCGGAGATCCTTTTGCAGCTTACTCGCTTGTTCAGCAACCCCGCCATTGGCGTTCATACAAGCATCGCGCCATGCCTCCACCTGCTCGACGAATACCCCTTTAGCGCGACAATATTCCGCCAACTCAATCTCACTTAACACAGCGGTTTCTACCACAATCGCGAACTTATCTCGCGTGTTCCATCGATCTGTAGATGGTGCGCCATTCGGCATGACCGTCTCTTGGGCTTTTGCCGCTTTCTTCCACTTGTACAGCGTTGTTTCAGATAACCCGCTTTCTCTGGCTAACTGACTGACAGGTTCATTAATAGGCGGCATGATTCGTTGCACGATACTCTGCTTCAATTCCTTGTTCGCTTGGTTCATTGTCTCCCACCTCGTTCTCGTTATCCTTACTATACTTTCAGTTGAGGGGTACGACAACTATTCTGACACAGGGGGAAAGCGACCCCATCGTGGAGTCGCCCCTAAGGTTTAACTTTTGTACATTGTATAATATTATTTCAAGACACAGCTAGCAGTACAACTTAAATCAATTTGCAACGACACTCTTCGTTCGATAGGGTCCTCAGGAAGATAGATTAAAGTGTCACCATTAAGACTCTCCAGTTTAATCTCAGCACCGTGCATTGACCGAATCTGAAATTCAGAATTGAAACGCCAACATAATATTCCGTTGTCGCCTGCAGGAACTATCACATCGACATTAATAGCTACATCTATGCCTTTTATCTGCACAATTTCAACTGTACTGTAACATAACATAATACCTTCAGCAATCAAATACTGAACTGGTAATAGTTTCCCTGTCCGCGGTCCAACATTAATTGTATTTTTTCCAAACGCAGTAACCCCATCACGCATGATTTTTATCGTCCGTGACACGTCATCTACATTAATGACCGAAATCAATGATCCAACTTCAGTCGAACGCTCTCCAATTATCACGTTTTCGTCACTTACAGACATCCGCGGAATAATTCCCATCAGACGAGATAGACGATGAATGACCTCCAAATGATATTGATATTCATGAGTCAATCCAATACCAAATACTAGAACTTGACCGTTGCCGACTTCCTTAAGATAAGCATTAGTCGCCGCACCGTCTTCAGTTTTTGCAACGATCAATGCGTTATCTGGTGCCTCAAGTACCGAATACTGTCGACAAAACACAGAGTCAATGTCAAGAATCGAAACCCGCTGAAACCCCGTATGCTCAGAAATAGTATTTACACCACAAACATTCGCCAATATATTGCATGGCTCACCATATAAATCAAATATGGGAATTTGCGGTCCTAGAAATAGTTTTCCACCATTTTGTAAATATTGTACCAATTTTTCTTGAGTAACTTTATCCATATACTTTGTCGTGCAAACCCAGAGCGTGGGAGACTTTACTACATCTAATTCAGCAATCGAAATATCTACTGCAGCATAGGAAATATTAGCTGCAGATAGCAACCGCCAAATACCATCAAAATGAAAATACTCGCGTTGCGACGCAATTTCAGAAATTACCCCTTGAACCATTTCATCATTGTGGTTTACCGTCTCCGTCGCATAATAAAATGGATAGAATCCAATGTGAGTATCTACGTTTTTTGGAGCATCACATAAAAATTCACCAAAAACGTTAAACAACTGCCCCAGATGATAGGTAACCTGATAGGACGGACGCAAATCACCATTCGATGCGATAGGTGCCTGCCATTCGTGGCGGCGTCCAAATAGCCCTATGCCATCAACATTATCGCCACCACAGTACATATAGTAATTTAATGCATTCATACCACTTGCGACGCAAAGACGCGTAATCAAATCCACATCATTCGAATATATCCGCGGTCGGTCTGCAAGCCGACCGGACTGAAACTCCGCAGAGAAAAGGGGTTGATCAGGTTTCCCCATAGCTTCGGTCAACGCCGAAGCTATAAGTAGATCATGAAAGTTATCATAGTCAATTTTCCCAGGATAAAAATCACCTGCTAATATGACATCTCCTACACGTGCCGCTTCTTGAAGTTGCGATAACCCGATAGGGTAATCAACTCCCCGACTATAAACAGAAAAGTCCTTAAATCCGTGTACATTTAAAATGAATGGCACATCAATCCCATTTGCTTCAGCTATCATTTTTAGAGTTCTAACGTACTCCGCATAGTAATACCGAGCAAATTCAGCCCACGACCAATGGGATTCAAGTGCACTATGGGGTTTTATGGGTGATACTTTATCACAAAATTGTTCATAATGCTGTAAACTATCTTTATTGTGATCTGTAGTATTGGTTACCCAGTGTAACATCCCGATTTCATTATCAAGTTGAAACATGATAATAGATCCGCCATGAGTTATAAGTCTTGGCACCACGTGAAAACAGACCTCTTTATACCATTTTTCAACTAGATTCAAATAAGTAGGATGAAGATACGATATAACACGTGTTGGATGAAGGTCTCCTGTTTCAGTCGTCGCAATCACTTCTGGATAGAAATTAAGAAGCCATTCTGGGATACCCTCATTTTTTAATTCCGACATGACATACGGACCAGGGCGTACAATGCAATACAAATCTAAGGACATACAAAGGTCAAGAAATGCAACAAGATTACGTCGAGGATGTGAATTCCCGACGAAGTCAAACTTGCCTTCTTGAGGCTCATGCCACAGCCAAGGGACATAAGTACTAACTAAATTAAACCCCGCTTTTTTAATTTTCGCCAAACGATCCGACCAATCTTCCGGATCAATTCGAAAGTAATGACATTCAGCTCCATATAAAAATGTCTTTTTACCTTGAATTTGAAAATGCTTATTTTCATAGTGAATCATCTTATAAATCTCATCCATCATTGACCAATTCCTTTACCCTTTGTAAATACAGTTTAGATAGGAAACTAAAAATCATAAAAGACTTCCAATAAAATTAACGATAACAAGCTGTCAAATGATCCTGATTCCCTGTTAACGGTGGCATAGTTTGCAGACATTTATCCATAACAAAAGGACATCGAGACGCAAAAGGGCACCCGGAATTACTTACCATATCTTGTGCAACTTTCATCTCAATTGGAACGTCAAATTCCGCAAATTTCTGACCAGTATCAACAGACTCTTTATTCTTGTGACGATAAGGATTGGGAATTGATGAAAATAATAATTGTGTATAAGGATGCGTCGGATGCTTAATAACCTCATCGGAACGACCCTGCTCTACAACATGACCACGATACAAGACAACTACTTCATCTGCTAGCACTCGCGCACTCAACATATCATGCGTAATATAGATCACTGACATGTTTTGAGTACGTCGTAGCTCATCGATAAGATATAGGACATCCGCTCGAATGGAAACATCCAACATAGAAACCGGTTCATCAGCAACCACAAGCTCTGGTTCGCATGCAATTGCACGCGCAATTACCAAACGTTGCCGCTGCCCACCCGACATCTGATGTGGTTTTTTATCCATAAACTGTTCTACCGGAGTTAATCTAACGGTTTCCATGATATGAATAGCTCGATTTCTCGCATCCTGTTTACTTAGGCCCAAATGCTTTCGTAATGGCCGCACTATAGTATACAGCACGGTATTATGTGGATTCAGAGACGCAAATGGATCCTGAAATATCATCTGTACATGTTTTCGATATTCCCGTAAATTCCTAGACCTTAATGATTCCACTGCCCATTCACCAAAATTAATACTACCGCTCGTTGGACGCTCAATTCCAGTGATAAGCTTGGCTAACGTACTCTTTCCACTACCACTTTCACCGACCAGTGCAACAACTTTACCTGGATCAACCCTGAAATTTACATTTTGAGCTGCTGTAGTGGAATGACCCCGATTACTAAAAATTTTGGTTATATCTTTAAGTTCAAGAATTGGTTTTTCAGTATTCTGACTGGATATTTTTGAATTCATTTGCTTCATACTCATTCTACAGTCACCTCATCCTGCCTATACAAGTGACAAGCCACAAGTCCGTTTTCACATTTTACCAGTTGTGGTGTCTTCGTAAAACAGACATCCATAACAAAGCTACATCTTGGTGCAAATGGGCATCCTTGAACACCACCTCGTAAATCTGGAGGCGTTCCTGGTATCCCTTTCAATGAGACATTCTCTGCATGTGGGTTTACATAACATCCGAGTAATGCCTTAGTATATGGGTGTTGAGCATCATCCATAATCACGGAAGCTGGTTTATCCTCCACGATCTGTCCTGAATACATGACCATAACTCGATTAGCTACCTCAAGTACAAGTCCCAGATCGTGACTGATAAAAAGAACAGAAAACTTTTGTAGCCTCTGCAACTCACTTAACATGTTGATAATTGATCGTTGAACCACAACATCCAGTGCAGTCGTAGGTTCGTCGAGAATAACCAATCTCGGATGTAAAACTAATGATAATGCAATGGCAGTTCGTTGTTTCATTCCCCCTGATAACTCATGGGGATAAGAGTCCATAATCCTAGGATCAAGTTGAACAGCCGATAATAATTCTGCAATCCTATCTACCATAGACGATGTACTTTGGTTTGAATGCGCACGCATGACATCAATAAATTGTTGTTTAATTTTCAAAACAGGATTAAAAGCATTCATACCACCTTGCAATACAACCGATAGTTTTTCCCATCGAAGAGTTCTCAATTGTTCTTTAGAGAGCGTATATAGATCCTGCCCGTCAAGGATTACCTTCCCACTGACATCATTGCGTTTCGGGTCAAGCAAACCTGCAATACCAAATCCTAAAGTTGATTTTCCACACCCTGACTCACCAACTAAACCAAGGAAGCTATTATCCGGAATATCAAAATCAACTCCCCTAACAGCCGAAACACCAATTCCGCTACGTGATTTATAAGTTACCCATAAGTCCTTAACCTCAAGCATACGATCAATCCTCCTGCAAACGTGGATTTGCTATTGCATCAATACCAAAGTTAATTAACGTCAACGAAGTTGCAAGTAATGCAATACACAACCCTGGCGCCAATACCCAAGCCCACTGGCCGTTTAGTAATGCATCTCCATTCTGCGCCCAATAAATCATAGTTCCCCAACTGGTTATACTGGGATTTCCCAACCCTAAAAACTCTAGCCCGGCTTCGGCCAATATCGCGCCAGTTACAGCACCGAAAAAATTAGCAATAATATAAGACAACATATTTGGAAGAATCTCACGAAATATAATAGTGATTGGACTTTCCCCAGCAAACCTTGCTGCAACAACGTAATCCTGTCGGCTTAGTGTCAACATCTGAGCACGTAATGTTCGCCCCCCAAATGCCCAACCAGTGAGGGACATTACAAGTATAATCTCCCAAATCCCATGACTTGGAATATAGGCGGCAATGACAATCATCAATGGTAACCCAGGAAGTACTAACATGACGTTCATTAATAAGGACAATACATCATCGATCCATCCACTAAAATAACCCGCCAAAAAGCCAACGATTAGAGCAATAGCAATCGTAATAGCTCCCGCTATAAAACCAACCAACATGGAGATGCGAGTACCGTACAACAACTGTGTAAGCACATCCTGACCACTTTGAGTGGTACCCAACCAATGTGCAAAAGAAGGAGGTTCAGAAACAGTAAATCCTGTATTATTTAGAGAATACGGGGATATCCAAGGTCCGATGATTGCCACAAGAATGAATATGCCTAATATAACCATGCCGATACGAGCTTTGCGGTTCGCCCATACGGTGTGTACTGCACTTTGTCTTCGGAATATTTTACCCAACAAATCAGTTTGATTTAAACGAGAAAGGGTGTCATCTTGAGCATGCGTTGAAGAGACTGGTTTCTGAATTTGATTTGCCATCATCGAGCAGCCCCCTTTCTCACTCGCGGATCGAGAATTCCAGTCACCATATCTGCAGCAAAATTCGCTAAAAGTACACTAATAGTAATAAATAAAAACAAAGTTTGTAATAATGGATAGTCTTGATTACTAATTGCCGTTGACATGAGATATCCCATGCCTGGATATGCAAACACCGTTTCCATCAAAAGCGATCCACCGACCACTAGTCCGAGCGACATAGCAAAATTGGTCACAATCGGCAACATAGCATTTCGAGCAGCATACCGTATAGCCACGGTCTTACTCTTGAGTCCTTCTGCTCGCGCCAAAAATATATAGTCTTCACCAAGCGTATTGATCATGTTATTTCTCATCCCTAGTAAGGAACCACCGATACCCGTGATAAAAATCGTAATTGCAGGTAGAATACTATGGTAAACAACACTTTCAATGAAAGGTAGATTAAGTGAGGGTGAAAGAGAACCCGAATATCCACCTGAAATAGGGAACCAATGGGCAATAAAAGCTAGGAAATAGATCAAAGCTAATGCAATCCAAAAATATGGAAATGCCGATGTAAATGAAAATAGGACCGTGGCAATCGAGTCAAATTTTTTACCACGATGCCATGCTGCATACACACCTAGTAAGGTACCCACCACAAACTGTAAAATAGTTACGAGCCCTACGAGTGTTAGTGTCCATGGCATAGCTTGTAAAATTACTGATAATACCGACTCCGGAAAAAATGAATAGGATACGCCGAAGTTCCCATGGATAATATTCACAACATATCCCCAGTACTGTTGCCAAAGAGACCCAGTTGGTAATCCAAGCATGAGTTCCAAAGCTTTTTCTTGTTGTGGTGGTACAGGGCCTTGCTGTGCATACTTGGCCATCATGGCTTCCGCTGGATTACCCGGCATTAAGCGTGGAATAATAAAATTAAGTGTTATCGCAACCCATACGGTCAGTACGAGAAATCCCAACTTACGCAGTATAAAACGCATGTCCATAACTCCTTTTCAATATCCTCCCTAAGCGGTGAAACCTAGGGAGGATATTTTGCCTTACGATCGGGGCACCAAATGCGTAAGAATCATAAGCGGCGATTGTCCCCACGGTGACGGAGAAGCATAAGGATTAGTTGCACTTGGCCAACCAACGAATTTCTTTGTACTATACTCACTCCATGTAGCTGCCTGATCAAGGCTAATCACTGGAATCTGGTTATACATAACGGCTTCAATTTGATAAGCATCTTTCCTTTGAGCAACTAAGCTCGTTGCTTGTCTCCAGTTATTTAATAGCTGATCGATGTGTGAATTAGTAAATCTCTCTTGGTTTGTGGTAGTGTTTTGCCCAATTGGTGTAGCATATTCACTATTGAGCAGTGTGTTGTAAGACGTATAGGGACTAGCTGTACCGCCATAAAACATTAAACTGGCATCAAACTGCCCAGTATTCATATTTTGACTGTACGAAGCATACTGCGGAGTAGTCACTTGCACATCAATACCCAATTTTGACAAGTTGGATTGAATAATTTGCATGGTCTGTATAGTATCTGACCAGCCTGTGGGAACCTGTATGGTAAACGAAATTGGTTTTCCTGCCTTATCAAGTAATTTGCCTTGACTATTGGTCTTGTAGCCCGCCTTAGCAAGAATTTGTTTAGCTTTTGCAAGGTTGTAGGGATATATTCCGTGGTTGGGAAGTGAATGATTGAGCCATTGCATTTGACCAGGTAGAATGAGTCCAGCCTGACTCCCTACTGATACATAACCATCTTCTGCCTGTTGCGCAATTTGTTGCTTATTAATCGCGTAGGCAAGTGCTTGACGAAATGCAATATTATTAAATGGCGCCTTTTTAAGGTTAAGCGCCAATGACGCGATACCCCCTCCTGGGAACCAATACTTATTGTTTGCTGGATCTTGGGCTACATAGGTTTTTTTAATATTTGGTATAAATAAAGTTGCCCAATCCCACTGCCCTGAAGACAATTTCAATGCCGCAGTTTGGTTATTACCCAAAACCGGGAATTCTACATTATCAACTTTCACCTTGTTTGCCTGCCAATAAATTGGGTTCTTTTTTAGGGTATATTGCTCAGGCGTAAAATTGCCCACGACATAAGGCCCAGTTCCAATCGGATCAGTAATAATTTTGGTAGCTGGATTTGATATGCTAGCCCAAATATGTTCGGGCACAATTAGAGTACTGACTATGGCATAAAACGTAGGGACATTCGATGACTTAAATGTAAATTCAACCTTATTACCAATTGCCGTTACATGACTTAAAACCTGCCATAATCCTTGGGCATCAAGTGATGGATTCTTCCTTAAATAATTAAATGTGAATGCCACGTCCTTTGCAGAAAATGGTTTCCCATCATTCCACTTGACGCCTTTACGAATGGACACAACCAATTTCTTATTTCCCTGCCATGCATATGAGGTTGCCAACCAAGGTGTAACTTTTCCATTCAAATTATTCACAAAAAATAACGGTTCATAAATGTAGGAGGTACCAGTTCTATTCCCAGGAGCGTACGGATTGAAATTATCTGTAAATGTTGGTGATCCATTATCGACACCAACTACCAAAGTGGAATTTAAGTTACTAGCAACACGGGCCCCGTCACTTACCTTCTGTCCTGAGTTTGCTGCACCAAAAGTTGTGGTAACCGTCGCCAATCCAGCAAAACCTAATGTAGCGATCAAGGAACCTACTACCTGATAGCGTTTCATATGGAAATATCCCCCTCATTATATTTTTGAATGGGCATTGAAATATCCCTTATGTCCTTATTTCACTTGAGAAGAATTTCGTACAATAAGCTCTGTCGGTAGAAGCACAGGTTGTAATTCAGAATTTCCATTTAAAGCTTGAAATAAAAATTGAGCAGCTACTGCACCCATGTCATACATCGGTTGCCTCACTGTTGTCAGGGATGGCTGAACATATTCCGAGATAGGAATATTATCAAACCCTACAACCGCAACGTCCTCTGGAACGCGGATTCCTATTTCTATGAATGACTTCATAATTCCAATAGCCATTTCATCATTAGCAGAAAAAACCGCATCTGGCAGTATACCCATGGCGCTTAATAGCTTACCGATAGAATAACCACCTTCCTCCGTGAAGTGTCCGCAATAATCGAATCGTTTTGATTTTTGCACATGAAATTCATTCATTGCCGTCTCATACCCTCGATAACGCAGCTCCGAGTCCAAAGAGTCGGAGGGTCCACATACAAATACAATGTTGCGATATCCAAGATTCAGCAGATGTTTTGTAACCTCATAACCGCCTCTTTCGTTATCCACAAGTACACTGTACACATTTTCAGCAAGCAAGTTGCGATCAAGAACAACAATAGGTAAGTCTTTACCCGCAGCGTGAATAATCGTCTCATCGTCTACATCTGGAGCCAAAATAATTGCACCATCAACTCGACGTTCTGACAACAAACGAACCGCTGCACTACCTATATGCCCGCCACCCGTTCCACTAGCAATTGTATTGTATTTGTTGCTAGTCGCCACATCTTGAACTCCACGAATAAGTTCCGAATAAAACGGACCACCCAAGTCATGTAAAAGGATACAAACTGTATCTGTACGTCGCGCCTTTAGATCTCGGGCGATGCCGTTAGGTCGATACTGAAGACCCTGTGCTATTTCAAGCACACGACGCCGTGTAGACTCTTTAACTCGCGGATCATTGTTCAAGGCGAGGGATACAGTAGACACCGCTAGTTTTGCAGCTTTGGCAACATCTTTAATCGTAGACATATTTTTTTGCATCAGTGCATTGAACCTTCGCCTGCATGCAACCACCTCCTTTTGTTATTTTTGAAACGTTTCGATTTTATGAATAGAATACACTACGATGTAAACGGTGTCAATCAATTTTGTTATGAAGTGAATTCTAGAGTTATGATGAGTCTGAGGTGATCATGGCTCCTCGTCGACTAGCATGATTAGGATACCTAGTATCTATTCAACATGCATATAAGTCTTACGAATTATTACTTTTATAGGAGCACAATCGGACGAACGCGCGGCGACACTTCCCATAGTTGTTCAAATTGTATCACGTGCATAGAAGAAAGAGACAATGCCGGTCCCACAGATTCCCACTGCCTGTTATTCCATTTTAAAACTCCCTGCTTTGATCCTCCCGTATAAAGCGAGTTGTGATATTTCACCAGCGCTGAGATAGCCGATAGCATTGAATAATGGCCAAGAGAGGTAAAGTGGTGCCCGTCCCATAATAAAACGCCATCTTGACCTGTTCCCACCGCAAGTCGTTTGTTCCACAGAGCTAAAGACCATGCTCCTCCTCGATCTCCCAGCCAAATCCATCGATTATGCTGTAACTGATACACACCATTAACACCTGCTGCTATGATGAGCGATCCATGGTATGAGCAAAGGGAAGCTACGGTGATTGAGCTTGTCCGATCTCCTGGTTTACCAATGAGTATCCAATTGTGATAACGCCACTCCCACACGCCATCGCCTTCAGTACCAGCATAAAGTTGCCCTTCGATCACCAAAAGCGAAGAAACGTCCACTTGATTCACCAAATTGTTAAAAGATCCAAGCAAAGACCATTTCTTATGGCGATATTCCCAAATACCATCCCCACTTCCATTGTTAAAGGCTACAATGATACGATTTTTATAGGCGATCATTGCGGAAACGCCCTGTTGATCGGCCATCGTTCCCTGCGCCACGGGTTGCCAAAGTCCATCTTTCCATTGCCAAACACTCGTTTGATGACCAAAGCCATCATGCAACCCTACCGTCAGTGTTCCGGATACCATAGCGGCTGATGTGATGCCCTGTTGATTGACTATGTCATTTGCCGTTCCAAGTTGTTGCCATGCGCGGTGTTGCCACAACCAAATACCGCCATCGGTAACAGCGACAAGGCCGGACTGAGCTAGATTATCTGAACGGGAACTCGAATGATGTAAAATCAGCCATATTCCCGAACCCACGAGCAAGAAAACTACTATGATAAACGTGATTCGTCGAAATCCTGAATTCATGATGCACTTATCTCCTTTTGCCCCAAAAAGAGCAACACTCGAACCAAATCCATGATACAGATAACTGCGAATCGAAATCATGGTGAGAATTCCCAGCCAGTCTGCTAAACGAATTTACGACCTAGGCAGTTTCTTCCCATCACATTTGAAGCGAGTACCTATCTTAAGCACCGTTCTTCAAATTCCCTTAGCTTAAAAGACAGCGGAGCCTCTGGGTTGTTATAACCCTCGGGCTCCGTAGTCATCGTTATCTTGTATTACTCAACGACAAAATTGAAATTGTTTCCGGCATTACTGTCCCACGTGCCACTTTGGTTGTAAAATGCGCTGTTAAATGTCGTGGCTCCCGTTGGAATGGTAATCGTGGCCGTCCATGTGCCGTTGGATTGCTTAGTCATCGGTGTTTCGGTTACGCCGGTCCATCCGTTGTAGCCCCAATGCATAGTCATTGAAGTAGCGGAAGCAGCTAACGAACCATCATACGTAATTGTGGCCGTCTGTCCTGCAACAAGCGGCGTTGGATTGGTCGATACGGCTGTCAACGTGCTTCCTGTTTGTTCCAAAATCGTTGCGTAATGTCCGTCCGAGGTCACGCTGATGTTACCATTAGTATCCACGGTGTAGGAGCTTGGTTCCGTGACACCATTGACAAGCGGCGTCACGTTGGTCAACGTACTGCCATAGGCGGCGCCTGCTTCGTATGCGGGGATCGTTTCTGTTTGCGTCGAGTTACTGTTATTTAGGACAACAATGAATCGCTGGTTCGCATCAACCCGAGCATACGAATACACATTCGTATTATTGTCCGCCACCAGGGTCATGAACGAACCATCTTGTAAAGCGCTGTTCTTTTCACGCATCCGTACAAGTTGTTGATATAACTGGAACACGCTGTTGCCGCCGTTGGCTACCTGGCTCCAATCAAATGTCCAGCGTTTTCCTGCATCGTTCGTACCGCCACCCATCATGCCGTATTCATCGCCATAGTAAATGGTAGGTAGCCCAACATAGGTGAATTGTAAGAACGCGCCAAGATAATCTTTCCAATAATTTGGGGTACCGCCGTACGGCTCCGTAAATGTACTGCCACTTGGCGTTGTGTACGTTTTGTAGTTAATTGTACTGGCAGACCGTTCGCCAAATCTCGGAACATCTTGCGTACTAAGTTCATTAACTTGCACTAATTGAGCCGGACGTGGGGCTTGCACCAACGTATCGTGTAACCACGTATCCAAACTCGTTGTAGAGATGGAATTGGCATTAAATCCATCATCATACCCTGTGATCCACTCGGATGCCGGCTGCAAGAAACCGTTGTAATTCACGGAACTATCCCATTGTGTTCCATTGAGCCATTCGTACGGTTGTGATCCCTCAAACCACTCACCGAAGATAAAGGCATTCGGATTCACGCTTTTAACCGCTGTCCGAAACGTTGTCCACCACTGGTGGTTCGTGGGATCATTGTAGTTTCCGTTCGCTTCTGGATCATAGCCGTTAGCGCCAACGTGCCCTGGCGCATCCAGTCGCCATCCATCAATGCCATAGGGACTTTGTAAATACGTTTGAGCGACATTTTCAATCTGGCTTTGCAGTGCTGAGGATCCGTAATTTAACTTAGGCAGATTTGAAACGCCCGCAAAGGTCGCGTATTGATTGGGCCAACTGGTAAATGTATAGTATGGATAATATTGACTTGATTGACTGGCTTGAGCACTTTGAAACCAAGCATTACTCGCGCCGGTATGATTGAAAACACCATCCAGCACAATTTTTCCTGACTGCCCTGCAGGATCGGTGCTGTTATGCACATCGGTGATCAATTGTTCCAACGCTGTGTTGCCGCCAAAGTGAGGATCAACTTGGTAGTAATTCTGCGTATCATACTTGTGGTTTGTATTAGCGGTGAAAATAGGATTGAGATATAAAATATTTGCTCCAAGAGATTGCGTAATATAGGGAAGCTTTTGGTCAACGCCCTCTAAATCTCCCCCAGCAAAAGCGACTTGGTCAGTTCCACCCATGTTACCAAGTTCCGGATCTTGTCCCCAGGATAACTGAACGGTCGGATTGCCATACCAGGAATAAGCTCCGTTGGTCACATCGTTTGTCGTATTGCCATTGTAAAACCGGTCCACGAAAATCTGGTACATAACACCGGTTTGTGCCCATGATGGTGTGGTAAAGCCGGGAACAACCCAGAAATCCCCGCTTGTTGCCGTTGTTCCAGGCGCCGTGGAAGAAGGACCATATCCGTTGTAATACGCAGTCGAAGAATTGTCGTTAGCCTGAAAATAATAATAGTAAGGATCGCCGGTAGGCGGAATTTCAGCCTGCCAAAAATCATAGACTCCGTTGACGTCAGAACCCTCATTCACCATAGGAATATAGGTGGTTGATCCTGTCGTTAAATCATACACGACAACGTTTGCACTGGTAAGATTATTATGCGTGGTTCGCAAGGTAACCGTGACCGGTTGAGATGAAGTTGGTTCCTGTGGTGTCATGTACTGTGGGCCTTGATCCGAAAACAGCCCGTTCCATTGCACCGTACTATAGGACGTGGCCGCCATGCTCGGCATAGGCGAAAGCGCCATCATCATACCCGACAAAAGAGATGCCGCCGTTATCACTGACAGCCACCGCGTTTTAAAGCGCGGTTTTTTCATGCTGATTCCTCCTTTTTTTCAATGCAATCGTTTGCCTAACAGTTAAAACTCAAATCATGGTGAAATCTGCTAGGTTGTTCCTATCATATCTCATCGCGAATCCGTTTTCAAGAAATAATCACATAAAAATTCCATAATATCGTAATATTAATGTAATGTGAGTGTGATTTTTATGCTAACACAAATCGAATGGGATAGGTTTCATGCAGATTCTGAACCCATTGATTAAAAGCTGATTGTTGGCGTTGTTGAAGTAAATATTGGCCAATTGAGATAGCCACTGCAGGAAAAGGCTGCGTCACCCGCATATCTACACGAATAATATGATAGCCATACTTAGAATAAATAGGCGAACTTATTTCTCCAATCGGCAATTTCATCACCGTTTTCGCAACCGATTGCACTAACGAAGAAACTTGTACATCTGTATAAAGACCCCCTTGGTATTTTGTCCCCGTATCTGTTGAAAATTTTTGGGCAAGTACCTCTATCGCATCCCCTTGATTACTGAGTTGAATCACCTTTTGTGCCAACTGTTCCGTGGGAACGACAACTTGATTAAGAGTTACATAGGTAAATTGCGTTTGATGAGCAGCATAATAGGCCTGAATTTGTTTTTGGGTAACTGGTTTCCCTAGCGATGTCTCAAAGCGGCTGTCTAGTAAAGAATCAGCGATAAATTGACGAATTACAGCGGACGATAGATGCAAGGACTTTTGTTGTTGATCAAGAGCTTGTATGGACCCGTGATACACTTGCTTAGCCAAGGTCTGTTCAAATTGCTTGATCTCTTGGGATACTTGAGCTGACGAAATCTTGATACCTCGTTTTACCGCAGTTTGCGGTACCAACTGATCCAAAATCATCGATTTAGTCACCATCGCCTCCTCATAGAAGGTGGAAATGGGAAATGGATGACCGTATACCCATTCATAGAAACGGTACTGTTCGTTGAGAAACGCGCCGCGAATCGGTGTCTTTCCGATGTAGCCGATAATCTGCTGATCGGGCACCAACGTTAAAGCGCCCTCGGAAATTGCCGACTGCGCGAACACGCGATGTGACGATACTGCCCCTCCTAAACCTGCAATCAATATCGATGCCGATAATAAACTACGAATCGATAGAAGTTTCATCTTGGCCTCCCGAAAGTAAACTTGACATGGGTCTTCCCCAATAATATCCCTGCTGTAGCGATATACCGAGTGAAAACAAATATTGAGCTTGTTGCTCCGTCTCAACACCTTCGGCGATGACCTTATCTTCACCCAGTGTTTGAAGAAGAAATTCTAAAAACCTATGATATACGGGTGTATACGGGAGATTACTACAAAAGAGTCGATCGAGCTTAATATAATCAGGCATAAGATTCAACAGCATCTCTATGGTATGCGCACCAACTCCAACATCATCTAGAGCTACACGAATACCAGCTTGTCGCAATACCTCTATAGCACCTTTTACTATCTTCGAATCATACGGTACGCTTTCAAGAAGTTCTACTACTACGCGGCTTCTAAGGAAATCGCTTTCATAGTAACGACAACAAAGCCAATCGACAAACGATCTATTCTCTAAATGTTTGGGAATGATATTCATGAAAAGTAACGATGACGAATCAGAGAAATGATGCAACGATGATTGAATGGCCCTTTGCTCAGCCATCTCACCTTCACCTTGTACAATCATATCCTCAAACCATTTATCTGGTGACACAACCACATGAAGAATTTCCGGGCGAACCAGAGCTTCAAAAGCAACTATGTTACCGTCAGACACAATTGGCTGATACACTGTCCTGATCTGATAGTCCATACACTTGATGGATCGTGGTATCAGCTCACCTCTGACCAATCAAGGCACCTCCTTTAGGCATGATTTAAGAAGTCGCCTTTCGAAATGTATGCAAGCCATCCCTCATGATTGCAGAACAAAATGGATTCATGGTCGATAACTACTACTTAGGCAACATTGCCTCGATTCCGAACAGTCTGTCTACCATTTTATCTGATAAGATTTGCTGTCGAATTATGTCGAGGTGGACTTATTTTACCGATGACTGAATGCGTTTTCAAGAATAACTTTCTGAATTTATGGATTCGCAGTAGCTGGCCTAACTAAAATTGACAGATTCGACGAATATACTTATACTCTTACTACTCCAATCGGATTTATACTATGCATACAGGATGATATCGCCAAAGCATTAGAACCAATATTTGATAACAAAAGTATATAGTTTTTCACACAAAACACAAAGTGGATGGTAGGTAATTCTAGCCTACCATCCACTTTGATCTTACGCGATTTCCTATGGAGCCAACGACAGGAGTCGAACCCGCGACCTACTGATTACAAGTCAGTTGCTCTACCTACTGAGCTACGTTGGCAAAACAACAACATAAATAATATAACACAGCTGAATCAGTATTGTCAATACAAATGTTCTTCAATCGAATACAAAGTAACCTTCGGTTTCCCGGAAAGTGATGTCAAGCTATCTCGAAAACGCCGCATTTCCTCAAAAATCTTCTGTTTATTCCAAGAAACAATACCCTGCGAACGTATCCATTGATGATAACGTACATTATCAGGATCAACAAAAGGTGATAAATAGATAATGTCGTTTTTATCCAAAGGTAAGCATGCCAAAAGATCAAGGGTACGCATCCGATGATCAAGTGCAAACGGATCACCGCCTACTCCAACTAACACAATCACGCCAACATGAAAACCTGCACTCTTTAGAATCGAAATTGCTTCTGCCGCTTCTTCGGATGTTCCAGGTTTTTTTAGGGCGCTACGCAATTCATTGTGACCCGTCTCTAAACCCACGTAGACATGAGTCAATCCTAGTTGGCGAATCGTTCGCAATTGTGCCAATGACTTATCATCGACATGAAACGTATCCATAAACGTAGAAAACGTAAAATTGGACGGCAGTTCTGGAAGTTCTTTACGCAACATGTATAAGGCTTCCACTAACCTATCTTGCGCAACCACAAGCGCATTGCCATCACCTAAGAAGACTTGATCACGATCTTGTAATCTTTCGCCAAAAAATCGTTTTAACTTCCCCACATGCTCTTTTAGTTCTTCGGGTGTTTTCACATGAAACGATCGATCTTGGTAAAAATCACAAAATGCACATCGGTTGTAAGAACAACCTTCAGCAAGTTGAACAAATAAAGCTTTATATTGGTCTGGTGGCAAAATACTGACACGCTGATAGACGTTGTAAAACGCATCATAATCCTGCTTAAGATCTCGGTCACCCTGCCAAGATACAATACGCTCTAACCACGCTCTTTCAGACACTTGTGGTTGTTGCAACAAAGTTTCAACATGGTGGTACACAGACGACAGCAGGGCGTGTTTTTGTTCCTCCGACAAATCATGATATGTCCGCCAAACATTCGGTCGCATCGTAGACGACTCCACCATGCGATGATCTAGCCCCCGCCGAACGGCACGACCTGTATCAGAGAGAAATAAAAAACGCCCTGTTCGATCAAAGCTGTAAAAGCACGTTCCAACTTGAAGAAGCAACGTATGATGTTGCCTGCGTACAAAAGCATCCAAAGCTTCTTCGTGTCGTACCATACCTACTCCATATCAAAACGCACACTACGACTTGGCGTAAACGTCGAGACGGCATGCTTATAGATCAATTGTTGTTTACCCTCGGATTCAATGACAACGGTAAAGTTGTCAAACCCTTTAACCACTCCGCGGATCTGAAATCCATTGACAAGATATACAGTTACAGGGATGTTCTCTTTGCGGATCTGATTTAAAAAGCTGTCTTGAATATTGATCGTTTTACCCGCTGTCACAATAGGCCCCCCAAATAATCAAGCAAATTACACAACTGTGCAGAGTGCGACTTACCGCTTTATGGTAACACCTGCTCTATAGTTTGCCAGATCTGCAGTAAGAAATTCTTATTTATCATACCATCTTCCGGCGTCTCATACCACTGAATTCGCGGATCCGCACGAAACCAAGAAAGCTGACGTTTCGCATAGCGGCGGGTCGCCTGACAAATAGTTTCCACAGCTTGGTCAAGTGAGCTTTCTCCCGCTAAGTAACCCGTCAGTTCCTTGTAGCCAATAGCTTGCATGGAAGTGTGCGATGCTGTGCAACCCATAGAGAGTAATGACTCAACTTCCGCAACCAATCCTTGATCGATCATCTTATGCACTCGATGATCGATACGCGCATAAAGCCGTGAGCGTTCCATTGTAAAGCCAAGCAGTATCGGTTTAAACGGTGACTCTTCACCTTGATAACTCTGAGACATGGGTTGCCCCGTTTGAAGAACCACTTCCAAAGCACGGATGAGTCGTCGTTCGTCATTTGGATGAATACGAGCAGCAGACACAGGGTCAAGATTTTGCAATCGTTCATGCAGTACAATGCTTCCTACTTCTCGTGATTCACTAGCGAGTTGTTCACGCAAGCTTATGTTACGCTTAGTTTTCGTGAAATCAAAATGGTCAATTAAGGCACGTACATACAAACCCGTGCCACCAACCACGATAGGTAAATGTCCGCGCGTGTGGATATCTTGCAAGATCGGTCGAGCCATCGCCGCATAATCGTGCACCGTAAATGTTTCAAGCGCACTGACTACGTCAATCATATGGTGAGTGATGCCTTGCCGATCCACGAAAGGCAGTTTTGCCGTTCCAATATCCATATGGCGATAGACTTGCATGGAATCAGCTGAAATGATTTCTCCGTTATAGCGCTTGGCAAGTTCGAGGCCCAGATCGGATTTGCCAACCGCTGTTGGCCCTACGACACAAATGACTGGCAATTTAGACAAATGCCCAAAAACCTCCTATTAAGTACTAATAGCGACAGCATAGGTCGTTGATCCACGCCCAGGCGCCAAATCAAAACCAGGCAGAATGCGCAACCAATCTGTATGCCGACGAGCTTTGATAACAACAGCCTTACGAGCAATTCGCCGCGCTTGCAAAATATCCCCTACTGTCCAATTTTTCGCTACTGAAAAGGGTCGCAAAGACGCCATCGCTGCTGAACGTTTTATTGCATGCTCAAACATGGGATCTAAGTATACAATATCGACTGATCGATCAGGTAATTTTTCAAAGACATCCTGCGATCGATCACAAACTAAGCGCAACCGACGCATGGCATCTTGTAAATCAGGTAAACTTGTATCATACGTCTGTAATCCATGTGCTACAATGAATGCTACGTAGGGACTTGCCTCAAGAGCTATACACAACCCTCTTTCACCTACGGCAAAAGAAAACATTAAAGCGTCGGAACAAAGCCCTGCCGTGCCATCAAGAATAATATCCCCAGGTTCGACTTGGGCAAGATTTAACAATTTATCTTGTTCACCACGCTGCATAGCTTTAGCACGTAATAAAGAAATACCTGGATGGTAGATAAATTTGTTGTTTGAATCGTCCGATTTATGCAACGATAGCGCCTTTGAACGGTGTTCGACAACGATATACGTTATTTGCTGCTCAAAAAACATCCGCGATAAAGATCGTTTCTTGCGTGGGACATAGGTCACACCTAGCATCTCCGCCACATGACATGCATGGCGTGCATCGTCAGGCAAAGCATCTGCTGCTTCTGTCAAAATAAGATCGTTCAACGAAATCCGCGTACCCCATGCATCCGTTAACGCTTTGAGTTCAGAGTCTTGTATCATAGACTTCGTTTAAACTCCCGTTCTAATTGCTGGCGCGATAAAATAACCGCTGTAGGGCGCCCATGCGGACAAGTAAATGGATTTTCAAGCGTAGATAAAGCATCTAAAAGGGCATTCATTTCCATAATGCTCAATGTCTGATTCGCTTTGATTGCCGCTTTACAAGCTCGCATAATCAAACGATCTTCCATTTTGAGCATCGAATCCAAATCACGTTCTTCAAGCAAATCGGTCAAAAAATCATTGACCAATCGATGCACATCGAGGCCTTCCCATATATGGGGAATTTCGCGAACAACAATCGATGTATCGCCAAATCGCTCATAGACAAGACCGAACGCTTGAGCTTTATCCGCGTATTTTCCTAGAATTTGCACCTCGTGTGCTCGCAAATCGATCGTTATCGCCACAAGTAACGGCAATGAAAATTTTCCTCGTTCCTGAAAAGACTGCCGAAACTTCTCATACAGAACCCTTTCATGTGCCGCATGTTGATCGATAAGATATACTGATTCACCATCTTGCGCAACAATATACATCTGTAAAGCTTGTGCAATCGCACGAATTTGTCCTTTGCGTATGGCTTGTGCAGTTATCTGAGGTCCCCTAGGCTCAACAACAGTTGCAGCAGGTTCTTGCAAGACCATAGCAAGTTGAGCATCCGATACCTGTTTTGCTGATGATATAGCAGGTGCGTGAACATAGGATGGCGCTTTAAAAGCAGTTTCCGGATAGGAACTGACTATTTCTCGTACAGGAGTTTCTTCCCACACCCGAGACTCAGGCGTATTCACAAAAGGCGGTGCAAATCCAGCTTGAAGTGCTTCTTTTACGGCTCGTACCAGAAGATCCCGTACATCTTTTTCCTCGCTAAAGCGAACTTCGAGTTTACTCGGATGTACATTCACATCCACCAAGTTTGGATCCATTGTCATGTTGATCATCACGATAGGATACCTGCCTTTAGGCAACGTGGTATAGTACCCAACCAAGATGGCATTACCCAAAGCCAGGCTACGAATTGGGCGACCATTAATCGAAAACCACATCGCATTACGCGTAGATTTAGAATATTCAGGAAGTGAAATTAGCCCTCTTATAACATAATCAGGATGATCCAAGGAAATCGCAAGTGCTGACTTTGTCGTCGGCACACCATACACAGATGCAAATACAGAAGTGAGCATTCCATCACCAGGCGTTTCTAGGTTCCCTTTTCCATCGGATTCGACAACGAAAGCGAGGTCGGGTCGTGCAGCAGCTGCGCGGCTAACAACATCTACGACATGACCCGCTTCTGTTTGCAAGGAACGAACAAACTTAAGTCGCGCCGGAGTATTGTAAAAGAGATCCGTTATCATCATCCTGGTACCTACAGGACAGCCTACTTCTTCTCGCTTTGTAAGAAGTCCACCGCGAAATTGTAGTTGCACACCGCTTTCCTGATCTTTCTCTCGTGTTCGAACGACCACATTACTTACAGAAGAGATGGAAGGTAAGGCTTCACCCCGAAATCCGAGGGAATGAATCTTTCGTAAATCATCAATCGAACGAAGTTTACTAGTAGCATGCCTGATAAAAGCCAACTCAACCTCATCTGCCGCAATGCCAAAACCATCATCAACAACTTCGATGGACGTCATACCTCCACCTGTGATTCGTATGATAATTCTCTGTGCCTCAGCATCCATAGCATTTTCGATTAACTCTTTGACAACAGAGGCCGGTCGCTCAACCACTTCACCAGCTGCAATCTGATTGGATACCAGATCATCAAGTACCTGGATGTATCCCAAAACAATCACCCCCTTGTTTGCCGCAATTGTTCTTGCCAAACATACAAACGCGATAAGGCTTCTTTAGGCGTAAGATCATCCAAAGGACAAGCGAGAATTTCTTCCATGATAGCAGTATAATTTGACTCATCAAAAGTGGTTGCCATTTGTTCAAACGTGATTTCTCGCAAAGTAACGTTGGATTCAAGCTGAGCCAAAATAACTTTAGCCCGCTCTGTAACTGATCGTGGTACACCAGCATGTAACGCCACTTGAATGCCGTAAGAACGATCCGCAGGACGTTCCACGATGCGGTGTAAAAAAACGATCTGATCGTCCCTTTCAGAGACAGCCACCGATAAGTTAAATACATGTTCCAACCGTGAATCAAGTACGGTAAGTTCATGATAATGCGTAGCAAACAATGTACGAGCATGAGTATGATCATGCAAATACTCAATCATCGACTGAGCAATACTCATTCCATCGTATGTCGCGGTTCCACGACCAATTTCATCGAGCAAGAGTAAGCTTTTTGGCGTCGCATCTCGTAAAATTTCGGCTGCCTCTGTCATTTCTACCATAAATGTACTCAGACCAGCCGACACATCATCAGAAGCGCCAACACGCGTAAACACTTTATCAACGATCCCGATGCGAGCAAACTTAGCCGGAACAAAGGATCCCATCTGAGCGAGAATCACAATTAAGGCAACTTGCCGCATATAAGTACTCTTGCCAGCCATATTAGGGCCCGTGATGATACCAATACGCCGCGACTGCTCTGTAAATAACGTATCATTAGGCACATAATTGCCATCCACATGGCGTTCTACGACAGGATGCCTGCCTTCTTCGATCACCAATTCCCCACTTTGGTCGATATCTGGGCGGGTATACCCATAACGAACCGCACAAAAAGCCAAACTCATGATGGCATCAAGTTCGCCCAAAGCGTCACTAATCTCTTGCATAGGACGTACATACGCTTTTGTTTCTTGCACAAGTGCCATAAAATGGTCCCACTCAAGTTCCTTAATACGTTCATCCGCTTGCGTTATTTCCTGTTCGTATTGGCGCAACTCGGGCGTAACAAATCTTTCTGCACCAACTAATGTTTGTTTACGTTCATAGTCCTGTGGCACAGACGATGCATTGGCTGAGGTGACCTCAATATAGTAGCCAAAAACTTTGTTGTAAGAGACTTTCAACGATTTGATTCCTGTTCGTTGTCGTTCTCGTTGTTCCAATAAAGCTAAATAACTCCGACCACCTTGAGCCACTTCTCGCAAATGATCTACCGTTTCATCAACAAAAGGTCGCAAAATACCTCCCTCTTTACCAGAGCCTGTCGGATTTTCAACAAGTTTTGTTTGAATGGTTTGCGCGATCTCCGTAAGATCGTGCAACTCATTCATGACAGAGAGTAGTTCCCCGACGGCACCAGCCTCATGTATGGTCATTTTTATCTGGTAAGCTTTTTCAAGGCCGCTGGCCAACTGCACCAAATCCCGAGGTGATACCGTCCCATAACTAATTCTGGAGACGGGCCTCGATAAATCAGGAAAACCTTTAAGATACGCTGCAATTTCTTGCGTAGTTACGTGATGTTTCATAAAAAAGGAAACCGCATCCTGACGTAGAGTAATCACGTTTAAATCAAGAAATGGACGTTCAATCATTTCACGTAACTTGCGTTTTCCCATCACAGAGTGCGTAAAATTCAAAGTCTCAAACAAAGTGGCCCCATGGCGAGTCGCTGAAATAGGCTGTAGCAATTCAAGACTCGTCATGGCTGCTTGTGACAGTTGTAAATACATCGAACCTTCGACATATTGGGGATCTTTAAGATGCACAAGATCGCGTTTTCCCGTATAGCGAACATAGCGTACAAGGATATCTTCCGGTTGTAACGAAAAAGATGATTGTTCTTGATCATCTTGAAACAATGAAAGCACTGCGTGCAACTGTTTAGCCGCTTCCGTTGACCATGTTTTGACCGCAGGTGATGCGTGCTGACTGACGATCATCTCCTCAATATGCAGTGAAGATAACCAAGGTAAAAGATCTTGTGCATTCCCAACTTTTTTCCAGACATCTCCTGTCATAGGATCCATGGCGGCAGCACACGTGACGTTTTGCGCTGTTGCATCAGAACCAATACACGCAACAAGCAAACGTACATCGGACTCCTTAATAAAATCAAACCCTGTTCCCGGCGTGACGATACGGATAATATCGCGTTTGACGAGTCCTTTGGTTGTTTTAGGATCCTCCATCTGTTCACAAATCGCCACACGGTAGCCTTCTTTAACCAACCGAGCAATATAGGACTCGGCGGCATGATACGGCACACCACACATAGGAACACGATTGTCGCCTGCACCGCGGCCTGTTAATGTAAGACCTAGTCGTTCACTGACTAGAAGAGCATCATCAAGAAATAGTTCGTAAAAGTCGCCAAGACGAAAGAAAAGCAGTGCGTCTTGACACGACTGCTTAACCATAAGATATTGATCCATCATCGATACTTTAGCTGCCAAAAATATTCACCTCTGCACCGTTCCCTTAAGCGTCCACGTGTTCGCTGATTCGATGCGTACAGGAACTAAACTACCGATCAATCCTGCTTCTCGCGGCAATAAGACAAGCTTATTCGAACGCGTTCTTCCTTGGAGCATCGCATCATTCTTTTTACTTGCCCCTTCAACAAGGACCTGAGCGGTCGTACCCACTAACTGTTCATTGTATTGACGAGAAATGGTGTTTTGAACATCCATCAATTGTTGTAAGCGATATTTCGTGACATCTTCCTCGACCAAATTCGGCATGGTTGCCGCAGGTGTTCCCGTTCGAGGTGAATACATAAACGTATAGGCGGTGTCATAACGAACTTCACGCACAAGATCAAGCGTTGCTTGAAAATCATCATCCGTCTCTGATGGAAATCCAACGATGATATCCGTTGTCAAGGCTACATCAGGAATTTTCGCACGAATGCGTTCAACGAGACGCAAATAATATTCTCTGCTATATCCTCGATTCATCACCGAAAGTATACGGTTGCTTCCTGACTGAACAGGCAGATGGATATGTTCACAAACTGAACTGGTTTCAGCGATCGCAGCAATCAACTCATCCGTAAAATTCCATGGATTGGATGTGGTAAAACGCACTCGGTTGATACCATCAACTTGTCCCACAGCACGCAGTAACGTGGCAAAATCAATACCCAAATCCAAGCCATAATCATTGACATTTTGGCCGAGCAACGTGATTTCCTGGTACCCTGCCTCTACAAGACCTCGTACCTCATCGACGATGCTTTCCAACGTCCGACTTCTTTCTCGACCTCGCGTATACGGGACAATGCAATAGGTACAAAATTTATTACAGCCATATTGAATAGTTACCCACGCTCGCAAACCATCTTGTCGCGCTTTAGGCAGATCATCAACAAGATATTGTGCATGATCCCATACTTCCATCACGGTTTCCTGGCTGTTCATGGCTGTCTCGACAAGTTCTGGTAAACGATGCAGATTATGTGTCCCAAAGACAAGATCGATCCAAGGATACGTTTTTTGTACTTTTTCTTGAACTGCCTTTTCTTGTGGCATACATCCACAAACGCCTAGCAACAAGTTAGGATTGCGATGTTTCAAAGGACGTACACGACCAATTTCACCAAACACTTTATTTTCGGCATTCTCACGGACAGCACAGGTATTAAATAAAATGAGATCCGCATCTTCTTCGACATCCGTTGCAGTATATCCCATCGTCTGAAGCAATCCTGCCATAATCTCAGTATCATGTTCATTCATTTGACAACCGTACGTACGCAGTAAAAATCGTTTTCCCTGATACTTATTCACTAGCTCTTCACGAACAGGTTCAGCCATAGCCATCGCTTCGCGTTGCGCAATAGTTGGTCGATGTACGCGCAGATCAAGTCGTTCTACGTCGATCTCAAGATCCGCCATATATCTGCTCCTTTTCACTTAACCCTATCATCTATCTACTTATTGTACCGGAAGTTGTAAACGTGTTACAAGCCATAAAAAAGGGAGCATCACGATGCTCCTTGTGTTCACCCGCCTGTGCCGTAACGGAGGCCGGTGTTTTCGAACCTGCTCTCGCAGGTGGGTGACTAGCATTCTGACTCTTTGACTTCCCTCACGATCAGGGCATGTCAGCACAGAACGGATATCCGTCTCCCCTTCAAACACATACGGTTCAAAACATGTGGCCTACTACGTGCACTGCAGGTGACTTTTATCTTACCAACAGTTGTGCTAATTTACAACAGGATTTATCAAACAGTATACCTCGAAATCATCCACTTCAACCGGAACTTTCAAGTGATACGAGACGACGTATCAAGCGTTGTTTTGATTGACGTTCAATGTTTGGTTCATCGAATTTCATAGGTTTCGCATTAGCCTCATACAAAATGGGTGTTCCATCGTTCTTAAGTCCCATATCAATAGATACTTCTGACCAAATACCTGGCAAAGTCGCAACGGCATAAGCAGCATTTGTGGCAGCCAAAAAAGCAGTTTCTTGAATAGATTCACTGTGTCTTTCAAATAAAGTCGGCAACACGTCAGCTAATGTCAGAATGGATCCTCCATTAGGAACATGTGTAGTAATACTTTGCGTAGCTCGCGCTTGTCTTATGCCAGCCCCTGTAACATCAAACTTATCACGTTCATCACGTTGCACAAGCAGGCGCAAATCAAAACGTCGATTAGCAAAGCGAATGGGATTCGCGTCCTCCTGAAGGATAAAAGCATGCCTGCCATGTTGTTGACTATGCAAAGAGTACCACTCTTTGACGGCCATAACACCAACATGTCGCAATTGTCCGGGTCCTTGCTCATAGACATCGACACGTTGTCGAGGCTGTGCAACGAGATAAAAAATTCCTATACCCGCTTTTCCTGCAACCGGTTTAACATACACTTGTTGGTGGTTGTCAAGAAATTGTTGTAAGGTCATATAGGAAGTCAACTTTACCGTTTCAGGAAGTAAATGGCTAGTTGCTTTGTTTTGTTGCCACACTTCCATAAGATCCGTTTTCGTAAGAAATCGAGGATTGGTAATTACGTGCCCTGCTTTCGTAAAATCATTTACCATACGTGAAATGACAGGATTTTTTTCGAGTACTCGCGTAGAAATTCGATTGTACATGACACGAGAAGGCTCACTATCTACGCGTACAAATTTTTTTGCATCATCACGCAATTGATAGGTGGTAAGCGACCCAAACGGATGTAACGAAACGACTGTACACATGACGTCTTGTGACCTAGCTGCCTGTATAACTCGGCGAAAATTAGCCAGATTACCACCGATCTGATTGTCATCTCTACTTGCACAAAGGATGCTTATCTGGTTAGTCATGAGTATTTTGCACCATCCATGCGCCACCCACATTTGATTTTTGCGCGAGATATTTTGCGTAAGCCAACACATACTGACGGGACAACAAGCCAGCTCTTTTTAAGGATGGATGCGTGAAGATAATACGTCCAGGTTTGGCATTCGCTTCAAATAAAAAGATACGACCATTTTGATCGATACCCATGTCTAGCCCCAACTCACCCAATTGAACGGGTAAGGTAGAACACAAAGTCTGGCTAACAGCAACCGCGCGATCAGCCAACTGTTCAAGTATGGTTTTAGCCTTTCTCCCATACCAAGCATCTAAAACCACGCTAGCACTCTCAATTTGCCCACCGCTATGCACATGGGTCGTAACAGCATCCCTTTGGCCTACTTTCGCAGCAATAGCAACAGGTTCCCACTCTGACTCATTGCGACGGCAAAGATGAACACGAAAGTCCGTCTTACAACCAGCATAAAGAGCTAATGGTACCTCTTCTTGAATCAAAAATGGCACATGCCCCATCTGCTGTCTGCTTACATTCATTGCTTCCTCTAACGTAGAGAACAATCGCGATACCGTTTGCGTGCCTTGTCGATAATCGACCTGAATTTGATCATTCTTTTCTGTGATACGACAAATACCCTCTCCAAAACTCCCTGTGACTGGCTTTAAAAATAACGTTCCATAGCGGCTCAACATGGTATGAACAGACTCATTGTCTTCACTACCAAGCATAGTGTTAGGTAACAAATCCGCTTGCACTGTATTGCGCAATGCGTCATCTACCTCACGTTTGCTGAAAAACCGGCTATTAAAATAAGGAATAGATTGGCGTTTAAAAAGAGCTTTAGCTCGCACAACAGCAAACGATGCCTCTTCTTTTCTCGTTGGCACTCGATTGTAGATCACACTTGGCGAAATTGTTTGGTGAATGATATCCTCAGCCGTGGCAATATAGGCTTGCACGCCTTGTTCTCTTGCACTTTGTAAAACAGAACGAATATACGGGGAGCGAGAATTTTGCTCACCCACCAAAATAGCCAGCGACATATTGCTTTTCTTTAACATATGTGTCTCACCTACACAGCAACCGTCCGGTTGCGTTTCCTGTTTTCAAACACATTAATTCCCCAAGCTGTGCGAATATCAATGGACTCATCCCACACTTCATCATTACGTATCATCATGAAAAGAGGGTCAATAGCGTCTTTATATTGTTGGTACGTTGCTGTCTGACTGATGTTTCGGTAAACAGATTCCGCCATCGATAAAAGACGATCACGATCATTTGTGTAAAATGCACGCATATTATCCGGTGTGTGCAATGGCAAGTAAGACAAAGTGTGATGATGTTTTGCCACGACAAGAGCTAGGGCAAATGCACCTAAGGCAATCCCTGGATCAAGAAGGAAACTCCCGGGGGTGCGATACTCAAATCCTCCGTAAGATTTGTGCCTAATATCGCCTAGAAAACCGTACTTCGGTCTCCTGCGTTTGGAAGTCAGCGGATCTTCAATGAGCATGAGCGGTAGACCTACATAAACATCCAGTAAATTGACTAGCCGTCCAGAATACGGTAGTCCACTAAAATGAATATGTCCTCCTAAAGAGAAGTGATCAAACGGAGAACTTCCTGCTATCCACGTAGGATATTTCCACTTTGCCACGGTTGCTGCTTGCCGTAATAACTGATCAATATTTTGACACAAACGTTCAGGAGATGAGGCCGGTTCCGGACGAAGTTCTGCGAGAGGTCGTTTTGCTTTATCCCCGTTCAAGCTTCGGGCATCACAACCGATACGACCTTGCGGCGTAAAATAGCGACTAGCAAGAACTATCCGTTGTTTGCGACTTTTCATCATGAATTCCAGATCTGAACCGATGAGTAAGGATTGATCAAGAGCAGGCGCCATGAAGCGATCAAGCTGTCGAGCATAATCCGCGACAGCACGGCTGTACACATCAAGTAGCCTGCCGGTTAAAACGGGCGTGGCCGATACATCGATAACCCCAAATTTGCCATGCGGCGTAATCCCGATACTCACAAGTCCCATTTCCAGACCTAAAGCGTGTACAGCGCGACAGGCCAGGAAACTTATCCGTCTTGTTTGCTCATCCAAATCAGGGTTAACTTCCTCAAAAGAGTCTAAAATCTGATGAATACGACGGTGCAGCCATATAACCTTTTCTTCCGTTCGAAAGCAGGCGATTACTTGCAAATTAAACACGGCCACACGATAATGACGTGTCCATTGAACTTCTTTTACAGGAAACATCTTGGGGGTGCGTACACCTGCTCGATGTACTGCATCGAGAAAAGATGACCGATCATTGGATAAAATGAGAGCATCTCGCCGATTCATCGTCCAAAATCCAGCGTCGGGTTCTTTTTCATTCCCATAGCGAATAACTACATCATCGCGAAGAACTGACTGTATACTTGTGATTGACTGTAAAGTTGGCACACGTCTGGCAAGTCGTCTCGCTGATGGTTGCCCATTGTGCAATAAATACAAAGTCACGACGGTGTCTCCCCTCTCGCATCCACAGTCCTCGCTAAATGGATCGCAAAACGCACCGGTCGCAAAAAAGATAATTCCACCAATTGCGTCGATCCGTGGACAGTTTCAGGGGCCTTCCAAGGTTTTGAATTCACTTCAATGATGGAAAGCCTGCCATTTTGTGCGACACCTAGATCAATGCCAAGTTCACCGAGCAGTCGGCCAGATGCGCGTTCTAACGTTACTGGAATAAGTGTTGCCAAAAGGCGAATTTGCCGTTCGAGGCGTGATAAAGATAAACCTTGCTCAATTAAAACTAACGTTGACAAGGGTATCGCCAAACCACCCGTAGTCAAGTTTGAAGTGAATTCACCGATCGCCGCCACGCGAAGGTACACTTTTGTTTTACGCCAACGTCCTTTTCGATCTTTTTGTAACAAAACACGAATATCCACAGGACGATCATCAACAGTTAAAAGAGACAATCCCTCTTGCAAAACGTGAGGATTTCTTAGCCAACGTTTTCGATAAAACTGATAAACAGCCCTAGCATGAGAGAAACTTCGTTGTTTCACATGACCTGTTCGCGTACGCAAAATAGCTAGAATTTTTCCCTCTTCATGAACAAGTTTGATAATACCAATGCCTAAGCTGCCGTGGATAGGTTTTACGAAAACGGTATTATGTGCATATAAAAAGCGTGTCAGAGTCTTTGAGCCGTCAAGCAAAGTTGTATCGGGTAAAAAACCTGCTAAAGCTTTCTCAGTGGATAACCAAGATTGCACTTGCCATTTGTCAAAAAAGCCATCGTTAAATACGGTTGCATGCGTACGCAAATACTCGCGAATCAGCACAACATGCGGTTCATTTTCATAACGTCTTGTAGCAATTTGATCGTAAATGACAGGAGGTACAGGTACTTCAACCCATTCTAGCTCATTTTCGCCATCCTCTTTATGCGCTAAAACCATATACGCCATCATACGATGTTCACGCATATTGACGTCGATAGGATCAAAGACACAGGCCGTCGTATTCAACCGCCATGCAACGTCTAGGTACTTATGCAAGACAGCGGCTTGTTTGCCTATGAGTTGACCATCGCGCACCAACAGATGTGCCATGAAGCCTAGGATTGGGTAGGGTTTGTGCATGCAGTTTACCCCCCTTAGGCCCGAAATCCCGTGCTCCAAACAGCATATTCAAGAACCCTCAAAAGTGACAAACGTCGCAGTCTCGAATCAAGCAGGCGTAACATTTTACGACCAGGTACAGGATTGACCTCAAGTAAAAAGGGTCGGCCCAAGGAGTCTAGAGCAATATCCACACCGAGTTCTACCAAGGAAGGATACTTTTTCTGCACGATCTGAAAAGCAAGCAAGGCAATCATTTCGCCCGTTTGTACACCTTTTACAAACCGTTTCGTATCTTCAGGATGGAGAAGTCCAATGACTGTATCGACAGTGACAGCGCGACTTCCTGTATGCAAATTAGTCGTAAGTGCATGACTATTTGCAAGACGAGCAATCGTAGCTGTGCAAACTGCCGGTTTTGCAGGTACAGCTTGAATGAGATAGCGCAAATCAAAAGGGTCGTTAAAGCGTGTCATCATAAGCTGAACCGTCTTTTGTACTAAAAACCCTTGTTGCGGTGATAGTTGTTGTCCCCACCGTTGCAGAAGTTCTCGATCGTTCGTAATCCATTCAAAACTTTGCTGTGACTCGTGGTCTCGATAGAGATAACCGCCATCTTGTTGTATAATCCGAGCAATCTTCATACCCTGTGTGCCACGAACAGGTTTAATATAAACATCGCCAAATGAAGCAATGGCCGGTAGGAATTGATCAAATTCTGTGACAAGGATAGTATCTGGCACGTAGTCTGGTATTCCATCCTCATTGGTTAACAGTGTGTGAATCGTCCATTTATCACAGCAACTACGTGGTAAGACCCCTTGAATCGTCGCTTTTGCTAAAAGTTTTTCCTCATCATCAAGAATGCTTACCAAAGTTACAGGCCGCTCAGTCATACGCCGCCACACAAAATCGGGCCAAGGACACCGCATCAATCGCCACCCACTTGATCGTAGGTAACGGTACGCTAAAACTTCTGAATGATCATGCCCCAAATGCCCAGCGGGAATAACAAAAATATCGGCACCAAGCTTTCGTCCGAGTTGTATCAAAGTAACAAACATCTTAGTTTGTGGCCCAAACAACGCTCCTTTAGCCCTATGTCGCAATGCGTATATTCCGATAGCTGGCCCTAGAGACCACACATCATCACTGTCAACTTTGCCTTGAAGTCGTATCAGCGGACATCGTAGCAACCTTCGCTCTTTTTGACGCAATTCAATAAAATCTCCCTGTCCGTCGTGAACCATAGGGATTTTCATTTGTCGCTTTGCGTAACGAACTGTCTGCATCGAGGTATGCGACAGTCGACGTCCTTTTCGTCTGATACGTAAAGTTATACCCGTTTTTTTTCTGTGGATTTTTGTAATAAGCAAGGCTATCCCCCCTTGCCAAGACACAAAAGAGGGCGCATAGCGCCCCCAAACCCTAACTGTCCTCTATTACTGGTCGGAGTCACCATCAAGGAGACTACTATCCTCATCGAACGCATCCTTTTTATCGCCAGGATGGCAGGTCAAGACAAACAATTTGGTTTTGCCGACTAATTCAACGACAAGTTCCATTTCTACTTTCACGGAGACCTCATGGCTATCTTCCACAATCGATGCATCGAGGCAATTAGGTTCTGAGTTCACCTTAACAACCACCTCTAAGTCATCACGAAAGCAATAAGGATCTACGTTTTCTAGTGTAATTTCTTGCACATATGATACCGTTTCCTTGGCTACAGCCGTTTCACTGTTCCCTTCATACGAGTACCATACGTTAATATCAAGGCGACCGTGTACTTCGACGACATCGCCAACCAACGCACCTTCATACGTGTGGTTCATAACCCAGCATCCGCCGATCGTCGATGGCTGATGAGCCGGACGGATTACGTACGTTGACTGGGAGTACTTATTAGCTTTGCCACACACGGCGCTGGTGATGATCTCACGACATTCCGTATCTTTGGAGAACACCACGCTGCTTCCTCCTCTTTCGCTTACGTCTTTACAGCGAGGCGGGACACTTTGTTGAAAGTTAGCCCGTTTTCTGTACTACCACAGATATGCATAACGCCCACCATTGGTGAAATGGATCTATGCTCCCGCCCACATGCAACATATCTTATGAAGCAAAAAGCTCGGATGACACGAAAAAAGCGCCCAATTTAGGCGCTATGATGAGTTGGCAATGTGTTATCCAGGACGCGAAACATATTCTCATACGCTATAAGACGAACAACTTCTGAGCCGAACTCTTTTTCTAAACGCTCCAAAAACCTAGGATAATCTGATCCTCGTCGTAAATCCTGCATCGTCTGATCAATCCCATCAAAATCCGAACCAAGCGCGACACCATGCACTCCAACTACATCCAGCATATGCTCTACATGTGGTATTAGATCATCCATCGTCACCGTTTCATGGGAGGTAATAAATTCAGGTACAAACGTCACACCAATGACACCTCCCGTGTCAACAATCATCTTCATTTGCTCATCCGTAAGATTGCGCCGATGTTCAAAAACATGTCGTGCGTTACTATGTGATGCAATGATCGGTGCTGTGGCCAACCTAGCCACGTCATAAACACCTTGTTCACTAAGATGAGATACATCAACAACCATACCGAGTGATTGCATGTGCTGAACAACCTCTTTACCAAAGTCAGTCAAACCCGCACCACGAGGTTCACCGACACCATCTGCGACACTGTTGGCATGATTCCACGTCAAACCTATCATGCGGATGCCAAGCGTAAATAAAGCATAAAGCACACTCAATCTCCCATCTAAACATTCGGCTCCTTCTAACGATAACAAGGCATGGGGATTTGCTGTCTCGTCATAAATTTCATGAAGTCCAGTGCGATCGTAGATAGGCTTTATACCGCCTGGCCTTTCAATTTGTTGATGAAAACGATGTATTGAATCAAGTACAGCAACGAGTTGCTCCGATCCTCGCCGTGCAGGATCAACAAACGTAACAAACACTTGCAAATCAATTCCCGCTTTTAGCATTTGCCGATACCCCAAATGAAGCGGTGAGTTCACATCATAAAAGTCCAATTTCTCTTTGCCCATGCGATATAAGATATCGGCATGCCCATCAATGACTAAGTGATCTTTTACCATAAAGTCACTCCCTACTCCGCGATAAAAATTCGCTCTGTGGAAATTGCCTGCCCCTTGTTATTTAGCGTAATCAAAATTGCATTGAATTGTCTTGCTCCTTGATCAAGTTCAAAGCGCACAGGACGTTGCGTAATAAATCGTTGGATAATCAAATCCTTTTTGACACCAAGAACACCATTTCGAGGGCCAGTCATTCCCACGTCGGTCAGATAAGCCGTGCCATGAGGCAAAACACGGTCATCAGCCGTTTGTACATGAGTATGAGTACCAATCACCGCTGAGACCTTACCGTCAAGATAATACCCCATAGCAAGTTTCTCCGAAGTTACTTCTGCATGAAAATCCACAATACAAAATGATGTACATTTATGTATTTCTTCTAAGATCTCATCCATAATACGAAAAGGGCAATCATAAAGGCCCATATAAGTCCGTCCAATCACATTAATAATTGCTACTTTTTGACCATTTACATCGCAAAAAACATAACCACGACCAGGGGCCCCAGGATACATGTTAGCTGGGCGAACAATACGTTCATCTCCTTCAAGCAATTGTTGTGTCTCCTTTTGATCCCAAACATGATTCCCCAAAGTGACAATTTCAATCCCACTATCATAGAGATGCTCTACCGCTTGTTCCGTAATGCCACGTCCGTTTATCGCAGCATTTTCACCGTTAGCAATAACAAGATCAGGTTTGAGGCTCGCAATCAAGCTAGGTAAAACCTCACGCACGTACGTTACACCTGACTGGCCTGTAATATCACCAATAAATAACACTTTCATAGACAAACCCCCCATATTTGAAAAAAAGGCAGCCTATCGGCCGCCTTATTTTGCGTATTCTACTGCCCGTGTCTCTCGAATGACTGTCACCTTGATCTGCCCGGGATAATCGAGTTCATCCTCGATCCGCTTTGAGATCTCCCTCGCAACCCGAATGGACTCAGCATCGTCAACTTGCTCTGGTTTCACAATAATACGAACTTCACGTCCTGCCTGAATGGCGTACGACTTGTCCACGCCATCAAACGAACATGCAATCTCTTCAAGACGCTCTAAACGTTTCAGATACACATCAAGTGACTCTCTTCGCGCACCAGGACGAGCTGCAGACAACGCATCTGCGGCTCCGACCAAGACAGAAATCGGCGAAGTATATTCAATATCACCATGATGTGCGCCAATTGCATTAATCACAATAGGGTGTTCCTTATATTTTCTGGCGAGATCCACCCCAATCTCGACATGGGAACCTTCGACCTCATGCGTGATTGCTTTACCGACATCGTGTAGCAATCCACCGCGTTTTGCCAAATTAACGTCCAAACCCAATTCGGCTGCCATAAGCCCAGCCAAATGGGAAACCTCAATCGAATGTTTCAAAACATTTTGTCCATAGCTGGTACGATACTTCAATCGCCCCAAGATCTTAACAAGGTCTGGGTGAATACCATGTAACCCCGTCTCAAAAACCGCTTGTTCGCCTTCTTCGCGCACTCGATCATCTACTTCACGGCGCGCTTTTTCAACCATTTCTTCAATTCTAGCCGGATGAATCCGACCATCAGCCACAAGTTTCTCCAGAGCAATCCGAGCAATTTCACGCCGAATTGGATCAAAACCAGAAAGAATTACCGCTTCAGGTGTATCATCGATAATCAAATCAACGCCCGTTAACGTTTCAAGAGTTCGGATGTTGCGGCCTTCACGCCCAATAATCCGACCTTTCATTTCATCGCTTGGTAACGATACAACAGACACTGTGGTCTCTGCAACATGATCGGCAGCACAGCGTTGAATCGCAGTTGCAATAATCTCCTTGGCCTTACGTTCCGCATCATCTTTGGCTTGCTGTTCAATTTCTTTCATCATGATCGCGGCATCATGTTTACATTCTGCCTCGACTTGACTTAACAATAATTCTCGCGCATCTTCACGCGTAAGTGAAGACAAACGCTCAAGCTCGGAAGATCTACGCTGAACGATCTCTTGTGCTTGTTCATGCAAATCTGCAACGGACTGTTCTTGTGCAGATAATGCTTCACTGCGTCGTTCAATAGCTTCCATCTTGCGATCAAGACTTTCTTCCTTTTGCAAGATCCTACGTTCTAGCCGTTGAATCTCAGCACGCCGTTCTCGTAAGTCACGCTCTGCATCACTACGAATACGGTGTGCCTCTTCTTTTGCTTCAAGCACTGCTTCTTTAATTTTTCCTTCTGCCTCGCGACGCGCAGATTCTACAATCTGTTCGGCTTGTGCTCGAGCCATGGATAGCGACATGTCGACAGCTCGGCTGCGCAACACTATCCAAACAACAATCCCTCCAGCAATTAGCAAAATCACGAGGCTGACCACGATGATAATTTCTAAGGAACTCATCTTTTATCACGCCTCCTGGCTCAATCATTGAGCAAGGACGCCGCTTAACATTCTGAGTTTACAACTTGTGTTCAGATGCAACATCCGCAACACAAAAATCGACAGCAGACATACGCAAATTAAATTATATGTTGTATACCAATCCCTGTCAACCAAGATCATTCATCCAGGGGATTTGTGTGCAAAAGATTCGATACAACTGTCTCAATGGTCTGCTTGCTGTAACCATGGCGTGCTAAAAAACCAATCAATCGTTGCTTTCGTACAAGAAGTACTTGTCGCTGTGATAACTGTACTTTACCTTGCTCAATATCTCGTTGCAATTTATGATCGATCTGCACGAGTTTTTTTGCAGCCATGCGATAGGCAGGTGCCTGTTCGTCGATGGCCACCTTCTCCATGACATGCGCAATATCGCTACGAGCAATACCCTTTTTAGATAAGTTGCCAATAAGTGTCTTACGACTACCTTTTTTCCCATTTCCAAAAGAGTTAGCTATGCGTGTTGCATACGTAATGTCATCAATAAAACCTTGCGCCTTACACCACAACACAACGGGCATTACAGCATCTTTTTTAGCAGGAAACTTTCGCAGCAAGTAACGTTCAAGTTCCTTAAGACTACAAGCACGCATATCCAGATACGTCAAAGCTACTTCTTGCACTTCAGCATCCATTGTCGTGCAGTCCAATACGTCTATTCATCAAAATCAAAATCCTCATCATCTTCAGCGATCGCAGCAGGTGCAGCGACTTGTGGTGTCGCCGGTGAAGAAACAGCAAGTTCCCGAATCTTCGTTTCGATAATGAGTGCCGTTTGCGGATGTTCTTTAAGATACTGTTTTGCATTTTCTTTACCTTGCCCTAATCGTTCATCACTATAAGAATACCAAGCACCGCTTTTTTGAATCACATCGAGATCTGATCCTAAATCAACAATACTACCTTCGCGAGAGATGCCTTCGCCAAACATAATATCAACTTCTGCTTGTTTAAATGGCGGTGCCACTTTATTTTTCACGACTTTGATCTTTGTACGGTGACCGATCAGGTCATTGCCTTGCTTTAATGCCTCTGCGCGCCGCACTTCAAGACGAACTGAAGCATAAAACTTAAGAGCGCGCCCACCCGTGGTCGTCTCTGGATTACCAAACATAACACCGACTTTTTCACGGATCTGATTGATAAAAATCGTAAGTGTTTTCGATTTATTAATAGCACCACTAAGTTTACGTAACGCTTGGGACATCAAGCGAGCATGCAAACCCACATGAGAGTCACCCATCTCACCTTCAATCTCAGCTTTTGGCACAAGCGCTGCTACCGAGTCGATGACAATAATATCGACAGCACCACTACGCACCAACGCTTCGGCAATTTCCAGTGCCTGTTCACCCGTATCAGGTTGCGATATCAAAAGTTCATCAATATTAACACCGAGTTTTTCAGCGTATAAAGGATCTAAGGCATGTTCTGCATCGATAAATGCGGCCTGTCCGCCAAGGCGTTGTACCTCAGCAATAGCATGTAATGCGACAGTCGTTTTACCTGAAGATTCAGGACCATAAATTTCTATAACCCGACCTTTTGGATAACCACCAACACCTAAGGCAATATCAAGAGCTAGTGATCCTGATGATATAGTTTCCACATTCATCGAGGCGCCTGCCTCACCTAATTTCATGATCGATCCTTTACCAAATTGCTTTTCAATCTGCTTCAATGCGAGATCTAATGCAGTCTTCCGATCTGCCACAATGATCCATCCCCTCTACCACAACAACCTAGTAAACATTGTACAGACAAGCACGCAAAAACACAAACGTTTGTTCGCAAACAACAAATTTATCTCCAATCATGTAGGTGAGATGGCGCCTATCCCTCAGCCTTCTATACCACATACGTACCGTTCGTTATAAGGAAAGCTAGCCGAACTAAAAAGAGCCAACGCATTAAGCGACGGCTCTTTTAAAATATTTTCCAAAACGCAATAACTTAACGCCTTGGAGCAGGACCGCGCGGGCGTGCAGGTTCAAGATTGACCCGCGTACCATTGATCCGAGCTTGACGAAGCGCTTCAAACACGAATGGCGCTGATTCTTCAGCCACTTCGACAAAAGTAAATTTGTCAAAAATATCAATTTTACCAACTGCATTCGTCGGAATACCAGATTCCTCCGAAATGGCCCTTACAAGATCGCCAGGTGACATTCTGGCACTGCGACCGATATTAACAAAAAACCGAACCATACCAGGTGCTCCGCCTGTTTCGCCAAAATCATACGTATCCGCAGATTCTGCCTCTAATTCACCTGCAGAAGCCAATTTGATCGCTGCTGCAGCAAGATCAATGGGGTCCAATTCATCAACAAGTTTACCCAAAATTGCTTTATAATGACCCAATCCGCCCTCTTGAACCGTTGCTTGTAAACGTTCGCGCCAAATTTCAGCTTGGCGTTCTGCAACATCTTCAAGTGATGGAACTTCGCGTCCTTCTATCGACGCTTTTGTTTCACGCTGCACCTGTTTTAATAGCTTAAACTCGCGAGGGGTCACGAGGGTAATGGCCAGCCCACGTTTACCAGCACGGCCGGTACGGCCAATGCGGTGAACATAGGATTCCGTATCTTGCGGCATATCATAGTTGACCACATGCGTAACATTACCGACATCAATTCCGCGCGCCGCAACATCTGTGGCGACTAACAGTTCGATTTCGCCTTGGCGAAATCGCTTCATGACTCGATCGCGTTGCGCTTGACTCAGATCACCATGCAAACCATCAGCAAGATAACCACGTGCAATCAATGCTTCAGCCAATTCATCTACGCCGCGTTTCGTACGGCAAAAAATAATGCCAAGCGTGACATCTTCGCTATCAATAATGCGGCAGATGCTTTCCAACTTTGTCCGATCAAGAACTTTATAAAAGACTTGATCAATCAAAGGAACAGTCATTTCGTTTTTCGCCATTTGCACATGTTCTGGTTGTCTCATGTAGCGCGTTGCTAAACGGCGAACTTCCGATGGAATGGTTGCCGAGAACAACAGGGTTTGACGTTCTGCAGGTGTCGCTTGAAGGATCGATTCAATATCTTCGATAAAACCCATATCGAGCATTTCATCAGCTTCATCAAGAACAACTGTTTGCACTTTATCTAGTTTCAATGTTCCACGGCGCAAATGATCCAGGACACGTCCTGGTGTTCCAATCACAATTTGCACTCCTTGTTCTAATGCCCGAATCTGATGGCCAATCGATTGCCCACCATAAATCGGTAACGTGCGAACCCGTTTAAACTTCGCAATTTTGCGCAATTCGCCTGCAACTTGAATAGCCAACTCACGTGTAGGCAACAAAATAATCGATTGAACATGCCGTCCGGTACCCGCTCTTTCAACAAGTGGAATGCCAAAGGCAGCTGTCTTACCAGTACCTGTTTGCGCTTGTCCAATAACATCTTTACCTTCTACGACCAACGGAATACAAATAGTTTGAATCGGTGATGGTTCTTCATAACCCATCTGATCAATAGCTTCTTGCACTTTTTTGCTTAATCCAAATTCTAAAAACGACGTCATTCAATCACCCTCGAATCATTTTTTAAACGCTTTTCCATAACCAATGCAATGCTGTTTTAGCCGCGCGAACGCGAACTTGTGTGCGATCCCCATTGAACACACGAGATAGGACACGGGCACCTGAAGCATCTGCTAACCCAATATAAACGAGTCCGACTGGTTTCTTGTCCGTTCCCCCGTCAGGACCAGCAATTCCCGTAACAGACAAGCCGAAATCACTACCAAATCGTGCTCTCACACCTTCTGCCATCGCTTTGGCCACGACTTCACTAACAGCCCCATGTTCCTTTAAATCTTGTGCTAAAACACCTAGAGCTGATTGTTTACACTCATTAGCATAAGCCACAACAGATCCGCGTAAACAACCTGAACTACCTGGAAGATCAACAAGAAGCGATGTCAACAACCCACCGGTGCAACTTTCTGCCATCGCCACCGTGAGCCCTTTACTAAGCAATTTCTGTTGTGTCACAAAAGCAACCGAGTCGTCATCAAATCCATAGACGTATTCGCCTACTCGATCCAAAACAGCCTGTTGCACGGGCCATATGAGCTCATGAGCCGCACTGTCCGTCGTCGCCTTAGCAGTGATACGAAGCAAAACTTCTCCTTCGCCGGCAAGCGGCGCAATCGTTGGATTGGATTGCGAAGCGAGCAGATCCTTTACCCGTGACTCTACATCTGCTTCACCAATACCAAAAAAACGAATTACACGGCTTGCAATGATCGCATCACCAGCAAGCGCAAGCAACCTTGACCGAACTTGTTCTTTGTACATAGGTTGCATCTCAAGCGGTGGACCTGGTAGCAAAAAAATATGTTTACCTTCATGAATCACGTATTGTCCTGGAGCTGTTCCACGCGGATTTGGCAAAAATGTACTTTGACCAATTCTCATCGCTTGTGAATTTTGAACCTCAGATGGTATCCTTGACAAACGTTGAAAATAAGGTAACACATAGGAGACGAAAGCCGCTTCGTCAAACGTCAACGGCAAATTCAAAGCCTGTGCCACACAGGATCTCGTTACATCATCTCCAGTCGGGCCTAGGCCTCCTGTGACGATAATGATGTCGGAACGAGACATGGCAAGATGCATTGCATCGATGATACGTTTTTCATTATCACCAACTGCAGTATGAAAGTAGACACCAATGCCCATGGCAGCTAAGTCTAAGGATAAAAACCTTGCGTGCGTGTTTTCAATTTGACCTAGTACAATTTCCGTGCCAACGGCAATTAATTCCGCATTCACAGACATTCCACCGATCTTTAGCGAGAGTAATCAATTACCTTCCAGTTGCGTATAAAATAATCAACACCACTAACGACTGTCATTAACGCAGCTAGATAGATCATGATCATAGCAAACGGAAAATGGATGTACGAAAACGGGAAATTATTGAGCATAAGCGCTGTAATAGCGACGACTTGCAAGCGCGTCTTCCATTTTCCAAGCGAACCCGCTGCAATAACCACACCATCATCTGCAGCCACTAACCGCAGTCCTGTTACGGCAAACTCTCTACTGATGATAAGTATGACAATCCACGACGCAACACGATGAACGTCAACAAGGCCAATCAGTACAGCACAGATTAACAACTTGTCCGCCAAGGGATCAATAAACTTACCAAAATTCGTGATCAAGTGATATTTGCGTGCAATATAACCATCAATGCCGTCAGACAATGTGGCTACGAGAAAAAGTATCGTTGCGATCAAGTCCCGCAGTGTTAAATCAAGATTGCCTACGTGATGATCAAACCCATGTAGCGGGGCAAGCTGAAAAAAGATGACGATAGGCATCGCAATGATACGAGCCAAGGTGATCCGGTTAGGCAAATTCACCTAAACGACCTCCCCCACAAGATCAAAATCAAGCGAGTGGCTAATACGTACAGAAACGATACTGCCAACGGCAAGGTTTGTGCCCTTAACGTATACTACACCATCGATTTCTTTCGCATCAAAAGCGGTGCGACCGACAAACTGCCCAGTTTCTCCTGCATCAGCTTTGTCAATTAAAACAGGAACGACTTGATTGATAAAACGTTCCATCTGCTTAGCTGCTACCACACGCGCCACTTCCATCAGTTCACTGGCTCGCCGTTCTTTTGTCGCATTATCTACTTGATCTGCAAATTGGGATGACGGTGCCGTATCCTCCGGTGAGTAAGTGAAAACACCCACGTGATCAAAAGCTAATTCCTGAACAAACGTCTTTAGATTAGTAAAATCCTCTTGCGTTTCACCAGGAAACCCCACAATAAACGAAGATCGAAACACAACACCAGGCACTTCATCACGGATACGTTGTATAAGTGAACGTATGTGTTGTTGCCGGCCAGGGCGTTGCATAGCACGTAAGATATGATCTTCTGAATGTTGTAGTGGCATGTCAATGTACTTGACAACTTTATTCAGATCACGAAATGCTGCGATGAGCTCTTCATCAAATGAACCAGGATAGGCGTAATGCAACCGAATCCACTCGATACCATCAACATCATTTAATGCACGCAAAAGCGCTGCAAGGCTTCTTTTCTTATAGACATCTAAGCCATAATGGGTTGTATCTTGCGCAATCAAATTGATCTCTTTAACACCTTGCGCGGCTAACTGCGTTGCCTCTGCGACAATACTTTCAATAGGACGAGATCGAAAAGTACCTCGCATCTGAGGAATAACGCAAAATGTACACTGATGATCACAGCCCTCAGCGATCTTAATATAGGCGGATGCACTGTCAAAAGCCACCTTACGTGGCGTGAATTCATCGTAGATATAAGCTGGGTTACCAACAAACACAGGGCGTTCTCCTTGTGCCATTCGATCGATAACTTCATTGACACGCGCGAATTCCCCTGTACCCACCAAGCCATCAATTTCCGGAATTTCTTCTAACAATTGATCCGCATAACGTTGCGCCATACAGCCTGCGACAACCAATTTTTTACCCATTGCTTTCAGGTCAGCCATCGACAAAATCGTTGATACTGATTCTTCTTTGGCAGCATCAATAAAAGCGCACGTATTGACAATAATGACGTCAGCATCTTGAGGATCTTCTGTGATCTTATAGCCTTTTTTCGCCACAAGTCCCATCATTACCTCAGAATCAACGCTATTTTTTTCACATCCTAATGTAACAAATGCTACGCTTCGGGTCATTCTTGATCACCTTTCCACACAAAGGGCAAAAAAATGGAGCGGAGACGATCCGCCACCCATGATGTACTTATGAAGTATACCGGAGAAACTATCTTGTGTCAAAAATCTGACTATACATTTCTGTACTGTACGTTTAGCGATAGTTTGAAAATTGCAGTTCCACAGGAAAGTCAATTGACTTAATGTGCTGAATGACAGCTTGCAAATCATCTTTATTTTTCCCGCTGACTCGCACTTGATCGCCTTGAATCGATGCTTGCACTTTAATCTTACTATCTTTAATTGCTTTGATGATCGATTTGGCAATATCCTGATCCAAGCCCTGCTTTATGCGAACAACTTGGCGTACAGTTCCTCCAGAAGCAGGTTCTACTTTCCCATAGTCTAAAGATTTTAAGGAAACTTCGCGACGCACCAATTTTGTTTTCAAAACATCTAAAACAGCATCAAGTTTATATTCGTCATCACCGATAACGACAATTTCATTCTCATTTAACGCCAACGAACTCTTACTACCTTTAAAATCAAACCGATTTTCCAATTCTTTTTGTGCTTGATGCACTGCATTGCCAACTTCTTGAAGATCATTTTCGGAGACAATATCAAATGAAGCATCTTTTGCCATGTAAGTATCCTCCTCTTCCCCGTTAATCTACTTTTTTGTAAATACATAGGTAAACGCGCCCGTAGCTTTAGCTATCGGTACCGATGTACCATTTATCGTCATGTGTACATACTCATTAGCCCCAAGAAATACTTTCATGGAAGATTTAGCGGTCCATGTTCGACTTTGCCCGCTATTCAAGAAAAGACTTGGAACGATTTGCGTACCATCTGCAGTAATCTGCATCCATGAACGCCCGTTTGTATCTCCAAGATGCACAACCATAAATGGGCGTGTCGTTTGTACTTGATAGGTAATTACGTTACTAGAACGGGTTTGTTCCTTGAGCGATGTTGACGATATGGTAGGTGTGACGACATGTGTTGGTTGTGTCTTACCATGGCCTTTTTTTCCTGTTTTCGTACCCGTCACAGTGGGTAGTTTAGGGTGGATTGTTGTGTACCCGGGTTTTACATGCGATGCCGCTTTTGGCACATCATGTTTTGCTACCATAGCATAAACGCTAACGGCCGCCGCAAAAACCACCACCACAGCAGCAGTCACACCTAAAGCGCGAGGCGTGTTAGACGTTTTGCCAATCTTCACAGGCCGCACGGGTGTTTTTTTAGCCACTTGCCGCTGAGCCATAGGTTGACTAGTCCGCGTAGTCGTTTGCGCTGGATTTCTTGTTGGAGCAGATTTAGGCGTGACTTTACCTACGTCTGACTCCTCATCATGATACGTTCCGAGATAAGCGTTAACGGTTTGCATTCCATCTAAACCAAGGTAATCCGCGTAGCAGCGAACAAATCCACGTGTGTATATGGTGCCTGGCAAAATTGACAGGTTGCCTTGTTCAAGTGCTAAAAGATAGCGACTTCGTACCTTGGTAGCTTCCACGGCATCCTCCATAAGAATACCCTTAGCTTCTCTCGTTGTACGAAGCAATGTGCCTAATTCTTGAATCCTTTGCGAATAGCCATCGGTTCCGCCTTGCATGCCCGATCCATTCACAGGCTAAACACCATCCTCATCACATATTGCGAAGTAAACCTGCATAAGTGATCTCTTCATCAGGTTGATTTCGCAATTCAATTATCCGATCAAACGTTTTCCAACCATACTCGGTATTATGTACAAATAAATCAGGGTGTTCAATCACTTTTGGCGCATCAAGTCTCAAAATCTTTCGTAAAAGGCGCATATGCTCTTCGTTGCCTCTCATTGTCGACACAATACCATCAATTATATACACATGATTGTCTGCCGCAAACTCTTCTTCATCAAGGTCCGTACGTAATGTTTGCTTCAGTAAAGTCGATGATAAAAACGTCCATCGCTTACCTGCATAAACGCTTGCAGCTACAATAGATTCTGTCTTGCCAACGCGTGGCATCCCACGTATCCCCATGACCTGATGTCCCGGTGCCTTGAGATGTTCACCCATAAAATCAACCAAAACACCTAAGGCGTCACGTGTAAAACGATACGTGTTGCCGCCACCTTGACCGTTTTCAATTAGCCTGCCATGACGCAACGCTAAATGATCCAACAACGTCGGTTTGCGCAAAGCCGTCACCCGGATATTGTCCACATCTTGCAGTAAGATTCGTAATGATTCGATACGTGATGAATCATCTGTTTGCAACAAAAAACCTCGCGTACGTTCTTCGACACCGCTTAGCTTGGTGATATTGATCGATAGCATACCAAGCACAGAGGCTACATCGCCGAGTAACCCAATTCTATCTCGATCAATAGAATATTCAAAATACCATTCTTCCATGATGACCACTCCTCATTTAGGGCAAGTTGGCCGATAAGGTTGCCGTGACATTGCCGTAAACGCCTGATTGACTATAGGTGGCCCCCTGCACCGTGTACCCCTTGCTTGGCAAACCCAACGTTTTCACTTGCTGTGCCGTCGGTACGGATAAATAAAACATATTGGGCGAAAGTACTTTTCGTTGTAGTAATGTTGCTACTTGGTTAAGGCCATGCAAACCAGGCCAGCCCGTATATCCCTGCATAACAAAGCTAGAAGGCATGGCCACCAACAACGACTGTTTCCAAAGGGCACTTGCTTTACTATGCCTAAAAATCGCACGCAATCCCTGTGCTACAACAGATGTATGTGATAATCGCATGATAATTTGCGTAGTACCTTGCAAAGCCAAGCGGTCAGTCAAGTCAATGACTGGTAATCCGCTATGCAGAATAGCAGACATAGCCGCAGAAGGTACATCACCCCAAACGACGATGGCAGCCATTTGATTTGTGCTTGATAAAGCCACAGCACCACTCGTCGAGATGATCGTTTGTACAGCTACAGGACTGTTGGAAAAGGCAGCATGAATTCCTGAGATCACGGAGGAAACGAGACTCAAATGAGATGAAGTTTGCGAAGAAATTCCATCGATCACCTGAATGCCTTTCGTTCCTTGGGACAGCCCACCTGCCGCATAGCCCGCTAAAAAGGCCGATGACGATGTTGCCTGTGATTCTATCCATGTTACGTTAGCCAAACTCGTTGTCGCTGGTACCGAGGTTCTCGCCCACGCAAGAAAATGGACGTTCGTGTGCTGAGACGCCAAACGTTCAATATAACTCACTGGTGCTCCATCGATAGCCACAATACTCGCAGGGAATTGACGTAGCATCGTTTCATAGCCCTTTAACGTACTAGGTGCTGTAACTGTTGCAACGCTCACGCCAGGCGGTGGATTTTGCAGAACCGTCTGCACTACTTGCGAACGCGAAACGGCATGGTTAGCAACAAATACAATTCCTGTTTTTGAAGTACTAGATGTTAACGACGTTACATCGGTAAATCCGCAGCCTGTTACTCCCAAAGTCAGTCCAAAGGCGCTCCACAAAAGGCCTTTTTGTAGTTTATTCATACCATTGCAGCTCTCCCATGATCTACATCTTATTCATTGTACCATGAAGGATGTTGTAGGCAAATATTTACGGAAAAGCTTTTTATTCATGAAAAATAACGAAAAACTTGCTAGATTGATTGTAAAAACGCATAATAAACGGGAGCAAATAAACATGAGGTGTCTAACCATGATCGGAAAACAGGATCACCGTTCTGTAGCCCAAGCCCTTTATCAACTGGATTTTTATTTGAAAACTGTTGGATTACCTTTTGGCGTTAAGGATCTGTACCGAGCAGCCTATAGGGATTTACGAGGTCAGCATTACTCTGACGAATGGCTCGATCACTTGGCCAATGACCCTCGCGTTAAAGAAAGCCTGGATCAACCGTTTACGACACATACGATTGCAGAAACCCTTCTCTTAACCGGGCATCATCCTATCTTACGCGAGATGATGCGACGGCTTCGTGAGGAGGGTGTCGGGTTTATGCAAGCCTATATTGCCGGAACAGAACGACGCAGTCAGTAAAGTTCTTACGACACTTTATATTCTGCATACGCTTGATCGATTAATGCCGAGGTCGTATTATTCATATCCTCCACCGCTCGAAAAACAGCAATACCTCGGTCCGGGGCAAACACTCGGACCGATAAGTGTTGTTCCGCATGTCTGCCTAGTCCAACCGCCATCACATACCTACCCTCATAACGTACATAAAGTCCGGCAAAATCCACTTTCGCAAAAGGTAATTCATGATAAACGCCATACAAATATCGATCCGCTACATCAGCAGCTAGAGCATAGGATAATTTATACCCACTTAACGTTGCTGTAGCACTGACCGAAATCCCCCCATCAGGATTCGTAGAAAAGTACAATTCATCGACCTGCGGCGCAAATGTAGCGATAGTTTGTGTCATCAATTTTTGCTGATTATTGGTAATCACATGTTCCGTTACTTTAGCAGCAGATGATTTTTTCTCTGTTTGGTAAGGTAAACTAATCAGTAAAACAATACACAAAATTCCAAGCGATAGTACCTTGACAGTTACTAGCTTCATGCAAGTTCCTCCTCGTCCTATAACCATGCCTTTGGTATGCATACGCAAGGACGAGAAAAAACATGTCCAATACAAAAGTTATCTACAGCGAATCCGATCGTTGCAACCATTCTTCTCGCGTCATCAAAACCTCGCGAGGTTTACTGTTTTCAAAAGGTCCTACAATGCCTAGTTCTTCAAGCGAATCAACTAATCGGGCAGCCCGTGAATACCCAACTTTTAAGCGACGTTGCAAATACGATACTGAGGCCTGTTCCGATTCTACGACAAGTTTTACAGCTTCTTCGAATAGCGGGTCAAGATTATCGGTGCGTGCTGTTTTTTCATCGACAAGACTAAAGTCTTCCTGATACGATGCACCTTGTTGATTTTTAATAAAATCAACAAGTTTTTCAATCTCTGTTTCAGACAGATAAGCACCTTGCAGACGAATTGGTTTACTTGCTCCTACGGGTAGATAGAGCATGTCCCCTCTGCCAAGCAGTTTTTCTGCCCCTGATGAATCAAGAATCGTGCGTGAGTCTACGCCAGAGGATACGGAAAAGGCGATACGCGAAGGCACATTAGCTTTTATCAATCCAGTTATCACGTCAACGGATGGCCGTTGCGTTGCAATCACCAAATGAATGCCAGCAGCTCTAGCCATTTGCGCTAAACGGCAAATGGCATCCTCAACGTCACCTGGTGCTACCATCATCAAGTCGGCTAACTCGTCAATGATAACAACCATTAAGGGCAATACCGGTTTCCCTTCTTTTGCCGCGTAAAGATTATAGCGTTCAAGATCCCTAACTTTCGCTTTGTGAAAAAGTTCATAGCGATGTTCCATTTCTGCTACGACTTTACGTAATGCCGCCGCCGCACGGCGTGCATCCGTCACCACCGGTGCGAATAAATGTGGAATATCATTGTAAACGCCAAGTTCTACCATCTTAGGATCGATCATAATAAATTTTACCTCGTCAGGTTTTGCGCGAAACAAAATACTGGCGATAATTCCATTGATACAAACACTTTTACCTGACCCTGTGGCACCGGCCACTAAAACGTGCGGCATTTTAGCCAAATCGCCAAGAATGGTATTACCGGCGATATCTTTACCCAATGCAAAAGATAACGGACTTATTGCTTTGGCAAATGTCTCTGTCTCTAGCACTTCACGAAATGTTACAACAGCAATTTCTTTATTAGGAACTTCGATACCAACCGCCGATTTACCGGGAATTGGAGCCTCAATACGAATATCACGAGCGGCTAAAGCCAGCGCCAAATCATCGGATAAACTTAAAATACGGGACACTTTAACGCCAACGGCTGGTTGAATTTCGTAACGAGTGACCGTCGGGCCACGGCTAAAACCCAGCACCTTAACTTGCACACCAAAGCTTTCAAACGTATCCGCAAGTTTTTTTGCGTTCATTTGCAGATCTCTTTGCAGTGCGGAAGTATCCCCTTTTCGCTGTGTGGATCGATCCAATAAGCGTAAATCAGGAAGTCGATACGGTCGCGTTGCAACACCTTCTCGCGGCAAAGAGCCGGAGTCCATTTGCTGCTCATCGTACCGATGCTCTGGCGTGATCATCTCTACAGGATCGGCTTGTAAAGGTGTAAACTCTTTTCTCTTATAGCGAGCCGTCATCCGTGAATGATCTGGATCGAGTGTAACAACGGGTGGCTCTTCTTTGCTTAATAGCTCGGGTTCTGCTGGTTGTGAAAAGGAATCCAGTTCCACTTGCGTGCCGTCAGTTACAAAGTATTCAAATTCAGCATGTTCTTGTTTTGGAACTACAAAATCCGGAAAAGGAAATTCTTCACCATCGTTAATTGACGATTCATCGATACCAGAAAGTGAATTTTCATTCTCTGAATCATGCCCTTCTTTACGCATTGAACGCCGCTTTCGCGTTACGTTTTGACGAATACCCATAGCCGAATGCCTTTTTCTTGTAGCCGTTGCCTGTTTGAAGAGCAATACTCCACGTGCCCATCCTTTATCAAGATGGCGTTCAAAAAACTTGGCGCCTTTTTCAATAGTCCCCACCATCGATTTTTTCGTAATCAAAACAACTGCAACTAACGACACGCCTAATAATACCAGCAGTGTACCTGTCACAGAAAACAAATATTGAAGTCCTGTAAACAACGCGAAGCCAATCATACCACCGCCTGCGCTTGCAGGTGGAATGACGCCAGTGTTACTGACAAGTTCTACATGCAATGACTGCGTGAGCGATTGAATACCTTGTCTTGTCAGGCTTAATAACGGTGGATGCAGATTGCCTTGATATAAAATGACCGCTTGTTGAAAGAGTGTCAATTCACTCCAGGTTACAATGATGAATCCGATCAATGCGATTCCTACTTGAATCGCCGAATAACGAAATCGATTACGTCGAATCATAATATATAATGCTACCCAAATCAGATAAATAGGAATTAAAAAATGCCAATTTCCCGCCAATTCAATACATAAATCATCCAAGGCCTGACCTACAGTGCCCAGATCACCAAGGGTAATCAGACTTAAGATCAATAGCGCGAGTCCCATAATTTCATATTTTACAATGCGTCTTGCATGATCAAGTTTGGCCATAAAAAATGCCTCCAAGCATTATTCCTTAAAGGATCCTCTTTGTATGTTCGCCATAAGAAACAATAACTCCTTCCAAAGCAAAGAAAATGAGCCCTTATAAGGGCCCATTTTCCTTTATGACAACAAATTAAGCATTTGTCCAGGCATCCACTCGGGTTTTAGGTAATCTAATGCATTGGGCGATATGAGACGATGAATCTTGAGCTGCATGGGCTGCACCATTTCTACCACCATAGTCACACCTTGCCATTCTATGGTATGGAGTTCAGGTTGTTGATCCGGGTCATCAAAACCTGAAAATGCCGTTTCAACCGGTATAATTGACCAGAATATCATTGAATAAGCGGTTGTGCCATGGTGTGACGTTGTTGAATCAATTCCCGGAGTTTCGCCATGGCTATACCAAGACCGCCGATATCGTCGATCAACCCATACCGAACAGCATCGCGCCCAACAACCGTAGAGCCAATATCTCGGGCAAGTTCCCCAGTTGTCAGCATCAACTCTTTCAATGCCTGTTCTGTAATGCGCGAATGCATAGTAATAAAACGTGTGACTCGCTCTTGCATTTTTTCCAAGTACTCAAAGCTTTGCGGGACGCCAATGACAAGGCCATTCAAGCGAATCGGATGAATCGTCATCGTAGCAGTTTCCGCAATGAGCGAAAAATCACTCGCAACGGCAATCGGAACACCAATAGAATGGCCGCCTCCTAGCACAAGCGTCACTGTGGGTTTTGACAAAGAGGCTATCATCTCTGCAATAGCAAGGCCAGCCTCTACGTCACCGCCTACCGTGTTCAAGATAATCAAGACGCCTTCTATCCGGTCATTTTGCTCAGCCGCTACCAATTGCGGAATAATATGCTCATATTTCGTCGTCTTATTTTGCGGCGGCAAAACAATGTGTCCCTCGATCTGTCCAACAATCGTTAACGAATAAATATTTGACTCTTCGATCACAGGATTTGTCTGACCGAGTTTTTCGATGTTTTCCGCCACAGTGTTTTCTTCTTGCGTTTGCGCAGATGGAATCTCCAACATCATCACCCCTTACATGTTCGGTTACAGTATCCCGCCCGTGTAAGGGACTATACACTAATGATGTGTTTTGTGATCACACTTCCATGATGATCGGTAATACCATTGGCCTGCGCCTTGTTTGTTCATACAAGAAACGACTTAAAACATCGCGTACACCAGTTTTTAAACCTGACCAATCACTGATGTTATCTGTCATCATTTTTTGCAGTGTTGTACTCACAACACGATTGGCTTCTTCGAGTAATTCCTCGGATTCTCTTACATAAACAAAGCCACGCGAAATAATGTCAGGTCCAGATAAGATTTGTCCCGTTTGTTTGGACAGAGTAACAACCACTACGAGTATCCCATCTTGAGAAAGCAATTTGCGATCACGTAAAACGATATTCCCGACATCCCCGACACCAAGTCCATCAATTAAAATGGCCCCGGCCGTTACCTTACCGCCAACGTGAGCTACTCCACCTTGAAACTCAAGCACATCGCCAATGTCGAGGATAAAAATATTCTCAGGATCTACACCCGTGGCAATGGCTAACTCCGAATGACGATTTAACATACGAAATTCGCCATGTACAGGGACAAAATATTTGGGACGAATAAAATTCAACATCAACTTAAGTTCTTCTTGGCTACCATGCCCGGACACGTGAATGCCAGAAACTGAGTGGTAAATAACGTTCGCGCCGATACGGAACAATTGATCTATCGTCCGGGAAATCGACTTTTCATTACCAGGTATCGGTGACGAAGCAATAATTACCGTGTCACCAGGTAAAATCTCAACTTTTCGGTGCGTAGCTCGTGCCATGCGTGTCAACGCTGACATTGGCTCACCTTGTGAGCCTGTCGTTAATAACGCAATCTGACGAGCATCATAACGTGAGATATCGTCAGGCTCAATTAATGTCGTCGGTTCTACTTCAAGATACCCAAGGTCTTTTGCAACCGTGATGTTATTAACCATGCTACGACCAACAACAGCAACTTTGCGTCCCGTTTTTTCAGCAGCATAAATGACTTGCTGGATACGATGTATGTTCGAGGCAAAAGTAGCTAAAATAACGCGTCCCGGTGCGGCATGAAACGCTTCAAAGATCGTTGTGCCAACCGTTCGCTCCGATAATGTAAAGCCAGGTCGTTCTGCATTGGTACTATCCGATAATAGTGCGAGGACACCACGTGAGCCGAGTTCTGTCATTTTAGCGTAATCAGCATGCCTGCCATCCACTGGTGTCTGATCAAACTTGAAGTCACCAGTTTGAACGATCAGTCCTTCTGGCGTATCTATTGCAAAGCCCACCGAATCAGGAATACTATGACTTACACGAAAACAGCTTACGGTAAATTCACCAAGTTTGATTTCGCTTTCGTTAGTAATTGGAATCAATTTTACTTGATCCAGAATACCATGTTCTCTAAGTTTACCTTCTACTAGGCCAAGGGTCAGTCGTGTACCATAGACAGGTACTTGCAGACTCTTCAGTACATAAGGCAAGCCACCAATATGGTCCTCATGCCCATGCGTTAGGAACAAGCCGCGCAGCTTGTTCTTATTTTCGATCAAAAAAGTAATGTCAGGAATAACAATATCAATACCGAGCATTTCTTCATCAGGAAATTTGAGACCTGCATCAACGACAATCATATCATTGCCATAGACATATGCCGTCATGTTTTTGCCGATCTCATTTAAGCCGCCAAGCGGAATAATCGACAGTTTGCCGCTATAAATTTTGTTCAATCGTACACCTCCATAAAAATGTAATTCGCGTGATGCGCATTCACCGAACCTGTCCTAGTAGTCCGATTATACATGAGTCGGAACCACCATCACAAGGAATGCATCATCACGCGATAGAATTTGTTAATGAACTCGGTCAAGATTGATCACTTTTTCTAAAACTCGCCGCAAGGAACTTTTCTCTTCCGAAGTTGCATCAAAAAGTGGCGAACGAACACGGCCGACTTGAATATCCATCATTGATAAAGCGGCTTTTACTAAGACGGGGTTGGATGTTCGAAATAATTCTTCAAACAGCGGTAGCAATTCGTAATGAATCGTTTGTGCACGGGGTAGATCCCCTTGTTGAACAGCTTCGATCATGTCACTCATCCGCAAGCCCACAAGATGCGACGCAACACTGACAACACCCGCTCCCCCCATTGCCATGATGGGTAACGTGAATTTGTCGTCACCGCTATAAACGAGAAATTCATGAGGCGTTTTTGCGATCAAATGGGCAATTTGTGTAAAATCCCCCGTTGATTCCTTAACGCCAATGATGTTAGCTTGTTGCGCCAAACGTACAACTGTGTCAGGTTGTAGGTTCACACCCGTTCGAGATGGAATGTTGTATAAAACAATTGGCTTATGCGTCGTTTTCGCTATCGTCAAAAAATGGTGGTACAACCCGTCTTGCGAAGGTCGGTTGTAATACGGAGCAACAAGCAGGAACCCATCAACCCCAAGTTCTTCAGCTTCCTTCGTTAGCTGTACCGAATCTTTTGTGCTATTCGAACCTGTGCCCGCGATGACAGGAATCCTGCCTGCACATATACGCACTACCTCGGAAAATAACGCCAATTTTTCATCATGACTTAATGTTGGAGACTCGCCTGTGGTTCCACACACCACAAGTGCAGTAGTCCCTGACTGGATAAGATGTTCTACAAGTGGTGCAACATTTTTCAAATCGAGTTCGTTTTTCTCATCAAAAGGTGTCACCATGGCAGTCATGAGTCGACCGAACATGTTACACACCTCCTTTAGTTTGGAGGTCGAATTGGTTATGAATAGCCCGTACAGCTTGTACGGCATCCTCTTCATGCACAAGACACCAAATGGTTGTATTGGAATCTGCCGATTGCAAAATCTCGATTCCCTCATTTGTAAGAATTTGCACAATACGTGCCATGACGCCAGGTACGCCGTGAATACCGGCACCGACAGCAGATACTTTGGCAACATTCGGCACCATATCGACATGAAGCGACAAAGCCGTCAAAAGATTCTCTGCTTCCTTTGCCTTGTTTTGCGGCACCGTAAAAACAACGACGTTCGGTGTCACATTGAAAAAGTCAACGGATATCCCTGCTTTTGCCACCGTTTGAAAAACTATCGATTGAAAGCCACGTTCTCCCGAAGGTGAACTCACTTTAATTTGTGTCAGATTGGTCGTATGGGTCACGCCAGTCAAAATACGATCCCGAGTAACGCGTGCTTCTAAAAAAGGCATTTCATTGGTTACAAGGGTTCCTTCGTCATCCGACATGGTTGAACGAACGCGAATCGGAATGTTTTTTTGCATTGCCAGTTCAACAGCACGCGGATGAATGACTTTGGCGCCACCATAAGCAAGATTGCAAATTTCGTTGTAGGTGACTCGTTCTAACTTATTCGCGCCATCTACAATTCGCGGATCGGCAGTCATAATGCCGTTCACATCGGTAAAAATATCGATCCACGCTGCATTTAGCGCGACGCCTAATGCCGTGGCCGTCGTATCACTGCCTCCGCGTCCAAGTGTCGTGATAAATCCATCTTTGGTCATGCCCTGAAATCCTGTCACAACAACGATGCGAGAAGCCTGCAGCTCTTCGAGAATCCGTGAAGGGTCGATTGTTTCAATTCGTGCATTACTGTAATCGGATGACGTCCTGATGCCTGCCTGAGCGCCCGTCAACACGGTGACCTCATAGCCAAAACTGCGTAACATTGAGCCAAAGACGACTGCAGAAATAGCTTCACCGCAAGACATGAGAAGATCACGATCACGTAGACTGGCTTCATCCGTATCAGGAATTAGGGATAATAACGTATCCGTCGCATACGGTTCACCAGCACGGCCCATCGCGGATACGACTACCACGACGCTATTTCCCTGTGAAACGGCCTTTTCAATATGTGCAATAGCATATGCCCTCATGTCACGAGAAGAGACGGAGGTTCCACCAAACTTTTGAATGACGATATTCATTATCGATGCCCCGCTTGTGACAGCCAAAGTTCTGCAATTTGGATTGCATTCCACGCAGCGCCTTTAAGAATGTTGTCTGAGACAACCCACATAGATAATCCATTATCTACATACAGATCCTTACGAATACGTCCAACAAATACCTCAAGCTGACCAGCGGCCACAATCGCCTGCGGGTACAACTGTTCCTGGGGATTATCCTGCACGATAACGCCTGGTGCCGTTTGCAGAAGTTGCAATACATCAGACAACACAAACGGTTCTTTGGTTTCCACATAAACGGATTCCGAATGACCATAGATGACAGGCACTCGCGCAGCAGTCGGCGTTACCTGAATCGTGTCATCCGCAAAAATTTTGTGCGTTTCGTTGACCATCTTCATTTCTTCTTTGGTGTAGCCATTTTCTTCAAAGACGTCAATTTGAGGCAACACATTAAACGCTAAAGGATAATGTTTTTTTAGCTTACTAACGGGTAAAGTGGATGCTTGCATCGGTTCATTAGCCAAATACTGTTTCGCAGTATGAAGCAAGTCATCGATCGCGCGTGCCCCTGCTCCCGAAGCTGCCTGATAGGTTGATACCACAATACGTTTGATGCCATACGCTTTGTATATAGGATACAAAGCGACCATCATCTGAATGGTCGAACAATTCGGATTGGCGATAATTCCCTTATTGGTCCATAAGGCATTGGCATTCACTTCAGGAACTACCAAAGGAACCTCTGGGTGCATACGATAGGCACTCGTATTGTCTATCACCAAGGCACCCCGTTTGACAGCTTCCGGGGCAAGTTGTAACGACACATCGCCACCTGCGCTAAACAAGGCGATATCCACGTCATCAAATGATGCTGGTGTCGCTTCCTCCACAACATTCGGTGTGTGCCCAACCATAACCGTCGTACCTGCCGAACGCTTCGAAGCTAGGAGTTTCAATGAAGTATAGGGAAATTTTCTACGTAACAACGTCTCGATCATGGCTTGCCCTACAGCGCCAGTTGCGCCAACTACTGCAACATTCACCCGTGAATTCACCCGTTATGACACCTCATTTTATCGACGAAGTGCGATGAGGTTGCCCCCATCGCGCTACGCCTTTTGATACCTCTCAATCAGCAGGGGCTGGAACTGTTTCTTTTGAAGCGCTGCTTCTACAGTGGGAATAATCAAATCCATCTTGGACACAAGAGAATTCATTTTTTTAAAAGGATCATCTTGCCCAAAAGGTACGAAAAATAAATTCTTCATGGCGACTAAATGGGCGATATTGACGAAATTGAGCCCTAGGCCATCATTCGTTGAAATTGCAATGACGACAGGTCGATCATTGCGCATCGTGGCTTTAGCTGCCATCAGAACAGCTGAGTCATTTTGTGCATTGGCCAATCGGCTCAAGGTACTTCCCGTACAAGGAGCGATAACAACTACATCTAATCGCTTTGATGGGCCAAGTGGTTCAGCTTCAGGAATCGACGTAATCGCTTTTTGCCCTGTAACCTCTTCGATACGATTTGCCCATTCCCCTGCCTCACCAAAACGTGTAGAGGTTTGCAAAACAGAGTAAGAAAAAATAGGAACCACCGTTGCACCTAGATGAACGAATCGCTCGATTTCTGGAAAAACTTCCGCATACGTACAATGAGAACCTGTAATAGCAAAACCAACAGTGACGGACGCTAGATCTGTCATTTTACGATCCCCCCAGGGAACCAGACTTGCTCGCGAATCAACCGTTCCAGCGATTGCGCGATAATGCGTCCGGCTGTTTTTGGTGCCACCATCCCTGGCAGACTTGGCGCAAGCAATGCCTTAATTCCACGGCGTTCTGCATATCGAAAATCGGTTCCACCGGGAGCAGATGCGATATCAATAACTACTGCAGATCGTTGAACATGCGTCAATACCTCTGACGTTAAAATGGGGGCGGGGATCGTATTAAAAATAATATCAACATGATCAATGGCTTCGTCTATTTCCGTTAAAGAAAAAGGCGTTAGTCCCATTTCTTTGGCACGCGCTAGGTCGCCTTCTTTACGAGCTCCAAGTAAGACCTGAGCCCCTAATGCAGCCAAAACACGTGCTAAAGTCATGCCACTTCGCCCTAAGCCTAAAACGGCACAAGTAGATCCATGTATCGTGATCTCGGTGTTCTCCATCGCCATGGCAATGGCACCTTCTGCCGTCGGAATAGAATTTAAAATCGCCACTTCGTCAAGTTCCATGAGTTTAATTAAATTTAAGCCATGACGTTTAGCAAGCGACATCAGACGCGGCCTAGCGATACCTGTAAACACAGGGGCTGCCTTAGTTATGGCAGCGAAATGATCCTCATCAAACATCAATGTTGCGCTGGAAAACTTAGCATCTATCGTACCATCTTCGTTCATCCCAGCTACAGGGAGAACAACAACATCAACTTCAGCTAAAGCTTGTGGAGATAACTCCAATTTTTGCATATCGGGAAGTTGTAAGTCGATACGGTCAAACCCAAACAAACGGGTTACAGCGTCAAGTTCACTCATACGTCGAATGACCTCGATGATGCGTGCATCGCCGCCGACAAAAGCGATTTTAATACCTGTAAGCATCCCGGGTACCCCTTTCACCCATTGTACGCCATGACGCATAAATTTCAAGGCATGGTGCTCATGACAAAAGCCCACCACGGATTCCTGAAAGCATGATATGCGCCACATAGATGAAGGGTGAGAACAGTTGGCTCAAGTATCCGTAGAGCCAAAACCTCCCGTTCGCAGACGGTTAACGAATGTCTCACCTTGAACGGTTACAAACGGCATAAAGACACCCTGCGCAATGCGTTCCCCACGTTTAATGATCACATCGTTTTGGCCTAGATTAAATAAAGGAATCATGATATGACCAAGGTTATCTGCATTACCATAATAATCCGCATCAATAACGCCAACTCCATTGGCGAGCATAAGGTGGTGTTTAATGGCTAGACTACTTCGAGCAAAAATAGCCAGAAATTCACCCTCTTCAAGAAGCACACGTACACCAGTCGGGACAAGTTGAACAGAACCTTTTCTTACAACGCAACGATCATAGGCAAATAAATCATAGCCTGCTGATCCTGGCGTTTGTCGCATGGGTAGAAGAAGTTCCGCTGTCTCATAGCCAGGAACCCACGAAAATTCACGCATGAAAGGCACAGTCAACATCAAATGGTTGATCTTCTGGCCCCATAGCCACCACAGAAATCGGTTGTAACAATAACTCTATGGCAAGAGTATGAACATCTTGCAATGTCACTTTACGCAACTCAGCAATCGTTTCCTCAAGATCCACTTGTCGTCCAAGCAGCAATTCATTCTTTCCTAGCCTACTCATCCGCTGCGATGTACTCTCCATACTTAACAGCAAAGAACCAACAAGCTGATTTTTTGCTTTTGTCAATTCATCTGTGGTAATCCCATTTTTTGCCAGGTCGCGTAACAAGGATTCCAACAACGTATACACTTCTTCTGCCTGCGCCGCCGATGAACCGAAATATATCGTGAAAAGTCCTGCATCGCGAAACATACTATGATAACTAAATATGTTATAGGCCATGCCACGACGCTCACGAATCTCTTGAAACAAGCGTGAACTCGAACTACCGCCAAGCACGTTGTTCAACAAAACTAAAGCGTAGGATCGTTCATCCTCATATTCATGTCCTCTTACAGCAAGACATACATGCGTTTGTTCTACCGGGCGTGGGCGAAAAATTCGTTTGGCCAAGAACGTAGGAGCACCTGTTATTACGACACCTTTTTTCCTACGAAAGCCTCCAAATAACCGCTCAATGTGATCTAACACTGCATCTTTTTGAATATGACCAGAAATGGATAACACCATGTTATCTGGCGTATACCGACGATTCACATAGTTAAGCAAACACGATCGATCAATGCGAGCCAAACTTTCTTCTGTGCCAAGGATATTACCTCCTAACGGGTGCCCTGCATACGACTCTTCAACAATCAAATCATGCACGGCTTCTTCAGGGTTATCCTCGTACATTTTGATTTCCTCAACCACAACGCGTTTTTCACGATGCAATTCTTCTTCATCAAACACCGAGTCAAACATCATTTGGGCAAGCGTCTCAAATGCCAATGGTGCATGCTCATCCAGAACTTTCGCATGGAACCCCGTATATTCCTTCGTGGTAAATGCGTTAATCTGGCCACCGATGTTATCAAACACTTCAGCCAATTGTGTGGCCGAAAGCTTGCTTGTCCCTTTAAAAAACATGTGTTCTAAGAGGTGTGACACACCTGCTTCGGCAGGCAATTCGTCACGAGACCCGGTGCCGACCCAAATTCCCATACTCACCGAGCGCACATAGGCAATCTCCTCAATCATCACTCGCAAACCATTTGATAACGTATGCCGATAAATCAAGTGAAACCTCCCCAATATGCTAAACTGAACCCAATATAGCAAACTGTGACGTTTGACTCAACTATGTGCCATAATGGACAGCGCTTGCGTCAATGTTTTTGGTGTGTTTCTAACCGGACTTAAAATCTGCGAAACGGTCACCAACTGATATCCATCTTTCACCAATTGATGAATCATGGTCGGCAACGCTTGTACCGTTGGTTTTGTTGGATGCATCAACACCATAGCGCCAGGCGTCCTTTTTGGAACAATACGTGAAACGATCAGTGCCGAACTAGGTTTTTTCCAATCAATCGTATCTAACGTCCACAAGATCGTTTTCATGTGTAACCCTTGTGCTACATCGACAACCATTTGATTAAAATCACCCGCTGGCGGCGCGAATAGCGTAGGTTGAATGTTCGTTGCTTGACGAATGATATCGTTCGTTTTGCTGATTTGCCTAATCATTTGCGTACGCGAAATCTTACTCATCATGGGATGATTGTAAGCATGATTGCCAACTTCCATACCACTATCCACAATTAATTTGGCTACGGCTGGATTTTTCCGTGTCCAAGATCCATCAAGAAAAAAAGTAGCGTGAACCTGACTTTGCTTCAAAATTTGTAGAATTTGTGGTACATACTCCGTGCCCCAAGCCACGTTGATCATAAGTGCCATTTGACGTTTATGGGAATTCGCTTGATAAATCGGTGCCGCACCAAAGAATTCGTTACGTACCTGAGGTTTAATTTGCTTAAAGTACAGTTCAGTTGTGTTTGCATTTTGCGTCGCATGGAGCAACGTTTGTGTAATGTCCAATTGGACCCCATTTAACCCAGGAATTAATTTCAACCAGCGATCCATTCTTGCATCAACGGGTGCGGCATTAAAATGTTGTGCGACTTGCTGTAAGGTAGCAGTCAACGCTTTTTGCTTTACAGCACTAAGATTAGGTTCTGCCATGACAGGTTCTGTGTTGAAAGTGTCGAGCGATAATTTTTGACCAGGTAAAAAAAAGAAAGTTGCTGCCACGACAACAACAGAAAGGCTAATGGCAATCGTCTCTCGGTACACAATGAACAAATGCCTCGTACGTCTTTTTGGCATCATAACACATCCTTTTTCGCATCCTTAACGACACCCTATGCGATAAAGGACAAGTTCATACCAAAAAGAGAGCACCCTGTAGGATGCTCTCCCTGATTCGCCAATTCTTTTACACTCGTTCAGGCGTCGATGTCCGTCTTTCTGGACGATCGCCTTGTCGAGGTCCCCGATCATTTCCAGAACGCGGGCGATCTGTTCGCCCTTGCCCTCCTGAAGAAGGTCGACTACCCTCTGGGCGAGCAGGAAGATCGACAATGGGTATACCTTGATCACGGAGCACTTCACGATGAGACAAGTTAATGCGTCCCTGTGAATCAATCTCTGTTACTTTCACAAGCAGACTGTCACCAACTTTGACCACATCTTCTGTCTTATTCACGCGGTCAGCTGCAAGTTGTGAAACATGAACAAGTCCCTCTTTACCAGGCAAAATTTCAACAAACGCACCGTACTTTTCAACACGCATCACCTTACCATCATAGGTAGTACCAACTTCAACATCTTGGGTAATCCCCTCAATGATACGCTTTGCCTGTTCACCTGCCATCGCGTCGCTCGTGGAGATAAAGACACGACCATCTTGTTCGATATCGATTTTCACACCGGTATCTTCAATGATCTTATTGATGACGCGTCCTCCAGGGCCAATGACTTCACGAATTTTGTCTGGATTAATACGCATCGTGATAATGCGCGGAGCAAATGGGGACAACTCCATTCTCGGTGAAGAAATTGTCTCAAGCATTTTATTTAGGATGAACATGCGACCAGCATGTGCCTTTTGTAAAGCAGACTGCAAGATTGAGCGATCGATACCAGCAATTTTAATGTCCATCTGTAAAGCTGTTACACCCTGCGCTGTACCGGCTACTTTAAAATCCATATCGCCTAGGTGATCTTCCATGCCTTGAATGTCAGTAAGAATGGCGACGCGATCCTCTTCTTTAACAAGACCCATGGCAACACCCGCAACAGGAGCCTTTATTGGAACGCCAGCATCCATCAGCGCTAACACAGAACCGCATATACTGGCTTGTGAACTTGAACCATTTGATTCAAGAACCTCTGAGACAAGCCGAATCGTGTAAGGAAATTCTTCTTCCGATGGAATAATCGGTTCAATAGCTCGTTCACCCAAGGCACCGTGTCCGATATCACGCCGACTCGGTGGACGAAGCGGTCTTGCTTCGCCTGTTGAAAATGGCGGAAAATTATAGTGGTGCATGAAACGTTTGCTTTCTTCCGTACTGATACCATCAAGAATCTGCACATCGCCGAGTGCACCCAAGGTACAAATGGATAAGGCTTGTGTTTGTCCACGCGTAAACAATCCTGATCCATGTGTGCGAGGCAAAATACCGATGTCCGTTGAAATAGGACGAATTTCATCCATAGCTCGTCCATCCGGACGCAAGTCATCAAACAAGATAGCATGTCGGACCTGCTCTTTGACAATATCATGTAACACTTCAGATACATCGGCCATTTTGTCAGGAAATTGTTCAACAAAAACGTTCTTTGCTTCCTGCGCGACAGCATCAATCGCATCTTCACGCGCATGTTTTTCTGCAGTATAAATGGCCTCTTTCATTTTATCAGTCGCGTAGTCACGAACGGCCGTTGCGACATCTTTATCCACTGTATGTAAGGTCACTTGCATTTTAGGTTTACCAGCTTTTGCAACAAACTCATCGAGAAACATGACAATTTTACGAATCTCATCATGACCAAACATAATGGCTTCAAGCATGTCCATTTCAGGAATTTCTTGTGCCCCAGCTTCTACCATCATAATCGCATCTCGAGTACCTGCCACAACGAGATGTAAATCACTTTGTTCCGCCTCAATTGTCGTAGGATTGATAACAAATTGACCACCTACACGTCCTACGATAACGCCACCGATGAGATTGTCAAATGGCACATCAGAAACGCCAAGAGCAGCAGAAACACCGATCATACCCGCAATTTCTGGCGCACAATCTTGATCAACAGACATCACCATCACGACAACTTGCACATCGTTACGAAATCCTTCCGAAAACAGCGGACGAATAGGGCGATCGATCAAACGGCTTGCCAAAATGGCTTTTTCACTCGGTCGACCTTCACGTTTAATAAAACCACCAGGAATTTTCCCTACCGCATATAGGCGTTCTTCGTAATTCACGGTCAAAGGAAAAAAGTCTAGATCCTTAGCATCCTTAGAAGCTGTGACAGTAGCCAGCACCACCGTATCGCCGTATCGCACCAGCACAGCACCATTGGCCTGTTTCGCCAAGCGACCCGTCTCTACAGTAAGTTTCCTTCCACCTACTACAGTCTCTTTCTTGTATATCAAATAAACTGCCCCCCCTCTACGAGAGAAATCTCACGCAAAACGCGAAAACCTATACATGAGAAAGAAGAAGCGGGTTACCCCGCTCCTTATTTGCGTAATCCTAATCGAGTAATCAACGTACGATAACGGTTAATGTCGTTATCACGAAGGTACTTCAATAAGTGTGCTCGTTGATATACCATTTTAAACAAGCCGCGACGCGAATGGTGATCTTTCTTATGCGTACGAAAATGCTCATTTAAGTAATTGATTCGTTCTGTGAGAAGCGCGACTTGCACTTCTGGAGAACCCGTATCATTTTCATGAACGGCGAAATCTTGAATAATCTGTTGCTTACGCTCTGGCGTCATCGCCATCGTAAATCCCTCCTAAATGTTCCTGCTTGATCGCTTATAGCACAGAAGTCGGGCGGAGAACCAAAGATCCGAGCTACAGCTTAGTCATCGCTTTGCGAAGACACGCCAAGACATTATACTCAGTATACACACCTTAAAAACCTAAGTAAAGGACACATCACGCGCATGTTCAACATCACGTGTCAATTGCTGTCGCAACATGTCTAAGGAAGAAAATTGCTGTTCTTCACGCAGAAATTCATCAAACTCAATACACAGCGTTTTTTCATACAAATCCACATTTACAAGGTCTGGAAAATGAACTTCAAGTCGTAATGCATTTTCACGAGTAACCGTCGGACGACGACCTATATTCATGACACCGAGAACTTTTTTTTCATCAATCATACTTTTCACCGCATAAACGCCTTCACGAGGTAAAACGTAGGGCTCCGTTACAACCAAATTTGCTGTAGGAAAGCCAATCGTGCGGCCTAGGTGCTGTCCGTGTACAACCATCGCACAAATTTTATAAGGACGATTTAGGAGTCGACACGCCCCCTGAATATCACCTTGTAAGAGACACTTTCGAATCCGAGAACTACTAACAGGTTCATTTTCATCCTGTATTTTGCTAACGACATGAACGGTGATCCCTAACGACTCCCCGATTACTTTCACGTCATCAACATCATAGGCTCCGTTTTTTCCAAAATGAAAATCATCACCGACAATCAGTACCTTGGCCCCCAACGCAACAAGGTAACTTTCAATAAATTCCCTAGCCGTTTGCGAACGAAACGTTTCATCAAATTTCGCCACATAGGTTTCTTTAATACCGTAGCTTTCGGCTACTTGAGCACGTTCATTAGGTGGTGTAAGCCAAGATTGATAGCTTCCATCGCCTGTCAAAACAAACCGTGGATGCGGATCAAAACAAAATATGCACGGTATTGTATTAGTTAGCCTAGCTTGTTCTACAGTCAATAAAATAATAGCCTGATGCCCAAGGTGAAGTCCATCAAATTTGCCGATAGCAAATGTGCGTCGCATACCACTTTGATCTGGCTCGGGACGCTTAGGCAAGCTAACACATTGCGTTGCCTTGATCACGGCGATCCCTCCGCATTCATAAAAACCTTAACAGCGTGCAAAGTAAGCCAAGATGCGTTCACATCTTGCACTGCATAAATAGCTCCGAAAAAACCATATTTATTATGTATTCGTACAAGTGTCCCTGGCACAGCTTGCAAAAACTCTACACTGCATTGAAGTGAAACACCATGCATTACTTGCTGCCATTGTTCATCCGTAACGATCCACTGTGCCATAGCAGGTACGGCACTTTCAGGCTGTAGTAAAACATCTTCTTTGCGTTCTTCAATCGTCGCAAGACTATGCGCATCAGATAACGTGAAAGGACCTGTTTTTGTACGAATAAGATTTTTCATATGTGCTGGAACATACAGTTTATCGCCTAAGTCATGGCACAGTGTACGAATATACGTTCCTTTTGAGCAAGATACGGAAAAACGTACGAAAGGTTCGTCAGTATCTAAATCAATCTCACAAACGGAAATATGATCGATGGTGACCAAGCGGGCCGCTAAATTTACATCTTGCCCTTTTCTTGCTAGCTCATAGGCACGAACGCCTTGAACATGAATTGCTGAATAAGCCGGAGGGGTCTGCCAATATTCACCAACAAAACTCATGAGAGCATCAACAATTGCTTCTTTACGTAATGTGTGTACATTGCCAGTTGCCGTAGTCACACCTGTTGCATCTTGCGTATCTGTAGCTCGTCCAAAAACAGCACAAGCATCATACTGTTTGTTTTCATTAGACAGGTATTCAGCTAGACGAGTTGCCCGTCCTAAAAAAATGGGTAAAACGCCCGTTACCGCAGGATCAAGAATTCCGCTATGTCCTGCCTTTTTATAACCTAACAAACGCTTCACACGTGTGACTGCTTGTTGCGATGTCATACCATAAGGCTTGTTCAAGATAACGATAGCAGCTGTTTGTAATCCAGTATCTATCATACTAGGAAAATGATTTGTGTACGGCTTCACGAACAGCCGAAAGTACTTGCGAGACAGAATCAGCTACAGAATCGTGCAAGGAACATCCCGCTGCCCGGATATGCCCTCCACCACCAAAACGAACTGCAATCGCAGATACATCCACTCGTTCCCGAGAACGCAAGGATACCTTAATTAAACCATCAGCATTTTCACGAAACAAAATGCCTACTTCAACCCCAGAAAGAGATCGAGTATAGGGCAGTAAAACCTCGGTATCACCTTCATTTGCGCCAGATTTCACGAGTGTTTCATGATCGACGACGACATAAGCAATGAGACCACTATCATCGACAGTTAATGTTGCAAGGCCAAGACGCACAAGCTCAGCTTGTTCCCGAGTCATGGATTCTAACACTCGATCCGCGACGAGAAACGGTTCAATGCCACGTTTAAGGAGATCGGCTGCCACCATATGTACTTCAGGCGTTGTATTGTTATAGCGAAATCCACCCGTATCAAAAACAATACCAGTATACAGACAATGCGCTAAAGCTTTCCCGATTGGGACACCTGCCGCATGAAACATTCGATAGAGCACAAGGCACGTAGCGGAAGCTTGCGCTTCAACAAGATTCAGATGACCATAATGGTCATTCGTTTCATGGTGATCAATATTGATCAACACATGATTTTCCATAAATAATGAGGGCACCGTACCCATACGACGACGGTCAGCACAATCGACCGCAACAATTACCGAATACTTTTGCGTAACATCCTTTGTTCGCACAAATTGTTCAATCCCAGGTAAAAAATCATAGCGAGATGGTATCTCGTCATCATTAACCAAGACACACGGTTGATGGATTCCATCAAGGTAATGTTTTACGGCAAGAGCAGCCCCGATACAATCTCCATCAGGGCTGATATGACACGTAACTAATATAGGATTTGTATTGTCTTCAAGAGCTTGTAAGACCATTTGACTTGTTGCGTTAGTCATGGTCATCAACCCTCTCTGGCGTCTGTTCCGTTCGAGCAATCTCCTGCAATACATGACCGATTCGCTCACTATAATCAATCGACTCATCCAATTTAAAATGCAATTCAGGAGATGTCCGCACCTTGATACGCCGTCCGACTTCGGTTCGTATAAAACCTTTAGCCCGCTCTAAAATTGACAGCGTCTCAACTCTCTTCTCATGAGGTCCAAGAACCGACACATAGACTTTCGCATGACTCAGATCGTTACTCACTTCAACCGCTGTAACGGTAACAAACCCGATACGGGGATCTTTGATCCCCGTACGAATGATATCGCTAATTTCCTTTTGCATTTGCCAACCCATGCGTTCTGCACGAAGTTTCACAGCATTCACCTACTCCGTTTTGATCGCTTCCATCTTGAAGGCTTCGACAATGTCGCCTTCCTTTAAATCATTGAAGCGCTCAATGGTTAAACCACATTCGTAGCCTGCCGCTACTTCACGTGCGTCATCCTTAAAGCGTTTGAGAGAATCCAGTTTTCCTTCAAACACGATAACGCCCTGGCGAATCACACGAATATCCGCATCTCGCAACATCTTACCTTCTTGCACCATGCACCCAGCAATTGTGCCGACTTTCGATACCTTAAATAATTGTCTTACTTCAGCATGACCAATGACAACTTCCTTAAACTCAGGATCCAACATACCCTTTAACGCAGCCTCAATCTCATCGATCAGGTTATAAATAACTCGATATAGCCGCAAATCGATTTGTTCAGATTCTGCCATTTTCGCTGCATTAGGCTCTGGTCGAACATTAAACCCAACAACAATTGCTTTTGATGCTGATGCAAGCAAAATATCCGATTCTGTGATAGCGCCGACACCGCTATGAATAACCCGGACGCGTACACCGCTGATATCAATCTTTTGCAAGGCGCCTAAAACGGCTTCGGCCGAACCATGAACGTCCGCTTTTAAGATGATATTCAGATCTTTAATTTCGCCTTCTTGTATTTGTTTATACAAGTCATCCAAAGTAACACGTGTGGTTGCGCCAAGTTCTTCTGCACGATGACGCATAGCACGACGTTCAGCGACTTGCCTGGCTTGCCTTTCATCATCGTACACAACAAATGGATCACCGGCATTGGGCACATCAGATAATCCAACAATCTCCACAGGAGCTGAAGGCAAAGCCTCTTTTACCCGTCGACCACGATCATTGACCATGGCACGAATACGTCCAAACGTATTGCCTGCTACAACCATGTCGCCGACATGTAACGTACCGTTTTGCACCAAAACGGTAGCAACCGGGCCACGCCCACGATCAAGTTCAGACTCGATCACCGTTCCGCGCGAACGTGCTGTGATACTAGCTTTCATATCCGCCACTTCAGCCACAAGCAGAATCATTTCTAATAATTCATCAATGCCTTGTCTTTGTTTTGCTGACATGGGGACAAAAATAGTATCTCCGCCCCATTCCTCGGCCACAAGCCCATGCTCTGTCAACTCTTGTTTAATACGATCAGCATTCGCACCAGGCTTATCCATTTTATTCACAGCCACAATAATCGGCACATTGGCCGCCTTAGCATGGTTAATAGCCTCAACCGTTTGAGGCATAACACCATCATCCGCTGCCACAACAAGAATGGTGATATCGGTAATTTGCGCACCACGTGCACGCATCGTTGTAAAGGCAGCGTGACCTGGTGTATCTAAAAAGGTAATCTTCTTTTTATTGATCTCTACTTGATAAGCGCCAATATGTTGTGTGATGCCGCCAGCCTCTGATGCAATAACGTTCGATTCACGAATAGCATCAAGCAACGTCGTTTTGCCATGGTCAACGTGCCCCATGATGGTCACAACTGGTGCACGCGTTTCAAGTGTAGCAGAATCAACATCATCGACAAGCATCTCTTCAGCTTCAAGATCACGAGGTGCCTGAACCTGAACCTCAGTACCATATTCAGCACCTAAAAGCACCATCGTATCTGTATCAATCTCTTGGTTAATCGTAGCTGGCATACCTAAAAACAACAACTTTTTGATAACATCCGACACTTCGCGACGAATTAAGCGGGCAAATTCACCCACAGACATAGGTGCGTCTACAGCCACCTGACGTGGTCCCTCCGGTGCCTTGACAACATTACTCGTTACACGTTGCCTATTACGTGGTGGTTGCAACTTGCGGTTATTTTCACGCTTTTCTTGCGTTGATACGCGGCTTGAATCATTGCGGTCACCGGTACGTTTACGCGCGCCAAATGCACTGTTTTGTCCACCGGATGAAGCAGCATTCGCTCCAAAGCGCGGTGCTGTCCCACTTGTGGTAGTGCCTCCAAAAGAACGCTGATCCGGTCTACGATCGCCACTAGGACGAGCCCTACGATTAGCATCTGATCGTGCACCTGCATCAGAAGACGAACGTGGAGCATCATTAGAAAAACGATTACCACCTTGAGTGGTACCACCCGTTCTCGGAGCACCATAACCACCGTTTGATGCCGAACGCTGCCCACCCGATCCAGCATAACCCGATCCGCCAGAAGGACGACCTGATCCATTTTGACCTTGAGGACGTCCTGATCCACCTTGAGGACGAACTGATCCATTTTGACCCTGCGGACGACCCGATCCGCCGTTATAACCTTGGCCGCCGCCATGATTGTTCGGACGCGATGCTGCGTCAGAGCTTTGTCGGCGATCATTTCCAGTGGTAGCCGATCGTTCTCGATTATAAGGTGGGCGATCGCCAGTACGTGGTGGACGATTCGATGATGCATCACGATTGCCATAATTACTTTGACGTGTTCCAGACTGATTACCGGTTTGCGAATTATCCCCGTTACTCGTTGACCGTCTTGTCGTTGGCTCTTGGGTAGATCGTGCGCCAATTATTCCTTGATCATTAACCATTTGGCGAACAGGTTGATCGACTACACGATCCGCTACAGAAGGTTTTATCGCTTGTGTATTCGATTCCGGTTGACTACGGATGCTCACTTGATCCTTTACTTTGACTTCTGATTGGGCAGACACAGCATCAACCGCTGGCACATCTTGCTGTGCAACAGGTGCAATATTCTTTGGCGCAGCATCTTTTACAAGACGTTCTTGTTCAACCGTACGAGCCGCTGCACGCGCTTTAACATCGGAAAAAAACCCTTCCACAGCCGACACCATTTCCGATTCCATCACGCTCATATGATTGTTAACCGGAATATTCAATCGACTTAGAATGGTAATAATCTCCTTGCTTGACATGTTCAGTTGCTTAGCATATTCATATACTCTCAATTTCGTCAAATAGAGTCACCTCCGTTATGATCCAGAAACATGCGTTGAATTGTCGTTGCGAGTTGCAAAGAAGTGATACCTACAGCAGTTCGCGCAGGTTTCCCAATCGCGTGTCCAAGCTCCTGGCGCATATAACACGTGATGAGCGGTACGCCATAAAAAGCACATTTATCACGTATCTTTTTCGCTCCATTGCTTCCCGCGTCCGCCGCTTGAATCATCAAACGCACTTTTCCTTCGCGAATCGAACGCACACATGCGTCCTCACCCGAAACGACATTGCCCGATCTAGCGGCAATACCCAAAAATTGCAAGACTTCATTCATGCGTTTCACGTTCTCTCAGAACTTTCAACAATTCATCGTAGACTGGTAAAGGAACTGCAGTTTTTAAACCACGATCCAAAGACTTTCGCTTTTTGGCTAATTCGAAGCATTCTGGGGATGCACAAATGTAGGTGCCGCGTCCCGCTCGTTTGCCTGTAAGATCTACTACGACTTCGCCTAAAGGCGTAAGCACAATGCGCAACATGCTTCGCTTTGGTTTTTGCTCCTGACACCCCACACATTGCCGCAAGGGTACTTTGCGAGGGGACATGCGATCACCTCCTAATCCTGAAATAGAACGTCTTGATCCAGTTGTGCAAATGCTGGAGTAGACCTACCTGATTGCGATTCACTTTTAATATCAATCTTCCAACCGGTCAGTTTGGCGGCAAGCCTTGCATTTTGTCCTTCTTTACCAATCGCTAACGAAAGTTGGTTATCAGGAACAGTTACGCGTGCCATTTTATCGGCTTCTATAATCTCGACATCGATCACTTTAGCGGGCGATAAGCTACTTGCTACGTACAAGGCAGGATCGTTGCCCCATTCGATTACGTCAATTTTTTCACCTTTTAGTTCCGTGACGATCGTTTGAATTCGCATTCCTTTAGGACCCACGCAGGCTCCTACAGGATCAACATCGGAATTCCTTGAAAAAACCGCTACTTTTGATCGTGACCCTGCTTCTCTAGCTACTGACTTTACTTCCACAACACCATCGTAAATCTCCGGCACTTCCATCTCAAGCAACCGTCGCAGTAACCCAGAATGGATGCGAGAGAGAATAATTTGTGGGCCTTTTGTCGTCTTTTCCACACGCGTAATAAAAGCTTTTATACGATCTCCAAGATGCAATTGTTCATTAGGAATGATTTCAGTGATAGGAAGGAGTCCTTCAGTGCGGTCCAGATCGACATAATAATATCGTCCATCTTGGCGGGCAATCATGCCTGAAATGATGTCCTCTTCGAGGTCTGCATAAGCAGAATAGATGATGCCTCGTTCAGCTTCGCGGATACGCTGTGTAACGACTTGTTTGGCTGTCTGAGCAGCAATTCGACCAAATTCTCTTGGTGTCACTTCCAGTTCAACCACATCACCTAACCGATACTTTGCATCGATCTCTTCAGCCGCTTCAATCGAGATTTCCAAGCGATGATCCGTTGGTTGTTCTACGACCGTCTTTCTTGCAAAAACTCGCATTTCCCCTGAATCTCGATCGATTTCTACACGCACATTTTGAGCAGAACTAAAGTTGCGTTTATACGCGGAAATCAGCGCAGCTTCAATGGCTTCAAGAAGCACTGCGCTACTGATGCCGCGCTCCTTTTCCAATTGATTCAGCGCTTCAATAAAATCTGCATTCATAAATAGCTATTCGCCCCCTCATCCGACTTACAACGCTAAGACCATGTAATAGCCAAACGGGCGCCGGCCACCTTCTCGACCGGCACCCTAACGGGCTCATTGTCTTCGTTGATCACCAGCAAACCATCACCATACTCCATCAATATGCCTTCTACTGACTTTCGCCCATTCCATGGTTCATAAAAAGAAACATAAACGCGTTTTCCAATCGCTTTCGTAAAATCTTCCGGTCGTTTTAATGGTCGCTCTGCGCCAGCCGATGAAACTTCAAGAAAATACGCATTGGGAATAGGATCTGTTGCATCCAATTTGGCGGACAATGCTTCACTGACAACGGAGCAGTCATCTAAATCTACGTACCCCGATGGCTTATCAATGTATACACGTAAAAACCAATTAGCGCCTTCTTTTTTTAATTCCACGTCAACAAGATCAAGTTCATGTTCCTCGAGAATCGGTGTAACCATCTCGGTAACGAGATCAGTCACTTTAAGTTTTGCCATGTTGCCCCCCCTGAACGCACCCTCAAACGGGTCAGAACAGTCATACAAACGAAAGAGTGGGGAATCCCCACTCCAGTAGCATACAAAGGTATGTTACGCACATCTAACAAAAGCAGTATAACACTGCCATCCTCGCAATGCAATTGTTCGTATTTGCAATCAAAATAAGGACAATTGATTGGATTCGGGTAAGCCATCGAAACATCCATAACCCTGAAGCAACTCAATAACCGTTTTCGATACATGGGATCGTTCTTGCAAATCCTCTATAGACAAAAATTCCGCTTCCTTGCGTGCGCTCACCATGTTACTAGCTGCCGCCGCACCAATACCAGATGCTGCCGCAAACGGAGGCAACAAACCATCTTCTTTGACTAAAAAACGCGTACTATCTGATGCATACAGATCAAGACCATAAAATCGAAAACCCCGACGCGTCATTTCAAGAGCCACTTCAAGCACGGTCTGCAGAGCCTTTTCTTTGGTCGTTGCCGTCATTTGTTTCGCTTCAATCTCATCAATTCGCGCCGCAATAGCATCGGCGCCACGAGCCATAAGTGCCAGATCAAAATCCTCCGCACGAACAGTGAAGTATGCTGCGTAATAGGCAAGTGGATAGTGCACTTTAAAATATGCAATCCGTACCGCATTAAGAACATATGCCGCAGCATGAGCTTTTGGAAACATGTATTTGATACGGCGGCACGATTCCATATACCAATCTTTCACATGAAAGGATCGCATATATTGCTCATCATCATCACTTAAACCTTTACCTTTGCGAACCGACTCCATAATCTTAAATGCACGAGATGGATCTAAACCCCGATAAATCAAGTACACCATGATATCATCACGACAGCAAATAACATCACTTAATGTTGCTGTACCTTGCCGAATTAATTCCTGCGCATTATTGAGCCATACATCCGTTCCATGTGACAATCCTGATATGCGCACAAGGTCAGCAAACGTGCTAGGCTTTGTGTCTTCCAGCATTTGGCGAACAAACTTTGTACCAAACTCAGGAATTCCATACGTCCCAGTTTTTGACTTAATCTGTTGCGTAGTTACACCAAGCGACTCTGTTCCGCAAAAAAGGGCGTAGACATCTTTATCGTCCACAGGAACACTACGCGTATCGATACCCGTGATATCTTGCAACATTCGCAACATCGTCGGATCATCATGACCCAAAATGTCCAATTTTAGTAGATTATCGTGAATGGAATGGAAATCGAAATGCGTTGTTCTCGTGTCTGTCGTACGATCATCAGCTGGGTGTTGTATCGGACAAAAATCATAAATTTCGTGATCATTAGGAACAATGATAAGACCACCAGGATGTTGACCAGTCGTTCTTTTGATACCTGTGCAGCCTGCAACGAGACGAGCAATTTCGGCATTTCTCAGTTGCTTTCCTCGCTCTTCTGCCCACTTTTTTACGTAACCAAAAGCCGTTTTTTCCGCAATCGTAGAGATCGTACCAGCTCGAAAAACAAAATCAGATCCAAATAATTCTTCCGTGTATTTATGAGCACGAGCCTGATATTCACCCGAAAAATTAAGATCAATATCAGGTACTTTGTCACCCTTAAATCCAAGAAAAGTTTCAAAAGGAATATCCTGTCCATCCTTTTTCAATGGTGTATTACAGTTTGGACACATTTTATCCGGTAGATCGAAACCGGATCCAATCGTTCCGTCAAGGATAAATTCAGAAAATTTGCATGAATGGCACAAGTAATGTGGTGGTAGCGGATTGACTTCAGTGATGTCCATTAAAGTAGCTACTAAAGAGGAACCGACAGAACCCCTAGACCCGACGATATACCCGTCTTGCAATGACTTTGTGACCAATTTATGTGCAATTAGATAGTTTACAGAAAATCCATGCGTAATGATACTTGTTACTTCTTTCTCAAGGCGTTCTGATACGACCGTTGGTAAAGTTTCTCCATATAGTTGGTGCACCTTTTGATATGAAAGCGAGCGTACTTGATCCTCTGCACCCTCCATATTTGGTGGATACACACGATCAGGAACAGGACTAATTGATTCGATGCGCTCTGCAATCCGTAATGGATTATCAACAACAACTTCTTGCGTCCGATCGCCTAAATGCGCGAACGCTTCCAACATGTCTTGCGTCGTTTTAAATGTCAAAGCAGGTTGAACGATTCGCGATGTTTCCTTTTTCATAGAACTTTGCAAAATAATCTCACGAAATACTGCATCTTTGGGTTGAAGAAAATGGACATCGCCTGTTGCTACGACGGGAATACCTACTTCATCTGCTAGTTCCACAAGATAACGATGATAATGCATTACCTGATCGAGTGAACTAATCTCCTCACTAGCAAGCAACGCTTGATAATGATCGGGTGGTTGAATTTCGACAAAATCGTAAAAACGAAGCATTGACACAAGATCTGTTCGCGATTTTCCCCGCAAGATAGCTTGAAATATTTCACCCAATTTGCATCCAGTACCGATAAGTAATCCTTCTCGATGCTCTTGTATCAACTTTCTTACCATTCGTGGTTCTCGATAAAAATAATCAAGATGTGAAAAGGATACCAGCTTATACATGTTTTTAAGTCCAATCGGCGATGTCACTAATATCGTTGTATGATAGGGTCTGCCCTTTGTAAAATCCGTACTCGAGAAGCCAAACTTCACTAAGTGTTGAAGATGATCGATCACCGTGCGTTCCCTTGCCGTTTCAAGCAATTTATAAAACACTTTGCCAGTTGCTTCAGCATCCGCCAACGCTCGATGGTGATTAACCAAGGAAATATCCCATTTTTGTGTTAACGTCTTGAGCCGATGATTGCGATCTTGCGGGAATAATGTTCTTGCCAACGCCAGGGTATCGATGGTCGGTTGTTCAAAAGCAGTCATTTCCAGAATCTTTGCTTGCACATCCAAAAACGACAAATCAAATTCGGCATTGTGAGCAACCAAAATCGCATCTTTACAAAATGCCTGAAAGCGCGGTAATACCTCAGCAACGGACGGTTCATCGCGAACCATATCGTTTGTAATCCCCGTAATTTCTGTAATTTTCGCAGAAATCATTTGCTTAGGATGAATAAGTTGGGAAAAGGAATCAATAATAGCCCCACCACACATTTTTACGCCAGCAATTTCGATCAACTCATGTTCCGCCGCAGACAGTCCAGTTGTTTCCGTGTCAAAGACAACATACGTTGTACGATCATCAAGACGTTGTTCTGTTGCTCGGTAAACGATCGTCTGCCCAGCATCAATCATATTTGCTTCTATACCATAAAGGATTTTAACTCCATATTTTTTACCAGCACTCGCCGCTTCAGGGTATGACTGAACAACGCCGTGATCTGTGATGGCTACTGCCTCATGACCAAATTCAGCTGCCTGACGAACAAGATCGGTAGCAGATACCACACCATCTAAGGTACTCATTTGTGTATGTGCATGAAGTTCGACCCTTTTTCGAGTGGCCGTATCCAGCCGTTTTTCAGATTCATAGGATGTCATATCTGTAATCAATAACGCTAATTCTTTCATGTACGTATCAAACTGTACACTACCGCGTACGATCACATGTACACCGTCTTGTAAAGCACTGACGTCTTGTTCCTTTTTCCCTTGTCCTCGCAAAAAAACTTTACACGTAATAGAATCAGTTTCATCCGTCACATGGAATTGGATAAGTTGTCTGCCACTATTTAATTCACGTATCTCAAGTCCGAAGACTCGTCCAGTCACGGTAACTGACCGCATTTCATCCTGTATCTGTTGAATATCGATAGGACTGTCTTCAATGACATTTCCGAATTGCAGTCGAGGTGGATTTTGCGCAAGGCTTTCTTTTACATCACTTACCACAATCTGTTTTTGAAGAGCATCATGCGTTTCTTGTTCCATGGATGTGCGAAATTCCTGAACTAGATCGTCTTTTTCTGCCGTTTGCGCCAACTGCACATTGATAACTTGTCCGGTTAAGGAAAGAAACAAAGAACTCAATTTACGATCGAGCGCTCTTTGCATAGCTAATTCAACCGGGGAACTCAGAGATAAAGAAACTCGATTAAGGTTCTCAAATTGAAAAAATGCTTGGTCCAACATGGGCTTCAGTGCCTTGTCACGCATAGTTAGCAGCCACAAACAGGCGCGCAGACACATATCTTGTTGTTCAGAATCGGAAACATCTCGTTTTGTTTTGACGACAACTTCAACAAAAGCAAGCTCTTTGTCAAGGGCGTGAATCCCCACTACCTGTTCCCAGACAGATCGCCCGTCTTGTGGGGTTACATAAATTGTAATAACTTGCTTCTTTATAGCTATAACGACATGACTTACTTGTTTCACCAATTCTTGCATCCATAACGCTTCTTGTTCCAGTAAAAACGCAGGCGGCACCGCTTGAAGAGCCGAAGCCTTCTGCACTGTGCCGCTCATTATCGTGTTTGTATCCGACCCACCCGTTTGCAAAAGAATCCCCGCCTTTTAGCAAAACCAGTACCTATTAAAACATTTGCGCCACATCAAGATAAGTTCGCACTACCATTAACGTAATGATAAGCACAAATCCAATAGCATGAACCCAGTATTCTTTACGCGGGTCAATGGGACGGCCCCGTAAAAATTCAACAATCAGCAGCAAAATGCGACTCCCATCCAAGGGTGGAATCGGCAAAAGATTTAGAATGGCTAAGTTTAGACTCAAAATCGCCGTCAAATTGAGTAATTGTAAGATACCCAATTGGGCTTGTTGGCCAATGACTTGCACGATTTTCACTGGGCCTGCTGTATCTTTGACAAACGTGTTACCATGCGAAAACATACCTACAAAAGCATTCGTGATCATCTGCGAATACTGTCCAGTCTGATAAACACTATTCGTCATAGCACTCCATAAGCTATGATCAATCACAGGTGTTACACCAATAAATCCAGTACCATCCGAACGTTTTTCTGGCGTAATCACTAACGATTTATCTACACTACCACGGTCCACAGTGATGTCAAGAGGTTGCTTAGGATGGCTTTGAATCTCCGTAACAAAAGTCATCCAATTATGCACTGGTTGATGATTGACAGCAACAAGAACATCACCTGACTTAAGCCCAGCGTGCGCCGCCGGAGAACCCGATTCAATGGACGCAAATTGTGGAGGTGAGGAAAAAGATCCCATAACGCCAAGGATAACAGCAAACAAGACAGTTGCAAGAACCACGTTCATAAATGGGCCAGCGAGAGCAATAGCCATCCGAACCCAGATAGGTTTTTGGTTCATTTGTCGATCAGGCGGAGCGATAGCGATGGGTTCCTTACCTGTCGCAAGAAAGGAGTGCTTTGAAAAGGCGTAACTGTAAACGCCATCCTCCGTTTCCAGCGTCACCGTGAAAGATCGCATGGTGTCGATCGCACGAAGATGTCCAACAACCGTGGCATTTTGAACATCGCTTGGATCGCCAATTAAGTCCACCTGCTGTATCTGGTCAAGCCGTACGGCGATTTGTTCCCCTATTTTGAAATATGTATCCTGCGGCATTTCACCAGCTAACATGACGTATCCGCCTAAAGGAAATAAACGAATAGAGTACTCTGTTTCGCCACGCGAAAACGAAAACAACCTTGGTCCAAAGCCTATAGCAAAACGGTAAACAAGTACACCTGCTCGCTTTGCAACAATAAAATGCCCAAATTCATGGATCATGACCATAATCACAAAAACCAAAATAACGGCGACTACGGTACGAATACCACCAGCTAAAACCGCACCGATCACAAACGTTGTCCCCTCTCCAACACGAATTCCATCGCTTGTCGGCGCGCCCACGCATCAGCAGAAAATACTTGCGAAATGTCGTCTAGCGTTTCACTAACGTGTCGATCGATCACACGTGACACCACATCGACGATATCAAGAAAAGGTAATTCGTCTCGAAGAAATGCGCCGGCCGCAACTTCATTCGCTGCATTCATCACAGTTGGGTATGTCCCACCTGCCCTACCGCAATCATATGCTAAAGCTAACGCTGGAAATCGCTCGATATCAGGACTTTCAAAAGTCAATTGCGAGAGAGTAGATAAATCCATTCGTCGAAACGGGGAAAATCGAGGTGTCCTGCCATGAAATAAGGCAAACGAAATCGGAATTCGCATATCTGCGGCACCTAACTGTGCCAACACTGCACCATCTTGAAATTCCACCATGGAGTGTACGATACTTTGTGGATGTACAATAACATCAATCGCATCATATGGCATGGAAAACAGATAATGTGCTTCAATCACTTCAAGGCCCTTATTCATCAACGTTGCCGAATCCACCGTAATCTTTGGACCCATCCGCCACGTTGGATGAGCCAACGCATCACCGATAGTCACGCGTGAAAGTTGTTCACGGGAATATGTCCGAAAAGGTCCTCCTGACGCTGTAACGATAAGCCGTAAGACTTCATTCGCATGATAACCTTGTAAACATTGAGCAATCGCTGAATGTTCCGAATCAACAGGTATCACAGCTACACCTGCCGCTTTAGCCGCAGCCATAACTAAATCTCCAGCAGCCACCAAGGTTTCTTTATTCGCTAAAGCCACATCACATCCCGCAGCAATGGCTCGTAACGTCGGTCGAATTCCAATAGATCCCACCAACGCATTTACAACTATCGCTCCTGGTTCAGCTGCGGCGACATCACTATAGGCATCATCACCAAAAAGCACCTCAAGCGTAGGAAAAACACGAACGATCAAATCTCGATCTTCCACGGAATGGACAACAACGCGCTTTGGATCAAATTCGCGTATCATTTCCATTAATTCGGTTACGCGACCATACGTCGTCAAGGCGCTGACTGCAAATACATCGCGATTCTCACGAATCACATCAAGTGTTTGCGTACCAATGGAACCTGTGGCTCCAAGAACTGTTACCAATCGTGCCACGAAATATCCATCCTTTCATTAACGCACAAACAGCCACATGATCAAATGATACGCGATCGGTGCGGCAAGGAGCAAACTATCAAAACGATCAAGTAATCCACCGTGCCCAGGAAGTATCCATCCAGAGTCTTTCACAGCGTAATGACGCTTTAAAGCAGATTCAATGAGATCACCAAGTTGGCCTGCAATAGACACTACAAAGCCCAGTAAGGCATAACGCCATGCGTGAACAAACATTGGTCCAACGAAAACGGCTGCACCTATAGGCGTTGCCACGGTCGCCAACAACAACCCGCCAACAGCTCCAGATACAGTCTTTTTTGGACTCACTTCAGGGAGCAATTTACGCCCTCCAAGAGCTCGTCCGACAAAAAAAGCGCCTATATCTGTTGACCATATCGCAAGCAAAATGGTCAACACCAAGCCTAGCCCATGTGACATTTGCCGAACGTCAAGCAATGTACGAAAAGCATAACTTGAATATAGTGCGCCTGCAAATAAAACACCAGCTGCCGTAAAAGAAAATTCCTTACGGCGAAAAATCGTAATAATCAACAACGCATAAAATAAAACGTACCAAAATCGTTCAAAAGACGGCCAAAGTACAATCAATGCTGCAAACACAATGGCAACGATGCTTTCCGCAGTCAGCAAACGAACTTTCATCATAGAGCCAATTTCAAGTACACTGACTGCTGCGATGACGGCAAACAGAGCGGCGAGATAATACCCCCCAAGCCAATTCATAGACAGTACCAATGCCGCTCCTAAAAGTCCCGTCACGACGCGTTGACGAAGCACGCTGTCACCTCATTTTAGTCCGCCAAAACGGCGCTCTCGTTTACTATAAGCTAAAATAGCCTCATAGAAGTGCGCCTTGGTGAAATCCGGCCACATCTCATCAAGAAAATACAGTTCAGCATAAGCAATTTGCCATAATAAAAAATTACTAACTCTTTTATCACCTGATGTCCGAATCAACAAGTCGGGATCCGGTACACAATGTGCCGATAAGCACTGAGTGACAACTTCTTCCGAAATATCATCTGGTTCTAAAGTACCATCTTTGACCTGCTGTGCCAAGCGGTGGACAACGTCCACCAGTTCAGCACGACTACCATAGTTTAAAGCAAACTGGACAATCATGCCACTATTGTCCTTTGTTCTTTCTATAGACTTAGCAATCGTCTTTTGCGTATAGGATGGTAATTTTCTCGTATCACCAATAAACACTACACGGACATTGCGTTCAACAAGTTCATCCATATCAGCCCGGAAAAATTCCTCAAGTAAATTCCATAGGTACTGGATTTCCGTCCTCGGCCTTTTCCAATTTTCGGTAGAAAAAGCGTAAAGCGTAATGGCTCCAATGCTAAGATCATCAGCGGCTCGAATCGTTTCACGCATAGCAACCATCCCTGCATGATGCCCTGCTGCTCGGGGCAAACCCCGAGCATGTGCCCAACGGCCGTTACCATCCATAATAACGGCCACGTGACGAGGTAAACGTGAAGGATCGATCTCCGTGGTGAATCCACTGGATTCGGGTTGTGCAGACCCCCGAAACAAGGACTTCCAATCTGGAACCATAAAGGCGCCCTCCACCCGTTTAAACTTCGAGCAGTTCCTTCTCCTTTACAGCAAGTAAACGGTCAATTTCAGCCACAGCATGATCAGTAACTTCTTGAATTTTTTCTTGCAGTCGCCTGCTCTCATCCTCGGACAAAAGCGACTGTTTTTCCGCCTTTTTCACTTCTTCATTCACGTCCCTACGAACATTGCGAACCGCAACACGACTTTCTTCAGCAATTTTTTTGATATATTTGGTTAATTCTTGACGTCGCTCTGTGGTCAACTGTGGAACATTTAGACGAATTACGGATCCATCTGTATTCGGCGTTAAACCAAGATCGCTTTTTTGAATAGCTCGTTCAATAGAAGCTAGGGTGCCTTTATCCCAAGGTTGAATAATTAACATCCGCGGCTCAGGTGCAGTAACACTAGCCATTTGTGTAACCGGCGTTGGCGTACCATAGTAGTCCACGATAATCTTATCGAGCAACGCTGGATTTGCGCGTCCTGCTCTTACAGCAGCAAGTTCTTTGCGTAAAGCCGTTAGCGACTTATCCATTCTTTCTTGCGTTGCTTGGATGTGTTCACTCACACATCATCCCTCCTCACGATCGTACCAATAGCATCACCGCGTACGGCCCGTAAGATATTTTCACGTTCTGAAATGGAAAACACTAGGATTGGAATGTTGTTATCCATGCAAAGCGAAGTTGCCGTCGCATCCATCACACCAAGATTACGTGACAAAACATCCATAAAGTTGAGTGTCTCATACTTTTTCGCAGCCGGATCTTTTTGTGGATCTGCCGTATACACACCATCTACGCCGTTTTTAGCCATTAAAATAACTTCAGCTTCGATCTCTGCCGCTCGCAATGCAGCGGCGGTATCTGTCGAGAAAAACGGATTTCCCGTTCCGCCCGCAAAAATAACCACTCTGCCCTTTTCAAGATGGCGAATTGCACGACGACGAATATAAGGTTCTGCTACTTGCCGCATTTCAATAGATGTCTGGACACGTGTCACGACATTCATACGCTCCAAAGCATCTTGCAATGCTAAGGCATTAAGAACAGTGGCAAGCATACCCATATAATCTGCATGAGCACGATCCATACCCTCACCGCTGGCAGCGACACCTCGCCAAATGTTACCTCCACCTACGACAATGGCAACCTGGACACCGAGCGCGATAACTTCGGCAATTTGTTTAGCGACAGATCGAATCATGTCGGACGAAATGCCAAAACCACCATCGCCGGCCATCGCTTCCCCGCTCAGTTTTAATACAACGCGGTGGTACTTGGTCGTTTCCATCCCAGACCCCCTAGTTGATTAACCTTTAACTTGAGCCATAACTTCTGCTACAAAATCATCTTGTCGTTTTTCCAAACCTTCACCCATCTCGTAACGTGCGAATCGACGAACAGAGATGTTTTCACCAATTTTGCTGATCTTTTGTGCAACCAAATTAGCTACGGTAATTGAAGGATCTTTCACAAACGGCTGATCTAAGAGGCACAATTCGCGCAAATACTTGTCAACACGACCGCCAACGATCTTATCAACAACCGCAGCTGGTTTACCTTCATTTAACGTTTGTTGCCTGAAGATATCTGTCTCACGTTCAACAATCTCTGCAGGAATATCTTCACGACGTAAATATTCAGGTTTCATTGCCGCAATATGCATCGCAATATCTTTACACAAAGATTTAAAGTCATCTGTTTTTGCCACAAAATCCGTTTCGCAGTTTACTTCTACAAGGACTCCAATACGGCCACCAGCATGAATGTAAGCCTCAACGACCCCTTCAGCCGCAACACGACCGGACTTCTTTGCCGCAGATGCTAGTCCTTGCTCGCGCAAATGTTCAATAGCTTTTTCCAAATCGCCATTCGTTGCTTCAAGTGCTTTTTTACAATCAAGCATACCTGCCCCAGTTTTTTCTCGCAATTCTTTGACCGCTGCAGCACTAATAGCCATATCGATTATACCGCCTTTTCACAAGTTTTTTATGTAAAAGAAAGGTGAAGGCACGGACCAATGCCCGGACTCCACCAAAGCTCATGATCACATGAGACACTGTGTACAGCTATCCACTTAAGAAGCTGTCTCTTCTCCTTGCGCGCCTTCAATCATAGCATCAGCCATTTTACCTGCTAAAAGTTTTACGGCGCGAATCGCGTCATCGTTACCCGGAATGACATAATCAATTTCATCAGGATCACAGTTAGTGTCAACAATACCAACGATAGGGATACCAAGTTTACGAGCTTCCGCTACAGCAATCCGCTCTTTACGTGGATCGATGATAAACAATGCTCCAGGAAGCTTTTTCATATCTTTGATACCGCCTAGGAACTTCTCAAGTCGTTCTTGTTCCTTACGAAGTAAAATAACTTCTTTCTTAGGCAACACATCAAATGTACCGTCTGTTTCCATCTTTTCGAGTTCACGCAAACGTTCAATACGTTTTTGAATGGTTGAAAAATTCGTTAGTGTTCCACCAAGCCAACGTTGATTGACATAGTATCCACCGCAGCGAAGTGCTTCATCATGCACGGAGTCTTGTGCTTGTTTTTTAGTACCAACAAACAGTAAGCTCTTGCCTTCAGCAGCAATTTCCCGCACAAAGTGATAAGCCTCTTCCACTTTCTTTACGGTCTTTTGCAAGTCGATGATATAGATTCCATTACGTTCCGTGAAGATGTACTTATCCATCTTTGGATTCCAACGACGAGTCTGGTGACCAAAATGTACACCAGCTTCTAAGAGTTGTTTCATTGATATAACTGCCACGATAGGCACCTCCTACAAGTTATCCCTCCGTTGCTTTCGACAAGTATCCCCCTGTCATCGACAGACTTAGACACTCTCAAGCAACGTGCGAATTTGCACCATGAGATTATACCATTGCAATCGTTCACTAGCAAGTAAGAGCATTATCGTCCATGTTTGATCATGTGTTTGACAAGATCAATTTCACCATGCCCAAGTTGCAACTCTTGTGCAATGTTTGTGGGATCATCCCCTCGTTGCAAGCGTTTCGCAACTTCTTGATATTTCGGTGCCAAATCAGACGAAGGATTTTTGACCGGTGCTACTAGGGTATTTGATGAGAGTAAAGAATTGACAATGCGCGTAAGTTCATCATATTTATTCGTTAACCCAGTAATCTGATGTTGCATAGATAAAGCATCTCGATCAATTTTTTGACGTAATTTTGCCATCATCTGGATCACACGTTCATTTTCCTGCTCCATTTGTTCTGCAAATTGCTCGAGTGTATTGACCATCTCATTGTCTACAGGATTGCGACCAAAGTGTTTTTTAACGATCACATAATAGGAAAGCATAACACTGAGTAGGACACTTAGTACGAGCATGGTTCCATAAATCATGTTATCACCCATTTATCCAAGTTGCTTTTGCCATCCATCCTGCGTTAACAAAATGGTACAAGGACCCAAATTTTCTTCCGATACAAATTCACCACAGTATCCATCCATATGGACACCAGGGTAAAGCAATCGAGTTACTTGCAAATAAGGTTTCTTTAGTTGCACCATAAGAGAAACAACCGTTTGTCGATCTTCGTCAAGATCCCTTAGCAAAGCCAAGGCATCATCCATAGTAGGACGTAAACGTGCAAAAAGTTTCTGCTGATCTTCCGATAGCTTCCCTTGTTTATTAAAAACCTCTTGAAAAGCCAACGTCGCTTCATTTACCTTTTGTATTACTCGCTGTTTTTGTAACATAAGTTCTTCAATTTGTTGAAGACGATTACCTAACTCAGAACTTGCTTCTAGTCGGATTACCGTTTTCGTTGCAAGTGGTGAACCGATCACTCGCGCAAACACATGGCTTAACGCGGTGATTTTTCCGCCTACAAGTAAACCACGTTTACCCGTAACTTGTACGGAGCGAGCTTTCACTACACTATGCATGATACTATCTGATACAATCACGTCGTTTTGGGCTGATACGGTAGCATTTTGCAAATATAATGCATGAATGGTCCCACCAGCCTCGATATGACTATGATTCGCCCCTTGTACACCACCGCGAATAACAATGTCACCCTCGGCAATGAGCGATGCTGCCTCAATGATCCCATAAATTTCAATATTACCCCTTGCTTGAACACTAAATCCAGATAACACATTTTCGTGTACAACGACACTTCCCCAAAAATCAATATTCCCAGTGGAAAAATCTACATTATTGGCAATATGCAATACAGGTACGATAGAAATCTTGCGATTATCTTGATAAAGGATTTGTCCATCGATGGTTGCGATTATTTCCGTTGCATCAGCACTGATCGTAGTTCCCTTGCTCGCTCTTGATGCTAAGGCGATAGGTAGTGGCGGTTTAACGGGTACTGCTTGTCCAAAAACATTTTTACCAGCCTGACCAGGAATGCCGAGATGACGTTTAGCAAGAACTTGACCTGCCACAGCATTTTGTAAAACACCTAACTCCTTGTAATCCACAGTGCCATCCAGTTTCTCCTGAGGCACAGGTTTTTTGTTCACTTCAAAAAAGAACTCCATTCGATCATTCGTCGACTCAACAGGTCTATCTCCCTGTGCTAGCAGGATCCCATTGGTCGGACCACACAAGGATGACAAGATACGTTCGAGAGCATCTTGTGGTAGGATGCCGTACACGACATGCCGATTTGTCAATAGATCTACTATTTCTTGCGCTGTATAAGGGCATGATTCATCAGGTGACATTAGAAAATTCCCCATAACAATCATACTATCATCGCTAATTTCAATATCTACATGACAATTTTTTTCTTCCATATTTTCTTGTTGCACAACGGTTCATCTCCATACTTTTCATAGGAAGCGCTCTCCAAATTGTGCTGTACGAATCGAAAAAGCACCTGTCTCCGTAAATAATTCTACAGTACGTCCGATACTACCACCTACATCAGTTGCAACAATTGGGATTCCCGCCTCTTGAAGCCATTGACTTACCGCCTCGACATTGCGAGGACCGACACGAACTATATCGGAACCTGTGGTTAAAGCAAACATTTGCGCACCGCCAGCGAGTTTGGCAATTATGTGTCTTGTCTGCGCGCCTGCGTCTTTCATCAGATGAATTACATAAGGAAGACCTGTATCCACATACTTAGCAGGCAATTCAGTCTTTCCACCACTTGCCGGCAACATCACATGCAACAAACCACCAATCTTTACTATAGGGTCATACAAGGCTACACCAACACATGACCCCAGACCTAACGTTCGCAGGGAATCCCCTGCACCTGCCACTTTAGCTTCAGCCATGCCCACCTTGTGCATCATGCCAATCCCTCAATTCCCAGGGCACGAACTAAGGCCTCCTGAGTCCCAGGATCCGGCAAAAGAAACAAATGAGCATCCTCACTAGCCAAGTGATGATGAATCGATGTATGAATGATAAGAGCATAATTGCCTATAGGATTATCTTGTTGCAATCCAACGTTCAAAACCGCTTGAGCCATATCCACGGCAACGAGTGGTACCGATGGAAACATCGTTAAGTGAGTGAGATCTGATAGCGATCCTAGGTAACTTGCCGCCATGATATTACCGATTTCACCTAAAGCAGATACTTCCATGTCGCTAAAAGGCGCTAAAGCATCTTTAGATAATTCAAGCAAAGACATGAGTTGTTTGGCAATAGGAACAGTTTGGATAAAAAAAATGCTACCTGTTACTTCCCCTAACATACGTAAATAGACACATGCAACCACTTGTTCTGGACCACCTAAAATTTCGGTGACATCATCAAATGGAATAAATTCGACCCACGGCACCTCCATAGTCACTTTTTGCCGCAACATTTCCGATAAAGCTGTTGCTGCATGTGCCGCACCAATATTGCCTACTTCGCGCAACATATCTGCGGCATTTTTGTCTAAATGCACACCATTTCTCCAGTCGCTTTGATCCACCACTTTAGACCCTCGCTATCTCTGCCGCCTGTAACGCTTCGTGTTCCGCTAAAATATTTTCTAAATTTAATAAAATTAAGAGCTTATCTTTCAATTTAGCCACACCGTATATATAAGCAATATCGACCGACCCGAACGTCGCAGGAGCGGGTTCAAGCGAAGATCGATCAATATCGGTAACATCATTGGCAGCATCAACGACAAAAGCAACATCTTGTTGCAAAACATGTACGATGATCAATCGCGTATCAGTTGACTCTGCGGTAATGTTCATACTCAATCTCTCGCGCAAATCGATAACAGGAATAACAGAACCTCGCAGATTTATTACACCTTTCACAAAAGATGGCGCCTTTGGTACATAAGTAATGGATTGTACACGTTCAATCGAACGTACTTGCGCCACATCAACACCAAATTCCTCTTGTGCTAATCGAAAAACAATACATTTGATTTGTTCTTGCAACCTAGCTCCTCCTCATCTAATTTGATTTGCTCTAGTACTTTTCTCCTCGACCTAGTCGATGTCCTTCTTCCATCACTATCTTTCTATACTTGACGCCGCTTTGCAAAATGCTCCCAGATTTTTCGCAAGCCACGTGGCTCCTCCATGGGTTGTTCACTTGTGCGAAGTAAGGAATTTTTAGCTAGTTGGCGGACGCATTTTGATGCTATAGCACCCGGTTCTTTAAGAACAAAAGGAGATTGATGATAGACAGCACGATTAACAGCATCATCTTCTAGAACATATCCCAGAATATGAGGTGATGTTTTCAGAAATTTTTGCGTAGTGAGGCTAAACTTACGTGCGGCTTCTGTAGCTTCTACGACAGACTGTGCGCGATTCACGACGACATGAATGTTTGGAAGTAGGCCACCTTTAGCCATTAGCTTAAGTAAGGAATAAGCATCAGCAAGTGCTGTTGGTTCGGGTGTCATCACCAAAAACAGATCATCGCAAAGTCCCATCATTTCCGTAGCATAACGACTAAATCCTGCTCCAAAGTCGACAAAAATACGATCAAAACGTCCTTGCACCGTGTTTAACTCATGTGCAAAGCGTGCCATTTGCATACTTGCCTCCCGCTCATCAAGCATAGTTCCTGATCCGCCCGAAATGATTTCTAATCCGTGCGCAGCCATCGTCATAGCATGAATCAGTGACACAGTACCTGATAATACATCCTCAAGCGAATAGGCAGGTCTAAGACCAAGCAGTATATCGAGATTCGCAAAACCTAAGTCACCATCAATAATTAAAATGTGCTCACCCATTTGACATAATGTCAACGCATAATTCAAGACAAGATTGGATTTGCCAACACCGCCTTTACCGCTAGCCACGGCGACGACTCGAGTCAATACTTGCTCATGTTTTGCTCGTCCCTGCTGTTGTTGAATAATTCTCCGTAGTGTCTCCGCCTGATCGCCCACTTGTCATACCCCCTTTGAAAAGCGACGTCAGTTGCTCAACATCAGCGACCATGAGATCATTAGGTACTTCTTGGCCTGTAGTGATGTAAGAAAGCGGTATCTGCAATTCGTCAACTAAAGTAATGGCCAAAGATGGCAGTAACGCTTCATCGCTTTTTGTTAAAAGCAAAGCATTATACCCTATATTCTGTAAAACGGCAGCCGTTTCCTTTGCTTCTGCCAGACGAGATGTTAAACTCATCACAAGATAGGTTAAATCAAAATTGATTCCGCGTACCAATTCTTGTAGTTCCTTTGCTTGTGTGCTATCTAGAAAACTCCTTCCCATTGTATCAACCAGTATTAAATCACAATCCTTTAAGGAAAGGATTTGATCCTTTAAGTCATTCGCATGATGCGCTACTTTAAGCGGTACGTTTAAGATATCAGCGTAAGTTTGCAATTGTTCTTTCGCCGCTACGCGAAAAGTATCGATTGTCACAAGGCCGACACGACGACCATCACGTAATTTGGCATGCGCTGCTAGTTTTGCAATTGTTGTCGTCTTACCGACTCCCGTAGGTCCAACAAAAAGAACCAAATGATCACTTGTTTTAATCGTGCGACACGGACCTGTTTGATTGAGGACGGAGGCCAAAAATTCATCAAGTACTTTTTGCAACGATAGATCAGGTTCATGGGAACGCCGCTCCGTAAACTGTTCAACAAATTTATGAAGTAAATCCGTAGAAAATCCTGTCTGGGACCAATGAATTAAAACATCTTGCCATTCACTATCGAACGCTAATGGTCCAGCCAATCCTTCAAAAAGCATGGATGACAGCATATTTTTAATCTGTTGTAATTCCTGAACAACATCTTGCTTTGGCATTCCTTCTTTTGGACGCATTTGTATATCCGTATTAGGTATTGATTTGTCTTCAGGCGCAGTTTGCTCCATGGCCGCAAATACCTCATAGACTGTAAATCCCAACCAACCAGCAAGACCAGGTCGCCGAATTTTCCGCGAAGAGAGGATAATCGCATCGGGTCCCAATTCCTGTCTAACCATGCCCATGACTTGAGGCAAAGATTTGACGACAAACCTTTTGATAAACATCAGATATTCACCACCCCTCCACTTTCTATTGGCGCATCGGGATCAAGCTCTGCATAGGATAAGACAGACAGATCGGGTAAACCGCGTGCCAACACGCGGCGAATGTGGGCTCTTAGCACAGGTGAGACAAGAAGCACAGACGTTTTACCGAGGCTTGACAAACGAGAAACGTGATCACTGATTCCCTTGATTAATTGCTGTGCAATACGCGGATCTAAAGCAAGTTGAACACCTCGATCTGTAGCTGACATATGCTCTTGAATTCTACGCTCTGTACCTTGACTAAACGTAATTGCACAAATTGCATCAGATCCCGTGCGCACTTGTGATGTAATTTGCCTGCTTAAGCGTTGCCTGACATACTCCGTTAAAATATCAGCATCCTTTGTCGTTGCAGCAAAATCAGACAAAGTTTCTAAGATAGTTGGTAAATCACGAATCGACACTCGCTCTAAGAGTAAGTTCGCAAGAACCTTTTGCACTTCACCTATTGTCATCAAGGACGGAATGAGTTCTTCTACCAATACAGGTTGCCGTTCCTTTACTGCATCGATAAGCGCTTTTGTTTCTTGCCTCCCTATTAGCTCGTAAGCGTGGCGGCGCAAAACTTCCGTTAAATGTGTTGCAATCAACGATGGTGCGTCAACGACTGTATATCCTTTCAACAACGCCTGATCTCGCATACTTTCGGAAATCCATTCAGCGGGTAAAGAAAAAGCAGGTTCCTTCGTTGGTATACCAACAATAGACGGATCAGCAATACCAGGGCTCATAGCGAGATAATGGCCAGGCATTAGCTCATAACGCGCTACTTCACTCCCTTTGATTGCAATAATATACTCGTTTGGGCGCAGTTGAATGTTGTCTCTAAAACGAATCATCGGTACGACGATACCTAAATCTAATGCAATTTGACGTCTGATCAGCGCAACACGTTCGAGTAAATCACCACCTTGTGTAGCGTCAGCAAGTGGCACAACAGAATAGCCAAACTCAAATTCTACAGGTTCTACTTGAATCAGAGAGTACATACTTTCTGGACTTTTTGTTGACTTGGTTTTCTCAGCCTCAGCAGATTTTTTCGCCATTGCCTCATCACGTTTTCGACTAGATGCCATTCGTCTTGCCGCAATAACGAGCAAAATTGCGACAGGTGCTGTTACCCAAATTTGAATGGGAGTAAAGATACCCAAAATCATAATGACAGCAGAAACGATATATAACATTTTGGGAAAAGAGAAAACTTGAACAAGGATATCTACACCAAGATCTGATCCTGATGCCGACCGTGTCACGATTAAACCCGTCGCCGTTGATAAAAGCAGCGCAGGAATCTGACTAACTAGACCATCACCAACGGATAAAACCGTGTAAGTAGACAAAGCGGTGTTAAAGTTTAACCCTTGTTGCGCCATACCAATAATAAACCCACCAAGGATATTGACAGCTACGATAATCATCGCAGCGATGGCGTCACCTTTAACAAATTTGCTAGCACCATCCATCGCACCATAAAAGTCAGCTTCTTGCTCAATATTTTTGCGCCGTTGCCTTGCTTCGACATCCGTTATTAATCCTGAATTGAGATCGGCATCGATACTAATTTGCTTCCCGGGCATAGCATCAAGCGTAAATCGCGCAGCGACTTCTGCGACACGTTCTGCACCACGCGTAATGACAATATACTGAATAATGATTAAGATGATAAACACGATAATACCGACTACCGGATTACCACCAATCACAAAGTTACCAAATGTTTCAATCACATGGCCTGCATACCCACTGGTTAAAATCAAACGTGTCGAAGATACATTGAGTGCTAGGCGAAATAACGTTGTAATAAGCAACAACGATGGAAAGACCGAAAACTGTAACGTTTCTTGCGTCATCATGGCGACTAAAAGAATAGTCAATGCAATAGCTAGATTAATAATCAAGAGAAAATCAAGCAAACCTGGCGGAATCGGAATGACCAGCATTGCGATCACACCGATGATGCCAATCATCGGTAAAAGAGCCAATCGTTTCAACGCCATTCCTCCTCAAAATTCACTTGCGAATACCACGTTACCATATCATACAGTTCTCTTTTTCAAACGATAGACATACGCCAGCACCTCTGCTACAGCTTGAAATAATTCACCTGGGATATAGCCATCAATCTCAACCGTTTGGTACAACGATCTAGCTAACGGGCGATTTTCTACAATAGGAACGTCGTTTTCCTTGGCCATTTCACGAATTCTCAAAGCTATTTGGTCAACACCTTTAGCAACAACTTGTGGCGCATGCATGGACAAAGCATCATATTTAAGAGCTACAGCAAAATGCGTAGGATTGGTAATAATCACGTCAGCAGTAGGAACTTTTTGCATCATGCGACGAAAAGCAATCGCCCTACCACGCTCTCGCAGTTTTCCTTTTACTTGTGGATTACCTTCTTGTTGCTTCATCTCATCTTTGACCTCTTCTTTAGACATGCGCATGTTTCGTCCGAACTGAAAACGCTGAAAGAAAAAGTCAAAGATCGACAAAGCGACGTACATTCCAGCAACATCGAGTACAATGGAAAAAGCTCGAGAAGCAAAAGCTTGAATAATATAAATGGGATCGGTATCCATCAGGGAAGCGAATTGTCCTGATGACCCAGCAAGTGCAAAGTACACCGCCACCGCAATAAAAATCAATTTTAAGGTTGATTTAACAAGCTGTGAAATAGCTTGCAAACCAAAAAGTTGTTTAATCCCCGATAACGGGTTAATCTTCGAAAAATTAGGATAAAGACCAGTCAAAACAAAAGACGGTCCAACTTGCAAAAAAGAGACCATAACCCCAACTACCATGCCAACTAAAAGCAGTGGCAACATCGCTGATAAAAGGTTTTGCATGTCACTATAAAAAATGCCTGGTAACCCAACATGGTCGTTCGCAAATACTAAACCTTCGCTGAACAAATCTGTCATTAACTTAGCCAACGATATATAGAGTTGTTGACCGAACATCCCAAGAGCTACGATGACACCAAGGAAACTAAATGCCATCGTCAAATCAGGGCTTTTAGCCATTCGCCCTTCACGGCGCGCGTCAGAAAGCCGTTTGGCCGTCGCACGTTCTGTTTTTTCCGCAAATAACTGAAGATCGAAACGAATCACTTGACACCCCCAAGTCCTTGTAACACTTGACTCAAGGCATTTTCCATACTATTCAGTATACCTTGCATGGCATTTACAGCATCAGGTACAAACATAGCCACAAACAACAAACCGATTAAAAGGGAAATCGGCAATCCCACCACAAAAACGTTCATCTGTGGTACCGCGCGCGAGGCAACGGCTAAAGAAACATTCGTCAAAAAAAGTGCCAATAATACAGGGGCAGCAAACTGCAAACCCATAATCATAAAAGAGATTAATGCTTGCAAAAAAGTATTGCTTAGAGCACCGTTGTATAATGTCGCCGATCCAAGTGGAATGATGTGAAAACTTTGCAATAAGGCCAGTAAAATGGCGTAATGTCCATTAACCGATAAAAACCATAACGCAAAGACAAGATAATAAAAGTTGGACAATAGGCCTCCGGGACTTGTCATGCCAGGTGATATGATGGTTGCTATTGAAAATCCCACCTGTTGATCAAGCAACTCCCCAGCAAATTGCGTTATCGCAAAAGCCGTACTTGCAATCAATCCGATAGCTAAACCGGTTAGGGCTTCTATAACCAACAACGCTACAAAACTCCCTATGGTAACGCCTTGCATGGAAGTATGAATAGCTGTTTGCGTCATTGTATTATCAATGAGTAAGGCGATAAAAAAAGCAAGACCAATCTTAAAAAACGCAGGAATTTGTGCATTGCCAATTACAGGTGCTGAGCCTATAACGGCGAGTACTCGCACAAAAATGAGCAAAAACGCTAAGAGTACTGGAGTAATTGTCATGGCTTCTTAACTGACGTATTGCTGAAGATTTCCTAAAATATGAGCTGTGAAATCGGTCAAGAGACTCAACATCCAAGGTCCACTAAGCAATAGCACCACGATAACCACCGCAATTTTTGGGATGAAGGAAAGAGTTTGTTCTTGAATCTGCGTTGTTGCTTGAAAGATACTCACGAGCAAGCCGACGACAAGACCAGCTAGGAGCAATGGACCAGTAATTTCCAAAACCAATATAATGACTTGTTGTGCAAGTCCTACAATAAAATTACCATCCATCAGCTTCTTACCATCCTTTAGGCAAAGCCCTCATTCTTTCTAGTGAAATCCAGCAAGCAACGAACGAACAACAAGATACCATCCATCAACCATCACAAAGAGAAGCAATTTAAACGGCATTGAAATCAAGACAGGTGGCAACATCATCATTCCCATGGACATCAGCGTCGTTGCGACAACGAGATCTATGATCAAAAAAGGCACGTAAATCATAAAACCAATTTGAAAAGCTGTTTTCAATTCGCTAATCGCAAAAGCTGGTACCAAGGTAGTAATCGGTAACGACACTAAAGATTTTGGCGTTTTTAGATGTTGGTACTGCAAAAACAGTTCAACATCTTGTACTCGCGTCTGTTTGGCCATAAATTCTTTAAAAGGAAGCTCAGCTTGATTTAATGCAACAGTTTGGTTAATTTTACCCGCCAAATAAGGTTGAACAGCATGTTGATTCACGGTAGAAAAAGTAGGTCCCATAATAAACAACGTTAAAAATAAAGCTAATCCCACCAAAATTTGATTTGGCGGTGACTGCTGCAACGACAACGCACTACGTACAAAAGAAAGGACAACAATGATGCGTGTAAAGGATGTCATCATAATCAAAATTGCGGGTGCGAGACTTAACAAGGTTAACAGGACAATAATTTGTACCGTTCCGACAATACCTGAAGGGGTTGTAGATGGATTGACAGATAATGAGATGCCCGGTAAAATTGCTGCCGTTTTTGCTAAAGCAACCGAAGGAACAGCAAGTAATCCAACAAGTGAAAGGGGCATCGTGATGGCCATATTACGGATCATCATGAGGCTCATCCTTTCCCTGTTGGTAAATATCCTTCGAGAATTCCTCAGCAGCCTGTGTACGCCGATCTTTAACTGTCGTCAAATGGCGTTTTAAAAGAACAGCAAAATCAGGCTCATTCCCTTGTTTTACATTGCGCTGCATACGTTTTGCGACAGCTTGCACAAGGCGTTCTAAAGGCACCGTCAATTTGGTCGGAGACATACGTTTTTCTTGATCAAGCAGTAAACGATGAGCAAGATCCGGATCATCCAACTGGGCCAGTGGTTCGATATTGCCAGAAACGCCAAGAATGAGAATCATCTTTTCATCAACCACAACGACTTGGAGCGTTTTGTTTTGACCTAAAGGTAAAGTAGCTACTTGCCTTACTAAAGGATTGTGTAGTGCCTTTTGCCCCCGAAAGCCCAACCATCGGATACTGTAGTAAGCCAGTGCAATAATGAACAACAAAACAAGAAGTGCATAAGAATACGAGAAAAATCCAGATCCGTTCATGGTTGATACCGTCCAATTTTACCCAACTGTTTTGCGAATAGCTTCGATGACGCGATCAGCTTGAAAAGGTTTAACGATGAAATCGCGAGCACCCGCTTGTATCGCATCAATAACCATAGCTTGTTGTCCCATCGCCGAACACATGATGATCTTTGCAGTACCGTCTATTTTACGAATTTCTTTTAAAGCCTGAATGCCGTCCATTTCTGGCATCGTGATATCCATGGTAACAAGGTCAGGTTTTAACTCCTTATACCTTTCTACGGCTTGAGCTCCATCACTAGCTTCACCAACTACAACATAGCCATTTTTTGTAAGAATTTCTTTAATCATCATTCGCATAAATGCAGCATCATCAACAACTAAAATTCGGTTTGACAAGGTAAACACTCCCGTTAAATTGATTATTGCAATCGTGCAATGCGTTCCGCTGGACTAATAATATCGGTCACTCTCACACCGAAGTTTTCATCAATTACGACAACTTCACCACGTGCGATCAGTTTGTGATTAACCAAAATATCCACTGGTTCGCCGGCTAGTGCATCTAGTTCAATGATCGATCCAGGACCAAAATCCAAAATATCCCGAATCAATTTCTTTGTTCTACCCAGTTCTACAGTTAATTGCAAAGGAATATCGAGCAACAAATCAAGATTTCGTCCAGAACGCATAGGTGCTGGATCATCAAAAGCTGAAAATACAGCTTTCTCAACGATCGGTTGGACTGATGACCCACTTTTTGCAGTGGCATGAGACATCGGGCTGTTTCCGTACGATTCCGTTGCCATCGCTGCCGTATAGGCATTCGTTGCCATCTGATACGTCGATGATGCTGCTGCTGTTTCAATCATCACATCGTCCACATAAACGGGTTCTTGACCAGGTGTAGTAGCTTTGTTATTAACAGCGGTATCCTGATGCGGTCCCATCACCATATCCACTAAGAAGCGTGCAAATTCAATCGGAATGACTTGCATAATATTAGAATCGATCAAATCCCCGACAGTTAAGTGAAACGAGATACGAACTAAAATATCGGATTCCGGTACAAATGACGAACTTGTCGTTGCGTCGACCAACTGCACGACAGGCGGTGAAATATTTACAGCTCGTCCGACCATTGTAGCCATGGACGTTGAAGCGGAACCCATCATTTGATTCATCGCTTCACCAACGGCACTCATGTGCAATTCGTTCAATTCCGCGGCGGGTGCCCTCCCATCACCACCTAGCATAAGATCAGCGATAATTTGAGCGTCGTCGATGCGTATCATAAGGAAATTAGAACCTTGCAACCCCTCGGTATACTCTACACGTGCCGCAACATGTGGAACGGGAAATTCTTCTACAAACTGATCACGTAGTAAAAGTGTGACCTGCGGCGTGGTGATGTTCACTTTTTGGCGCAGTAACGTGGATAACGTGGTTGCCGCTGTACCAAAAGAAATGTTTCCCACTTCACCGAGAGCATCCCGATCAAACATGGATAAATAGTCGTCTGGATTGATTTCCTTTTTTGTCGCACCTCCATGCAATAATGCATCGATTTCTTCTTGTGACAAAAAATCACTACTCATCTGAGCCACCATCTTCCACTACTTGAGTAATTTTTACAGCGTAGCGTCCACGATGTGTACCGGGGTCGCCACGGTACTTTACCTCACCACCCACGCGAATAAATAAAGATTCGCCAACAGACTGATCAAGAGTAATCACATCACCGAGTCTTAATTCTAATAAATCATTTACCGTGATGCTCCCATAGCCCAGTTCCGCTTTCACAAAAACTTCTACTTGATTCATGTGCTTAGAAAGTGTTTGTGATGATATACCTTGCTTCGCCTCTTGTGTTCTTGGTGAAGCATAAACGAATCTTGCACTCAATCTTGACATCAGTGGTTCAAGGACCACATGTGGCATACAAATATTGACGGTGCCTGTCACACTACCGATGGAAATCGACAAGGATACAACCAGCACAACATCGCTTTGATTAGCAATCTGAATAAACTGCGGATTGATTTCTAGGCTGTCATAACCAAACTGCAATTCCCCTATCGATCCCCATGCGACCGTCATCGATGATAAGGAGCGCGAGAATAATCGTTCAAGCACGACTGTGTCAATTTCCGTCAGCCTGCGATCGCCATCTTGTGAAGCACCTGCCCCGCCTAAAACTCGATCAAGCATAGCATAAGCGACGTTTGGTGCCACTTCGATCAGGAATTTCCCTTGTAAACTAGGCACATTAATGACATGTAGAACTGTGATAGGTGGAACGGATCGAATAAATTCCTCGTAGGGAACCTGTTCGACTGATTCTACATTTAACTGTACGACCGTTCTCAACTGTGCAGAAAAAAAAGTTGCTAAAAGTCGGGAATAGTGCTCGTAAATCCTAGAAATTGATCGAATATGTTCCTTAGAGAAACGCATCGCCCGCTTAAAGTCGTAGGTTCGAACCCGTTGCGCTTCGTCACTGCGCCGAATCTCTTCTGCTGAAACTTCTCCTGATGTGAGGGCGGATAGCAACGAATCGATTTCACCTTGCGACAGGACATCGGGCATGAGTCATTCCCCCCCTTCCATTTTCATCGTTATTGAATAATTGCGTTATCAATATAAACTTGGGATACCTTTCCGGTATCTAAAAAACTATTCACATGGTTTTTTACTAAGGATTTAAGTTCTTTATATCCACCTGGTTGATCGATCTGGCTCGCCGTTAAACCATGCAACACTGACATCACAGCATCATCAACTTGAGACGCTCGGCTTGTTAATTCTGCCGCCACAGTGGCATTGGGTGCTTGAAAGGTGAATTGAATTTGAATAATATTGCCACCTTGCAAATTGGTCGTGAGTTTGTCGCCTTGAAATTGCCAAGATTGCAGCATAGCTGCTGAAGGTGGAGCGTTTAAGCCTGGTTTGATCATGAACTGATACGCCGCGGCACCTCCAACAAGAATCACTGCAGCGATTCCTATAATAAGAAAAGATCGATTCCTAAGGTTCATTATGTTCGGGCATCCTTCCACCGTCAAAACATGCACTTACAAGGCCGATCGATCGATAAAACTCAGCAACATCATGAACGACCTGATCAGCACTCTCTTTGACGACATACTTTTTGCCGGAGACCATGGTGATCACCGTATCAGGTGTGGATTCTATATGTTCGATCATGATGGCATTGAGCACAAAAACAGATCCACCAATGCGTGTTACGTTGATCACCCGATCGCCTCCTTATGTGCCTTATCGCTTTACGCTTGTTGCTCCAAGTTTTGAATCGTAGACAAGATGTTATTGTCTGTATTGATTACTTTGGAGTTTGCGTCAAAACCTTGTTGCGCAATGATCATATTGGTAAATTCATTGGTTAAGTTCACATTTGATGCTTCAAGATACCCAACGCGAAACGATGCAAAGCCGTTTTGCCCTGGCACGCCAAGGGAAGCACCTTGGGTTGGACTTGCCGTTGCCAAAAATTGACCAGAGTTTGCTGTAGGCACGTACATATTGTTCCCTACTTTTTGCATACCCCCTGGATTGAAAAACTGTGCTATCGGCACTTGCCAGGTTTCAATGGTAGCACCCGTATTAGGATCAGTAACCGTAATCTGTCCATTGGCTCCGATATTAAAATTACCGGGAACAACAGTAACACCACCACCTGATGATGTCTGAGCGACGCCAATATTAACAGCACTTAATTGGGACGGATTAGTAGGTGCAGGGGATGTCGATGTCAAATACCCTAATAGTTTTGCCCCGTTAGGTAACACCAAGTCTCCAGCAGCATCAACAGTAAAATTGCCTGCACGCGTATACGCTACAGGGCCGGTAGTTCCAACTGTTGCAGGTGTTGGAGCCGTGTCAGCCACTGTTGGCTGCGTTGTAGCCACGGTGCTACTCACAGCAAACATACCACTACCATCAAGCGAAATATCCGTTGGTACCCCCGTTTGCTGATCAGCACCTTGTGTAAACAATGTACTGATCGCCCCCACACTGACACCCAATCCAACTTGTTGCGGATTCGTTCCTCCAGGCCCTGTAACACCAGTAGCAGTTGGCGCGGAGGCTCCCGATAGCGTTTGACTCAGGATGTCACTAAATTCGACACGACCCGTCTTAAATCCTGTCGTATCGACATTAGCAATATTATTTCCCGTAACATCCAAACTCGTTTGAAAAGCATTCATTCCTGAAACCGCAGAATACAACGAACGTAACATGAATGATCCTCCCTTTTTATGTCGCCTCAGTCAATCGGCGAACATCCTAGCAGCTTCCGACAAGCGGTCCAGCCGCACAACAACAATCTCAACAATTATGACTTAGCCATAACTATAGCGCTGTCAATATTCGTGATGACACTTGGCTCTGCCGTATCAAGCCGCATAGCTGTTACCACGGTACGATTTGGTACACTTAACACGAAACCCACAGTTCCCACCACAACCAACGATTCCTTAGCGTTTTTTTGTGCTAACGTATCTGCCGCATGTGATAAATCTCGCATCGTTTGTTCGGTTACTACTACACCTCGTGAGCGCAAGCGTTCACTGGCATGTGCAGATAAGGTAATGGACTGGCCTACCGTAGCTTTTGCATTTTGTTGTTGTGTTTTTTGCAACGTCCTCGCAAAAGTGTTACCTGCATTTATTTCCTCCACCTTGTTGCGGATTTGCGCAGGTGGCGTCGGCGATGTGGCGCCATGGTTGCCAATACGCAACCAATTTTCTGTCATAGAACAAGCCCCCTTACTTAGCGACCGACAATACCGAGGAAACAGGGTAGTCTGTTCCGTTTACAGTCACCGTTGTAGTTGATCCGTTAGCATTTACTGAACTGACAGACCCCGTTACATTACTTCCATCTGCTGCTTGCAAAGTCACCGTATGGCCCAGCAGTAAAAATGCTGAATTAAGTTGTGTGCTCGACGTTAAATTGTTCAATTCAGTCACCATCTGTGCACTTGATTTTGAGACATTCGTCATTTGTTCGAGTGATGTAAATTGCGCTAATTGCGCAATGAATTGCGAATTACTCTGTGGTTGCGTTGGATCTTGGTGTTGCATCTGAGTAACAAGCAACTGTAAAAAAGAATTCTCGCCTAACGAACTAGTCGATATAGCACTAGATAGTGCCGATGACGTCGATGTTGTTGCGGAAGGTGTCGTATTTGTGATCGCAGAAGTAGTCATCTCTCAACCTCCTAAAAAATGTGTCTCTTATGCTTCAGCAAAAAAACCATTTGAACCTACTCCTTGATCCAAATAGATAGTTCCCTTGGAGCTGACACTACGTGTGCTTGCAGCATGCTCAGTCGATACCAAAATGGGTGATGTCGGTTGCTTGAAAGACTGTTGTCTCGATCCAGTATCACTACGAACATCCACCGAGACGCTCGAAAATCGACTTTGCAAACGGTGATCCTTTAAATCCGGAAGAAACTTTTCAAGGAGCATTTTTGACGAATCAGCAGAGGTTACAAATTGTACGTTTAATTCACCCGATGAGTGTGCATGTATGTTTAACTTTAGCTTACCTAAATGAGCTGGTATCAAGGTCATTTCCACTGAAGATTGAACTGGCATTCCCGTTTCACGAGCTTTAGCCATCGCGAGATTGAGCAATTGCTGTCCATCTCCTTGAAGCCAATAAGCAGCATTGCTTAACGAATAGCCATTTAAGCCTGTTGTTGGTGATACCATAGACACAAACGTTGCGCTAGGTGTGGTAACGCTACTTGTATTAACTTCCAACACCAAAGGTGATGATGCGTTGCTACTTGTATCAGTTTGTTGCTTATTTGTCGTATCACGTCCTAAACTTGCTTTAGTAGCAACTACCGACCGAGTATGCTTAGCAAGACTTGCCAGCAAACTTTTTTCTACCCCTTGATTAGTGGTCGTTACCATTTCTAAGGGCACACTTGCTATAGCAGCCTTGTTCTTTCCCTTATGTGTCATACCTTTTGCTGTTTTAAGAATCGTTAGCTTCAAGGTGCTTTTTTGCATGACGAGTGACGGCAACGCAGGATTTGCCATGATGTCTGATTGCCTGACACTACGTTTTGCGATCGCCTGCAAAAGGCCACTTTTTACATGACTGTTCGTCGACACCGTTGCTATCAGCAAATTTTGTGCTGTTTGTATTGATGAAGGCTTCAAGGATTCGCTTTGCAATGTAGGTGCTGGCGACGAAGTTTTACGTGTCATGTTTTGTTGCTTGGCACTGCGTTCTATGGGCATGGTCAAACTCCCATGGTTCGCCAAAGACGACAAATTCGAACTCGTCATAAGTTTTGACACACTAACCGATTGGTTCGTTGGCTCGACGAGTTTTGAAAGTGATTCAAAATTTTGTCCGCTATTTGATCGAATTGTTGGAGCCATCGGTATAGATTGTTTTGAGCTTGCTGACAAGTCACGAACAGGGAGTTTCTTACCTATCGATACTGCAGCAATAGCAGTTTGAATTTGACTTGGCTTCACAGCATCAAGGCCAAGAGTTTTTGTTGTCACATTACTCTTTGCATGAGTACTATGTGAAATCAAGTGGGTTTTCCCTAGGGGCGGCAGTGGATTTGTTGCAAGTAATAACCCCGGAACACTTAGTGTGCCTGCTAGACTCGCACCCTGATTCTTCTCACTAAGCACTGAATTATGTTCTTTTTGTAGCAATGCCGCAAAAGACCCTTTAACTCTCGCATGATGAGTTGTAACAGAGCGTTTATCCTTACCACTAGTCAAAAGAACCTTTGCATCACCTTTTGGTACACGTTTAGATACCCCGATTTTTGCTTTTAAAGGTAATTCATGAGCGATCATGTTCTATCGTTCCTCCTTTCCTACGATGTTGAAAAAAGATTTGCATTCCCCCTTTCGCCACGTCAAACTTCAGGCACCAGATTGCAACAATTTGGCCGCTACTTTAACTGGTAATTGCGCCATGACAGAGGCTTGATCTGGTGCATCCATCGCTTGCAACGTCAACACTTGTTCAGGAAATGGTAATAGCACAAGAATCTGTGATGCCTGAGTCGGTGACATGTTCATCAACACAGTTGCCTCTGATTTGGCATTTTTCGAAACTTGTTTGGCGACTATAAGTTGACGTTGCACGCTATGCAATTCATTTTTCAAAACAGATGCCGTCGTTTTAGATGTAGCAAGTTGCTGTTGCAAGTGGTGCACAGAAACTTCCAAAGTTTTAAGGTGTAACCGGTCATTCGTAACAGTAAGTTTCAATTGCGTTTTTAGCGATAATACTTGTTCCGACACAGGTGGCATTTTCGCAGGCAACCCCAACGTATGTCGTACGACAGGAAATTGATCAAGCCAAGTATTGAACGTACCCGTTACGTTAAAACCTAAAATAAATTGTAGTATGACGATAAGAAGAACGATCGTAAACACTATAGGTAAAATGATCATATAAAACACCCAAGAGAGAGGGCGCACTTCATAAGCTTTGTCTCGTTTATCCGCCACCAACCATCAACTCCCCTTGAGTGTTCAAAAACCTCAATGATCATATTGGCTTAGTTCGTGAAACAGCAAGGTCATCGGCTTGCCGCAAGTCATACTTATCACGTTCCGAAACGATCGTTTCAATCGTTTGTTCATGATGAATTTCCCAACGTTTAGCATCTTGATAGGCTAACGTGGTTTGCTGTCGAAATCGCTCTACTACCTCGGTTTGTCCAACCACAGTGGCTGTTTGTTGTATTTTTTGTTCCTGAAGCAGCCCAAAATAATAGTGCCATAGTAACGCTTCATGACCCGTTCTTGATAAAGCAGGTTGATCCTGATCTAAGTTTTCAATGCCACTTTGTAACTGAGCCAAAACGGCGTTTTGCTCTTGCAGTACATTAGCTGCATTTTTTTGTCTTGCTACTGCTTGCTGTAATACCAATTCATGCAAATGAAAAAGGCGTGCTGTTCGATCACTTTTACTCATCATTCGAGACTCCCTTGCACAAGGTTACGTAACTGTTCAATCGTGTCATCGAAAGCAGAAGCATCATCGACAGTTTGACGTAGGAATGTCTGTAAATCGCGATCTATTTTAATCGCTTGATCTGCGACTTCATCAGAGCCCTGCTGATAAGCACCGATTTTTATCAAATCATCAACATCTCGCTTGGCTGCCATCAATCGGCGTATGTGCATTGCTGCTTGTACATGTTCTTTTTGCGCAACATCACCCATTAACCGACTTATACTTTGCAAAGGATCTACGGACGGAAAATGACCACGATTCGCCAAATTACGGTCAAGTACAATATGACCATCCAAAATTCCGCGAACAGCATCGGCAATTGGATCTTGAAGATCATCCCCATCCACAAGAACCGTGTAAATACCCGTAATCGAGCCAAGTTTTGCTCGCCCCGCTCGTTCAAGCAGTTTTGGCAAAGTGGCAAATACCGAAGGGGTATACCCCCGTGCTGTTGGAGGCTCTCCTATAGCAAGACCCAATTCTCTCGATGCCATCGCAAAACGTGTGACAGAATCCATCATTAAAGTTACTTGATTCCCTTGATCACGAAAATATTCAGCGATTGCCGTGGCAACAAATGCTCCTTTAATACGAACCAGCGGAGGTTGATCGGATGTTGCCACAACGACGACAGAATGAGCCAAGGCTCCACCTAAATCGCGTTCGATAAATTCGCGTACCTCTCGCCCACGCTCTCCAATCAACGCAATCACATTGATATCAGCTTCGGTATTTTTTGCGATCATACCTAATAACGTACTTTTGCCCACACCACTGCCAGCAAATAAACCGACACGTTGTCCTAGCCCTAAGGTCAACAGACTATCAATTACACGAACACCCGTACCTAAGCGACGATCAATTCGCGGACGAGATAACGGAGATGGTGGATTACGATGAATTGGCACCCACTCATCCGCTTCAAGCTTACCCAAACCATCCATCGGTTCACCCAAGCCATCCAGCACTCGACCAAGTAGTCCTTGCCCAACAGCAATTTGCAGTGAGTTTCCCGTAGCCTCCACTTCACTGCCTGGTGCTAATCCATCTAAGGAACCTAAAGGCATCAGCAAGACACGATCAGCGCGGAAACCAACCACTTCGCATAACGAATCCTGACCATGATCACTATGAATAACGCAAACATCTCCAATTCGCGCGGCAGGACCATTGGCTTCCATTGTCAGGCCAATAACTTGTTCCACACGACCGTAAACTTTATGAAACCTTCCCCGGTCGAGGGCAGTTTTGTATGCATCAAGTGATGGCAGATCGATCATTTTCATCGGCCTCCCACTCTTTAGCTATACGCAGAAGAATTTGACGCACCTGATCAAATCGAATGTCAAGTCGTCCATCTACTGTTCCTTGATCTGTGCGAATCACGACATCACCAGATTGTAATGTCTGGTCGATAACGATAGAACACTCCGACGTTTGCGTTAGCATGCGTTCCATCCGCTCCCTTTTATCAAGGACAGAAGCGAAATCAGATGATGCTACACGAATCTCCACTTGGTGTGCTTTGTCCACATCGCGCAATAGATCCTGTGCAAAAATAGCAGCATATTCACTTGAGGCAACATCAAGTTCTCGGCGAACTAGGCGTTTCGCTACCAACAAGGCGAGTTCGACGATAAACGACTCTGATTTCTTAACGCGATCACGCCGCTCAGTTTGTGCAAGTGTGAGCAACGAATTGATCTGGTCGATTACCGTTTGCTCACTCATCCTAGCTTCTTGCAAGCCAAGAGCCAATCCTTGCTCAAAGCCCGCCTGTTCTGCATTTGCGCGAATAGCAATAGATTCATTTTGTGCTTGTTCAACTAACTGCACAGCTTGTTGTTGTGCCTTTTCAACCAAAGACAACATATCCTGTTCAATTTGTGCCAGTTCTTGCTTACGACGAACATACTCTGCCTCTACATCCAACGATTGGGCTGAACCCGCACTTTCCTCTGGTTGGTTATGATTGCCTTGCATCATTTCTCGCGAAGGATGGGCTATTTTTCTTTCTGGTATCATCCTTTCACTTTGCCGAAGAATTCTAGACAAGAATGTCTTCACCTCCGCCACGCGCAATGACGATTTCTCCCATTTCCTCTAAGCGACGAATTTGCCCAACAATCCGTTGCTGTGCCTCTTCGACATCACGTAATCGCACTGGCGGCGCGAATTCCATATCTTGTTTAAATGTTTCTACCATTCGCTTAGACATATTGCGATACACTGCCTCTTGTACATCTTCACTTGCCGTACGCAAGGCAAGCATCAAATCGCTTTGCTCCACATCACGAATAACCCGTTGAATAGCGCGATTGTCCAATAGAACGATGTCTTCAAAGACAAACATGAGCTTTTTGATGTTTTCAGCGAGCTCAGGATCGCTTGTTTCGAGACTTTCTAAAATCCCCCGTTCTGTAGCGCGATCAACGCCATTTAAAATGTGCACAACAGCTTCAAGTCCGCCAACTTCCGTGACATCGATAGAAGTTGTGGAGGCCATCTTCGTCTCAAGCACTCGTTCGACTGAACTGATCACCTCAGGGCTGGTTGCTTCCATCACAGCAATGCGCTTTGCTACGTCCGCACGCACATTGGCTGGTAATTCACCTAGTATAGCTGCCGCTTGATTAGCTTCGAGATACGATAGAACTAAAGCGATTGTTTGCGGGTGTTCATTTTGAATAAACCCTAATATTTGACTCGGATTAGCTCGGCGAGCAAATTCAAAAGGTCGCACTTGAAGGGATGAGGTCAGACGTTCAATGATCGACAACGCACGCTCTTGCCCCATCGCTTTTTCCAGTACCTCTTTTGCATACTCGATCCCTCCTGATGCGATAATTTGATCAGCGACAGCTAATTCCTGAAACTCGTGAAGCACAGGCGCACGGTCTTGGCTGTCGACTTTTCGCATCGTAGCGATCTCTAGGGTCAGTTGTTCGATTTCATCTTCTCGCAAATGCCGATAGATATTTGATGCTACTTCAGGCCCAAGGGAGATGAGCAGAATCGCCGCTTTTTGTTTGCTCGTCAATTCGGTACCTCGACGCACTGCATTAGCCTCCTACTCTTCCGATATCCATGACCGCACAAGCCCTGCAAAAGACTCAGGTCGCCGCAAAGCCATCTCTTGTAATTGCTTTGTCAAAGTAACCTCTTCTGGTTCAGGCGGCGGACTAGCCATAGCTGCAGCAGATAACGAACCAAGTGCATCCTTGGTAACTCGCTTCTTATTGCGTGAACGAAGCCAAACGAGCGAAATAGCACCTACAGCCAAAAGCAAGGCTACAGCACCGCCTATACCAAGTGGCCCACCCAAAAACGAAGATGTTGTTGCAGGAACCGTAACTGCACTTGTAAACGGTGCCGACAGCACCGTAACCGAAGGAGCTTTCACTGTCGTGCCGCGTTGACCAATTGCCGTTAATACGTAAGATTGGATGGCTGAACGCAAACTCGGTGTAAGCGTCATGGCTTTTGAATTGATCAAAACGCTGACCGTGTAACCATTAACTTGCATGGGATCATAGGTCGTAGACGTATTTACATAATTATTGTCATAATTTGTCGTACTTGAACGGCTCGACGATGAACCGCCATTACCAGTCCCTGTCGACCCATATGTAACAATATTTGGATTTTGAGTTGCCTGGCCCGCTGTGCCACCTGTAGTGGCGGTCGATGCACCAGTTGACGATTGCTGAGAAGCTTGTGCCGACAAAGGAGGTCCTGCCGTCACTTGGTGTTGATTGCGTGTTACTTGATTGAAAGTAACCGATGCGTGAACAATAACCTGTACATTTCCCAATCCAACCATTTGTGAAAGACTACTTTGTAACTGTGTTTGCGCTGCTTGTTCCAATTGTTGTTGCATGGCAAGTTCCGAAGTAGCCAATGAACTTCCTCCAGCCATCGTACTGTTAGACGATGCAGACGATGCAGACGATGCTAAATCATTGCCATTTTGATCAACAACAACCACGTCGGCAGAGTTGAGCCCCTGTACGGAATGAGCAACTAGTTGTTGAATGCCAAAAACCTGCTGAGGTGTTAAAGCTGAGCCTGCACCTAGAGTCAAAACGACTGTGGCTTTCGCTGATGAATTTGTTGAGCTGACCAAAAACGAACTTTGTTGCGCTGGTACAACGGTAACTTCTGAACTTTGAATGCCATTAATCAAGTCAATCGACTGTGCAATTCTTTGTTGCAAAACGGATAGTTCTTCTAAGTTCAATTCCTGACTAGACAGCGAGAAAACACTGCTCTGCTGAAAAATTTGCGAATAATCTACCGTTCCGCTTGAAGGCAAACCTTGCATAGCCATATCAACTCGTACTTGATCAGCTTGGGAAGCAGGTACAAGGACGTTCGTACCCTGCAATTGGTAGGGAATCTTCAACTGATCAAGTTTTTGTGTTATTTCTCCAGCTGACTTCGCATCAAGGTTGGAGAACACAACTTGATAATTCGGATTGCTAAAAAATAAGGTCAAAGCGACAACTGTCGCCAAAAAAAACACTAAAATAAACCATAGATTACGACGTTGTTTTTTTTCAAGACCTTCATAAAAGGATCGCAATTGAGTACGCCATGCTGCTATATCAAAATTCATGGATCATGTCACCTAATCGTTTCATACCTACACCTGCATGTTCATGACTTGTTGATAAGCAGCTACTACACGATTTTGTACTTGGACAGTCAATTCCACAGCCAATTGTGCCTCGGTAGCCGACGTCATGACCGAAGCAAGATTTGTCGACGTACCTGCCGCGAGACCTACGCCTTGCAATTGAGACTGACGCACGGAATCGCTGACCGACTGTAAAGCATTGTTCAAGACGGAAGCAAAATTACTGCCACTCGATGAACCATTGACCACAGAAGACACAGGCGAAGAACTCAATACAGGTGTTGCTACGACATTCGATATCGGTACTATCATGACTTATCCCCTACTTTCCAATCTGCAATGCTTGAACGTCGACTTGTTTTGCTGCATTAAAAGCCGTGACATTGGCTTGGTACGCATGTGATGCAGTAAGTAAATCCACCATTTCCGTTGACGTATTAACATTTGGCATTTGCACATAACCATTCACAGCATTAGGATTGCTAGGATCATAGACCAACTTAAACGGGCTCGGATCTTGTACGATACTTTGAATAGCAACACCATTGCCCACGGCATTTTGCGAAGTAGTCGCCCCTTGCAAGACAGAAGCAAAACTAGACGAAGGCAATGCAGAAAAAACGACTTCTTCACGACGGTATGGACCGCCTTGCGGTGTTCTGGTTGTATTCGCATTAGCGATGTTATTCGCTATAACATCCATCCAAGTGCTGTTTGCCGAGAGCCCTGATGCGCTTATGGACAAACCAGTAAAAAGTCCCAAAAGTTATCAACTCCCTGTTATTGCCCTGTTATTGCCGTGCGAAGTAACCCAAACTGATCATTTAATTCCTGAACTAAAGCGGCGTAATTGATTTGATTTTGCGCAATTCCACTCATCTCAGTGTTTAAATTCACATTATTTCCATTATTAGAAACTGACGTGGCTTGGTCGGTCGTTACAACAGGAGACACAGCCGTAAACGGAGCAGTACTGGTCAGATCTAAGGAATTATTACTTGCCATCGTCAAAGAGCTAGATCCGTTTGGCGTCAGACCTACATTGTTCAACTGTGCTTGTAGTAGGTTCTCAAACTGTACCGTCTGCCGCTTGTATCCGGGGGTATTGGCATTCGCAATGTTATTTGCATACACTTCTTGCCGCAATTGACTAGCTTGAAGCGCAGATTGCAAGGAGGAAAAGACAATCGAATCTAATGAAGCCAACAAATTCACCTCCAAAACTAACACATCGAATAAAAATACCACTCGATTTAATTCAACACCTTATCGTCATTTACCTTCTTAAATCCGACTGGATTCGACATTTTTTTCTGCACATAAAAACGCCCTTTGCCTCGGAGCAAAGGGCGTTTCCCCTATCGTGAAACCGAAAAGCTTATCGATGACGTACTTTGTCTAATTGAGACAGAAGTTTATCATTAAGAATACGGATATACGTCCCTTTCATACCTAAAGAGCGGGACTCAATCACCCCGGCACTCTCTAGTTTGCGCAATGCATTGACAATCACTGAACGCGTGATACCCACTCGATCCGCAATTTTACTCGCAACCAATAAACCTTCTTTACCTTCAAGTTCTTCAAAAATGTGCTCAATCGCTTCTAACTCACTGTAGGATAATGAATCAACAGCCATCTGCACAACCGCTCGTGAACGGGTGTCCTCTTCGATTTCATGAGCTCGTGAACGTAAGATTTCCATGCCAACGACCGTCGCACCATATTCGCCAAGCAACAAATCTTCATCGGTGAAACTTTTCGCAAACCGAGCCAAGATTAATGTACCAAGGCGTTCACCACCACCGATAATTGGGACAACCGTTACATAGTGGCTGTCATGTTCGGCAATAACTTGCTCAGGAAATACGCTAAAAGGCTGCAAATCCTGAGCATTGGCAACCGTTGAATCAATATGCAACATGCTAGTGTTGTACTCGGGAGGGAACACCTTTTGAGCAAGTAATTCATCCATGATCTCTTGTGCGAATTCCGCAGGAATTGCATACCCGAGGATTTTACCTGTTCTCGAGAGTACGAATACATTAGAATCAATAACATCACGCATGACTTGTGCTATTTCCATAAAGTCTACGTATTGTCCAGCACGTTGCAACAGCCGATTAATCCGTCTTGTTTTAGCTAATAAATCCATCTAGAAATCCTCCATATCATTGCATCATAAAATGTACTGGCTAAGATCTCGATCTTTTACGATAGATCCTAGTTTTTCATCCACATAAGCTGGTGTAATAACAATTGTCTGTTCGCCAATATCAGGCGATTCAAAAAGTAAATCTTCCAAAACACGCTCCATTAACGTGTGTAAACGCCGAGCACCGATATCTTCCGTACTTGCATTCACTTGTGCCGCAGTCTCTGCGAGACGTCGAACTGCATCAGGTCGAAAAGACACGGAAATACCTTCTGTCAATAATAAAGCTTCGTATTGGCGAAGTAGAGCATGCTGTGGTTCCGTTAAAATTCGTTCCAAATCATCAGCAGTTAAACTCGTTAATTCGACGCGGATTGGAAAACGTCCCTGAAGTTCTGGAATAAGGTCCGACGGCTTTGCCATATGAAAAGCACCAGCAGCAATAAACAACATATGATCTGTTTTCACAGGGCCGTGCTTTGTCATAACGGTGGATCCTTCTACAATCGGCAAGATATCACGCTGGACCCCTTCACGTGATACGTCGGCACCAGAACGACCTTCTCGAGATGCAATCTTATCAAATTCATCGATAAAGATTATGCCAGAATCTTCTACTCGCCGCACAGCCTCTGCCGTTACTTCTTCCATATCGATCAGTTTTTGAGCTTCTTCTTGCAAAAGAATCTTGCGCGCTTCACGCACAGTTAATTTACGCTTTTTCCGACGTTTTGGCATAAAGTTAGAAAGCATTTCCTGTAAGTTTCCCATGCCTTCTGCACCCATACCAGGCATGAAGTCCATCGTTGGTACATTGGCTTCTTCAACAAGGATCTCAATCATGTGATCCTCAAGTTTCATAGCGATAAGTTCCTGATAAATCATATCTCTTTGCGCTTTCGCTTTTGTATTGTTTATCTCTGTACTCTTAGGTTCTTGCGACCATAATGCTTCAAATGGATTTTTAAAGGATGATGTTGAACTTGGTGCAGAATCAGGAACTAAAGCATCGAGCAAACGAGGTATCACAGAACTTTCTGCCTGCTTCTCAACAGCGACAGAACGTTCTGCTTTAACCATCCGAATACCCGTTTCTACTAAATCACGCACCATGGAATCAACATCTCGTCCAACGTATCCTACTTCGGTAAATTTAGTAGCTTCCACTTTAATAAACGGGGCACCAGTCAATTTAGCTATACGGCGCGCAATTTCTGTTTTACCAACGCCTGTAGGGCCAATCATCAAAATGTTCTTCGGAGTAACTTCTTCACGCAAAGCTGGGTCGAGTCTCGCTCGACGATAGCGATTGCGTAGAGCAACAGCAACTGCCTTTTTTGCACCTGCTTGACCAACAACAAAGTTGTCTAACTCTGTGACAATTTGACGCGGAGATAAATCCTGCATGCTGACTCCTCCTTACCATCAGGAACATAATCAAATCTCTTCGACAATAATGTTCTGATTCGTGTATACGCAAATCTCACTAGCAATCGTAAGCGAGGATAAAGCAATCTCACGCGCTGACAGCGATGTATGCCGAAGTAATGCCCGACCAGCCGATAATGCATAAGGCCCACCGGATCCGATTGCGCATATGCCATCATCAGGTTCGATAACTTCACCTGTTCCAGAGATCAAAAGCAAATGATCCTTTGACATGGCGAGAATCATCGCCTCTAATTTACTAAGCATGCGATCCGTACGCCATAACTTAGCTAATTCTACGGCAGCACGAGGAACATGACCGCGAAACTCCTCCAACTTTTGTTCGAACTTTTCAGAAAGAGCAAACGCGTCAGCAACACTTCCGGCAAAACCGACAATCACTTCATTGTGATACAAGCGTCTTACTTTTTTGGCTGTAGCTTTCATGACCATAGCATTGCCGAAAGTTACTTGCCCATCTCCCGCCATCGCACCACCTTCCTTAGTCTTCACAGCAAAGATGGTTGTTGCGTGAAACGCGTCCATACAATCACTCCTTTACTCAAGCCCGTGGATGAGCCGACTCATACACCTTCATCAAGTACTCTGCAGCCGTGTGCGTATAGATTTGTGTCGATGATAGACTAGCATGACCTAACAATTCTTGAACAACCCGCAGGTCCGCACCGCCTTCTAATAGATGCGTGGCAAACGTATGGCGAAACGTATGTGGACTGACCTTTTTTGTTAAAGCCAACTGTGTTACATAACGATCGACAATTCTCCGGACCGACCGGTCGGACAACCGGGTGCCACGGTGGTTAATAAAAAGAGCTTGATCACCGACATGTACTACCCTTGGCCTACCTACCGTGAGATAGCGTGTTAACGCATCTTGTGCGGCAGATCCAAACAATACAACTCGCTCCTTAGATCCCTTACCGAATACAGTCACAAGCCCTTGACGTAAATGCAGATCTTGCACATCAAGCCTGACACATTCTGAAACACGTACGCCAGTAGCATACAAAAACTCCAGTAAAGCACGATCACGCGTACCGAGCGGAGTAGACAAATCAGGTTGTATTAGCAATTCAAACATTTCGTCTGCATACAGAAACGAGGGCAATGGGCGATCTAATTTAGGCGATTTAACCATCTGTGCGATCGCTGCCACGGAAGGATCAAAGTCAGCCAAGTATCGATACAATGTTCGCAATGCGCTTAATTTCCTAGCGATCGTTCGACGACTTTTTCCCTCTTGCATGAGATCCGATAAATATTTACGCACAGTAGTAATCGAGATTTGAGCAACAGGAATAGCGAGATCCGCAAAAAACATTTGCAAATCGCTCAAATAGGCTTTCACCGTATGTTGCGAAACATTTCGCTCCACCTGCAAGTACGTCTGAAAAGCCTCCAACAACGCTTGGAGGTCTGCTTGATCCGACGGATTCACAAAAATGTCACCACCGAACGGACAATTTCCTGCTGTCTATCAAAGCAAGCGTATCGTACCACGTCACATCGTTCGTCGCAACCTAATTGCGTATGAACTGCGTAAAATTCTGAATTGTAGACAGAGCTCTCGCCACAATTTTTTCATTTTTTTCTCGTTTAGAGTGCGCTTTTTGTTCAATAGGAGGAAATAAACCAAAGGTGATGTTCATTGGTTGGAAATTCTCCGCATCCGTATGCGTTATATAATAAGCCAGGCTTCCAATGGCAGATTCTTCAGGAAACACTAGAGGTTCCTTTCCAAGATGACGGCGTGCCGCATTAACACCTGCCGCCAGCCCCGCCGCAGCGGATTCAACATACCCCTCTACACCTGTCATTTGTCCTGCAAAGAACAATCCTTTACGTTTTCGCGTTTCATAAGTAGGAAACAGAACCTTAGGGGATTGCAAAAAGGTATTGCGGTGCATCACACCGTAGCGTACAAACTGAGCGTGTTCCAATCCTGGTATCAAACGAAATACGCGCGCCTGTTCGCTCCATTTTAAATGCGTTTGAAAGCCCACAAGATTATATAACGTTGCAGCTGCATTATCCTGACGCAGTTGTACAACGGCATAGGCAGATTGATGCGTATGCGGATTGCGTAGACCGACCGGTTTTAATGGGCCAAATAGCATCGTCTGACGACCGCGTTTTGCCATCACTTCAATTGGCATGCAACCTTCGAAATACACTTCTTTTTCAAAATTTTTCATTTCGGTAGTCTCAGCTTCTACCAAAGCCTCATAGAAACGATTAAATTGTTGCTCATCCATCGCACAATTTAAATATGCTGCCTCGCCTTTATCATATCTTGATGCCAAAAAGGCGACCGATTCATCGATACTATCTCGTTCAACAACCGGTGCTGCAGCATCATAAAAATACAAACCATCTAGACCGGTAAAACGTGATATAGCACTACTTAATGCATCTGAGGTTAATGGACCCGTGGCTACTACCGTAACATCGTCAGGTAATTCTGTAACTTCTTCCCGTACAATAGTAATGAAAGGGTGATTTTCCAATGTGCGTGTAATCGTTTGTGAAAATCGTTCCCGATCAACAGCGAGTGCACCACCCGCAGGAATAGCTGTCTCATCAGCCGCCCTCATAACTAAGGAATCAAGATGGCGCATTTCTTCCTTTAAAAGTCCTACCGCATTTGTCAATCCAGCCGCGCGTAAACTATTGGAACACACTAATTCGGCAAAATCACTACTGCGATGCGCTGGTGTCATCTTACTACCGCGCATTTCGTAAAGTGTCACAGGCACACCCATCGACGCAATCTGCCACGCTGCCTCCGAGCCTGCTAAACCCGCTCCGAGTACAGAAACGCCGTTACATCCCATAATTGACCTCCTGCAAGGTGATGGTCGAGGCGAATTACGGCACCTCGACCACTTGTTCTTTATGACCACATTCAGGGTTAGAACAAACTATTGTATCTGTCTTACCTTTTTGCCTTTTCAAGACGAGCGGTTCTCCACAATCAGGGCAGCTTTTACCCGTTGGTTCGTCCCACAATACATAGTTGCACTCGGGATACCCTGAACAACCATAAAAAACTTTGCGCCTTTTGCCATGTCGCTCGACTAAAGGTTTATGACATCGTGGACAAACCACACCAATCGGTTTGACGATCGGTTTGGCATTTCGACATTCTGGAAAACCAGGGCATGCAAGAAATTTCCCAAATCGACCATGTTTATATACCATTTGACGCCCGCACTTTTCACAGACCTCATCGGATACCTCTTCTTCTAATTGCACATGCTCCATCGACTTTTCTGCGATGGTAAGATACTCTTCAAAGTTTTGATTAAAATCACTAAGCATGGCGACATAATCGGTGTCGCCATCTTCTACATTATCAAGTTGTTGCTCAAGATTTGCCGTAAAATCAACATCAACAATCGTCGGAAAAAATTCTTCTAACATATCAATGACAATTTCTCCGAGTTCTGTCGGCACAAAACGTTTTTCTTGCATCAATACATAGCCACGTTTTTGAATTGTCTCGATCGTCGGTGCATACGTACTCGGTCTACCGATGCCCAGTTCCTCCATAGCTCGCACAAGTCGAGCCTCGCTGTACCGTGGTGGAGGCTGAGTAAAATGCTGATCCGGTTGCAGTTTGGGATGCCCTAATAATTGATCCTTCGTCAACGGAGGCAAGAAATGTTCTTCTTCCTTTTTATCATCCGTAGCTTCCGTATACACTTTCATAAATCCAGGGAATTTAACACGAGAGCCTGTCGCACGAAATAAGGCATCGCCCGCTTTGATATCTACAGCCATCGTATCAAGGATAGCTGATGCCATCTGACTCGCCATAAATCGATCATAAATTAACTTATACAACCGATATTGATCCTTCGATAAAATATCCTTCAAAACTTCTGGGTCACGTAAAATTGAAGTAGGACGAACCCCTTCGTGTGCATCCTGGGCGCCCTTTTTGGCACTAAATTCGCGTGGCTCATTTGGAATAAAGTCTTCGCCAAAAAGCTGTTTAACGTAGTCTCGCGCTTCCGAAGAAGCCACTTCAGAAATACGAGTCGAATCGGTACGCATATACGTGATGAGTCCGACTGCACCTTCTTTTGGTAACTCAATACCTTCATACAATTGCTGAGCTACAGCCATTGTGCGTTGCGCGCGAAAGTTTAGGCGTCGAGCAGCCTCTTGTTGAAGTGTGCTTGTCGTAAACGGCGGTGCCGGATTGCGTTTACGCTCACTCACCTTAACATGCGTCACCACAAAATCCTTGCCTTTCACTCTTTTCAGCAACTCGTCAACATCATCGCGTGATGACAATTCATTTTTTTTATCGTTATAGCCGTAAAAATTCGCATCAAAATTCTCACCAAACGCCATGCATTTAGCTGTTACTGTCCAGTACTCTTGAGGAGTAAATGCCCGTATCTCACGTTCACGATCGACAACAAGACGCACCGCAACCGACTGTACACGGCCAGCAGATAACCCACGTTTCACTTTTTTCCATAATAACGGACTAATTCGATATCCGACAAGACGATCCAAAATCCGTCTTGCCTGTTGTGCGTGAACCAAATCCATATTGACCGCACGAGGCGCTTTAAACGCATCTTTAACAGCCTGTTTCGTAATTTCATTAAAAACTACCCGTACAGGTCGGTTTGGATCAATCTCAAGTGTGTTAGCGAGGTGCCACGCTATCGCTTCCCCTTCACGATCAGGGTCAGCCGCGAGATACACACTCTTCACTTTTTTGCTCGCATCGCGTAGTTCTTTTACAACATCACCTTTGCCACGAATCGTAATATACTTAGGTGCAAAACTATGATCAATATCAACACCAAGCTGACTTTTCGGTAAGTCACGAACATGTCCCATGGATGCTTTGACCAAATACTTACTGCCCAAGTACTTTGCGATCGTCTTAGCTTTCGCAGGCGATTCTACGATGACCAAGTAGTCTGCCATCGTTTTCCCCCTTGCCAGTAAATTTCACCACATCTTACCACTCAGATAAGAGAATATGCAAATGAGATGATCGATTCGTATTATATTCCATACAAGCCAGGTCCAATTCTCACGACGAAACCTTTCAGTTCCATCTCTGTCAATACTTTGGTCATCTCAGAAAGTGTTAGATGCAAAAGTCCTGGCGAACGACTCAAATCACCCATGGATTTATAGCCTGTTTGTAATCCGGCGAGAATCTCCTGCATCTCTTTCGTGACTTCTATTGAGGATGAAGTAGGCATCACCTCACGATGAAGCGTACAATTTTGAGCCGTAATTTGCAATTGTTGTAATACGCCTTTTGTCGATATAAGAGCCAAGGCCCCTTGCACTAGCAATTCATGACAACCCTGTACTTGGCGATTATAAATCGACCCCGGAACAACAGCGACATCTCTATTTTGAGACAGGGCATAATCTGCCGTAATCAACGCACCACTTTTTGTACCCGCTTCAACTACTATAACAGCTTTTGACATCCCACTGATCAAGCGGTTGCGCTGAACAAAATAATGTCTTTGTGGCCCTTGCCACGGTAAAAACTCACTATAAACTGTACCACCTGTTGCAACGATCTGATTTGCCAAAGGACGATTTTGCGCCGGGTACACTTGCTGTAGTCCAGAGCCAAGTACCGCAACCGTTTTACCTCCTTGTTGCAATGTAGCGCGATGGGCTTCTTGATCGATGCCCATCGCTAAACCTGACGCTATAATGATCCCTTCACTTTGCAGATCCTCTGCAATTTCTCGTGCCGCTCGTCGACCATAAGCCGTACACTGTCTAGTACCTACAATAGCCACTATCGTATCATATTGTGTCACACCATCGCCAAGAAACGTTAAAAATGGTGGGGGATCATCAATCTCATGAAGTAGCACAGGATATTTCTCATCATCTACCCCTACCACTTGTATGCTTTCACGATGAAGACGTTCTACGGCACATTCGCCAATTTTATTTATGAACGATTCTCGAATATGCATGGAAGTTTCTATAGAAAGCCCACGCTCACACCAGTCAGTCATTTGATAGAGAAAAAGATCATGCCAATTGTCTGTTGATAACATGATACGACGTGCAGTTTTAAGGCCAATTCCCTGCGTTGATAATAATGTGATCCATAACATGAGTTCCACATCTTGCAATCTCTAATCATCCTCTCTTATCACCATGCATTGTGACACGAACAAGGAAGATGAACCATAACGTTGAGTGATTATTTTTTACCTAATGAAAAAAGGTTCCAGCTTCTGCTGGAACCTTTTTGGATATGACTCTAAGAACGACATTTTTCAAGCAAACCGCGTTCTTCAAGCATTGCTACAAGAGTCGAGCCCATTTCAGACGGCGTAGGCGCCACTTTGATGCCTGCAGCTTCCATTGCCGCAACCTTTTCTACAGCTGTGCCCTTACCACCCGAGATAATGGCACCAGCGTGCCCCATACGCTTACCAGGAGGTGCACTACGACCCGCGATAAATCCTGCCACAGGTTTTTTCATGTATTCCTTTACGTAAGCAGCAGCATCTTCTTCAGCTGTTCCACCAATTTCACCGATCATTATCACGGCTTCGGTTTCTGGATCTTCGTTAAACATGCGCAATACATCGACGAAGTTTGTGCCATTCACTGGGTCACCGCCAATACCAACAGCCGTAGTTTGACCAATACCCTTTGTCGTCAATTGATAGACAGCTTCATAGGTTAGCGTTCCACTACGGCTAACAACGCCGACATGACCGGGTTTATGAATATAGCCAGGCATAATGCCGATTTTACACTGATTTGGTGTGATAACGCCTGGACAGTTAGGTCCGATAAGGCGAGTCTTTCTACCTTCCAAATATCGTTTCACTTGAACCATATCCAGCACAGGAATACCTTCCGTGATACAAATGACCAATTCCACGCCTGCATCTGCAGCTTCCATAATGGCTTCCGCAGCCCCTGCAGGTGGCACGTAAATCACAGAAGCATTGGCAGCTGTCTCGCGAACCGCATCTTCAACAGTGTTAAAGACTGGAACTCCTTCAATTGTAGTTCCACCTTTACCCGGTGTCACACCAGCAACCATGTTTGTGCCATATTCAATGGCCTGTTGCGTATGGAATAACCCCGTTTTACCGCTGATACCTTGCGTGATCACACGAGTGTTCTTATCGACTAAAATACTCATTGACCTAACCCCCTACTTCACGAGCTCGACGATTTTTTGCGCCGCCTCAGCCAATGAGTCAGCCGGAACAATCGACAAGCCGGATTCTTTCAGGATTTGTTTACCAAGGTCCACATTTGTACCTTCAAGGCGCACGACAAGCGGACGTGTCAGACCAACTTGGCGAGCAGCAGCAACGACGCCGTTGGCAATAACGTCACACTTCATGATGCCACCAAAAATATTGACCAAAATACCTTTTACACCATTATCGGACAAAATAATCTTAAAGGCTTCTGTAACCTTTTCTTCCGTGGCACCACCGCCAACGTCAAGAAAATTAGCAGGTTCTCCACCATAATACTTAATGGTATCCATCGTCGCCATGGCAAGTCCAGCACCATTAACCATGCAACCAATGTTGCCATGTAACGCGATATAACTCAGGTCGTATTTAGAAGCTTCTATTTCACGTGCATCTTCTTCAGCGAGATCGCGCATCTCGAGAATATCTTTATGACGGTACAGTGCATTAGAATCAAAATTCAGTTTCGCATCAAGAGCAAAAACTTCTCCGCCTTTTGTCACAACGAGCGGATTGATCTCAGCCACAGAACAGTCATTATCAACAAACGCTTTATACAAAGCCATCATAAACTGAGTAGCTTGTTTGATAAGATCAGACGGGATATGTATGGCATAGGCCAACTTCCGAGCCTGAAAAGCTTTGAGGCCAACAGCGGGATCAACGGTTTCTCGGAAGATTTTTTCCGGTGATTTTGCTGCGACTTCTTCAATTTCCATACCGCCTTCTTCAGACGCCATCATGGTCACGCAACCCGTAGCGCGGTCGATCACAACACCGACGTAGTATTCTTTTTGAATATCGGTCAGTGACTCTACTAATAAACGCTGTACAACCTTACCTTCTGGCCCGGTTTGATGAGTTACCAATGTTTTACCAAGAAGCTCTGTCGCATATTGACGAACTTCATCTAATGACTTGGCTAATTTCACACCTCCGGCTTTTCCTCTGCCACCAGCATGAATTTGTGCCTTCACAACAGCCCGTCCACCAAATTGTTCAGCCACTTTTACGGCCTCATCGACACTAAAAGCGACTGCGCCAACAGGAACGGCGACGCCGTATTTACGAAAAACGGCTTTTGCCTGATATTCATGAATGTTCACGAATGTTTCCTCCCTACCGACTCACTCGAGCCGATCCGATTGGATCTGCCACGCCTTTAAACACAACTTATACGATAACGGAACACAGCATGAAATACAATATGATTTTCCAGATCCATACATGAAAATCGTGACGGAGTGGTTATATATGGAGCAATCAATTTATAGAAATCGCTTACAATTTGGCATAAACAATAGCACCCAACCCGGAATAAGGCCACTTATAGGCCATAACAATATTTTCTTACAAAGTCTTCTAGTTTATAGACAAGTTTGTGAAAAATATCGCCGTAAAAAGGGATTCTTTGTCCTCTCAGCATAATTCACAAAAAGGATAGGAAATGTCTAACTTTTTCGTTTTTTGCGTGTTTATTGATTGCCTTCTATGACGAGGCTGTTATAATACAAGAAAAGAAGGAGGGAACGATATGGACTTCTGTTGCGGAGCTACCATGACAGCTCGTATTCGGCCACTTCATTCCGAGAGGGGCATGCTCTTGACGGATGTTCCCTTCCTGGTCTGCCGCACTTGCGGCCAGGCAGTTATATCACCGGCGCTTGAGACGCAAGTGACCATGTATGTGCATCACTGTGAAACCGATGGCGTAAAACAAGCGAGTCTTTTGGACATAGTGGATGAATTACAAATCCAAGATGTTCTTCTGGATTATCCTTCTTTTGATTCGCGAGATATCCCTACCGTCTCAGAGGAGCAAATGGATCACATGTTAGATGTGTGGAACTTTGCCACACTCTTAGGAGACACAGAATGGGTTCGCGAGGTAAAGGATACGTTACTTTTTCTTCATCAGGTTTTGATGAAAGAACAAAGTCTTTTACAAGAATCGTCGTAACTTGAAGCTTACTCAAATAATGTTGTACTGGTCCCGACTTATTGTCGGGACCTTTTTCTATGGTGAAATTTCACTTCAAAACATTATGGTGTGATGTTTCATTGCTATGTAAAGTATAGCTAGCAGCTAGACCGCTTACATTGAAAGTGAGGGATAGCAACATTGTGTATACCTCGGTAACAGGGATGGCTTTGCATGGATTAGATGGATTATCGATCAGTGTGGAGGCAGATGTACAAACAGGGCTTCCTTGTGTCGATATTGTGGGACTCCCTGCATCATCCATACGAGAAGCCAAAGAACGAGTTCGTTCAGCCATCGTGAATAGTGGTTTTGAATGGCCGCGTCGGCATATGATTATCAGTTTGCGGCCAGCAGACTTGCGCAAGGATGGTACAGGGTTAGATCTCCCGATTGCTATTGCCATTTTGGTGGCTTCTGAACAGTTAATACCTGTTTCTTCAGACACTGTGATTTTGGGTGAATTATCTCTTGATGGACAAGTTCGTTCTTTTACAGGGGCATGGGGCGTTGCGCGATCAGCCGTTCATGTAGGTGCGCAAAAAGTAATTGTACCAGATACCGTTGATGTGACAACGATGACAAAAGTAGAACAACAACATATGTATACGGTGAATTCTCTCATCGAAGCTATTTCGGTCATAAAGGGACAAGTCGACACAAGACATCGTTATAAAAGGCCCCCAGAGATTGTTCATGATGAATTGGTCCATACTAGTTTAGACGATATTGCCGGACTACATTTTGCGAAAAGAGCTCTTGCATTAGCTGCTCTAGGTTATCACCATATTTTATTTATTGGTCCGCCAGGTGCTGGAAAAAGTATGTTGGCAAAACGCTTTCCATCCTTGCTTCCACCTCTAAATCTTGAACAGGCCATGACCGTACAGCAAAT
>JAKADA010000055.1 GCA_021820975.1 Bacillota bacterium
ATCGTGTGGGTGAAATTCGTACTCATCGTATGGGCTGGAAACAGCGCAAAGTGGAACAAGTTGTTGCGAGTAGGATTGGCGATTTCACGATGGCCGATTTGATAGAACGCTGTCCAGGAATTAGCCGTCCTACCATTACAAAATGTCTGCAACAACTAAGCCAAGACGGAAAAATCGAATGCATTGAGCATGGGCGTCACGCACGATGGCGTCTTATCAATCCCTTATGATTTTTTGGCACCGGATTTCTCCGGTGTCTTTTTTTTGTAAAAATCGACGGAAAACACAAGGTGTTCCAACTCGTGCCTCCTGTACCATGAGAGTAGAAATTTCTCATGAACAGGGGGCTTTTTGCTAGTTTCATACAAAGTGACACAAAAACGAAAGAGGTGAACCGGTTGCTATCCTCTACACTAATGGCGAAATTAAGTGAAGAACAACAAACTGCCGCAAAACACCTAGATGGACCTGCAATGGTGGTGGCTGCTGCAGGTAGTGGTAAAACCACGCTCATCATCGCTCGAGTGGCGTACCTATTGGATCAAGGTATTGCACCAAGCGAGATTTTGCTGTGCACCTTTACGAAAAAGGCGTCCATCGAAATGAAAGCACGTCTTCATAAAGCGGTAGGAAACGTAACAAAAATGATCACGGTGGCTACAATGCACAGTGTGGCTTATCAAATGAAAGCGGATATTCGTGAGGATAAGGATAAGGAGTTGTTGGTTTCACCCGATTTTTTCATTGAACGTGCCATGCGAGAGGTCAACGTAAAAAGCAACAAAGACGATATGGTTGCGCAACTGGGTAAAGCGAAGAGCCTTGGGTTAGTACCTAACCAAGTCACAGATGGGGTTCTTCGTCAAGTGTACGAAGCTTATGAAGCAATTAAGCAAAAAGAGAAACTGGTGGATTTTGAGGATTTGATTCTTCATGCTGCAGATGCCTTGCAACGCAATCCGGATTTTATTAAAAAGTGGCGTGCCAAGTATCATTACGTCATGGTCGATGAATTTCAAGACACCAATCCCACGCAGTGGAGCTGGATTACGCACCTGGTACAAAACCATAAAAACTTGTTTGTTGTAGGTGATGATTGGCAAAGTATCTATGCCTTTCGTGGCGCACAACCCGCTTTAATGCGCTCGTTTACTGCCACGTACTCGACAGCGAAAGTCTACTTTCTCACCATGAACTACCGATCTCATGGTGCCATTATTGGTGCATCTAATTGGCTCATTCAGCTTAATCGTGGGCACCAAGTGGATAAGGTGGTACAAGCCTATGAACCTATTAGCGAGTATTCCGATGTGGCCTTTTGGTTTAACAAAAACGCTGATTGGCTAACGGATGAAGAACAAGAAGCCCAAGCTCTTGTGAAAATGATTGAGCAAGGGCGTGCAGAACGCCCTCATCTTCCGCTCAAGGAATACGCCGTTTTGTACCGCACAAATCGGCAAGCCATTCTCTATCAATCGGTTTTGGAAGAAAACAACATTCCATGTCATGTAGTCGGTGATCGTAGCTTTTTTGAGTATCCGCCTGTGGACACATTGCTTCGTTATCTCAAGACGTCTTTATCGCACGAAGATCCTCAAGTATGGGCACCCATTCTCAACCGTCCTTATCGTCATCTAACGAAAGAAGAAGTAAGCACCTTAGCGGCCAACGGATGGCAAGCTGTGCAGCAAGAAGCGAAATTGTGGTCTTTGCGTCTGTTACTCAATCAGATAGCTCAAGCTCCTTCAACAGAACACGCCTTGCTGATCACGGTGCAACAAGCCTTCCCTGATTGGGCAAATACGGAAAAAAGGGAGAGCGTGCGTTGGTTGGATGTGCTCATGAACATGGCCAAAAAGATCTCCAAACCCGTTGATTTTTTGCGTTATGTGGATCGTTTGCGAGATAAAGAGCAGGAAAACAAACAAAAGCAAGATGCTGTACAACTCATGACAATTCACCAATCCAAAGGTCTGGAATTCGATACGGTATTTCTTGTTGGCGCTGTACAAGACGTATTACCGCACAAAAATGCCGAAGGTGAAGAAGAAAAGCGAGAAGAAACACGGCTTATGTACGTAGCCATGACACGCGCTAAGGAACGACTGTGTGTAACAGCGCCATCGACATACCTTGGGCAACCCTCAATGCCTTCTTCTTACATCGAACACATGGAAAAACTACTTCACCCCCATAACAATTGACAGTTTTTGGGACGAAAATATACGGAAATTAGATAGTTGACAAACGCAAAAAAACAGTAATCTAACAACGAAAGAAGGGAGTGTGTTGAGTATGACAGTTTTGGGTCTTGTACCGTCTCCAGCTGAAACCATGACAGCGGTTGTGGATTTTGGCTACTTACGCTATCTCACGGAAATACGGCGACAAACCGCAGAGCAATATTGGATACGCCTGCTTGACAGCCAAAGCGAGGCCATGCAAACCTTACGAAACACGAAGCCTGGTACGATTCTTTGCGTGGAATTGCACCATCGCGGTCGTGGCTATCGCTTGGATGGCTGTGTAATGGGAATTATGCATCCCTCGCAAAAAGAATGGCATGAAGAGTACTTGGTGCTCGACTATTGCACGCCGATGCAACCTTGGGATTGGCGGGAACACGAACGCTATGAGCCCGATCCTGCACCGAGTGTCGTGATGGATTCACCGACCGAAGGGAAATTCATTGGTCAAGTGATTGATCTTTCTTATGGTGGTCTCGCCTTTAAGACACATCGCTCGTTAGAACGGGGACAACTGATTCACGGCACCATTCAATCGGAGCCCGAGATTGAATTTTCCGGTGAAATTGTGTACTTATTTCATGCACAAACGGAGCATCGTAACGATTGGTATACCCGTGTAGGCGTTCGCTTTCAACAAGTGACAAAAGAAGCGCTACACACCATTTTGGAGGCGGAAAGGGGGAAAGAGATTTGAGTGTACTAGAGCAAAGCGAGAACAACGGGTACAACTTGTTTAAAAGTATGGCGATCACTGCTGAATTTCACGATCGCGATATTGTTGAGCACATCGATCGAGTCAGCACGTATGCTCAAGCCATAGCGAGAGGTATCGGCTTGGAAGAAGAAACTCAACGTCGCATTCGTATTGCATCCGTCTTGCACGATGTGGGAAAATCGTCGATTCCAAGGGAGGTTTTGCTTAAACCGGGACTGCTCAACGAGGCCGAGCGACTTTTTATTGAGCATCACACGCGAGAAGGCTTTCAAATCATTCGCACGATTGAAGACCTCTTGCGCGATCAAACCATGTTGCAGTTATATTATATCGATGAGATCACGTTTTCGATGGCCAAGGATATTGCACTATCGCATCACGAATGCTGGAATGGGACAGGCTATCCCGAAATGCGTCGTGGCCAAGAAACACCGATTCACGCCCGTATTGTCCATCTGGCGGATGTACTCGATGCCTTGCTCACCAAGCGTGTTTATAAAGAGGCGTGGATGCTATCCGAAGTGATGCAAGAGATTACCCAACGAAAAGGAACGTGGTTTGATCCGGATCTAACAAGATGGGTGGAACGGCATAGCGAAGAACTCATAAAAGGTAGCTAATAGGAGCGATTTTACGAGGCAGGTGGCAAACGCAAGAAAAGTGATCCAGAAAATAATGAAGACGATCTGTAGAAGAAAGCTAGTTTGACACGAATTTCGTTCGATATTCCATGCAGGCACTACGGTGTCTGTTTTTTTTACGCAAAAATCGAATGAAAACGCGAGGTTTTGTTTGTCCTATTTTCGCTACGATGAGAAAAGAAAGGGGAGAGGAAATTGGACGAATGGGATCAGCAACAAGACGAAGCAAACGAGGTACAGCAACAAGAAAGCGCTCTACGTAAAAACAACTCAAACCAAAAGGTGAGTAACAAAAAAAGTCATCGTATTCCTTGGATTATTGGTGGTACTGTGATTGTCGTTGCTATCATCGCCATTGTGGCCAACCTTGGTGGTACGAATCTTTCAGGCACGTGGTCGGTCAACGAATCCAACGGAAGTGGTGTAGGCAATGGCAGTGGTACATCCACTTTGATCGTATCACAAGGAGGCAACGGTGTGCTTTCTGGACAGTTTGTGCCTAGTGGCGATACCGCGGATACCATGCCGATTTCCGGCAACTTCGATGCTTCCACCAACAAGTTTGTTTTTTCAGGTCCGTTAGATGCGGAATCCTTTAGCGGAACATACCAAAACGGAGAATTAGTCGGAATCAACAGCTCTGCTGCTGGCGTGCAATCAAGTTTCACCGCCACAAAATAACGCGCAAAGAGGCGAGAATGGGCATGCAAAAAAGAAGCAATGTTCTTGTACCGACAGTTTCTTGCCTCACAAGCACATTTTCTGTCCATCCGCCATAAATCGGTGAAAAAATCGCTCACGAAGCCTAAGCAAACATGCCACAATTACAGTGTAGTTACTACACAAAAGGGGCTGGGTTTTATGGGAAAAGTAGAAATTGATGATGGATTTGATCGGGAATGGTGGCAAAATGTTGTCGAACAAGGCGAGGAAAACGGCCAAGCTGTTGACCCGGATGATATTTCCGAAGAGCACGTTCAAGCCGTTTTGAACGAAGCGATGCGTGGAGGGTATGCACACACTTGTGTGAACTGTGGTAGTACGCGAGGTTTTATCTCACCGCTTACGGAAATTTGCGATTACTGCGATGCGCAATTTTATGCAGAACTCACCGCGATGCACGAACATGCGTAAGAAAACAGTCTAGCCTGCAGCGCAAGAAAAGTTAGCACGTTGCAGGCTAGACGATGGCTTTGCTTGGGTTGAGCCGATCAATCCATCCCAGCGCTTAGCGCAATAGCATACTGAAAGGGGACGTTTTATGAGAATCTATTTGGCGTCCGGCTTAGATAACATACGTGTTGTACAACAAGTCCGCGACGCTCTTCTTCGAGAAGGGCATACCATCAGCTACGATTGGACAACGCACGGGCGCGTTAAAGGCAAAGAGCACAAACTAGCAAAAACGGCTATTCAAGAGTTGCAAGGCGTTGAGAAGGCCGATGCTGTTTTTGTCTTGCTCCCGGGTGCTGCAGGGACCCACACGGAGCTCGGTTATGCACTAGCAAAAAATATTCCTGTGTTTGTTTTTGGTGAGGAAAGCGACTTCGACAGTGAACGCGGTAAAAGCACATCGTTTTACTTCCATCCGAACGTTGTGCAACGTGTCGTTTGCCATACCGGGATAGTCAATCATGTGTTACTTACATTACGACAACTAGAGAACGAGGAGATTGTTATTTGATGTTAGAACAACCGCCGATTACCTACATCGAGAACGAAGAGGACTTGCAAAATTATCTAGAACAGCTCAATGCAAAACAAGTTCGAGAAGTTAGTTTGTGGATGGGATTTTCACCGTCGGAGAACATTTTTACCCTGAACCAAAAAATCATCGACGCTTTCAGCACGCTGGCTAAACTCACAGGCATCGAAACCTTAACGGAAGCCTATCGTGATGGCTACAATCACGTTCCAACAGGTGTAACGGATTTACTGGATTGGCGAGATCAATGCGTTCGACGGTTGCAACTAAACGATCATCTGCTATTTGAAGCGTTGGAACACTGGCAATTATCGTTGTTTTAGCAGTCAGTTCACGAAATGAAAAAAATCATACTTTTAGGGAGATGTGCGATGTGAATTACACGGCTGAGCAGCTAACAGATATACTGTTTCTTGAGATCGAACATCAAATGAGCAATACAGACACGTTTTTTTACCAAGGTGCAAAGAATTTTGTTCATTGTGTGACCACCATCCAACGTGCTTTGCTTCCCAATACAGGCGTTGCAACGTTGTACGAATTTCTTGATCTAACAGTTTTGGCGGAAATTTGCGATTCGATTCTCGCAGTAGCGAGTGACATGGCGAGTAAAAATACCACCTTGTTTTATGTTATCGCTGACAGTATGACACAAATATTACAAAACGATCGAAAAACTTATGACAGCGTTGTACAAGAAGCAAAGTATTTTCAAGAAGAATTTCGTCGTCCCCAAATTGCGATTATTCTACAAAGTCATTCAAATGTTTGTAAGCGCGTCATAGAAAATCTTATCACGACGAATTCTCACAATCACGGAGAGGAGAGGTTCGTATGATCAATTACAAAGTCGAAACCACATATCACGGGAAGTTAGAGCTGAACGTTATCGGCGAATCCAAGGAAGAAGTCGAGGCATATGTCCAAGGTATGACGCAAGATGAGCTACGTGATAGTGCGCGTGTACAGGATATGTACGTTGAGGAAACGGTTGAAAGTGTCGTAGTTCGAAATCCTTTTGAGGATTAGCCGCTTCTAACGAGCTGAGCGATATCAGCTCGTTCCAATAGAAAGAAGGTGTACCATGCATGCCAAACCAAACAATAACGAAAAGGCTCATTCTGCCAATCCCGCCAAGCGTCAATCATTCGCACCGTAACGTGTCCGTGTATCGGCGCATTAAGACCGAAGAGGCAAAACTGTTTCTTCACGATGCAGGCTGGCTGGCTAAAATGTGGGCTAAACAAACAGGCTGGATTATGCCGATGCTCCCACAACAGGTCATCATGCGAGTCTGGATCTATTGGCCAGATCATCGCAAACGGGACGCCGATAACGTGCTCAAGTTGTTGCAGGATGCTTTAAGCGGTGTGCTGTACGTCGACGATCGGGTGGTGCTGCCGCAAATACACGGGGCGGAAGTGGATAAAAGAAATCCTCGTATAGAAATTGAGATGATGAGGGGCTGAGAAAATGCGAAAAACGATAGATTTACAAAAAAACTACGTAAAAAATACCATTCTGCGTGTAGTAACCACGACACGATTCAGCGGAACGGCTAAAGAGCTGCCATGTTAACTGTTCTTGCGTTTGCCGATATGCACAGCAGAGATCTGCAGTTGCCTGATATCCAGCCGAATGTCGTTGTCTTGCTTGGCGACATTGGCTTTCGGGACGTAGATCGCATCAACGCTGCCTATTCATGTCCCAAGATCGGTGTGTTTGGGAATCATGATGGACCGGACTACTTCGACGATACTGAAATTATTAACTTGCATAGTAAGAAAATCACGATTGAGGGAATTACCTTTGGCGGTTTTGGTGGCGCTAGACGATACAGTGACAAGCCGTTTGGCCAGTATGAGGAAGAAGAAGCAGAACAGGCATTAGAACGGTTAGACCGTGTTGACGTATTTCTTGCGCATGATGGTCCGGCAAATCAAAGTGAGCCAACAGATCGTGCACATCGGGGATTTGGTGCATTTGCATCATATATAAAGACGTACAAGCCAAGCTATTTTCTGCACGGCCATATGCACGAAGATAAGCAGTATACACTCGGCAACACGCTAATCACATGCGTATTTGTATCAAAGATAGTGAAAATCACATGAAAACTCACACTTTCGCCCTCTTCACTTGTGCCACAATAAGTACAAGAAGGGGGCGATTCTGTTGGGTAAACCACTAGAAGTAACAACAGAAAACATCATCACTCGTGCTACGATAGTCGATCTGGCGCACCAATTCGCTACAGGAGATCATGTTGGTGTGTACAGCCACATTGAGAACGGTAGAAACAAACGGGGAAAAAACGCTAAAGTGAAGCAAGGAACAGTCGTTGCTGTCGGTCGCAATTATGTCGTCGTCCACACTGGCAAGTATCAGGAGTCCTACGATCCACGAGAACTGGTCCGTATCGAGTAAGGCACTGGCTGCTACGGCTGCTTTGAGCTTGTTGCTGAACAGTGTACCCGTTCCAAAGACAGTTACAACAATAACCCAAAAGACGACGACGATACGTAAGACTGCCGTGTGTATACGGCCGCAAAAGGATAATGTGTGTTACTTGTACAAGCCTTTAGCGCATCACTTGCCACGTATGCATAACCAAGTAAGGAAAATCAGCGTTATACCACTTGCTCGTTATACTTCGGTACAAGTAAGCCAATATATCGTACAAGCCTTGCGCATCACGCACAAGCCGCTCAGTTGGGCGAAACCGCTGTACTGGCTGGCCTACCAAGAAAGCCGATTTTACATTCATGCTGTAGATGGTGTAGCGGCTCAAAATGCCGATTTTGCGGGTCGTGCTGAACATGCGGAAGGGCTTTTTCAGATTGTGCCTACTACGTTTGATCGACACGCTAAGAAAGGTATGCGAAACATCTGGAATCCCGTCGATAATGCGGTTGCGTCGATTGGGTACATTGCAGGGCGGTATAGATCGCCTTGGGGGATTCGAGGGATAGGGAACGTAAGAGAATACCAAGGTTACTAAAAAACGAATAGCACTATGAGGAAGATGCAAGAACAATCGAATTATAGAGGGAGAATGGAGCGTGTTAAGGGTGACGGCTGAAATCATGGTCATGCCAGAGCATCCATGCCCGTTTTGCGGTAAAGAGGAAAAAGTGAGCGATTCGACAAAAAATTGAGGGGGAAAACCACATGTGGAATTTTAATCGTTACAATCTTGAAAATTGGAGTATCCAGAGTGACTTATTTCCTACCAAAGAGGATGCCATCGAAGCAGGCAAAGTATTTTTCCGTGAAGAGTATCCCGACGAGAAATGTTTTGATGTGGGTGAAGTCTATACTCCTGTGTATCAAATTTACGGAGATGAAGTCATAGAACGCCTCGCCGAACTGGCCTATGAAGAGGCATGTGACTTTGCTGAGGGATGGTTGGACGGTGTAACGAAGGCAGAAGAATTAGAATTACAAGCTCGGTTGAACGTTGTACTGCAAAAATGGCTTGAAGAAACACATAACGAACCAACATTTCATCTGGTTCGCAACATTGAAACTGTTTCGCTGGAGGAAGGTGAGAAAATCTAATGCTCGGCAAAACGCACATGGCAACAGGATTACTGGCGTCCATTATCACCTTACCGATGGTGGATGCCATTCATCCCCAAGCGTGGTTATCCCAAGCGTCCCGCGGCAATTTCGTGAATCTTGAGATGGCAGCTTTGTGGATTGGCTTAGGTGTGGTGGGAAGTATCCTACCAGATTTGGATGAGTTTCATTCGATTGGAACACGCAAAGTAGAAGGTGTTGTGCGAACGATTCTCATGCTCTTTTTCCTACTCTTAACCGTACAACACGGCGGATTCAGTACATTGAGCTTGATTGTCTTAATCGCAGGTGCCCTCACCTTGATGGGCGGTGAAATGGCGCGAAAAATCTCCATGCTCATGATAGCTATCGGTTGCATTGTTCTCTCGATTCTGAACGCTA
>JAKADA010000018.1 GCA_021820975.1 Bacillota bacterium
TTAGTTTTCAAGGATCCACCGGGCTTTCTTGCTCGCCCGTGTCGTCCGTCTCTCGCGGCGACAGGTATCAATATACCATCCTAGAAATCGAAAGTCAACCTAATATGGATAAGGAAGTTTGTACCATTTTGAAGTTGGTGAAAATAGGCGAAGTTAGGTCGCTTGGGTATCCACGTTAGGAATTAGCAATCCGTTCTCTTTAACTGTATACGCTCAGGCTTTGCGTAATAAGCCGGATTTGCTGGCGTATTGATGTCGTGTGACACCGGCCTAGACATATACCAGATTCCAATGAACTAAGACAGGTAAGCTAGAACATGATTCATCAAGGCAGATGTACATAAGATAAGCCATACTAGGGTAATCATAAATCGGAGTATGTTGCCTTCTAAACTTTTCCATGAGGTGATGTAATTCGTGGTTCCCATATGTACGCTGATAGCAGGTGCCTGCATGACCATGCAGTTATCAACACCTTGGTCTGTATCGCAAGTCGTCTATGATAATACGACCATGCCAATCACGCACCAGGTGGTATCAGCCAGTGCAATAATTCTTGACACGACATCACACGTACGGCGCCTTACTGTAAAGACGCATCACGTACAAAGACGAGTAGTCAGTAGACGCACAAAGCAATCCGCTACCTTAAAGTCTATCGAGACCATGGCAGCGTTAGCTCCTGTGCTAAGTTCAGCAGAAGGAACAGCAGAGTCAGCACATCATTTGGCAGTAGAAAAAACCTATCAATGTGTACTGACTGCATACGGACCAGGGTTTGAATCAACCGGAAAACATCCTGGCGATCCAGCTTATGGAGTCACTGCAAGCGGACGTATCGCATTACCACGTCACACTGTAGCAGTAGATCCGCACCTCATTCCACTTGGTTCCTTAATGTACATCGATGGTATCGGCTACCGCGTTGCTGAAGATGTTGGCGGAGCCATACGCGGTCAACATATCGATTTGTATTTTCCTAACGACACAGATGCCGTAAAATTCGGCGTAAAAAGCCACGTAAAGGTATTTGTATTCGCACACCCCAAGTGAATTGCATCAAACACGATAGCAGGAGCGAGCTACTCCCTTTTCCTCGCCCCTGCTATCATGTAACAGCAACATACTCCTTAATTGCTTGAACAAATTGCAAAACAGTTGGCCAACAACTCGCAGCCTTTAGAATTTGATCTCTACCTTCATCACCATATTGTTGAATTAAAAGTGGGCGTAACGAAACAACATCCAACAAAGAATTGGCGATTTCCGAAGTAATCACCTTCTCATCCAGCAAAATCATAACAATATCCCGATATCCCCCAGGATCTCGCATAATCAATGCATCAATCAATGCATTTCCAATATCAGCAATGAGTTCAATGACTACGTGAATTTCACGTTCAAGGGCTCTAACTATAATCTTTCCTATTAATGAAGTGTCTTCCCATGAGCTATTTTCCGTTTCGTACATCACAGTATCCTGTAATAACATACCTTCTTTTTCTAACCGCACACAAAGAAGAGTAATGCGTTGTTTGTATTCGGTAGTAAGAAACAGTTCAATCACTCCCCTATTCAATAAAATAAACTGCCTGTACCTATTGTTTACTCAACTTTCGCACACTGAAATAGGCAGATAGACCTTGATATAACTGGGCAAACCGTTCATCCATTCCTGGAGTTGACGATTTATCAGTTTTGAGAGTCGTCGATTGGCTTTTTCCGCCACTTCATTGATGATTTCCACCAGTTGGTTAAGTGCCACTGCCCAATCCAATGCCGACACTTCATCACATAAGGCCAAAAATAATCCGCCCAAGGTTCGCTGGTCCGTACTGATTCGGTGTTGCCAAGCCAGTAGAATGTAGCGGGAAAATACGATCGTCGTATGGTCGATCATCATGTCGTACGAGCGCCCCTGGAACTCTTTTTGGAGTCGCAACAATGACTTTGTGCATTTGAAAAATACCTCTATGTCCCAGCGAATTCCGTAAATCCGGATGATCTCTTCGATCGTCAGCGTCGTATCTGTGCTGAGTATCGCCAACCACTCATTCTTCTTGCTCCGATGCCGCACAAAGATCATCATGATCGGAATGCCAGGGATCAATTCAGTCCGAATGCATCGCAAGATGCTCTTGTTTAACGTGCCGACAGGCGTGGCGGCATGATACAGTTCCTTCAGCGTGAGTCGTTTCCCCTCAAAGCGATAGCGCTGATTACCCGCCTTCACCATTCCGATCACATCCATGCCCCTGTCTAGCACGGCTTGGATCAGCGGAGCGAAGGTAAACCAGCTGTCCATCAATACATACGAAGCGTTCACTCCAGCAACCAGCGCCCGTTCTAGCATCGCTGGAATGACCTGTGGCGCAGGTAGCAATGCTTCTTTCCTACGCTGATACCCACTGGTTCTTTTATCGATGTCATCGTTGATCCCTTGGAGTTGCGATTTCGTCGAACTGAGCAGGGAAAAATCAAGGGGCAGAAACGTATGTCCATCAGACCATCCCAGCGTCAGCATGCGAAATCCCTTGTAATAGCACTGCTGTGCATGATCCCAACAGCGCGCCAACAGTTCCACCGTCTTGCTGCGATTGCGACTAAACATAGAGTCATCCACAATCAGCACATTGACCCGTTGACTGGACGTTAGCGCCCTGGTTTTCTGAACCGCCTCGACACTGAATGAGGTGAGAAATCGTCGCCATGAAAATCGAGGATGATTCAAGAACCGATAGACTGCGTCCTTCCCAGGAAATGACGCACCCTTTGCACTTTCAAGCAGTTGAACCCAATTGCGGTGATGAAAGATGAGGGCAAACACAATCTGAAACAAATGGAGGCAGGAGAAGCCAAAACGTTTGGTGATCCCCGCTTTTCGTAAATGGTAAGGGACTCTTAATTCTCGAAAAACAGCGTTGATTTCACTGGGCAATTGATTGTTGAGATCATCATGGAATATCATGGAGAAGAAGTACCTCTTTCGTTTTGTATGGTTGTGACTGGTCAAATCCACCATACCAGATGAGAGGTGCTTTTTCATTGTCAATGTTCATATTTCTACCGCAAAATCCCTTGATAATTTAAGCCTTCAAGCAAATTTCAACTCTGCGAAACTTGAGTTGTTTACTATACACGAAACAAGAAAATGGACCGAATGGATCATTTGTTTTGTATAAGACGAGCCTTGACGTTTTCTTAATGACTACACAAAAATTTTTCAAGACACCTTTCTTTCACCCGCCTGTTCGGTATAATAGTAGAGGATGATCTAATGGACTAATGGATTAATCCATTGCTTCGTGTTTCTATGGAGGAGGCGGATTTGCCGGTGACAGGATTGGTTATTCGCAAAAATGGGATACCCCTTTATGTGCAAGTAAAGGAAAAGATCCTAGCCGACATAAGGAGCCAAATCTTCAAGGCTGGCGATAAGGTACCTACAGAACGCATCTTATCCGAGCAGCTCGGGGTCAGTCGTAACACGGTCAGCCAAGCGTACCGAGAGCTCGAATCCGATGGTGTTTTGACATCGATGCAAGGCCGCGGGACCTTCGTTTGTGCGAGAGATCAAACCGTCAAGTTGACCAACAGACGAGATCTATTAAAAAAAGTCATCGATGTTGCTCTAGAAGAAAGTTTACAACTAGGGTTTACCATCGATGAATTTTTGGAGCTTGCGAAAACGCAGGCCGAACATAAAGCGGCATCGCTCCACAAGGCACAAGTTGCCTTTTTAGAGTGTAACCGTGAGCAAGTGGAATATTTCTCACGAAAATTAGAATTTGGAGGGGTGCATATAAGGCCGGTCATTCTGGATGATTTAAAAGATCAAAATCGCGATGAATGGCACTACGTAGAAACAGCAGATCTTGTGGTTACAACCTTTTTTCACCTTGATGAAGTACAGGAATTGCTTGGCCGTTCGAGAGAAGTCTTAGCTATTTCACTCGATCCCGAGTTAGAAACCATTGTGCGTATAGCACGTGTCCCCTCCGGATATCGCACGGGTTTGATATGCCGCAGTGAAAACTTTGCCGTTAAAGTAAAAATGGCACTTGTGGAAGCTGGCTTAGATGAATTAAATGTTCAGGTTAGCACAAGCAACGTTTCGCAGGAACTTGCTGACTTCCTTCAACTAACCGATGTCGTCGTGGTTTCACCGGGAAGAAGAAAAGAAATCGAGACATACTGTAAGAGACGGCAAGAAATCATTGATTTTGTCTTCAAGCCTGACGCGGCATCAGTAAATTTATTGCGCGCAGCTTTGGCGGATGTTCGCCACGGTTAACCAAAATCTAGTGCGAAAAGCACTAGGAGGAGTGAATTATCCATGTTGCAAGAACTATCGTGGAAAGTCGGAGGTCAGCAAGGTGAGGGTATTGATTCCACAGGAAAAACCTTTTCTACTTCGCTGAATCGAATGGGTTATTTTATTTATTCCTACCGTCATTTTTCATCTCGTATTAAAGGCGGTCATACCAATGACAAAGTGCGTATCAGCACAACAGCTCGCCATGCAAGCGCAGACAGCCTGGATATCCTAGTTGCCTTCGACCAAGAAACAATCAACTTAAATGCCCCGGAATTACGTGCTGGTGGTATTGTTATTGCCGATGCAAAATTCAACCCCGTTTTACCAGCTGATCTCGCGCAAGACGTTCAATTGTATAGTATTGCTATCACGAAAATCGCTGAAGCAAATGGCGCCGCTATTATGAAAAATATGGTGGCTTTAGGAGCTTCTAGCTATGTCGTTGGGCTTAAACCAGACTTTTGCGCACCAGTCATCAATAGTCTATTCGGGCGTAAAAGCCAAAAGATCGTCGATCAGAACATGGCAGCCGTGGCGGCTGGTTATCAGGCCATGAAAGATTTTGGTGTTAACTTTGAAGCCTTCTACCTTGCTCCACCTACTCCATCTACTCACCTCTTAATGACTGGAAATGATGCTGCTGGTCTTGGTGCCTTAGCAGGAGGCGCACGTGTTATGCCAGCTTATCCGATTACACCAGCTTCAGATGTAATGGAGTATCTCATCAAAAAGTTTCCCCAAGTTGGCGGTGTGGTTTTACAAACCGAGGATGAAATCGCTGCACTAAACATGGCCATTGGCGCATCATTTGCTGGCGCTCGTACGCTCACATCCACATCAGGACCAGGGCTTGCACTCATGATGGAAGCAATGGGTTTAGCTGGCATGACAGAAACGCCTGTCGTCATTATCGACGCTCAGCGTGGTGGTCCGAGCACAGGTTTACCAACCAAACATGAACAAAGTGATATGTACGCTGCTTTATTTGGCAATCATGGTGAAATCGCAAAAGTGGTTCTAACCCCTGCCAATGCAGAAGAGTGTTTTTATGCAACCGCTGAAGCATTCAACTATGCGGAGCAATATCAATGCCCAGTTATCGTGATGACCGATCTCGCCTTATCGTTAGCAAGCCAAACGGTGCCTGAACTTTCTTTTGATGCAATTACTATCGATCGTGGTTACTTAGCCACAGAAGAACAACTTGCGGCTACACAAGAAGGGCAACTCTTCAAGCGGTACCAATTAACCGACAACGGTGTATCGCCTCGTGTCTTTCCTGGACAACATGGCGGTTTGCACCATGTGACCGGTGTCGAACACAGTGAAGTTGGTCGTCCCGATGAAGGGCAAGCCAACCACACGAAAATGATGAATAAACGTTTAAATAAATTTGCAGGCATCGAGTTACCGGGCAGTGTCGCCTATAATGGTGTTGCAAATCCTGATGTTTTGCTAGTAGGTGTCGGTTCTTCACTTGGCCCAATCTCAGAAGCTGTTGAACGCTTGATAAAAGATGGAGCTAGCGTCGCATATGCACAAGTCAAAGTTCTTTCTCCATTTCCGATAAAAACCATGCAGGCTTACCTAGACAGTGCCAAACAAGTTATTGTCATTGAATCGAACGGAACCGGCCAATTGTACCACCTTATGCAATTTTTTGGATTACATCATGCCCAAATGACGAGTCATACGAAATACGACGGTACCCCCTTCCTGCCTGGTGAACTTGAATCGTACGTGAAAGGATCGATGTTAGCATGGCAACGGTAAAAGAATTTCGCAACAATATTCGACCTAATTGGTGTCCCGGTTGTGGAGATTTTGCAGTTCAGGCATCGATTCAACGTGCACTTGGCAACTTAAATCTTGACCCTGAACAAGTTGCCTTAGTATCAGGTATCGGTTGCTCCGGCCGTATCTCTGGATATGTCAATGTTTATGGTTTTCATGGCGTACATGGACGATCCTTACCGATTGCCCAAGGTGTAAAACTATCCAATCGTAATCTTACCGTTTTAGCTGCTGGCGGAGACGGGGATGGTTTTGGCATTGGACTCAATCACTTTATGCACGCAGTACGTCGTAATATGGACATCACTTACATTGTGATGGATAACCAAATTTATGGTTTAACCAAAGGACAACATTCACCTACAAGTTCCTTCGGTTTTAAAGCAAAAACAACACCAGCAGGAAACATTGAGAATGCACTTAGCCCATTACAGATTGCTATGGCTGCTGGCATTACCTTTTTGGCACAAGGATTTTCTCATGAGGTCAATCAGTTAACGGAACTCATTGAAGCTGGAATTCAGCATAAAGGATTCTCCTTGATTAACGTATTTAGTCCTTGTGTAACATACAACAAAATCAATACCTATGAATGGTACAAAGAACACATTGTCAATCTGGAGCAATTTCCAAACTACGATCCAACGGACCGAGCATCTGCTATTACGAAGGTTATGGAGACGGATGGCTTATGCACCGGCCTTATTTATCGTAACGATGAAAAGCCTGCGTATGAAGAGCTTATTACCGGTTATAAACAAGAAGCCTATCTTGATCAAGATATTCATCTTGATGCAGCCTATTTTGACAAAATTATGCATGAGTTTGCATAATGAAAAAGGTTTCGCCTAGGCGAAACCTTTTTGCTGCCAGAGAATTGTTCTGGCAGCATTTTTATAAATTAAACTTAGTTACTCGTTGCTGAAGCCCCTAAAAAGCTGTATAGGATCTGATCCGCTGCACTGGAAAAACTATCAGGCACGTACAAATCCACACGAATCGATCCCCCTGTAGCAAGATTAGCGACCAATCCACGATCTTCATAAGGAAAGCTTGGATTGGCTTGTGTAAAGATCAAACTTTGTCCTTGTACAACCCACTTAGCCGCATTTGCCTGAACAGCATTCATATTGTCATAAAAGCCTTGAATATCCCGCTTATCCGACTGAACCACTTCACGTAAAACTTGCGATGTATCTGTTGGATCGCGCATACTGACTACCGTTCCACTTGGTGTTGATGTAAGACCTTGCATCGCCCAGCCACTTGGTACCCACACAAAATTAACTGCGATTGAAGATGGTATAAAACTAGGGCTACTACCATCTCTTTGAACAGATAATTTCGTCAATGTCATACCACTTACCGTCACCGTAGAAGTCGCCTTCGGGGAAGAACCGATAGCTGACGTTGATCCCTTTTGTGTGCTTGGAGTGGATTTAGAGGGAATGCCAGACGACGTCCCAGTGCCTTTCGCCTGTCCCTTTGATACAGAGGATGTTGATGATGACGAAGCAGACGGTGTCACTGACGTCGTAGCCGGCTTACTTGCCGCTGGCGGAGTCACAGGAGTAACCGAAGGTGTTGTAGCAGCCGGAGTAATTGGTTGAGCAACAGGTATACCCCCCCCCGTACTCGACTGTGTGCCACATCCAAACAATAATGCACTCAGGGTCACTAAAACTAGCAAACTGCTGCTATAGTAAATTTTCTTACGCATGCCATCACACACCCTTAGGACAAGTACCAAGAATCATATATACTGACTATATCATGTTATAGTCGCTAAAAACAGAAAGGTGATTAAATTGCACGATGACTGGAAAAGCATTTCTTTAGAACCACAAGCAGAATTATTACAACGTAGCATGTTCACCTATCGAATTGAAGGAAATGAGTATACGATCGAACTGTTCGAAAGACAATCTGGCGAATGTTATGCCATAGGAATGCCAAGTGATAGGGATCAAATTATTGTTTATGGTAGTGCAATGGTTACAGAACCTAAAATCGCTTTGCAGCAAACGATTAACAAAATTAATCGTGATCATTTCCAAACCGAGATCACACAAATCGGAGAGGATGTCCGTCCTATACAGGAATAACTTATCAATCTATGCCATCTCGCTTCAGTGAAGTGCTTGCGCAATGACATTAACAATAAGCCCTAAAACAACACCCAAAAGCGCACCCATAAATACTTCACTAGGCTGATGACCTAGCATCTCTTTTAACCGCTTTTGATATACATCTTGTCGAAAAGCGGCTGCAGGATTGTCCAAGTAACGCCGAATCTCAGCCTCAAGTTTATTAATGGCGATAGCTTGTTCACCTGCATGCCGCCTTATCCCGGCTGCGTCATACATTACGATAACACCAAAAACAACACACGCAGCAAACAGCATCGACCCCGCACCTGAACGAAAAGCAACAACAGTAGCTAGAGAGGATACCGCAGCCGAATGAGAACTTGGCATACCACCTGTAGAAAACATTTTAGAGACATCCCATTTACGATCCGTTAAGTAATAGATCGGAACTTTAACCGATTGTGCGATAAGAATCGATAAGAGCGAAGCCGTTAATGCCGGGTTGTAGAAAACACCTCGACCTAACAACAAAAGCCACAAACGAAGTACCCCCTCTGATGACCCTCATGCCTAGAGTAAATGACAAATAGCAAAAACGCAAAACAAAATCCACGCCGTTGCAAAAAGAGCTCACGAAATACTCTCTTTTACCATACTATGTAACAACAAGGAGGGATTCTTTGTGGTTACTATGTCGCCCATCGAATTTGATGGAAAAATATTTATCAGTGTCGATGTCACGCTACCTAAGACACACCTGATTGCCATACAAGCTCACAATGGATACATTATGTGTGGGGCATTAGATGTCAACCTGCTTAATACGCGACTGCAAAGTCGACATATCATCGCCGGACGGGCGGTAGGCGTACGCACAGTCGAAGAATTGCTTAATGCTCCTCTTGAGTCGATCACTGATGCGGCTGCTTCATTAGGTATAACCATTGGCATGACAGGAAAAGAAGCGTTAAGCATCATGTACGATAAAACAAGTTCATGAGAAGAGGGCTGGATTAGCCCTTTCCCTGTCCAGCCCTAGCATAAACACCTAACGGATATGCAATTCATCAAACTGAATAGCTCTCGTGTGTACGGTGTGTTTCCATACACGATTATGCCTCGTAAACAGGGCCATAAAAGTAACCGGGAACCAACTTAACATAAAAAACGGAAATAGTGGTAAGCCAAGGTATGCTTTCCATGGTATACGCTCAAGTAACATAGCCAATGGCATTTGCAGCAAAATAAAAATATTAATCACTGCCCAAAACCAAGTCGGGAGTAATTGTGTCGCCGCCGCCGTGGCAGATGCTGCAGCAGGTGTAGAAGCTTGAAACAACAACATAAAACCTGTAAAAAACAAAATCAAAAATCGCATAGGTTGAAACAAGTAAATGGCAGCATCCAATTTCCCTAAACTACGTTCTCGCGCACTAGCTGAAAGCAGTGGAAACATGTACTGCTGTGCACAATTAAAATGACCTTGCATCCAGCGTAGGCGTTGCCTCATTGACGCAGGCAAAGTGATCGGCTTTTCATCGTATACTTTTGCATCATGCGCCCACTCGGGAAATACACCTAACGATACACAACGAGCACCAAATTCAACATCCTCAGTCAACCCTGTAGCATGCCATCCCAGTTTCTGTAGTAATTCCATATCGATGCAAAGACCAGTTCCACCCAGCGCACAAGATAACCCCAGGTTATACCTAGCTAATTGCCACATCCGATTCGTGTACCAATAAGATATGGCCATGGATATACTAACCCAAGAGTCATACGGATTTTTGATATCCAAATACCCTTGTATAACTTTCTTACCATTAACTAAACGATCATTCATTACACGCAAAAAGTTTGTACCCACCAAGTTGTCTGCGTCAAACATGACAACTGCATCGTACATTATTTCAGACTCAGCCAGACCATCGAGCATCCAGCGAATCGCAAAACCTTTACCCCGATCTGTATCTGTAAACCTTTCAGCAGCAATAACACCATGCTTACGTGCAATATCCGCGGTATGGTCGGTACAGTTGTCTGCGATCACATAAATATCATACATCTCATCAGGATAATCGAGCCGCTTCAAATTTTCTAGAAGCGGACTAATCACACGCTCCTCATTATGCGCAGCTACAAATATCGCGAATCGCTTTGAAGGAGTCTCTACGATTGTCCGTTTCCGGTAAAATAAGCCAAACACAGAAAGCACAACCTGGTAAGCACCGATGAGACCTGTGACGGCTTGCATGGCAATAAATGCCCCGTCAAGCACTGCATTCCAGAACCCCAATCGAAGTCTCCCCTGTCATGTCACGTCATCCTAAGTATCCTAGTCACTATAACATGTATGTCCCTGATGGGACAAGTAGACGCCACTTCAACGACTCGTTATAATAAATAGGTTAACGGCGTTTTCATAAGCTGTTCATATTATTAAGGAAATGAGGGATGCCCACTTGCATGCATTATCTGTATCTTTGGAACACTTCATTACCCATTATGGTGTGTTAGCCGTATTTCTTGCCATGGTGCTCGAAAGCGCCTGTATACCTCTACCAAGTGAACTAATCATGACATATGCTGGTTTTGAAGCTTTCCGGCATAACATCGGATTTACGGAAGCTATCGTTGCAGGTGTGCTAGGTAACCTAGTGGGTTCACTTATCGCTTATTATGTCGGTAAGGTAGGTGGTCGGCCCTTTTTACGTCGATATGGCAGATATATCTTATTTTCCGAAAAACACTTTGCATCAGCTGAACGTTTTTTTGCAAAATGGGGAAGCTTAGCTGTGCTCATTTCCCGTGTATTGCCTGCTATTCGCACATTCATTTCCTTACCAGCCGGTATAGCGAATATGCGAATCGGGAAGTTTATTCTTTTTAGTCTCATCGGTTGCATTCCTTGGGTCTATCTCCTTACTTACATCGGTTATTCCCTTGGACAAAACTGGGATAGTGTTTCGGCCCACACAGGTGCTTTAACATACATTTTTGGCGCCATTCTCGTCCTAGCTGTCGTACTATTTTGGACTCGCAATCGCAACAGTAAAGCACAAACTGCTTCTAAATAATACAATATTACTCGTTAAGTCCTTGCTCGATTATATTTTTGATTGATGCAAGGACTTTTGAAATTCGTTCATATAATGGCGAATTGATTCTGCAAACACTTTTTGAAAGGACGTGTCAGGACCTTCATGGACAGAGTCCTTCATAAAGTGAACCATATTTTTCCAACCAAAAGTATGGACTAACTTAGTAACGGCCATATAGTCCTCCAGTTCCACATCGTAAGGTGCCTGTAGCATTGCATTTTCTCCACTTGTTAAAGAGACACCTTCATGGTTTCCAAAAGCCGCAAGTACTTGTGCCTCACCACGTTTCACTAACATCATTTCACTTCGTTTTGCTACATCCGCTTGAGTTTGCAAACCTTCCATCCAAGCTACGCCTTCATTAATCCAAGTCGGAATACTACGGGCGATTTGGTTTTGATTAAAAATGACGTGTGTGAGTTCATGTGTTAGCACATTGTATAGACTTCCTTTTAATGTATTCGCATAAAGCGGTATATACACAACACTACCATTGGCTACCCCGTTCGTTCGATTGACCATTGTAGCGGCAACTGTCTGACGAATTCCCCAGTGTTCAAGTCCGGATAGGTATCCATTTCTCGAACCAAAAAGGTAAACCGAGATAGGTTGTTGGAACGAAAGTGCCAATGATTTTTCAACTTGTGGTAAACTTTGCGTATGAAGAATTCTTAGGACTTGCGCGATTGAGGATGATTCAACACTATGGTCTCCTTTTACTACGACAACTTGAGGCTTTATCTTTGGATAGTTTGCAGAGATTTTTTCAATCAGTAGAATCTCATTTTGCGTAAGCCACTGTCCAATGGCTACACTTACCTGATGAATTTGTTGTCTTGGTACACGTGTTAGCATAAAGATAGCCCCAAAAACGATCGTCCATACAACCAATTTGTGCAAAAAAACCACTCTCTTTCCCTGATAAAACATCATGGTCAAGAGAATGGTTCCTTATACAAATTCACTACTTCATATCTTGTAGTGACCGTAAGTCATGCACTATTTCTTTTGCGTGCGTTGCCACTTTTACCTTGGTATACACTTTAGCAATTCGTCCTTGCGGATCAATGAGAAACGTTGTTCGCACGATGCCCAAATACTTTTTTCCATACATACTCTTTTCTTGATATACACCATACGCTAGCGATACAGTTTTGTCGGTATCTGCAAGAAGCATATAAGGTAAGTTTTGTTTAAGGGCAAATTTCTCATGCGATATTAAATTATCTGTACTCACTCCAAGCACGACAGCATTTAGGCTCGTGAGTTCATTATAAAAATCCCGAAATCCGATTGCTTCCGTCGTGCACCCAGGCGTATTGTCTTTGGGGTAAAAGTACAAGATCACGTACCTTCCATTAAAGTCCGCTAAGTTTACTTCTTGCCCACCTACTGTCGAAAGATTGATGGTAGGCGCCATTTGACCAACTTCAGGTAACATGAGATTCCTCCCACAATGTTAGTGAATAACTTGAACCCTGACATGCTCTAATCCAAACTGCATAGCAAGACTGGTTTGAGGAAGGTAAATATCAATACGGTTCCCTTTAATAGCTCCTCCAACATCGGTCGCTGTAGCGTAAAATCCACCTTTAGGTAGATAGGGATCTGTGTACCCAGAGATATACAGTTTTGAACCTAATGCAATTACATTGGGATCAACGGCAACAGTACCAAATCGCAAAGCATTACCGAAATAATCCACTGCGCCCCATGGGCCATTTGATGCCGCCGAACTATCATAGGCAGATGCAAGCATAGACTGCGGTGCTCCGAGAGTAGGTTTTGTTAATGCAGCACCTAAAACTTTAGGTTTACTTGGAACCATCGATGCCGTAAGGCTACCGCGAGCGATCAATAGTACACGACCATCCGTTAACGTCACGGAGGACAAGTGATTTAAACTCATGATACTCGACACAGAAGTGCTATAGCGTTTTGCTAAGTAGGCTACTTGATCACCTTTTTGTACCTTATATAAAAACGGCAAGGCTAATCGTTCACCAGGAAACAAATACGAATTTTGCGTAACACCATTAACTAAAGCAAGATCCTGCAATCCTAATCCAGCTCTTACAGCTACAGAATACATGCTATCTCCAGAATGCACAACATAAGGTGCTGCAGGTAACGTCGCAGCAAAAGAAGGAACAATTGCTGCAAAAAATCCACTACAGGCCATGACAACGAAGACGACAGCCTTCGATAGACGAGACTTCACCATGTACAATCCCTCCAATGCCTCCGGAGTTAGCTGACGGGTTCGGAAGAGGTTGTCCCGCTTTGCAAACTATGCAAAGTTCACCCCAAATGCTAACGGTTCCTCCGTACGCATAGAAATATGCGATTCGGCGATATGTGACTACTCGTTCTATACTAAAGCGTCCCAGACATCTTGTCATGCTGTAATTGTTACCACGGAAATTATTACAAAGTTTGAACCACACGCACATTCTCTATCGTTGGGTCATCAGGTCCTTGCACAGGTAAACCCGCTTCTAAATTAGCCTTGATATAAGAAACGTTATCTTGCGTAATCACTTCCCCTGGCAAAAGGATAGGTATGCCTGGTGGATAAACCATGATCATATCAGCAATGGTTCTCCCAATTGCATGATCTAACGCTACGACTTCCGTTTTTGCATAAAATGCGTCTCGCGGAGACATTGCCAATCGGGGAGTCGAAGGTACGACAACTGGATGTTTTTCTCTTACTTGTGGGAGTTCACGAACTGCAATTTGGCGAAGTGCATCAACAAGCGTATCAACGGATTGATCATCATCCCCAAAGGAAATTATACACAAGATATTATAAAGATCTGATAATTCCACTTCAATTGTAAACTGTTCACGCAAAATCAGTTCAACTTCATAACCCGTTAATCCCAAATCCGCAACATGAATCGTTAGCTTGAGTGGATCAAAGGAAAATGTTGCCGATGATTGCAAAATTTCCTTACCAAAGCAATACAAACCAGGAATTTCATTGATACGGTAACGAGCTGATATAGCTAAATTTATCGCTTTATCGAGAAGATCATGCCCTTTAACAGCCAATTGCCTACGTGCTGCATCAAGTGATGCCATCAATAAGTACGATGTCGATGTTGTGGTGAGCATCGATAAAATCGAATGAACATGCCTTGCTCGCACGAGACCCTCCTTAACGTTTAGTACAGAACTTTGCGTTAATGAACCGCCTAGTTTATGCACGCTCGTTGCTGCCAAATCACATCCTGCCTCCATCGCTGATAAGGGCAACCGTTCATGAAAATGCGTATGCACTCCATGCGCTTCATCCACTAAAACAGCAACGCCTCGCTCATGAGCTAGATTGACGATCGAAACAAGATCTGTAGCAACGCCAAAATACGTTGGATTGATCAGTAAGACAGCTTTTACTCGAGGGTGTGCACTCAACCCCGCGGCTACTGTTTCTACACGTACACCATGGGCAATACCCAAATGCAAGTCAACTTCAGGTTGGAGAAAATACGGTTTGGCTCCCGCAAGAATAATGGCGGTCAAAACAGATTTGTGAATATTTCTCGGAACGAGAATTTCATCACTAGGCCCCACGACGGCCATAATCATGGCCATAATCGCACCGCTTGTTCCCTGTACTGAGAAAAACGTACGATCAGCACCAAACGCTTCTGCCGCTAATTCCTGAGCTTCCTTAATAATACCAGTAGGATGCATGAGGTCATCTAGCGGTCCAATATTGATTAAATCAATACTTAAGACAGAGTCGCCAACAAAACGGCGAAACTCGGCATCCATCGCTTTACCTGTTTTGTGTCCAGGAATATGAAATTGCCAAGGTTTTTTTGCCGCATGTACCTGTAAAGCTGAAAACAAGGGTGTTTTTGTTTGATCGAGCATAAAACGAACCACCTTTCACGCGAAAAACGCATACCTTCCTATTGTACAGGCTTGGACAAATTTCACAATGTCTTTGCATGAATTCCCATGCATGGGGAACCTTTAAAAGTAGGGTACAGGATATGGGGGTGTTTATGTATTGAGACGAACGCTTACTCGAACAAGCGCAGCATTAACTATCTCAACTTTAGCCTGCTTTTTACCAATTCAGCCTGCAAGCGCTCAAACCTACATCATTGGCAGTACTGGATTCCCAAGTACGATACGTGTTGCTATCCGGCAAAATAATATTTTTGGGGAACCTGATCCGCGCGGTCCAATTATTTATGTGTCTAACGTCAACTTTGATCAATACTGTCGAGATGTTCTTCCTAATGAATGGTATCCGACATGGCCTTTAGCATCCTTAGAAGCAGGAGCCATTGCTGTCAAAATGTTTGGCTGGTACCATCACCTACATCCCGTGACCGTAGGAGGGTTCACATTTGATGTGGATAATACCGTCAATTTTCAATTGTACCGGGCACAGTCTGATCAAGATCAGACCAATCAAGCATATCAAAATACCCGTAACTTAGCTTATGTCATGCCAGATAAAGTAATTTTCGAATTAAACTATCGAGCCGGTTATGAAAACAACCCCAATTGGCAATATCGTAATGCACAAAAAATGTCACAATGGGGATCGCAATATTGGGCTGCTTTAGGCCGCACGCCATTACAAATTCTCGAATTTTATTATGTAAATCGCATGCTCGTTACCATCCCGGGCATTGGGAAAGGTTGATGATCATGAACTATTTTCCTGTGCGAAAGTTTAAAATCCTACTCGTCTCCTCCCTTTGTGTCACATCACTACTAACGAGTACTAGTGGTTTACTTGTGCAAGGCGCGCTAGCAGCCGAAACAAAACCTATCGTCACCCCACCAAAGCAAGGGGAACAATCGACAATTCCACCAAGTGGATATGTGCCAGTCTTGCCAAGTACGGATTATGGTCAATTGCGTGTTAAAGTCCTTGATGGACGAACGCTCAAACCACTACCTGATGCAGAAATTGTTGTGCTTGAAACAGAAAAACGTTATCGTACAGACAAATTCGGCTTGACACCTTGGATTAAAGCTCCCGTGTTGCGCAGTACAAGATTTCGCTTTTTAGTCAATGAATTACATGGCCAACTTACCCTTATTTCCTATAAAAATGGCTATCGGGACTCTATTCATATGGGCGTTCGCATGAATGAAGGTTCACCAACCAAAACGACCATTTGGCAATATAAAATTGACCCGACAGTGGATACGCGTGTGGAACCCGTGTTGTACCAAGTACCTTATCATCGTTTATGGTTGATCAAGTTAGCCGACCGTTTTCGTCGACCATCCCAACTTGGCGAAGGCTATGAACATCCATGATATACGTTATAGAGGTCTCGTACACTTTTACGAGACCCGTTTTTTTGTTACCATACTATACAGGCAAGTTGACACGCACGAGGAAAAGTTAGGTGATAACTATGATTTATAAGATAACCGCACAAGTTTTATCGAGTGCATTCGTTCTTTGCGTTATTTTACAGACTAACGCAATGGCCACTGCTTCTAGTCAGCACATCGTGAATCAGACAATCGCTATTACTTTAAAAAACAACCTGCAACCTCAACCATCGATCAGTCCACTTATGGCGAGTCCGCTTGTAAATAATGCACAGATTATATCTTTACATGGGAAATATACTATACCACTTACTCCAGGAGAGCGTGCAGCGATGGCACTGCTCTCATCCGGTATCGTATGGACTGATGTACCCAAGGTTGGAAACGCGGTCTTACAAACACAACCTGTTTATTTTACACCGTATATCTCATCAGACATACCTGCCCGCAGTACATCCGTAGATTTGTGGTCGAATGCACAGCTATTGACCAATCTTCCGATAGGTACAGATCCGCAGGGAAACAAATATCTCCCTGTAACGCTGTATCATACACATGATGTAGCGATATTTTCACAAGTACAAATACAAAAAAATGGTCAAAAACTAATAAGTTATTACGTGCAACAAAGACAAGGTCAACGCGTTCAACTTTTTCACGGTATGGAGACAAGCGGACAACATGAGTACCTCTATGAGCAAGGCAATAGCATCATTCTACTTGTACAACGTGCTACACTGTTTGGCCAAATCAATTTTGGCCAAGAGATCAATCTAGTAACTGGTGAGAAAAATGCTATACCTAAAACTCCTGGCATGTTATCGGTTATGCAAAATAACGGAACAACACAGATACAAGCTGGTATGATCACGTATTCATTTGACCAAAAAGGTCGTATGTCGCAACAAGATGCGCCGGCCAACCCCGCCATCCTTATTGCGCTACAAAAGTATCTCGGTAAGCCTATAAATCACAGCTTTTTACCTTCTGTTTTGGAAACGTCCACCGTATTTTTATCCTACCATAAAAAGCACATGACTCAGCTGACCATTAAAGTCAATAAAACACCAATGACTTTGTCGATTTTCTCCTTGAACTCAAAAACAAAAGAAAAGAATTCTACTACCTTTGCACATGAATTCACCTTGTCATCCCATGAGGGTCCCCCGATTAATTGGCAAATGAACGGTACCCTTACCAAACAAAATTGGACAGCTTCCTTTGTAACTAAAGGTTGGACTTACTCAATAGGTCCATTTTCCAGTCCCGCAGAGAAAGCAGCGTCAACATGGCTATCTCAACTAGTAGCGTACGCCGCTCAAACTACGCCAATACCGACTGTTTCTGAAGGAACTGCATCCATTACGTTAGTGAATCAAGATTCGATGCAACCAGCAAGTACCGTGATACGGTTCCCATTAACGGCCAACACACAAGCTACCTTTCAGGGGCCAGGTTACAGCCCCTTTCAAAATATCACCTTGTGGACTTTTGTAACTAATCCTTAATGGGTAATAGGCAGCAGATCGGTCTCACCACGAAGTAAAGCAATTTCTTCTCTATAAAGCCCGCCGGGCGTTTCAAGGATAAGAGGGATATTTTGCATGACAGGGTGATTTACAATCCGATGGATTGCCTCAAATCCAAGTGATCCCCGTCCAATATTTTCATGGCGGTCTTTGTGAGACCCAAATGGCGTTTTAGAATCATTAATGTGTGCTACCTTAAGACGTTCAAGACCGATCACTTTATCAAACTGTGTCAGGAATCCATCAAAATCCTGAACGATATCATAACCAGCACTGTAATTATGACAGGTATCCATACATACCGCCAAGCGATCTTGGTACCGAACTAAAGATATAATTTGAGCGATTTCTTCCAGTTGATTGCCTACCTTTGATCCGTCTCCAGCCATGGTTTCCAAGCAAATCCAAAGTTTTTCATCGCCTTGTAGTACCTCATTTAACCCTTGAGCGATTCGTCGTATCCCCTCTTTCTCGCCTGAACCTACATGACTTCCCGGATGCATAACAATATAACGAAACCCAAGATAAGATACGCGTATAATCTCTTCTTGTAGAATCATAACACCGTAATTAAAAGTCTCCGGTTTGGGACTCGCCAGATTAACCAAATAGGACAAGTGCACTACTGGATCTACTATTCCATGTTGTGTAGCAAGTTCATTAGCCTCATCCCGATGAAAATCCTCAATGGGACGAGCATTACCCCCACGATTGCTTCGTGTGTAAATCATATACGTATTAGCTCGGTACGAAATTGACTCTTCCACAGCGTGCAAAAGTCCGGTTTTTGCGATCGATACATTGGCTCCCAACAGCACCTCGTTCACACTCCTGTCTCTTTTTGTAGTGTACCATACCCACTTAAAACGCAAAAACGCTTCGCCAAGAGGCGAAGCGCTAAACAAAAAAGGTTTTACTTTACAGATCCAAGTACATTTGATATTCAAGAGGATGAGGACGCAACGAAAGAGGTTGCACTTCATTTGTCCGCTTGAAATTAATCCAAGTATCAATAAAGTCTTGATCAAAAACTCCACCTTCAAGTAAGAATTCATGATCGTTTTCCAAGGCGACGAGTGCTTCATCTAAAGAACCAGGAACACTTCGAACATTTTTCTTTTCTTCATCAGATAAGTCATAAATGTTCTTATCGATAGGTCCATATCCTTGAGCTATTGGATCGATACCTTTGCGAATACCATCAAGACCTGCTAGCAGCATAGCTGCAAAAGCCAGGTAAGGGTTCGCTGTGCAATCTGGTGTACGGAACTCAACGCGAGCAGTTTTAGGTGTGACAGCTGCTACAGGAACACGTACAGCAGCGCTACGGTTGCCTTTTGAAAAGACTAAGTTTACAGGTGCTTCGAACCCTGGCACCAAACGTTTGAAGGAGTTCGTACTCGGTGTTGCAAAGGCTAATAGTGCTGGTGCATGATGCAAGATACCACCAATATAATGAAGCGCCATTTGACTCATATTGCCATAACGGCCTTCTTCAAAAAATAAAGGTTGTCCGTCTTTAAACAAACTTTGATGCACATGCATGCCAGAGCCATTATCACCATATAAGGGCTTAGGCATAAAAGTAGCTACTTTGTTGTTTCTCTGTGCAACATTACGTACGATATATTTGTACAACAAAACCGTATCTGCCATCGCAGTCAAGGTATTAAAACGAAAATTAATCTCCGCCTGACCAGCTGACGCCACTTCGTGGTGATGACGCTCAACACGAATTCCAGCATTCATTAACTCTTGTACCATTTCAGTGCGAATATCATGTTGGCTATCCGTTGGTTGAACTGGGAAGTAGCCACCCTTATTTTTTACTTTATAAGCAAGATTGGGACCTTCATCTGAACCCGTGTTCCAGTTAGCCTCTGAGGAATCAATTTGGTAAAATGCACCTTTTTGTTCCAAAGCAAAACGAACATCGTCAAAGATAAAGAATTCTAATTCCGGGCCGAAAAAAGCATCCGAAGCTACACCAGATTGTTTTAGGAATGCTTCCGCTTTTTGAGCAATAAAACGTGGATCACGATTATAACGAACACCCGTTGGTTCATAAATGTCGCATAGTAAATCGAGCGTTGGAACTGCGGTAAAAGCATCAACATACGCTGTAGAAAGATCAGGACGCATAACCATGTCACTTTCTTCAATGCCACGGAAACCTTGAATACTAGATCCATCAAAAGCGACACCACGTGTCAACATATCTTCATCGACTTCAACGGCCGGGACGGTAACATGATGCTGTCTGCCAGGCATGTCTACCAAACGGAAATCTACCATTTGAATTTCTTTGTCTTGGATTAAAGCCAAGATGTCAGCTGCAGTCATATCTCCATCTCCTACGAATAATGTAACCAACGGTCAATAGTATACGATAAAAAAACAAATTCAGTCAATAATAAATGTGAGCTTAGTTAACGCGAACTTAGTCAAAACGTAGTGTCCGACGCCGTAGAGAAATACTAAGCACAATTCCAATGCCAAGAAAATTCACAATCAGGGAGGATCCGCCATAACTAACAAACGGTAACGTAATGCCTGTGGTAGGACTAATAACAAGGTTCATACCAATATTTTCAAATATTTGAAAAGCAAACATTCCTATCATACCCGTGATGACGTACGCACCAAAGTCATCAAGACAAGTTTGTGCAACGCGAACCATCCGATAAAGCATCACTAAGAAAAAAAGAATTAGAATACTCGACCCAATAAATCCAAGTTGTTCAGCAATTGCGGAGAAAATAAAATCCGTCCAATCAAATGGTACCCAGCTCCCGCTAGTTTGTGAACCTTTCAATAATCCCTTACCAAAAATCCCACCAGATCCCACTGCAATTTCTGCCTGCATCACCTGATACCCTGATTGAAGAGGACTGTACGTGGGTTCCATAAACGTGATCAAACGAGAAGTTTGATAAGGACTTAAGAGATGTTGATGCTTCAATAAATGAACAGTTTGATTCGAATATACGCTTGTCGCAAGCCCAAGTACCAAAACCAAAGCGCCCGTGACCGATAAGATCACTTTTAGATGCCGCTTATTCACATACACTAACAACATAGCGTACAAAATGGCCAAAAATACGAGTGCCTGTCCTAATGCTGGTTCTTTTAAAATGAGCAAAAACGGAACAATAAATACAACGATAATCGGCATAAGTCCACGCAGTGTATAATTGGGAAACTCCTTTTCATTCATACGAGACATATAGCCTGCCGTCCAAATAATCACAGCTAACTTAGCTAGTTCAGAGGGTTGAAAAGTAAGGCCTGGAAAAGGGATCCAACTATGGGCTCCGTTTACTCTATGAAAACCATAGACAACAACTAATAAAAAAATTGAAATCCCATATAACCACCAGCGCGATTTAATGAGACTCTTATAATCAATAAACATCATGGCAAACATGGCTACATAGCTAACTACTTCATAAAGAATCTGTCGAATAACGATATGTGGCGGTATACCCAAAAAAGCATTTCCTGTAGATGGATTGGCTTTACCATATGTCGCTGTATAGATGGCAACTGTGCTGATAATGGAAATACATACCATGACCGCAATTAGCCAATAGTCCAAATCGCGGATGTTGCGCTTAATGATAGACTCCACCGCGTACTCAACCTCCAAATCATGATCCTTTTGATCATCTCATGATCAAGGAAGAATGGCAATCCCTAGACAGATTTGAATACTTTCTTTACTCCCCAGATAAGCGCGCCTAAACCGAGGATCAGTACTATGCTTAATAAAAATTTCTGCTGAACAAATTGTTCGATGATGGTCAAATGAGGTCCCGCAAATCGTCCCAAAGTAATAAATGTTATCACCCACAAACATACCCCGGTATAAGCAAAAAAAGCATACCGAGAGATATCCATTTTGGCTAATCCTGCTGCAATCGCTGTGATATGCCGCACGCCAGGAATAAAAAGCCCAATGAGCAGTGAAACACCTCCATAACGATCAAAAAACGTCTCGACGGCCAATAGACGTCTTTCTGATAAAAAAATCCGTTTACCGTAATGGATAATCATAGGTCGGCCAAAAAGGCGACCGATCAAATAACTAACGGTAATTCCCGCGCCAGCACCGAAGATTCCGGCAAGTATGGCAGGAAAATAGGATAGATGGCCACGGTAAACTAGGTAACCAACTGCTGTCAGCAACGTCTCATCTGGCAGTGGAAGACCAACAATACCAAGTACAAGTATTCCGGATAATCCCATGTACCCGTAGTGGTGGATCAAATAAAAGACATAATGACTCGACATTTGATTCCTTCTTCCGCATTCGCCAAGACACTAGGATGTTTATCATCATAGTGTACCTTAAGGAGGTGCAACTCATGATTGCGCGCGCACATTGGCATTACTTTATTGGATCACCAGTCTTGGTGCATACGCCATATTGTGTATACCGTGGTCACTTGAGCGGTATTTCTTCAACGCATGTGTACCTTCACTACGGCAAGCCAGCAACCATATCCATATCACAAAAGGAGGCAGACTTAGACTTAGTTCCCGTCTACTTTCCAGGTGCCGCTTTGGCAGTGCCCCTTACGGCAATTGTTGGTATTACAGCATTATCCTTAGGTGCGATGGCCATGTGGTAATAGGCAGGCGCTGGCCGAATTCATGGCAGCGCCCTGCTTCTTGTCCACCCCTAAAAACGTATGCAAGCCGCTTGTGTCTTAGCAGGAAGTTGCCCCCTGTTTAGCGAATAATGTTGCATCGGAGGCGGCTTCATGCAAAGACATAAACCAGATTTTATCTTACTTATCATTATCTTATCGTTAGTCGCCTTTGGGCTCGTCATGGTGTACAGCGCGAGCATGGTGTGGGCGATTAAAGTAAATGGTACATCACCATCATACTTTTTTGAGCATCAATTATTAACTGCCATTGCCGGCGTACTAATGATGACAATACTAATGAATGTACCGTATACATTTTGGATGAAACATGCTCGCGGCATTTCGATCTTAACGCTACTTGGTGTGTTTTGCGTCTTAATTCCAGGCATTGGACATAAAGCTCAAGGTGTTCGTCGCTGGATTGGACCTGTTTCCTTACATATGCAACCAAGTGAAATTGCCCTTGTTGGCATCGTTATCTACCTTGCTTATATCTATAGTAAAAACAGGCAAAAGGTTCAGTCATTCTCACGAGGTGTAATTCCACCACTTGTCATGGTCGGTGCGCAATTCGTGTTCATCATTCTAGAACCCGACATGGGGACTGCCGTATTATTTTTAGCCACCTCGCTCACTGTCATGTTTGCTGCTGGAATTCGTAAACGCCATGTCGTGATGCTTTCTTTTATCATGGCCCCTATACTTGCCGCTTTTATCTGGTTCGAACATTATCGCAATATACGTCTATTGGTGTTTTTGCATCCGTGGGACCCTGCTTATACCAATGACGGGGGATATCAACTGCAACAATCCCTGATTGCCATTTTTCATGGTGGACTATTTGGAAGTGGGTTGGGACAAGGGGTAGAACCTTTCCTGTACCTCCCGATCCCTTATGCAGACTTTATTTTCTCGATTATCGTTGAAGAGTTAGGACTACTAGGCGCATTGGTTCTTTTCGCATTTTATAGTGTGCTTATCTGGCGTGGTATTCGTATCGCGCAAAAACTTGAAAATCGCTTTGCATCGTTGCTTGCCATTGGTATCTCCAGTATGGTTGGCTTTGGTGTTTTAATTAACGTAGGTGCAGTCACTGGACTATTACCTGTAACAGGTATTCCTCTACCATTCATCAGCTATGGCGGAACAGCATTATTTGTCAAATTATGCGCCATGGGCATTTTATTGTCGTTATCGCGCTATACCTTATCGGAGCACACCGCTTACCTTCATACCTCGGCAAACAATAAGGTGCGCCAACTTCCTCTAACTAGTCAGCGTGTAGCAAGTGCAGAAAGAAGGAATAATCATGGAAAATCAACTCATACCTTTAGGCGATGACTTATATTATTTTGATCTTTTTGAATTAGGTAAACCATGGCATACATCAGCTTATCTTTACAATGGGAAGAAGAAAATTCTCATTGAAACAGGAGCATCGCCTTCTCATCAAAACATTGTTCAAGCGCTTCGTGAACTTTCTTTAAGCCTGACGGATTTGGATTACGTGATCCTTACTCATATTCATCTTGATCATGCTGGTGGTGCGGGTCTCCTAGCAAAAAAAGCGCCACAAGCTATTTTCTTATGCCATCCACGTGCCAAACGACATCTGGTAGATCCGAGTCGGCTAGAACAAAGTGCCCGACTTGTCTATGGGGATACCATGAATACGATGTTTGGTGAGATCCTTCCAATAGCAGCTGACCGCATTCTTGCACAAGAAGATGGTACGACCTTACAACTCGGTGATCGAACGTTACACTTTATCGATTCCCCTGGTCATGCAAAGCACCACATCTGTATATTTGACCCAGACAAACGTGCCGTATTTTCAGGCGATGCTCTAGGCATTCGTTATCTGTCAAAAAGCACACAGTGGGGATTTGATGCTATCTTTCCATCGACTAGCCCAACAGATTTCGATCCACAAGGGGTACGTTATACCATAGCGAAAATTGCCTCATTAAAACCTCAAATTATATTACACACGCATTTTGGCCCTTCTGATGCGAATGAAGCACTCGAAAGTACACTTCGTGAATCGATGTTGTTAGCCACTCTAGCGGATGAAACTTTTGCTATAAACCCTACGCAAGACGGTTTTCAAGAAGCCCTTATCCAATTCTATCGGCAACGGATTCAGGATTTAGGGCACGATCCTCAGGTCGATATAAGCAAACTAGGCATCGATTTGATGCTAAATAGCCAAGGATTACTTTACTACGAAAAGAAAAAGCACGCGTTAGTATAAAACATGGGATCAAAGGTAAGATAAACTCCACTACCTTTGATCCCTATTTTTTGAAGAGATTATGCCAAATGTTGTTGTAAGATATCCACCAATTTTTGTAATCCCAAGAGATCTTCTTTTGTAAACCTTCCTGTTTCCTGACTATCAATATCAAGAACGCCCATAACCACCCCATGATAGAAAATGGGAATCACAATCTCAGAACGAGAATCTGGATCGCAGGCAATATGCTCTGGAAATTGTAATACATCTTCAACAACTTGTGGCACTCTGGTCTTAACCGCCGTTCCACAAACTCCCTTACCGATTGCAATTCGCAAACAAGCTGGTTTCCCCTGAAAAGGACCAAGAACCAATTCGTCATGTTTTAAAAGATAAAATCCAGCCCAATTGATCCGATCAAGTGATTGAAAAACTAAAGCAGATACGTTAGCCAAGTTTGCAATAAGATCATCCTCCCCTTCAATAAGGGATTCTGCTTGAATACTTAATTGTTGATAGAGATCAAGCATTCTATTCACTTCTCTTTCATCATCATAGAAACACCCAAACGATTTAACATAGCATTATGCGCCATAAATGCTAACTCGTCATCCAGAACTGATAACGGTTCAAAAAACCCGCGATAACGTAAAGCCTTTTGTAAAAGATGATCAGCAATATGTGGGTTTTTAGGTAAAAGCGGTCCATGAATATAGGTGGCGACAATACCTTTATACTGAATTCCTTCAAAATGGTCTTCACCATTGTTGCCATGACCCTGCAAAACCCTTCCAAGAGCAGGATAATTATGATGTGTCCTTCCTCCATGGTTTTCAAAACCAACGATCGTTTTTCCTGTGGGACTTCCATCTGCTTGCAACCATTCGATAGCAATGTTACCGATCAAACGATTAGGGCCAGCAATTGTTGCAAAATCAAGCAAAGATAAACCTTGAATACGTTCTTTATTTGCCAATTCATAGTACGAACCTAAAAGCTGATACCCACCACACACGGCAAGAATAGGTAGCCCGGCGTCCACAGCTTCCTGTAAATCCGCTTTATAGCGTAGTAATTCTTTACCAACCACAGCCTGTTCGCGGTCGGATCCTCCACCGAGCATAATTAGATCAATGCTTGCCAAGTCCAGTTGAGATCCAAGCTTAACTTGTGTAATAGAGACTTCGATATCCCGTAACATAGCACGCTTAGCCAAGACAGCAAGGTTACCTTGATCGGCATAGAGATTGAGCAACTCAGGAAACAGGTGCGCAATTTTAATACACGTCGTCATGATCTTTGCACCGCCTTGCTACGCTGTGCTTCATGAAACTGGGCTGCTAACTTATACAAAGCAGTATAGGTTGATAAAATATAGACTTTACCTTGCGCCTTTTTGGTGACAAGATCAATTTTTTCAAGAGAATCAATAACCTCCACCTGATCCCTTCTTATACCAGCATAGGTCAAACGAAGCGCCATATCTAATGCTCTAGTTCCAGCACAATAATACGTTTGACAGATTGTATGAGTAACAAATGATTCAAGATCGATATCCCATAACCACGAAACATCCCGCCCATCAGCATCATCATCATTGATCGTAAAACAGATACTTTTTTGTTCCGCATCCGATTCAATTGCTCGTAAAACACTATTGGCACCGGTAGGATTTTTAATCAGCGTGAGAATCTTTTGCGGTGAACCAGGGAATGTTTGCATTCGCCCCGTCGGTGCCTCATAGTTTTTTAGGCGATCTTGCAAGATACGTGGCGAACTCCCAAGTACACGTACCACAGCAATCGCTGACAATAAATTGTACCAATTGTAGATGCCAAACATCGGCGCGTAAAATGAATAAACCTCAGATTCAGCTTGGTGCATCGTTTCTGTTACCTGAAGATTTTTTTTCACATCATCATGCACACCAGTAAAATGAGGTGTGGGTCTCGCAAAACCACATGATGGACACGCGTAATACCCCATTTGCCCATAAATAAATCCTTCATACTGAAGTTCATGGCCACATCGCAAGCAAAAAGCACCATCTCGAACTTCAACCCGGTTGGGATCATGGTGCGGCGTTACCGACATACCATAAAAGTAAGTCAATTCTCGATCAATGCCTAAGGAAGCGGACAAAGGGTCATCCGCATTCACGATGACCTGGGACTCAGGATGTAAAAGGATACCTTGCCGAATTAAAGTCAATGCTTGGTCTACTTCGCCATACCTATCCAATTGATCGCGTAATATATTGGTGACAACAAGTAAAGTTGGCGACACACGTGTCATCACATGTGGGAAAGTTGCTTCATCCACTTCTAGAACAGCATTTTTTGCCAGCAGACGTCCACTCATGGATACATGTTGCAATAAAGCGGCTAACACCCCTTGAATGAGATTTGCCCCACCCCGATTCGTTATCCAAGGGTCTTTTGTGTTATCAAGCATAGCATGTATGAGTGCCGTCGTTGTCGTCTTTCCATTCGTGCCAGTGACAAGGACACATTGATCCAGTTGTTGCAACAATTCTTGCAAAAGGGATGGACGAATTCGCCACAACAACCATCCGGGAAGGCTTGTCCCTTGTTTTCCTGCTACCCGCAGTAAAAAATACACCAATTTGCCGAACCAAAGAGCAAGGTATGATGTGCTACGGATCCTCTGTCTCTTAAAAACCATACACGCTCATGCCACCGTCCACATTGAGAATCTGCCCTGTCACATAACTTGAAGCATGTGAAGCTAGAAAAATGGCAGGACCGACAAGTTCTTGTACATCACCTACGCGACGCATTGGTGTTCTTGCCAAAATATCTTCAACATACGCTTTATCCTCAAGTAATTTTTCCGTTAAAGGCGTTTTAAAATACCAAGGACCAATGGCGTTTACACGAACACCCTTTTGTGCCCATTCAACGGCTAATACGCGCGTGATATGATTCAGCCCTGCCTTAGCTGCTGCATAAGCAACTCCGGTTCGCAAAGCAACGTGGCCTCCAACCGATGACACATTGATGATTCTTCCAGACCCTTGTTGAATCATATGCTTGCCCACCGTCTGTGCCATAAAAAAAGCGCCCTTCAAGTCCGTATCAAGCACAGCATCCCAATTATCTTCCGTGACATCGACTGCAGGTATACGAACATTTAACCCAGCATTATTAATGAGAACATCAATTTTCCCAAATTCACGCAATATCTCATCGACACAATGCTTAATGTCTTTCGGCCGACTTACATCGCCAACTTGAGCGGTAATTTTTACTTCATATCTTCGTGCTAACTTCTCAGCTGACTCAACAAGTGCAGATTCTGTCTTAGACACCATAGCGATTTGCGCACCAGCTTTTGCAAAGCCTTCAGCAACAGCAAAGCCAATGCCCTTAGAAGCTCCTGTTACAAGTACCTTCATACCCCGTACATCAAACCCGTCCCATACCATTCATTAGTCACCTCATCTCGCATCGTTACATCGCTTAGCTTACCAAAGTGAAAGTGCCACCTGCAATCCTTGCCTTAATAGTTTATAGTATCGTTAAAAGTCCTGTTGGAGGCGATTCTTTGTTACATGCCTTTTCCCGAACCGAGCTCGTGATTGGAGAGCTTGGATTGAAAAAATTACGCGCTGCCACCGTGGCTGTTTTGGGGGTTGGCGGTGTGGGCTCGTTTGCCGTAGAAGCATTAGCAAGAAGTGGAATCGGTCGTCTCGTGCTTATCGATAAAGATCATGTTGATGTAACCAATATCAACAGACAATTACCTGCTTTACTTTCAACCATTGGACAAGCCAAAGTGGATGTGATGGCGGCACGCATTAAAGACATCAATGAATCTTGTGAAGTCATCGTCAAACGTATTTTTTTCTCTAAAGAAACAGCCGATGATCTATTTGCTTTACAACCTGATTATGTTGTGGATGCCATCGATACGATCAGTGCAAAGATCGACCTTATTGAAGCATGCTTTGCGCGAAATATACCTATCATTTCGAGTATGGGGGCTGCCAACAAACTCGATCCGACACAATTTTGCGTAATGGATTTAAAAGATACAACAGTCGATCCTATTGCAAGAGTTATGCGCAGAGAACTAAAAAAACGTGGAATCACCCGAGGGGTTAAGGTTGTTTGTTCCCTTGAACCGCCTTTAGCTCCTCGAGAAGAGATCCTTGATGTTATCGTTCCTAAAGATGCCTCTGATTCGTTACCAAGAAAAGCAAAACGACCACCTGCGAGCATCTCCTTTGTACCACCTGTTGCCGGGATGATTCTCGCAAGTGTCGTTGTGCGTGACTTAATCGGTTAATGAAAGTGTAAGCCGGCTTTTTTAAGCACCGATGTAAATAAAAAAGAAAGTGGCGCTACAAATTCTTGCCCATCCGATAAAGTAACGCGATAAGCATGGAGTAGATGATGTGTCAATCCGAATACGGGTTTGCCACCGTATTTGGTGTCACCTAGTAACGGATGACCAATGCTTTTTAAGTGTACACGAATCTGATGCGTACGACCGCTTTCGATGTCCACTTCAAGTAAGGTGATATCATGTCCAACAGCCAATACACGATAGTGTGTTTTGGCTGATTTTGCATCACGAAGTTGTGAACCTCTCGCAATATACGTGCGATTTTCACCTTCTTGACGATGAAGTGGTGCATCAATGACGCCATCTTGATGCAACTCACCATGAACAATGGTAACGTACGTTTTTTGCACCTTGTGTTCGCGGATATCTGCCGTCAATTGACGCAACGTATCTCCATCTTTGCCAATCAACACAAGTCCTGAAGTATTACGATCAAGACGATTTACTGTGGCTGGCATAAACGCTCGGCTGTCTGCTATTTCTTTGCGTTTGTACAGATACGCTAATGCACGACCAATTAAAGTGTCCTTATGTTCTGTTTCATCAGGATGTGTTAAAAGATCAACTGGTTTATTGACGACTAATAGATGCTGATCCTCATAAACCACATCGATATCTGAACGCATGCCGGAAAACTTTCTTTTCGGCTTAGAGAGTACGGCAAATTCTTCTTCTGGCAAATAAAGAGTTAACTCATCACCTGGTTGCAACACTGTTTCCCTTTTTCCCTTTTTGCCGTTTACTTTTACACGACCAACACGAATCATCTTATAGATGCCACTTAAAGGCATTTCAGAAAGACGTTGGCGCATGTACCGGTGCAACTTTTTTCCGCTGTCTTCCCTAGCAATAACGAGCGTTATCATGATAGTGGCCATACCTCAGATACACAAAATTGTTGATCGACAACATGCTTTCGCAGTGCATCATTAACCTCTTCAAGAGTAATTTCTTCAAGAATATTTAACGAATCAAACAAATCGATATCACGTAGCCGTTGTGAGGCATAGACATTAGCGATACCTTGGGGCGAATCCAATAACCCTAGAAATCGACCCATCGCCTTCTTTTTTGTTCGCAAAAAGTCGCTCGGATCAACACCTTGGATAGAAGCTTCCTTAAGAGCCTTAATAACGCGTTCACGAAGTTTTTCAGGATCATTGGAATTGCCACCGATCATAGAGTGACCATACCACGCTGTCAACTCGTAGTCCATGCTGAATCCTGCGTCAGCTAGACCTTCATCGATAACGCTTTGGTAAAGCTTAGAACTTTTACCAAGTAAACAGTCCATCCAGATCTCCATAGCCGCTTCATGTTTTTGTCGAGCCAACGCATCGTGCGTAATCGCAATTTCACGATAACCAAACAATGTACGCGGTTGCGACACAGCCAAATTTGCTTTTACTAGTGGATTTTCTGGGAGCAGTGGAAGGTCTGGAAGGTGCCTTGCGATAGGCGCCTGTTTATGATAATTTTTCTTTTCCTGATTCATAACAACAAGATCCATCATATGTTGTGGTGATACTGGCCCAACAATAAAAAGAATCATATTGCTTGGATGGTAAAAAGTGTAATAGCAATCATACAGATCTTCTTTTGTGATTTTAGCAATCGATTCGACCGTACCAGCTATATCAATACCCGCAGGGTGCTGACCGTACATCGCCTGCAAAAGTCCAAAATACACCCGCCAATTCGGGTTGTCATCGTACATACGAATTTCTTGACCGATAATTCCTTTTTCTTTTTCAACGTTTTCATCTGTAAAATAAGGACGTTGAACAAAATCAAGTAATATCGTGAGATTTTCTTCAATGTGACTTGTACAAGAAAAGAGGTATGTCGTTGCATCAAACGTTGTGAATGCATTGGCTTGCGCGCCATATCGAGCAAAATCCATAAAGACGTCCCCATGTTCCTCTTCAAACATCTTATGTTCCAAAAAATGAGCAATTCCATCGGGAACAGTTCGCATGTTGGTCTCACCTGGAACAATAAATTCTCGATCGATGGAACCATATCGCGTAGTAAAACAAGCATAAGTTTGCCGAAACGACGGTTTTTGCAAAACAAAAACGCGCAAACCATTATCAAGCACTTCTTCATACAAGGTTTCCCCAAGTTGTTGATACAGAATTTCCCTCATGCTCACACCTCCTTATCTCGTAAAAAATAGGTGGTATCCAAATCAACCGTTTGTGCAACACGGACTACATCGTCCATACTCACTTGTTCGATGTCATGTACTAGGTCTTCAACGGATCGCTTACGATTAGTCATGCGCCCAAACATATGAAGCATTGCCCCAGTGAATGGATGATCATCTGATTGCAAATATTGATTGAGCAATCCATCTTTCGTGAACCGCATCTCATCTTGAGTTATGTCTCCCCGCTTCATCGCGAGTAACTGCTTTTCGATAATTTCTTGTGTACGGTCTTTATTGGCCATTTCAATGCCTGATTGAATAAATATCGATCCCTTCAAACCTTCTAAACGGCTCGATGCATAATAGGCGAGACTTTCCTTTTCGCGCACTTCTAAGAATAATTTAGAGTGTGGAAACCCACCAAGAATACCATTGTAAACAAGGAGTGCTGCATATTCATCATCCGAATAAGTAAACCCAGTACGTAGCCCCATGTTTAATTTCCCTTGATTGACGTCCATAATTTCCTCAACATACTTAACTTGGGTTGCTTCCATTACCGAACGTGTCATGGACATGGTAGTACTTTTTGCACCACTGTGTTTTGAAAAAGGTGCAAAAATGCCAAGCAGTTGTTCTTTTACTGCTTGTGCATCAATAGGACCCACAACATACACATGCAATGATCCTTGTAACACAAGTTTTTCATAAATTGCATAAAGGGAGGTTGGTGTTAAATCCTGTAAATCTTCCACATACCCAATACGTGAAATACCATAAGCCTCATTAGCGTACATAATTTGTACGCAACGTTCCATCGCATAAGCAATCTTATCATTGATTAAATTCTCAATTCTTTGCTGATGTAACGCTTTTTCTGTCTCTACGTAAGACGAGAGGAATCCGCCTTGTGAAACATAGGGATCACAGATCACTTGACCAAATAATTGCATAGCCTTTTTGAATAACCCTGATGCACTGCGAATAAACTCTTCCCCTGCAACTTGCAACGTAAATTCGATCGTCTGCACATCACCATGCTTGTTAGCTCGCGCTGATAAGCCTGCTCCATACAACTCATCAAACGCTTGTGTTAACGTCTCTGTAACAGGATATTGTTGTGTACCACGCACTAAAACCTGAGGCAATAAAGAAGCCGCCGTGACGGTTTGTCGCGTAAGGGGCTGTTCAACTTGAGCCAATACAGAAACCGTTTTATACTTTTTCGTAGGAAACACATGAATATGTAAGTTGCCTGCAGTCTCGTTTATCCACTCGTTTAGCACGGTAGGCGATACTCCTTTACTCTGGCTCTCCTGCCCATAGTGCATCTAGTATACGTCACTATGGCATGCTCATACCACAAAAAGGAGCCCAAACGGGCTCCCCATTTATCCGTTTCTTTTTACTTGACTGCGCACGGCCGCTTGTGCAACTTCGAAATCCAATCGATTAATCACCTGTGACGAACGAATCCATTGTTGTACTTCACGTCGCATTACTGGTGATACGTACTTTGGCATCCCGTGGGAATGTACGAGATCCTTGCGTGACATCTGATGACGACTTCGACAATGGAAATTAGTCAGGGCTTCCATCAACTCACCACAGATCGGACATTGAAACACGGACACACATCCCTTTCCTGCGGCACATGTCACATGCAAATCCTACTGCTCGTGTACTACCCCGATGTCAACATCACATCGTCATCAGTGTAACGCTATCCTGAAAGGGGTGCAAGTAAATAATATCCAGTTAATTGAAGTTACCTTGCGGCAAACATAGCTCCAATTTTGGCCAAATACCGAATTTGACTAGCCTCTTTAGCTACATACGCCATCTTGCCGTACATTTTGTACGATTGCAGTACTTTTCCTACAGCATCTTTACGTCCCAACGAGGCTAGCGAACCCATAATATTCGCATTAAATGGTACTTTTGTTCCGCCTTTAATGTCATGGTACAAATACTTTCCTGCAGCTGAACCCATTTGCCAAGCTAGTTGTGCTGTAGGTGGGAATGGACGGCCTTCATTACCCAAAACAAAGGAGCAATCTCCCAAGATGTACACATCACTATAATTTGTCGACTGTAAGAACTCATTCACTTTAGCACGGCCACGCGGTTCTGTTTCAAAGCCTGCATTAATGACAAGTTGATTTCCTCTTACGCCACCTGTCCACACTACGGTCTGTGTCGCAATTGACTGACCATTTTTCAAATGAACGACGCCAGGAGCGACTTCGACAATCGGCATGCCAGTCATAAATTTAACACCGCGTTCTTCTAGACTTGTTCTCGCCCTTTGTACCAATTCTTCATCAAAGCCAGGCAAGATCCCAGGAGCTGCTTCCACGTTATATAATTCGACAAGTGACATATCTACGCCAGCATCTTTTGCATAATTGGGCAATGCATCAGCCAATTCACCAACAAGTTCTATCCCGCTAAAGCCAGCTCCGCCGACGACAAATCGTAAAAGTTCAGACTTTTTCTCATAGGGATATCGTGCAAAACAAGATTCGATATGAGCTCGAATAAGACGCGCCTGATTGACAGATTTCAAGATAAAAGCATGATCCTTGAGCCCAGTAATGCCAAAATACTCAGCCTCGCTACCTAATGCGACAACAAGATAGTCATACGGTAATGTCGTACCATCATCTAATACAACATTTTTATCAGCTGGTACAATTTGTTGCACAATGCCTTTTTTAAATTCGATGTTTTTATCACGGATAACATTTTGAATAGAAATGCGAATCGAACGATCACTTCGTGCACCAGCTGCAGTTTCGTGCAACTGTGTAATGAGTTGGTGGTACGTGTGTTTATTCACCAGTGTAATTTGTGCATCTATACCGGATAAACGTTTACGAGCCTCTAAAGCACACAATAACCCTGCATAACCTGCGCCTAAAATCACAATCTGTTTTGCCATGATACTTCGGCTCCCTTTACCTCGATGTCTATACAATGAACTTTTCTACTTAATGATAACAGTTTGCACGTAAGTGTCAATAATCTGTCAAGATATTACCGCCTAAAAAACGTTGAATTTCCCTGTCCCCACTATGTTGAAAAGATAGAACCGTGTATTATATGATAGCCTAGTAAGCAATTCATAGAAAAGGAGTGATTGCGCATGGCTTTCGTTATCACATCACCATGTATTGACGAAAAAGCGGCTGACTGCGTAGAAACTTGCCCAGTAGACGCGATTCATGAAGGTGCGGATCAATTTTATATCGACCCGAATACCTGCATTGACTGCGGTGCCTGTGAAGCAGTTTGCCCGGTTTCGGCTATCTTCCAAGAAGATTTCGTTCCGGACGAAGAAAAATCGTTCATTCAAAAGAACGCTGAATTCTTCAAATAATTGCTATCCTTTTGCTCGTAGCAAACGGCTTGCTTGATGGGCAGAAGTGCGCTCAAGCGAGCCGTTGTTGCGGTCTCTTGGTTCATAAGTAACAGAACGAATCAGCAACCCAACGATTGTATGAGCAAAACCCAGAATTACCGCAAGCACGATAAGATTACTTGGTTTCGCTTGAAAAGCAATAAACAAATAGATACTAATGCCGATGACGCGACCGATACCTAACGCAATTTCGCGACTAATTAGATATTCTGGCATACGTTCTTTCGATTGTTTTGACTCATCAATTTCATTCATCAGCATCGAACTAAATGGCACAATAAAAAATGGCATACAAAGCGCAGTTACCGTTCCAAACAAAATAAGCACGATTCGTCCTACCCCTAGAAAAAAGAGCAACCCTATACCACCTAATAAAATACTTGAAACGACCATAAACAAACGGACTCTTTCTTTTTTCTTGATCATGCGTACGATGTAAAATGCCGCAAGCGACACAAGCCCTGTCCATAGACCATATTCACCTAAGCCTTCTTCGGACTTTGCCGCAAAATATACTAATAACCCGATGTAAAATGCAAAAACGCCTTCTCGCAACCCAAACAATAGAGAACCAATCCACAATCGTCGCCAATCTGGATCCGCATGCAAGTGAAATCCCTCTACTAAGTGCAATTTTCTGTGCAATGTCCCTTTAGGTAATGCAAAAACGAGCCAAAACGAGAGAGCAAAAAGCAATAAAGAAACTGCAAAAACAACATGATACCCAACAAATTGAGGGCTGTGAGAAATAAAAAAGCCAGCCACAAACGGTGCTACCATAGATACAAGCGAGGCAAAGAATCCATTGGCGCCGTTAAATGAGGCCCGATTATCGATCGTCGTTAAGGTAAACATCGTGACATGAAACCCATACCAGTAAACTCCTTGGCCAAATCCAAATAGCAGGCCAAGTTCAAAAAAATAATGGGCACTATGTTCACGAAGAATGAGCAATGCCAAAAAAAATAAGGAAAGTGCGATAAGTCCAAAACGCATAATCCAAAGATCGATCCATTTTGATGATAGTTTTCCACCAACGAAAAATCCGGCAGTGACTGCGGCAAAGACACACAAATTAAAAACACCAATCGCGAAAAAAGAACGATCAACCTTCCATATATATACATTTACAAAAATGCTTGACAAAGCAAGACCAAACAACAATAGGGAGTTACATGTGATTAACACATGATCCTGTCGTAACTGTGTAAGCCCTGAGAATAGATTCTTCATATCGCTCCCCCTCGATAAATTAACTTTTCTCATCAAGCTGCATTTTATCCGAACAATAAAAACACGGACGATACAATCGTCCGTGTAAGGAATTTCTCTTGATAAGTAAGTCAATACTGCCTAGATAAATCAGCCACCAATAAATAGACTGAGAATCCATGTTCCAGCACCAACAATCACACAATAAATACCAAATGGACGCAATGCCTTTACTTCATGGGCTTTAAAATAGCGCATCAAAAACCAAGTACTAAAATAAGCTGCAATTCCTGCCACAACACCACCGATCAATCCCATCGAAAGCATGGTACCTGCGTGATGCAACTTTGGCAACTCTTTAACAGCTGCACCCAAAATAACCGGCGTTGCAAGTAAAAAGCTAAATCGAGCAGCAGATTCATAACGCAAACCATATAATAATCCACCGATCATACTCATCGCCGAACGTGAAAATCCTGGTATCAAAGCGAACGATTCTAAAAAACCAACGACAACGGTTTGACCAACCGTGAGGTCAGCAATATCTTTTTCACCTGTGCGCTTTAAAAGGCGATCACCAAGGATAAGGATAATACCGTTCACAAGTAAAAAAGTCATAGCGACACGCGGTGTGGCAAAAAGTGCAGCTAGTTTTTTAGCGCCTAACTCTCCAATAACCACAGCTGGCAATGTACCCACAATCAAAAGTCCAAATTCCTTGCGTGCTATCTTTGCTTTACGGCTTGTCCTGTTCTTCGAAGAAGCAAATACAGCCGCCAAAAAGGTTAACCAGTCTTTTAAAAAATAGATCAGCAGAGCAACTGCGGTGCCTACATGCAACATGACCAGATACGGTAAAAAGGCGGCATTCGCCTGAACATTAGGCCAATGTAACAGCCACGGTAACAAAACAGCATGTCCAACACTACTAATTGGAAACAGCTCTGTTACACCCTGAATCAAAGCGAATACCAGGGTTTGTAAAAGATTCATGAAAAGCTACTCCCTCCTAATCTGCATATCGAAGGTATTGTACCATAGCTTTACAAAGAATTTCCTAAAGAATAGAATACAAAAATAACCCACAAAGGAGTCAATCCATGAACGTTCTTATCACAGGTGGAGCCGGATTTATCGGATCGACCGTCGCTGATCTTCTGATTTCAAAAGGTTATACTGTGATCATCGTTGATAATTTTTCTACGGGTAAACGCGAATACGTTCATCCTAAAGCCAAGTTATATGAGATCGATGTTTGCGACCGTACTAGTCTCATGACCGTATTTCGCCAAGAGAAACCCAATATTGTCTATCATCTCGCTGCGCAAATCAATGTTGCACATTCTATCCTCGACCCTACAAGCGACGCACAAAGCAATATTATGGGAACCATTTATGTCATGGAATGTAGCACCAAATATGGTGTAAAAAAAGTTATTTATTCCTCATCGGCTGCTGTTTATGGTGACGTGGCACAACTCCCTATTGCAGAAGATCAAGTAAAGCAGCCACAATCATTTTATGGTTTGTCAAAAGCACTACCTGAAGACTATCTAGCCATGTATGCTAAGTTTTTTCCGATTGACTACACTGTCTTACGATACGCCAATGCGTACGGTATCCGTCAGGATCCAATGGGTGAAGGTGGCGTGATCTCTATATTTCTTAGTAAGATTTTACAAGAAGAGACGATCGTTATCCATGGTGATGGCGAACAAACGCGCGATTTTGTCTATGTCAAAGATATTGCTCGTGCAAATCTAGCTGCACTTGATAAAGCAAGTAAAAAAATTATCAACATCAGTTCGAATACGAGCACAAGTATCAAACAATTGGCAACGATGATGACATCAATCGCAGCTAAACCCTCTTTACCTATTACGTATATAGAAAGTCGCCAAGGTGACATCGTCCATAGTCGCCTCGATAATAAACAAGCACAATATCACCTATCATGGGAACCCTCCTATACACTACAAGCAGGCCTAGGCGAAACCATCCGCTATTATCTTGAACAAAATTAACGTACTTAATCTTCTTTGATTATCTGCTAAGCAGTTTACTTGTTCTCATCCTGAGTAAGCTGCTTATAGAGTGTCTTAGCTTTTTGAGCTACAGCCTCAGCATCTTCGAGTTGCTCCTCTTGCATGCCAATAAACACATATAAATCAGCAAAATCAAAGAATGATACTGCTCTTTTGTGCAAACTTTGCAATTCTTCTGCAACAGACACAAGCTTCTCATTCGCCTCATCCATAAATTCTTCGAGTTTTGCAATTCGCTGTTGGCTAATCTTATCCTTATTTAATACTAAGTACTCACTTTCCTTTCGCAAGTCCATCAAATCAGATAATACTGTCGCACTACGGTGTTGTAATTTCTTAATGCGAAACAAAAAATCCCCTTTTTTATGTTGTACTACAACAATCCATAAGACGAGAGCCCCTATAAGAACAACTAAAACAACGAATAACAATAAAAACACCTACCTTTTGCCTGTTTAATAACCTTAAAACTTGTTCAAAATAGTAAAAACAATCCATAGGGAGAGATAATAGTGAAATCGGGATACTTACTTGCGATCATCGGATTGCTTTTGGTAGCGGGAAAAACTTATGCCACACAAACGATGCCACCTACGACAAGTTACATAGTCCAACCCGGGGATACAGTAAGCTCTATTGCACTTGCTTTTCACAGTACCATAACACAAATCTCGCAAATCAATCGACTTGCTAATCCGGATCTAATTTTTCCTGGTGAAATAATTAAAGTTCCCACAACCTCGCCAAATCTTCCAACTGGTGCCAAAGCGATGATATCAACGCTGACCGCTTATACAGACGGGTATGCATCGACAGGAAAATATCCTGGAGACGCTGGCTATGGCATCACGTCCACTGGTCAAAAGGCGATCCAAGGTATTACCGTTGCTGTAGATCCTCATGTTATACCTTATGGTACTCCTGTCTTCATACCAGGAGTCGGCATCCGACTTGCTGATGATACAGGCGGAGCTATCACTGGATCGAGAATTGATGTGTTTTACAATAGCGATCGAGTAGCACAAGATTTTGGTGTCAAACCAAATACCATTGTATACGTGTTGCCACGAAAAGATGTCAAATTACAAGGCAATCAAATTCTTTGGTCCACACAAAAAGAACCACCAAGTACACATTCTATTGTACCTGTACAAAAGATAGAATTACCAGCGCAAAACATAAAAACCGTGGCACGAAACACCACAAAACGATCGTCTGAGATACCCTCCATTAGGCCTACACTGCCTAATCAAAGTCAAACGGATGTTTTGGATGCTCTGTCCACGGTTCTTGACAAACAAGTCTTAGTGCCATTTTTAAAGAACACCACGCAAGCGTGGCGATAAGTAAAGCTTATCTTCAAAAAAAGTAATGTTCTGTCTCCAATAACCGTTTTGCTACTTGACGTTTCAGTTGAACTGTATTCAATGATGAAACCTTGGATAACTTGCGCACGACACTTAAAATGGTACGCAAAGAGTCTCCTTCCTCCATCGCCGATAACGCCGTTCTAGCCCATTGGCTGACTTGTTCATACGCGTCATGAACAAACAATTGCGTCATCTTATATTGCAAGTCACTACTAGGATGATTATGTTGTTGTGATTTTTTCGTGCGAAAAACAAGACTTTCACTCGTGTACAAGGCAATAGCCATATCGGCCAAATAAGCTAGAATTTCTTGCTCATGTTCTAGCTGCGTTCCGTATTTCTGGACTGCAGAGCCGCCAACAAGTAAAATCAACTTTCGCATCATAGTAACTGCGTGCTCTTGCACAGCCAAGAACATCGATTCATCCGGTGGATCAATCATACCAGTTAGTTCTTGTTGCAATGCAGCAATAGCTGGCAAAAGGGCGACTTCACCTTTCATGGCTCTTTTGATCAATGTACCTGGAATCAAAAGACGATTGATCTCGTTTGTACCCTCAAAAATACGATTAATTCGTGCATCACGGTACATTCGTTCCATGGGGTAATCTTGAATAAACCCGGCTCCCCCATGAATTTGTACACCTTCATCTACCACA
>JAKADA010000019.1 GCA_021820975.1 Bacillota bacterium
AGCGATGTATGAATCGAAAAAATCGGGTGGGAATCGAGTAGTTTTTTACGAAAAAGCTTTTTAAAAGGTACGTAATGAGATAGGATGATGAGCTTTGAATACATTGAATATTGAACGTTACGAGTCGGTCGAAGCGATGATGTTCGATCTTGTACAGGATATTTTTTTCAACGATGTTTTCTTTCAATGGCTATTATCTGGAAACTATTCTATGCGTCAAATTCGTTATTTTGCTCTCCAATACAATTACTACAGTAGGCATTTTCCACGAGTTTTAGGCGCTGCCATTTCTGCCATGGCACCGCAAAGTTCTTGGTGGATTCCGTTGGCTGATAATTTGTGGGATGAGGCTGGGCGAGGCGAAGCTGGACAATCCCACGAAGAATTGTATAGGACATTTTTGTTGTCCGTTGATTCTAAAATTCCTTTTGACACAATGGGGCTTCCCAAGGAGCCTATGTCTCATTCGGTATCGACGGCCATCACAACTTTCCTTCAATTCTTTCAGTCTGCTACCCCTTTACAAGCGATGGTGGCCGTGGGGCTTGGCTCTGAAATGTTTGCAGGACAGGTCATGGGTACGATAGGACGTGGCTTGCGCCATGATCGGTACAATGCAGATCATAGACTCAATACGCTTTTTTGGGATGTACATGCCAATGAGCATGAACCACGCCATTATCAATTGTGCAAGGATATCTTAATCCAGCATCAAACTGCGGAAAATCTTGACATGATGTACCAGGTTGGCGCTTCCATCGCTAAATCGGAGGCCATGATGTATCGACAGTTGCATGACGAGATGTTGAGTATAAAGAAGTGAAGAGGGCCAAATGTAAATGAAAGCAACGTGCGTGCTGTATTTGAACGCTTGCTAACGGATGTGCTAGATTACGGGCCATCTAGAGTGAAATTTCAAGATGCAAATTGCTGTTTGAAAATTCTCGTGCCTCATTTTGGCGCAGGTAGATAATCTGTAATCTGCACCGCATACTGAATCGTACCGTGCTGTGGATATCCTTGTAGCGTCGACCCCGACATTATCGCAATCGGAACCGCAGACCCGCGATTGTCAGCACGTGTCCACAGGACGTTATCGTAGCGAGTGAAGAGTATTTTACTGCCTGATTGATTGAAATGAGGACTGAAAACGTCCTTTCCAGCTGACGTGATGGTGGTGACTTGTCCTGTTGCGAGTTGATAAGTCGCTAATTTCAGAGTCATGAGCCATCGTTGCATAGCGGAGCCTTGTGTGATCGTAGGATCTGCCTTTCCATAGACGAACGCGATTGATCGACTATTTTGCGAAATGGTCGGGAACAACTCTACACCTTTCGCCACGGGAGGAATTGAACGTCCGTGCCAAATCGAGATTGTTTTTGGTGAATCGAACAAATATCGCGAATGCGTCAGCCAGACCATTGCCTGATGGGTACCGAATACTTGTACGCCGGCACTAACGGCGAAGGTATGCCCAATCGATTGCGTATTGCCATTCATGGAAACAGCGTGCAAAGTAAGCCCGTCCGCTTGAATCGATGCACTATGATCCGGGTCAACCCAGTACAACAGCGACTTCCCGTTTCCGGTGAAAGGCCCCACGATCAGCCCGTTTGGAACGGTCGCCTTGACCAGTGGGGAAAAATGACTACTGTGCGTGTTCCATAAACCGATTTCATCGTACCATGTACGATAGTTGTCGACATGCATGGTGACAGCAAGTGCAATCTGGTTTCCTGCAGAACGGACAGAGAAACCTTGTACACGCGAATCAGCAGGCAGGTGCAGCGGCAGTAAAGTTGGTTGACTACCGGGCGCTATTTTATACATGTGTTTGCCTTGACTGTACAGAAATTCAGCACCACTTGGTTGCCACGCGAAACTCCACAGATTGTCTCCCAGCTTCTGTCGCCGATCTCCCGTAGACGATATCAACCATAGTGCCTGTTGTTGCCTTTCTTGCATCGTCACAGCCATCCATTTTCCATTAGGAGAAAAAGTGGCACCCAATACTTTTTGTGCGATACGATGTTCAGAGACACTGTTTCGCCCATCCACTACGTTATTGAGAATAGTATATAGTTGACCTCCATGGAGACCATCGTTCCCGTAAATCAGCGCCAAATCTCCCATGCCTTTGAAGTGACTTGGGAATAACACAGGCGCTGGTCTGACTGATTGTGCAAAAGTCGTTGTTCCCTTGCTCACAAGTATTGTCATTAGACTAAGGCCTATCGCTACGCCCAAGGTTTGCATTCTCATCGTCAATCACCCTTTAAAATATATTGGACGATAAGACAGACGATGCTCCACATAAAAAGGTTACAGAGTTTTAACGCTTGGCATAACGAAACAATTAAATACTTGTAAAGGGTGAGAAAATGAAATATTCAAAGGCGACAAGTTATGCTCTTCATACAATTCTTTATTTGATTGCCATTGAGCCTGACAGGTCGGTTGGCGTTCAGAAGTTGGCTGATAAGTTGAACGTATCTTCAACATATCTCTCGAAAATACTTACAAAATTGGTCAAAGCGTGCCTGATTGAGTCGGCATCGGGGGCTAATGGGGGATATCGTCTGAAGGGCAGAAAGGAAGACATTTCGTTTTTAGACGTAATTTATGCAGTGGAAGGCTCAACATCGTTATTCGAGTGCTACGATGGAGGAGATTCCCAATGTGTTATTCACCAGGTGATGATTGCTGCTGAAGAAACGATGAAGCAGCATCTTATGAATACTAAAATGGTCGAGGTTGCAAATAAACTCGAAAGCACAAAGGGTACAGAAATGAAGAGTTGAGTATTAATCTTCGTATCAAATACCACAAGACTTAGCTCAAATTGCATTGTCCGATGACTGTAAGGGCAATTTCGATTTTTTTGGTTGTTTTATAGATATAAAAGATCTTTAATATACGTAAAGTAAGAGGTGAAAACTGTGGACTTATCAAATGTTTATGCAAGGTGTGCTGCTGATGTCAGCTTTCAAGTCTGGTTTGATACTGTTTCCCAGTGGGATCGCAAATGGAATTATGGCCCCAATATCGGGTAAGTTGTTCGACAAGTTAAAACTACGTGTCCTTGTAATCCATGGGCGTATTATTGTTGCTGTTTCGTTGTAGCTGTTCACCCGATTAGACCAAACGGCGAATACCAGCTTCCTTATCGCTGTGTATATCACTATAAAGGAGTAGACAGTACCGTGACGAAAATATCTGAAGGAAATTTTGGCAAGTTAAATCATTTGAGTGGTCATATGCATCGGATGTCCGCTGAAAAAATGCATGATTTGGATTCTCCAGAGAGGAGAAAGATATTACCTCCTAAAGACTTATTAAGCTTGGCATCCATTTCGCCTAATGATACCGTCGTCGACGTAGGTGCCGGCACGGGGTACTTTACGCTTCCTGCAGCGAAGCTGACTACCAGGAAAGTAATCGCCATCGATGTCAATTCGAAAATGCTGGAATACATTCAGGAGAAGGCTCAGGAGCAAGGCGTAATGAATCTGACCGTCATGACGGAAATGATTGAAGCCATTCCATTGGCGGATGGCATGGCTGATGTCGTCATTGCATCCTTGGTATTACACGAGGTTAAGTCTTTGTCCCAAGCCCTTCGAGAGATCCATCGAATATTGAAGAAGGATGGAAGATTTCTCTGTGTGGAACTTGAACCAAAACAAAACCTAATGAAAGTTCCTCGTATTTCTTCAGAAAGTATGGAGCGCGCCTTGAATCAAGAGGAATTTAGGGTGATAAAACGGTTCTTTCCGGTGGAATCCGCCTTGTCTGAAATGCCAGACGTGGCACTTGGTCTTACGGAAATTGGGGCAACGCTCGTTTCTGGGGTGTACGAATTATCCCGTATGTAAGGAGATGATGGCGGTGAAACAGCGATAGGCGTGAAAGAGAAGGCGATTGGTTGATTATGCACAATTTTTGAGTGTGCGTGTTACGCTTGTTGTGCAGAAGGGCAGGCTAATGCAATAGCACTTCTTTTGGATTAACTGGTATTTTCAATATAAATAATATGTGTAGAGGAACGATAACATGGCAAGCGCAGGATCAATTTTGCTGGAATTAGCAGAGGAGTTTGAAACGGAACGACTTATTATTCGTTCTCCGCAATGGGGCGATGGTAAGGGAATGAATTCTGCAATTCGAGAAAGTATTGAGGAACTTCGTCCATGGATGCCTTGGGCGCAACACATACCTACAATTGATGAATCCGAAGAGAAAGCACGCGTAGCAAGACTTAAATTCCTGGAACGGTCCGATTTGAGGCTTCACGTTTATCACAAGGAAACAGGTGAATTCATAGGAGGAAGTGGACTTCAGCGTATAGATTGGGAATCCAGAAAGTTCGAGATAGGATACTGGATTCGGACATCACAGAGTGGCAAGGGATTTATGACAGAAGCGGTTGAGGGAATAACAAACTTTGCAATTGGCCAATTGTCTGCCAATCGTATTGAAATTCGGTGTGACGATACTAATATTCGCAGTGCTCGCGTAGCCGAGCGATTGGGCTTCACTTTAGAAGGAATTTTACGAAAAGAAAAATGCGATGTCGAAGGAATGCTAAGAAACACTATGGTATTTTCAAAAGTGCGCGGATATGAATTTTGACAATCAAATGTCAAGATTGATTGAACCTTTCCTATGCTGATGCCGTTGTTCAGATGAGCGATGCGCTCCGCCAGTTGATTGTACAAGGACAGGAGGAGGGGACGATAAAACGAGGGAATCCAAACGAACTTGTTGTGCTCTACCTCAGCGCGTTACAAGGATTAGCAGCTAGTATCCATCTTTTTGGAACTGTGATTGACAACTTTCCTGATGTTAACTTGGTTTTTGGCATACTACGGCAATAATGACACGGCAATTTTCATGTTTTTTTGTAAGGTTCGTGTCTACAATGCGGTGTGTTCTACCTTTTTATTGAATGACGATCATTCCATGGAATCATTCACGGTAGTATGAAGGTAATGGCGCAAACGCGTTGTAAAGTAAGCTCGCTATACGTTAAGGAGAAAGTAGCTATGACAGCGACTGTAATAACCAATGTTCGAGTTTTTGATGGATATGGTCTATCTGAGTTAAAAAGTGTTTGTATCGATAACGGAATATTCTCCTCTACGATCACTTCTGGTGAGACGATCAATGGCGATGGCGCTACTTTGCTTCCCGGTTTGATTGATGCGCACGTGCACTTATTTGGTATTGACACACTCAGAGGTAGCGCATTGGGGAGTCACAACCATGCTCGATATGGCCTCACCCAATCCTAAACTCGTGGATAGTCTTAGAGAATTACACGGTGTTGCAGATATCCGAAGTTGTTATTTTCCTGCATAATACAAAAGGCTGTAATGCTACAGAAGATGACATGAATCTCTGAAGCGTCATAGAGACACCATAGAGCATTATGTAATGTTTACCTTTTTGCTAACTATTGAACCGAAGATGAGAGAATATCGCCACTGTATATTTTTTTGATTTGATGATCGGTTGTCCGTATAACGAGGGCTCCATAGTCATCAATATCTTCGACAATACCAGCAAGTCGAGATGATCCAGATTGTATTTCTACGACATGACCTAAGGTTACGTTATGGATCTTAAAATAGTTCATGACACCAGTGAAATCACCCGATTTTAAACAGGTAATGTACAGATCTTCCAGGGTAGATAAGATATTTGCAACCACTCTTGCGCGCTTTAACGGTTGATGGACAAACGACTGAAGTGAACATACAGACGGTTGCAGAGAAATGGGTAATTCATCCTGGCGTAGATTCACATTAATTCCTATGCCTACGATCACATAGTTTATCTGATTGCCTTCAACATTGATTTCTGTAAGAATCCCGCAAACTTTTTTACCGTCGAATAGTATATCGTTAGGCCACTTGATATAAGCCTGCTGATTTGAAAGTTTTGTCAATGTTTTCGCTACAGCGACCGCTGTCAAAACCGTTAACCGTGGAGCTTCGACAATCGAAAGATTGGGCCGCAAAATAAGGGACATCCATATGCCGGATTTCGCAGGAGAATACCATTTTCGTTGAAAGCGGCCTCGACCATGCGTTTGTTCATCGGCGATCACTAAGGTGCCTTCAGGTTCACCCTGATCAGCCAATTGGCGTGCCGCACTATTGGTTGAGTCGACAGATTCGCGATAGGCAATTAATTTTCCGAACACTTTTGCTTGAATATAATCCTTAATCTCATAAGCGGAAACGAAATCATCCATTTCAAGCAAGCGGTACCCTTTGCTGGGCACCGCTTCTACCGAATATCCCTGTTTTTGTAATGATTGAACATGTTTCCATATAGCCGTTCTGCTTGTCTGAAATGTTTCACAGATCGTTCGACTTGAGACATATTCACCTCTAGCATATTTTAGCATGTCAAGAATAGTTTCTTGCGTTGCGTTCGTGGTGGGTCACCTCTCATAACCGAATCGGTTATTCTAGTTTTATCACGTGAGTGCTGTGATTGCCAAGTAAACGAGAGATCGGATAAATTTGTCGAATAGGAACCACGATCACTGTAGTAACAATTGCTTTTAGCGCATCTCCTGGCAGATACGGATAACATCCTAGAATCATGGCTTTTGCTAATGAGGTTTTTAGCACATGAGCTAACCACGGTACACCGGTTATGTACATGATGAATGAGCCAAATACTTCAAGTGTGATAAAGGTAAGAAGATAAGATCGTATTGAGTTACCCTTAATCCGAGATAGGAAAAAGCCGATAAACAGGGCAGAAAACGGCCAACTCCAGAGATATCCTCCATTTGGACCTAATATAATTGCTAATCCTCCTGTTCCAGCGAGCAAAGGCAGGCCAAGGGCGGAAAGGGCAATGACCAGAAAAACACTAAAAAACCCGTAAGTTGTTCCCAAAAAAGCTCCAGCCAACATCACAGCCATTGTAGCCAAGGTAATTGGCACTGGTGTAAATCCCAGGTTGATATTGATAAATCCAAAAACAACAATTAAAGCTGCAAATAGTGCGCTAAATACCATGCCGCGAATAGTAAATTGAAATTTCATGAATTCTCTTTTCCCCTTTACGATCGTATGATAAAATTTAATCGCTTGTTAACCATTTTATATATACTGGTTAACAAGCAGAGTTTAGCATATAGTCGAAATGAACAGAAGAGGGCAACCATGAAATCGAGCGATTGCGTGTTTGATCTAGAAACCGTTTCTGTCGCATTTAGCGCATCAGATGGTCTTCATATGGTTCTTAAGGATATTGATTTTAAAGTGAGACAAGGTGATTGGATAGCGATCGTAGGCAAAAATGGGAGCGGTAAAAGTACACTGACAAAAGTTCTCACAGGTCTTTGCCCAATTTCCCGGGGTACTATGCATACTAGAGATCAAACTTTGGTACAACTGGTTTTTCAAGATCCGGATGCCCAGATCGTAGGAGAAACTGTGTATGAAGAGATTTGTTTTGGTATGGAAAATCAATGCTTTGATCCGGTCGATATGCCTAAGCAGGTACAAAACGTGCTACAGCAGATTGGTCTTAATGTGCAGATAGATCGGCCTGTCAGCACATTGTCTGGAGGCCAAAAGCAACTCTTGAATATCGCCAGCTGCTTGGCGGTACACGCGTCTGTTCTGATTTTTGATGAAGCGACGGCTATGTTAAGCCCCATGGCAAGGGGGAAAATCTTAGATGTGGTACATAACCTGCATCAACAAGGAGTAACCGTTATTTGGGTTACACAATGGATGAATGAACTCTCATACGCCCAAAAGGTGATAGTACTGGAACAGGGAAATATCGCTTTTCGCGGCAGTTGTCAAGATTTTTTTTATCCTGAATCTAGTGAGTCAGGTTCTAGTCCTTGTGAACAACTTGGGTTTTCACCACCTTATGCGATACAAGTTGCAAGGAATCTTTTAAGAAACGGCTATTCACTGGTGAACTTGCCTACATGTACAGAAGAACTCATGCAGGCGGTGAAAGCGTCATGGCAATAATTCTTAATGATGTTGTTGTGTATGCCGAACATAATCCTGCCGTGAAGATTTTAAATAAGATTAGTTGCATGGCAAGGACAGGTCAAATCACCCTGATTGTAGGAAAACCGGGATCTGGTAAATCGACGTTACTGGACGCAATGGCAGGCTTGATAAGAGTCAAGTCTGGTCAGATCGTTATTGAAGGGGAAACGATGTGGCAAGGGAGACGCCTTACTAGGGCGGTACAGCTTATGACAGGTTCCGTGTTTCAACAACCTGAGCGACAATTATTTGCCCGTACCGTGAGAAAAGAATTTGATTACTCTTTGAATCCGTATCGATTGTCGAGAAATGAGAATCAGGATCGCATCTTGATGGCTATGCATGCGGTACATTTGGGCATTCATCTGCTTACATCGTCTCCCTTTACCTTGAGCGGCGGGCAAAAACGCCGTGTTGCACTAGGTTCTACAATTTCGACGAAACCGAAATGGCTGTTCCTTGACGAACCTACGTCAGGGCTTGACCCAGAAGCGGTGCAATCGCTTATTAACTTTATTACCAACTATAAAGAACAATCACAAGGTGGCATCGTGATTGTAACGCATGATCTCAGTGCGTTTCTCCCCATTGCTGATCATGTTGTTGTACTGCAAGGAGGAAGTCTCGTTGCATCTGTTTCTGTACAAGAACTCCATGAGAATCCAACGATCTTGTTAAAGGCGCAAGTGGGATTGCCGGACTCTATGGAACTTGCTATACGGCTTAAAGAGGAGGGCATTTACGTTCCGAGTTACCCTTTATCAGCAGCCGAAATGGCAAGGATAATTCTGAATGATTCGAAAAATTATGACAGACTAGCAATTGTTGTGGATCCTGAACAGATGTTGACGCCAAGTAGTGAAAATGGCACAGTAAATGATTCAGTAATTGAAGTGAAACCTACGAACTATACAAAAAATCTGTTTTCTTTATCAGGGGTTATAGTTGAACTCGATCCCAGAACAAAATGGCTTGTTTATCTACTTCTCTCCACAGGAATTTTGTTTCAAACAACATGGCTAGGGTTTTCAATTGCGACTTTAATAACGTGTGGTCTTGTTTTAGCCGTGAAAGTGCGTTTAAGAGACTTGGTGAGATTATTATTCCCTTTTATTATTTTTGCAGTAATTTCAACGCAGTTTGCTGCGCTTGGCGTCACTGTCATTCATTCGCATTGGATTAGTATCAGCTATTCGATTGTCTCCGCACGTAATACAGGCAGTCAACTTTTTCGCATTATTTTACTTATGGTACTAGGGATGCTCTTGCCGCTAACCACAAGCAACTTGAAGATTAAAAGGGGACTTGAGCAAGCAATCGCGGTGCTGTTAGGCATGAAAGTACTAGCAGAGGCGATTGCCTTGTCAGTCGCTTTAATGCTTCGTTTTATACCTTTGCTTACGCAAGAAATCAGCAAGTTTTCAAGAATCGTCAGAGCTCGAGGGAAATCTCGTGCAAATCCGGATAGCATTCGTGCAAGAGATATCCATGTTGTGATGATTCCGTTCATAGTTTCCGTGTTTCAGTTGGCAGATAGCTTATCCACGGCGATGGAGGTTAGGGGATATAAAAGACTTGGATTGCCACGTACATCATCTATTACATTGCGTATGAACTATCGTGACATCATTGCTATTGTGATCGGTCTAGGTGTGCTTTGTATGCTTTTGGTGGTCCGTTAGGTGTAAGTTACCGATTACATGGCGAGGGGGATATGCTCTTTGATGGAAACACGAATCACTCGTATGCTACACATTCATTATCCGATTTTGCAAGGAGGATTGGCGTATCTTGCATTAGCAGAATTAGCAGCGGCGGTATCAAATGCTGGTGGGCTAGGTCAGATAACCGCCACTTCTCTTGCATCAGTTGACGATCTAAGACGAGAAATCACACGGGCAAGAATGCTTACGGATCAACCGTTTGGCGTCAATTTGGCGATCAGTCAGCATCATGAGGTTGATTCGATGGTGGATGTTGTCGTGGAGGAGGCAGTCCCGGTAGTGACATTAACGGGTGGAAATCCTGCTAAGGTTTTGGAGAGATTGCAGTCGTGTAATATCAAAAAACTAGTGATGGTCAGTTCAGCTATGCAGGCGAAAAAGGCAGAAACCTTAGGAGCGGATGCGGTGATCGCCGTAGGGCAAGAAGGTGGTGGACATATCGGACGAGATGACACCGGGACGTTCGTCCTCATTCCAAGTGTGGTCGATGCGGTGAAAATACCTGTGGTGGCGAGCGGTGGAATCGCTGATGGGAGGGGACTGGCTGCCGCTTTGGCACTTGGCGCAGAGGCGATTGAGATGGGGACTCGCTTCATTGTCACTAAAGAATGCACAGCGCATATGGCTTACAAAGAACGGCTGTTGCAGGCACGCGCAGCAGAAACACGGGTGATTAAGCGGTCGATTGGGGCTCCTGGTCGAGTGATGAATGGTCCGTGGGTGGAGCATGTATTGCAAAAGGAACGAGAAGCGGCTTCGGAACAGGAACTGTATGCGCTGTTACAAGGTAAACGAAACCTGCGTGTGATTATTGATGGGGATTTTGATCAGGGCTATGGCTGGGCTGGTCAGTCTGTGGAACTGATTCACGCTATCATGACGGTTGAAGACTTGATCGCTGAGGTGATACATGACGCTCTTAGTGTACAGAAGCGTCTGCAGACTGTATTGGCGGTCAAGGACAAATGATGCGCGAAGTGTATGTTGTGGCAGCTAGGCGAACAGCGATTGCAAAACAAGGGGGTGCTTTGCGAAATCTGCCGCCGGAATCGATCGCGAGTGTAGTGCTGCGCGCTGTGGTACAAGACGTACAACTGTCCGTGAACGACATCGAGGAGGTTATTCTCGGCAACGTCGTGGGACCAGGTGGCAATATCGCACGCTTGTCCCTGCTCACCGCAGGATTTGCATCATCGATTCCCGGTGTCACGGTGGATCTTCAGTGCGGCTCGGGGTTACAGGCGATTCATCAGGCAATCTATGAAATTCGATGCGGGCAGCGTGACATCGTGATCGCAGGAGGCGTAGAGAGTTCGAGTCGCGCACCGTGGAAGATTGAAAAACCGTTTGATTTGTACCGCGGCACAGGGCCGACATTCTTCTCAAAGGCGCGATTCTCACCGGAAGAACTCGGTGATCCTGGCATGGGACTTGCCGCGGAAAATATTGCACAGCGCTACGGTGTCTCTCGACAAGAACAGGATGAATTTGCGTTGCAAAGCCATCAAAAGGCGGTAGCAGCACGTAGAGTTGGCAGTTTCACGGAAGAAATCACGCCAATCATTTTGTCAGATGGGGTGGTTTTTGCAATTGATGAGGGACCGCGTGAGCATACGAATCAAGAGTTGCTGGCCAATCTTTCGCCTGCTTTTTTAGAACACGGTACCGTAACGGCGGGTAATTCTTGTGCGATCAATGATGGTGCGGCAGTTGTGATCGTTGCCGCAAAGGATGCCTGCATGCGGTTGGGGTTGCATCCGGTGTTGCGCTATGTGGATTCACAATTGGTCGGGGTCGATCCGCAATATCCAGGAATGGGGCCAGTGCCAGCTGTCCGATCTCTTCTTGAACGTTGTAAGATTTCGATCGATGATATGGATATGATCGAAATCAACGAGGCGTTTGCGGCACAGGTACTCGCTTGTGCTCGGGAACTGGCGATCACACCGCAACAGTTGAACGTCTGCGGCGGTGCACTGGCGTTTGGACATCCATACGGAGCATCCGGTGCGATCTTATTGACGCGGATCTTTCATGAATTGCCAAGGCGACAAGGACGTTTTGCGCTTGCGACACTTGGAATCGGCGGTGGGCTTGGTATCGCTTCTGTGTGGGAAAGGGTTGCTGGTGATGAGAATTGAAGACGATGTACTGCGTATCGGAAATGAGTCTCCTGATAAGATTGCTCTTCGCATGGATGGCGTTTCGCTTACGTACGGTGAAGTTTGTGGACAGATGAAGTCGGTTGCACAGCGCTTGCACCAAGAAGGACTTGTACCTGGGCAGCGAGTGGCTTTGTGTATGGTCAATCGCATAGATTACCTTGTGTTGGTGCTTGGCATTGTGCATGCAGGGTTGATCGTCTCACCGATCAATCCCCGTCTGATTGCACAGGAGCAAGAAGCATTGTTTGAGGAGCTCTCCCCCGTCCTAATGATCAGTGATGGAAATGATGGAAATTTGCGTTATACATTACATACGGAACATCTCTATGTGCGCGATACTGACTCAGACGTTTTTTACATCGGCTACTCATCGGGAACCACCGGGTTGCCCAAAGGAATTATGCGCAGACACGCTTCGTGGGTGGACAGTTTTCATGCGATGAGCCGGGAATTTCATATGAATGAACAGGCGATCATTTTGCTTCCCGGGCCATTGTGTTATTCAGCTTCGCTAATTGCTGGACTACACGTGCTGTCAATCGGTGGGACGGTGCATGTGCATAAAACGTTTGATGCGGTTCTCGTCAGAGACGAGTTGCTATTTGGTGAGAGCAATACATTATTTATGGTGCCAACGATGTATCGAGATCTGATCAATGTTTGCGGTCAAACTCATGGAACAGCTCGGGAAATCACACTGATCACAGCGGGAGACAAGATGTCGACGGGCACGAAAGAACAGTTGCTACAGCGATTTTCTGGCGCACAGTTGTATGAATATTACGGAACGTCGGAGGTTGGCTTTGTTTCTGTTTTACGGCCCATGGATCAAGGTCGAAAACCAGATTCGGTAGGTACTGCTTTTGATGATGCAAAGGTCGTGTGTCACGATGGTGAGATCTTTGTGCACAGCACAATGGGCTTTTGTGGATATGCTGGAGTAGGCAGTCCCCCGATTACGCACATGATTGATGGGCAGGACGGATGGCTTTCCACAGGGGATCTAGGATGGATCGATGAGGATAAATTCTTGTATCTTTCGGGTCGTCGACACGAGAAGATGGTGCGTGCAGGCATCAATGTCTATCCGCGTGAAATCGAACAGGTGCTCGAATTACATCCCGATATCGTGGAGGTAGCTGCCTTTGCCGTGCATGATGAACGCTCAGGCGAAGTTCCGGTGGTCGCCTACGTGACAAATAGCGGGGACGACCTTGATTTGGCTCCTTTTTTACGCGAACATCTATCGGCGTATAAACGACCTGTATTCTGGTGGAGAAAGGATGTACTGCCGCGCAATGCTGCCGGAAAGGTTCGTAAAACGGATTTGCGCGAAGAATACATGTTACTTTAGTTAAAGGGGAAATCTGTCATGACGGTAGCGCTGATTACTGGCTCCACACGTGGCATTGGAAGTGCGATCGCCGATGCACTAGCTGATCAAGGAGTCACAGTCGTCATTCATGGGCGTCATGCACACGATGTGGATATGCGCGTACAAGAGATCCGGCAGCGTGGGAAAACAGCAATCGGAATCGCGGCAGATTTTACTGATCGTGCAGCAACACGCATGGTTGTTGCACAGGTTATCGATGCATTTGGGCGGATCGATATCTTGGTGAACAATGCGGGGCTTATTCGTGATTGTCGTTTGATCAATATGACCGAACAAGATTGGCATGATGTGATGGATGTTCACCTGCATGCGGTATTTTCCGTGACACAAGCAGCTGTTTTGGTGATGAAACAGCAAATGGCAGGAATTATCATCAATATGACATCACTTGCAGGGTTGCAGGGTAACGCAGGGCAAGCGAACTATGCGACCGCCAAAGCGGGCATCCTGGGGCTCACATGGACGCTCGCTAAAGAACTCACGACGTATAATATTCGAGTCAATGCATTGTCACCTGCAGCATTGACTGATATGACACGTCTGCATGTGGAGCGGGCGATCTTGAAAGCAGAGCAGCGTGGTGAAACTCTACCATCGTATTGGAAAATCGGATCGACGCAAGCGGTGGCAAAGGCGGTCTGTCTTTTGTGTGAAGACGATGCAGCGCACGTGACAGGTCAGGTGATCGGAGTCAATGGCGATCAGCTCACCTTGTATGAACATCCTGGTGTCAGGCCACTGACGTCGCTGTCAGAACTATGGTAAGATAAGAAACCGGATTGATGGATCTAATTGACCAAGAAACCCGATTGTGTAATAAAATCACTTAATTATCCCACTTATCTTTCCAAAATCTTGTTCATCTGATGATACAATCAGTGATATCATCACGCAAGAGAAACATTACGCATTCACCACATGGAATGAGCATCAAATTCACGCTTTAGAGATTATGCTACTTCGTACAACTGTATGTAAAACGCAGCGGAGGTAATGGCATGAAAATAGTAGAAATAACAGTCGGAGAGCTTCAAGATGGAGAAGTAGTACTTCACCCTGTTTATCGGAAAGACGGACTCTTACTTACAAGTCGCTATAAAATCGTATCTTCGTCCGTTCGACAGCACATTCTTGCGCACTGCGACAAACACTTACCGATTCTCGTCCTAGAAGACGCTAAGGATTTGACGGAATTCCTAGTTTCAAAAGGATACCAGGACTCGAAATATTTAAAAATGCTTAAAAAAATTGCGGATAGCCACCTAAAGATTTTTCCTTACATAGGTCTCGATTTCAACAACTATTTGGATGAACGGGTGGTTGTGGAAGATCTCCAGCAAACCATTGCCCCGTCTGATAGCCCCAAAGTGACAGACAATGAAGCTACCACCGCTTTATCAGCTAAAATAATTCAGACAAGATCCCTTTATAACCATCCGCTTTGGGTATCCATGGATCGCGCTTTTGACTCTCCATTGATACAAAAGCGATTGAAGAAAGCCAAAACGGACATAATCTATGCTTTAATCCACGATGACGTGTTGATGGAGTTATACCTATCACTAAAAAACTATCATGATGTTCTCTGGACACGCGGCATTAATACCTTGATCATTTCCCTCATGCTAGGTGTTGCAATTGAACTCTCTGAAAGTGAACTTGTTTTACTCGCCATTGCCGCTCTAATGGCTGACATCGGGTTTACCAAAATTCCAATTGAAGATTTTAGAAATTACTTGAATTTCAACATGTTATCCAAAGAGATTAAAAGCCATGTCGCCCATTCCTTGGAACTTATAAAGCCTTCCGAAACATGCCGCCATCAGCAGATTGTCCATGGCATAATTGACCATCACGAACAATACAATGGCGAGGGCTATCCACGTGCAAAACAAGGCAATGATATCAGCTTGTTTGGGCGTATCATCGCCATTGCCCAAGACTACGACACACTCGTTGGAGGTTATGCGCAAGAACGGACTGTTAGCGTTTTCGAAGCTCAAATGCAAATATGGAAGAACAAAAGAAATAAATGGGACCCTGACATTTTACGCTCCTTTTGGTACCGGAATAACTATTACAAAGTCGGACAGAAGGTTCAATTGCAGGACGGACAAAAAGGGACAATCATTGGATTCACGGACTTTGCCATGGAACCCTTACGACCAGTCATACGTCTTGAAAACGGGGTAATTTTCGATACTTTCCACCAACCTGTAGGATTTGATATACACACCATCCTGCAATAAAAATGCTCTCAGAGGTTAGGAGCAACATGGGAATAGCCTGTCAGATAAGTATTTAACCGCCGATCAACATACGCCTATGCGCCTACTTCGTTACTGGTTACTACTTCCCTTACCGCATTTTGTACCATCCAAATTGTAACGTTACCTCATCCACAAGAGCCGACACTTCCTTCCTGACAGCATAAGCGAATTGTTGCCGAAGGATAAATCGCGTGCTCGGCTGCTGATTAATGCCACTTCGACATCAGCAAAACACAAGCGATCTCCATCTATGTTATACGAAAGGATTTCTTTCGTACATAACTGATATACTGTTTCTGAGGCACTTTCAACATTTCCTCTCCATTTTTTCGTTGCCACATCCTGATTTTTTATCTTGTCATAAACAGAACTCCAGAATCTGGAGCATTGTTTACAGAGTAGCCAACTATATCAGCATATTCTGACGCAAAATGATTTGATTGTAGGCAAGATCGACTCTTGATGCAAACTTTTGAATATACGGAGGCAAAAAAGCAAAAAATCATCGTCGTTTGGCAGATGTATGATTATACAGAGAGCCAGTTCTGCGGTTCTTGAGTATTCGGGTCGGAAAACGCAATAAGAAATCTTGATGAAGGAGACTGCAAATGATATATCACATCACATCACATCCAGTAACGAATGGGAACTCGCTAAATCCAAGAAAGTCTACAAAACTGATAGCCTCCAAGACGATGGTTTCATCCACTGTTCAACGAAAGAGCAAGTGCTCGGAGTTGCAAACGAGCTGTTTGCGGGACGAAAGGACTTGGTTTTACTCTGTATAGAACCCGCCCTCGTGCGATCCAGAATTGAGTACGAAGACCGTTCTTATTGCCAGAGGGAGCGTAGGACTTCATCATGGATTGCATGAACATGCAGTCGTGACCATTGGAGGCTTCAGGAATTCAAGGGCAGAAGAGCGACAAATCGAACTGACAGGCGAAAGCTATCATGAGGTGATTCCTTGGTGAAGTTACAGAAGCAGATTTTGGGCGAAATTGATGACTTTTTAGACGGTGTAAATGTCAACACAAACATGTACACTTTCTCTTGTTTAAGTATGTACAAAATCAATCGTCATCTTTAGCGAAATGATTCTTTAACCGGTAGGATTCACCGACAATGGTAACGACAGTTGTATGATGTAGGATACGATCAAGAATAGCGTTGGCCAGTTTCGGTTCACGAAATACTTCATCCTATGCTCTGAAGTTCACATTTGTTGTCAAGATTGTACTTCGTTTTTCATAGCGCATATCAATCAGTTGAAAAAATAACTTTGCATCCTCTGGCTCAATCGGTAGATAACCGATCTCATCAATGATGAGTAGTTTGTACTTAGTATAATGCTTTCATCTAGCTTCTAAACGATTTTCTAGCATCGCTCGTGGACCGTTCTACGTCGGACAGATTACTATCACTGAGCCGGTATCACCTACTTGTCATTAGCGAACTCGGCTACATGCCAATGGACAAACAGAGGGCAAATCTATTTTTCCAACTCGTCAGCAAGCGCTATGAGACCGGCTCCATTATTCTAACAATAAATATGCCATTCGAACAATGGGATCAGGTATTCGGCGACACAATCGCCTCCACCGCCATCATTGATCGATTGGCTCACCACAGTCACATCTTTCACATCAATGGGCACAGCTATAGGATGAAAGACAAAATCCAAAGTGATTGAGCGTACAAAATGATAAACGGGGCTTAAAGTGCAGAGGATGGGTCGTGCCGGGATATTGCTCACGGCTCCCCACTCATCCAAGCGCCGTAATGGGAGGCAGTTTTTTGTGACGATAAGGGGTCAGTTTTACTTGACAATCAACACCGTTTTCATATTGTCGGTGAGGATTTCTCTAGGCACACCACCAAAGGCTTCAAAGGTCTCTGTCAGGAATGAGAGTAAGACGCTCTGTGACTTTGAGATACTGAGGTGATAAGCCCTGAATTGTGAATGGGATAGTCATAGCACCGCAACGTTTATTTCTACTTTTTCACCCTCTTTTGTTTCATAGGGAATGCTTTCCTTCCAGTCAAGCTGCGCTTGTTTTCCAGGATCTGTTTCATATCTTACCGCTCTCTACACTGGTCTGAGTATCCATCTGCATGTACATACGAATCCCCCTCGGGACAAGTATGCAAGATAGAGTCAAATCTGTACATCTTTATTCAAGCGAAAGTGGTCATATTTAGATTAGCATTTGTACTGCTGTAGTGAGCGTAGAAAATGCTAGCAAGTTAATTAAAGAAGTGAATAGTTCCAAGAAAACGGACAGAAGACTTTTACACACTCGACTATCAATTGAAATCCATTCAGTTCGGTCTTACGAGCAGAGAAAAAGATGATGGCTATTTTGGGGGAGTATTTTTAAGTGGATCAGATGACCTGATTGGTACGGTCTTATTGACTGAGGTCGGACGAGGATACATGACAGAAGCGGTTCGTCTTATTATTGGCTATGCGTTTCACGATTTAAAACTACACAGAATTGAAGCTGGTGTAATGCCATAAAATTCCCTATCAATAAGAGTCCATGGAAAATGTGGTTTCGAAAAAGAGGGCCTCTCTAAGAAAAACCTATTAATTAATGGAAGATGGGAAAATCATTTGCATTTGAAATGGAATCTCTTGTAAATGTCTCGTACAAACCAACCTACAATACGATTTTTCCACACATTCACAGGCTTTGTATCCGTAAAATCCCACACTTTTAGCTGTGGGATTTTACGGGTATTCGTTTAATTCGTTAACATACGCTAGCCGATAGCAACCATTCTATCGATAGGAATCTTGGCACGATTGCGAATCTCTGTTGGAACAGTGATGATGTGTGTATTATCCTTTAAAGCCTGTAAGACTTTAGGCAAAGTGATCATTTTCATGAACGGACAGATTGCGGCGCGGTTCGCAGCAAGGAACTTTTTATCCGGATTTATTTTCTCCATTTGATGGATAATGCCTGTTTCAGTTGCCACAATAAATTTTTTTGAAATGGACTGCTGCGCGTGTTGCAGCATCCCACCTGTCGAAAGCACGTGTGTACGGTCTTTTGGCAGGAGTCCCTCAGATAAAAGATACATACTTGATGTCGAACAACCACATTCTGGGTGAATCAACAATTCTGCTTCGGGATGTTCCTTTAACACACCCTCCACATCTGCAGGTACAATACCAGCGTGTACATGACATTCACCCATCCAGATATGAATGTTTTCCCGACCCGTAATGCGCTTCACATAAGAACCGAGGAACATATCCGGTAAAAAGAGAATCTCTTGATCTTCCGGAATACTCTTCACGACCTTAACAGCATTTGAAGAAGTACAGCAGTAGTCGCTTTCAGCTTTCACTTCCGCAGTTGTGTTCACATAGGAAACCACGACCGCGTGTTTGTGTTCCGACTTCCAAGCTCGAAGTTGTTCTACGGTGATAGAATCAGCTAATGAGCAACCGGCGTTGATGTCAGGAAGGAGGACCGTCTTTTCTGGGTTTAAGATAGCAGCCGTTTCAGCCATAAAGTGAACGCCGCAAAACACAATTACTTTCGCATCAGTTTTAGCTGCCGCCCTAGCAAGTACAAGTGAATCCCCAAGGACGTCAGCGATATCTTGTATCTCTGGAAGTTCGTAATTATGAGCAAGAATCACTGCATTACGCTCTTTTTTCCAAGACATAATCTCGTGAATAAGACTATGCTCTACCGCGACAGATGCCATCTAATTCAGTCTCCTCTTTCTGGCTTTGCGATTCATTGGAGTTCTTAACCTAAATGTCTATACAGTAGTATATACATATGATGTGTCTGTTTTCAATCGTCGAAATTTGGTTGTGGCATTAGTGTATATACACATGTAAAATCACTGATATATTCACTGATCTTGGTAGAAGTCACAAGAGATCGCTATATTGTGTCACCTTGTGTGCTAAACCCTGACAGTTATGTCTTAGGAGGTTTCAAGATGTTCCTTACTGATTCCACCAGATCGTTGATACGACTTGCTCTTGCGGAAGACATTGGGCGTGGTGATTGTACAACACAAGCCATCATTGATGCGAATCTTCAAGCTAGAGCGACAGTATATATCAAACAACCAGCACGCGTGGCAGGATTACCAGTGATTGATGCTGTCTTTTCGGAACTTGGCTCGACAGTCCAGGTTACCCATTTTATTGAGGATGGTCAAGATGTCACCGGTGAACGAAATGCGGTTTGTCAACTTGAAGGACCAGCGAGATCGATTTTAATGGGAGAACGCACCGCGCTGAATTTTCTAGGACGTCTGACAGGAATTGCAACGATGACACAGAAAGCGGTTAGCCAGTTGACTTTAACGTCCACAAAGTTGCTCGACACACGGAAAACGACACCTGGATGGCGTCTGCTTGAAAAATATGCTGTAAAGATGGGTGGAGGACTCAATCATCGTTTTGGGCTCGATGACATGGTACTTATTAAAGATAACCATGTCGCTCTATGTGGCGGAGTCGTTGCCGCGGTAGAAAAGGCGCGAGCGAGTGTTGGACTTTCCACAAAAGTAGAAGTAGAAGTGGATACCATTGATCAACTGAAGGAAGCATTGACAACGAATGCAGACTTGATATTGCTTGACAATATGGATACATCGACCCTTTGCCAAGCTGTACAACTCACGAATAACCGAGTTTTGCTTGAAGCCTCTGGCAACATGACCATCGATCGACTCGCTGAAGTAGCACAAACTGGTGTTCACTACATTTCAATGGGTGCATTGACCCATTCTGCCACCAGTGTCGATGTGGGTTTAGACATTACCTTTGAATAAACCGCTGTAAAGGAGTAACCAAAATGATGGTTCTAGATGCTGATTTCATAATCGTAGGAAGTGGGCTTGCCGGTAGCGTCGCTGCGTACCTGCTTAGTGATCAAGGAAACGTCCTTCTACTTTCCAAGGCATTGCCAATCGAGAGTAATTCTTTCGCTGCACAGGGAGGAATTGCAGCGGCAATTGGACCAGATGATGGTGCCAAATTGCACGCCAAAGATACGCTAGAGGCAGGTGCTGAATTATGCGATTCCGAGGTTGTGGCTTACCTTACAGAAATGGCACCTAAATTAGTGTATTGGCTACGTGACATCGGGGTGCCATTTGATAAAAATTCAAGAGGGGAGATTTCTCTTGGTCTAGAAGGTGCACATAGTCGACGTAGAATTTTGCATGCGGGCGGAGATGCGACAGGGCGTAAGATAATGGAAACTGTCACGGCTGCACTGGAAAATAACCCAAGGATTCAACGAGTCGCGAATGTACAAGTTCTTTCTCTCATTCAAAATCAAGGGAAGCGTGTCATCGGAGCACTCGGCCAGCTTAATCAAGAACCTTTCGAACATATTAAGTTTTATGCTAGGCATGCGGTTATCCTTGCGACGGGTGGGATAGGACAGCTATTTCAACGAACCACTAATCCTTCGGGTGCGACGGGAGATGGGATCGCCTTAGCATACCATGCGGGTGCAAGTTTGCGAGATCTTGAGTTTGTACAATTTCACCCAACGACACTTGATGTCGAAGGATATCCTGCATTCTTGATTTCTGAGGCGGTGCGTGGTGCAGGTGCAACTTTGGTGAATCATCTAGGTGAAGCCATTATGGAAGGTTATCCACAGGGAGACTTGGAACCGCGTGATGTTGTAGCACGAGCTATCTACAGCAATTTGCAACAAGGTAATCGGGTGTATCTAGATTGCCGTGCAATTCAGGATTTCGCGACGAAATTCCCAACGATATTTGAGCAATGCATTCTTTATGGAATTAATCCAACAGAAAACCTAATTCCGGTTTCCCCTGCAGCCCATTTTATGATGGGTGGGATTGTAGCTGAGATCAATGGCAAAACGGATGTGTCTGGGCTGTATGCGATTGGAGAAGTTGCAAGCACGGGAGTGCATGGAGCAAACCGTCTTGCCAGTAATTCATTGCTTGAATGTCTCGTCATGGCATTTGCTCTTGCAGAACACATGGATTTCGAAAGGCAAAATGAACACAACTTTGAGGAACCGAACCTTTCTGTCCCATTGATACCAGATAGCCAAGAAGTGCTCGAAATTGTGAAAACAGTAATGTGGGAGGCGGCAGGTATCGTTCGCGATAAACATGCTATAAAGAATGGATTAAATAAGCTCACGATAGTACAGCAGCACAATCCATATTCCCCAGCAATCTGCGCCGCCCGTCTTGTTTTGCAATCGGCACTTTCTCGGCAAGAGAGCAGAGGGGCACATTTTCGCAGTGATTTCCCAAAACTCGATCCAAGATTGGACCACGTGTTTACAGTGGTATCTTTTGAACTCGAATAACTGTTTGCTGACGCTAGTATAAATAAAAAGATAAAGGAATTTTATGTAAAGAAGGGAAAATTCTCATGTACATAGTCCCCATGCCGATTGTATCTGGCGGGTAAGTTTACGCAATTGCAATCGTTACGGCTTGCGCTTGCGAAAGAAGGATCGACGAACATCAGCGCGTGTAATGTTCCTCTATCTACGTTAGACTATTGCTGAGTCATTTTGATTTCTTCTTCTACCTTGTCTCGAATCTACGCATTTTTACACATCATACTGGACATTGCTGTAACTGTGATCCATTATGATTAGGAATGTAGTTGCTGTGGATTACAGAGAACAAAAGTTGGATACGTTTCAGGAGGCTCCAGAGCTTACATGAACTCTACTGTGTGCCTCCTTTATCACTTATAATAATAGAATCATTGACAATAGCAGAAACGTAAAGTATCTTCGTAGTAATAACGTTTAATTTTTTAATATATTTATTAATAACGTTGTTATTAATAAATATATCAGTGCTTAGAAAAAAGGAAATCAGGGCATGAAATGGATAATAACTTTTATTATTAGAGGACTTTAATAATAACGTTATTATTTTAACATTAAATTCATTCAGTTGGTTAAGGGAATGTTTTCTTTGGAATATTGTGTCGCGTTGCTATCAAGGGTAGTAACACGATTATACCAAGGTACGAATTTACACCACAGTTACAACTTGATCTAGGAGGGAAAGCATGAAAACTATTCGCGGTCAAATTTATCGTGGATTTTTGATACTAATCGGTGTCGTTATAGCAACGATGGGAGTAGTAACCTTCGAATCGCGTAAAACAATAGGTGAAGCCATGAAGATTATCAATAATGAGGATCGATTGCTATCATTGGCACAAAATCTCGAATATAGCGTGCGCATGACAGATGGCGATGCAGCGCGATACTTATTATCACATGATCTTCCCTTAAAAAAGCAAGAGCAATACTATCAGCAATATAAGAACGATGTAACTTCGACAAATCAACAAATTAAATCTATGCACTTGGCAATTTCACAGTCGGGATCGAAGAAGGAAAAGACCTATATCACCGATCTTAACCAATTTAATAATCGTTGGCAAATGTATTTGGTAAATACAGAAATAGCACTCATCACCATGCATTCGGTTTTAGCGACTACTACATTATCAACGATCGTCAATCAGTCTCAAACACCGTTTGTTCAGGTGCAGGTTGTTGGTGTAGATCAACCTTTAACGAGTTTAACAGCATCGGTAATCAATGAGATAAAAAAATCACAAAATTCGTTAATTTCTAGTGTGAGCGTTGAAAATTTGACTCAAATAGTTGGCATTATTTTGTCGATCATTCTTTCGGCTATTATAGGATTCGTATTATCACGTCACATTACAGAAGCGTTAAATCCTCTTGTGAAAGCGGCTTCAAATATGGCGGAAGGTGATTTTACCAAGTTAGAAAGAGTAAATGCACGACATAGAGAAACCAAGATTCTTGCCGATGCATTTTTAGCGATGAAAGAAGCTATATCTAACCTTGTTTTTCAATTGCAGACAACGTCAATTGATTTAGGTGCTACATCACAGGAATTGATTGCTACCACGCAAGAGGTGGTTACCTCATCCACGCACCTAGCTTCTTCGGCTTCGCGCGTAGCGGCAATTGCGCAAGAACAAAGCGACAATTCTGACCATATGGCACATTCTTTAAATAAATTACTTGACGCCATTCGTTCAGTTTCGCTAAGTGCTGACTTAACGTTGCAATACTCTAAAGAATTATCGCAACAAAAAATTCAGGGAGATTCTACGGTAACGAAGGCTCTTGGACAGATGGAAGCAATTCAAAACAATGTTGAATTGAATTATGATCGCATCGAACGTTTGCATCTGCGTTCTGGTAAGATCGGCAAGATTATTCAAATGATTAATGAAATCGCGCAGCAGACGAACCTGCTTGCTTTGAATGCTGCCATAGAAGCGGCGAGAGCTGGAGAACAAGGCCGTGGATTTGCTGTGGTGGCTGATGAAGTACGCAGACTTGCTGAAAATTCACATGATGCCGCACAGCAAATTGCTACTTTAGTCGTTGAAATGCAGCATGAAACAAGACAATCGGTAGAAGCAGCCAATGAGGAAAAGAGACAGGTATTGCTTGGTACAGAGGCAATGCATCAAGTCAGCGCTGTTTTCAGCACAATGGATAGTCGATTACAAGATGTTTTACAGCAGATTTTCTCTGTTACTGAGGCATCAGAAAATATGACAAATCATGCCTTACAAGTGCAAATGACAACAGAAGGAATGGTTGAACTGTCGAGCCAAGTTGCCGATGAAATTCATTCCGTGTCAGCCACAGCAGAACAGCAAACAGTGGCGATGGAGGAGATTGCTGCATCAAGCAATAATTTAGCGGAACATGCAGCTAGTCTGACTGATCAGTCATTACAATTTCGTCTATCGTTACATGAAGATACAGAGGACGGAAGTAGTGCTTTTCAAGTTTAAAAAATGACAACAAAATATTCTTAGGAAAAACTTGTATGAAAATTGTCCTTGATGATCAAAGAAAGATAGTTTCATAGAATTCAAGTAGGTTCCTTACTTATGCTTTCGGCAAGGTTTCTAAAGCTCTTTCGACTTGTTATGGTACGGTGACGAGTTTCACTTGGCAACATCGAAAACGCGAGAACGGGTTTTTACTATGCTTCGGTCAGGGGTGGCGCAGCAGGAATCATAGAACAAAAAACAGGTAACAGAAAGCCCTTTGGCCGCCAGAGGGCTTTTTGTAAACCAAATTATTGATTAAAAAACATCGTTACGACGTGCTATCGGGGAAGGGCAAGCCAACCATATGGTGATAGACAGAAAAATTAACGTAAATCTCAAGAAAGTATAAGAAAGTAGCAATAGTATTCTAGGTAGGATCATTTGCTCAAAATCGTTTCCGGAAATAACATCAAATTGTAAGAAATATTAGATATTTTGTACTTGTTTTAGAAAAAGTCAGTCATTTATATAAAGTAATAAATAAATTTCAGGCTGTTTTACTGCACTTCACTTTGAAATTTTTCCTACGAAACTACTTGAAAGCGGAATCACTTTGTTGTAATCTATTTCTAGCAGGATCGAAAACCTTCTCGGTTTACTTCTGCGAACCATATATGATAAGGGGGAAAAAATGTGAATAAGAAGCACATGATTGGCACGGTGGCGATGTCAGCAGTAACTTTGTTAAGTTTAGTCGGAACATCCACTAGTGCTTTTGCAGCTAGTTCCGCAGTACATGCAAAAAGAACAGTTCAATCTTCGGTGCCTTTGACGATTGTTACATCGCCAAATGGTAACTTCCAAGATAATTTCAACCCGTTTTCGAGTACAGCAAACCCAGGTACGCTTGGGATTGTTTATGAACCCCTATTTTATTTTGATAATGTAAGCGGCCATACTTTCTCGCTTTTAGGTACTGGTTATTCTTGGAGTAATGGCAATAAGACATTAACCGTCAATTTGCGCAAGACCAACTGGTCCGATGGTAAACCATTTACATCAGCTGATGTTGTTTTTACATTCAATTTATTAAAACATTATCCGGCAGCTGATTCCGCAGGAGAATGGCAACAACTTGCTTCCGTAAAGGCAGAAGGTCTTCATAAAGTAGTATTTCAATACAAACAACCAAACGTACCATTCTCAACGTACACATTGAATCAATTCATCGTACCGATGCATATCTGGGCTTCTCTTGGAGATCCGACGAAAGCGAACATCTCCAAACCGATTGGAACAGGTCCTTACACTGTGCAGTCATTTAGCACTCAGGATTACAAATATACCGCAAACAATCATTACTGGGGCGGGAATCCACCGATAAAGACGCTTGATTTCCCGGCATACTCTGGAAATGATGCTGGCACCATGGCTCTTGCAAGTGGCAAACTTGACTGGTCAGGAATGTTTCTACCAAGTATTCAGAATATCTTTGTAAACAAAGATACTCAGCATAATCATTACTGGTTCCCTCCAGGCAACGTGGCTATGCTGTACACCAATTTGAAAGATCCCTTGCTTAGTCAACTTCCAGTTCGTCAGGCCATAAGCCTTGCTATTGACCGAAGCAAACTTGCCAACGAAGGCGAGTATGGTTATACCAAACCGGCTAATGCTCTTGGTCTTGTTCTTCCGAATAACCAAGCATGGATTGACCCGGCATTGAAGTCCAAGATGAATTTAGCCTACAATCCTGCAAAAGCTGTACAGATTTTGCAGAAAGCTGGCTTTAAGAAAAATGCTCAAGGCATCTTTGAAAAAGGTGGCAAAAAGCTTTCTTTTAGTTTGCAAGTTGTTGCAGGGTGGACAGACTGGGATACTGACTGCGGTCTGATTCAACAAGAGCTTAAAAACATCGGTATTGCTGTCAATGTTGAACAAGAATCATACGGAGCTTATTACAACAACATTGATGCACCAAATAACAAGCGATCCTTTCAATTAGCCTTATCTTGGACTAACACCGGCGCATCACCGTATTTCCTCTATCAAAACATGCTATCGCCAAAAGGCAATTTCAATGTGGAATTAGCCAACAATCCGATGGTCAATGCAGCACTTGCTTCATTTAGTAGGACGAGTAACGTAACGCAACAAAAACAAGCTCTCTATAAAGTTGAAAATTACATGGCAACACAATTGCCGAGTCTCCCGCTATTCTACGGTGCTATATGGTATGAGTACCGAACAGCAAATTACACGGGATGGCCGACACAGCAAAAACCTTGGATCAATCCAGCGCCATACACAAACTACTCACAGGCGATTGTCATCATGCACTTGCATCCAACGAAATAACTCCAAGAAGCATGTTTTGATACCGTAAGGAGGCGGGTTTATGTTCCGCCTCTTTACACCTATCTACGCGAAAGAAGGCGTGACCTGTGCGGTATTTTTTGAATCGACTGGGTTTTTTACTTTTGTCCATATGGGCAGCTTTAACGCTCAACTTTGTTTTGCCTCGTTTGATGCCGGGAAACCCTGCCGAAATTATGTTAGCGAAGTTTCAAGGCAGGATGCCGCCAAATGCCCTTAAGGCTTTTGAAATACAATTTGGATTTAGCCATAAACCGATGATCATCCAGTATTTTCAGTACCTAGGTAGCATGCTGACTGGGCATTGGGGGTTGTCATACAGCTACTACCCAACATCGGTCACCACGATTATCGCCTCCAGTTTGCCATGGACACTAGGCTTGCTCGGTGTTGTTTGGATCCTATCTGTTACGGTTGGCACCTTTACTGGAATCCTGATCGCATGGCGTCGAGGGGGTATAATGGATTCCGTTGCACCGATTGTTTCTATGTTTTTTCAAGCCATTCCAAACTTTTGGTTAGCTTTGGTTCTTCTTTATGCTTTTGGCTTTACACTCAATTGGTTTCCAATGGCTCATAGTTATGATTCAAACCTGACGCCAGGATGGAGTTTCGCCTTTATTTCTAGTGTGCTTTATTACGCTGTACTGCCTGCAATCGTTATATTCCTTGGTAGCGTGAGCGGTTGGATCATCGGCATGCGCAACAACATGATGATGACTCTTGGAGAGGACTACGTAGTCTTTGCAGAAGCTAAAGGGGTATCTAATCGCCGCTTAATCTTTTCGTATGCTGCGCGTAATGCCTTACTGCCGCAAATTACATCGATAGCAATAGCGCTTTCGACGATTGTTGGTGGACAAATTCTGATTGAACAGGTATTTTCCTATCAGGGGATAGGTTTCCAATTGACTAACGCCGTTTCTAGTGAAGATTATCCGCTAATACAAGGTATGTTTTTGATTATAGCTGTAACTACTTTGCTCATTAACTTTATTGTAGACATGATTTATGGTCGCTTAGATCCTCGCATTAGAAGGAGAGGTGCCACATCGTGAAAACTGATGCTGAAGTCACGGCGCATGGTGTTCGCCCTCGCTCGAAGAGACGTCGTAGCAACAGCGCCTTGCGTGGTTTTTTTGGAAATGGCAAGGCACTTGTTGGGTTCGTGATTTTTGCCTTGTTTGTATTCGTTGGGATTTTTGCTGGTGTTATTGCACCTTATGATCCATCTTCGGCAAATTTTGGTCCGTCACTTACACCATCAATGGCACATTTGCTGGGTACGACAAATACAGGTCAAGATATTTTTTCTCAATTTATTTGGGGTACGCAGACTTCACTCATTGTTGGAGTAGGCGCTGCAATTGTTTCAACCTTGATTGCGTTCCTTGTGGGTGTTTATGGTGGATATAAAGGCGGAGCCGCCGATTCCATCCTCAATGCCATCAGCAATATTTTTCTTGTGATGCCTGGCTTGGCCTTGCTTATTTTAATTGAGTCTTATGTAAAAACTTCTACTCCGCTTTTAAATGGACTTATTATCGCCTTGACCGGTTGGGCTTGGGGCGCACGTGTGTTTCGATCGGTGGCCATGTCGATTGCAAGCCGCGATTTCATCGTAGCCGCGCGGCTGTCTGGGGCAGGAACGTTTCGCATTATGTTCGCAGAGATTCTGCCTAATATGACTTCGCAAATAGCCGGTAACTTAATCTACTCATGTCTAGGTGCCATTATGGCAGAAGCTGGTTTGGCTTATCTCGGTTTTGAAAGCATTGCTTCAAATAGTTGGGGCACCATCTTGTTTTGGGCGCAAAACGGGGGTGCGATGCTTAACGGTGCTTGGTGGTGGTTTGTACCTCCTGGTCTTGCGATTGCCCTTGTTGGTACCAGTTTGGCTTTGATGAATTTCGGCATTGATCAGATCACCAATCCGCGCTTACGCGTTCAAAAGCGTAAAAATTTGAAACGTAAAGGTGAGTCGTTGCTGGAATCGGGAGGGACACATCATGTCTGACAAACAGCCTGTATTGGAACTGATTGATTTATCTGTTGGGTATCAAACATCGTCAGGTTTAGTGAACGCCGTAAACGATGTGAATTTAACGGTATACTCGGAAGAAATTGTGGGCTTGGTTGGTGAGTCCGGATCCGGAAAGTCAACGATGGCTTATGCTATTATGCGTTTATTGAAAGGCGATGCTTTGATTACCAAAGGTACCATTCGCGTAATGGGTCAAGATGTCTATGCCATGTCTGTTAAGGAGTTGCGCCAGTTTCGCTGGGATCGAATGGCGATGGTTTTTCAGAGCGCGATGAGTGCTTTGAATCCGGTTATGACGGTAGAGACGCAGATCATTGATACGCTTTTGGCACATCGTCCAAACATGAATCGGAATCAAGCTATACACCGAGCGAATGAATTGCTCGATATCGTTCGTATTGATCGAAAAGCCCTTCAGAGTTATCCCCATGAGTTGTCTGGCGGAATGCGTCAACGTGTTGTTATTGCTATTGCTATTGCTTTAAATCCCGGTTTTGTGATCATGGATGAACCCACGACTGCGCTTGATGTTGTTGTGCAACGCTCTATTTTGGATCAAATTCGTGAAATTCAGCGTCAGGAGAAATTTGCTGTATTGTTTATTAGTCATGACTTTAGCCTTGTTGCCGAGATGGCTTCTAAGGTAGCCATTATGTATGCAGGGCGCATTGTTGAAATGACGGATAGTCAAACACTTACAGTTGGTCAGACGCACCATCCTTACACGGAAGGACTATTGCATGCGATTCCACATTTGACGGCGGATAAGGTCGTTATCGAAGGGATTCCTGGTTCGCCGCCCAACTTGGTGAATCTTCCTACAGGATGTGCTTTTCATCCTCGTTGTCCGAAGGTCATGCCAATATGCAAAACGGCAAGGCCTACGCAAATTGCTATAGAAAACGGTGTGGTGGAATGTCATTTGTTTACGGCGGACAAGGAGGTACAACATGTCTGAGCAAGATAGTCTTGTAAAAGTGGAAAATCTCCTTGTGCGATTTCCTGTTAATGATGGCAAGCGAAAAGTTTATATCAACCCTGTTGATTATGTCAGTTTTCATATTAATGCTGGCGAAGTGTTAGCACTTGTTGGTGAATCAGGCTCAGGCAAATCGACGATTGGAAAAGCGCTTTTACGTATTATAGAGCCTGCTTCTGGTACGATTGAAGTAGGAGGACAAGATGTAACGCATATCAAACGTGGGGCTTTAAAAGAGTACCGTAAAAACGTTCAAATGGTTTTCCAGGACCCATTTGGTTCCTTGAATCCTACCCGAACCGTCGAAAAGCATGTTATTTATCCGCTTAAGAAGCATCAGACTGAACGCATAGATATTGATCAACGCGTCGATGAGTTGATGCAACAGGTGGGGCTTACTCCTGTGGATGAGACACGAATCAAATATCCTCATGAGTTATCTGGTGGTCAACGTCAACGTGTGGCTATCGCGCGCGCGCTTGCAGCAAATCCAAAGTTTTTAGTCGCTGATGAGCCCATTTCGATGCTTGATGTATCCATTCGTGCAGGTATTCTTAAATTAATGAATCAGTTGCGCGAAGATTACAATCTTGCTTATTTGTATATCACGCACGACTTGGCATCTGCTCGTTATTTCGGTCATCGAATTATGGTTCTTTATGGCGGTAAGATAATGGAGACAGCCTCTGGTGAAGAACTGATTCGCCATCCTTCCCATCCTTATACAAAATTGCTGTTAGCGGCGACGCCTGGGAGCGGTATACGCGGACCATTGCCTGAGACAAGTAACCGTGCGCCAAATCTAGTGGAAGGTCGAAAAGGATGTCCTTTTGCTGATCGTTGTCCTATCGTTACAGATATTTGTCGGGAAGAAGCGCCTCCCGTTGTGGAAGTCTCAACAGGGCACTCTGCAGCGTGTCATCATGTTGCCTGATCCTATGTAATAAAGAGGGACCGAGAGGCTTAATTTAGGTCTCTCTTTTTATTGGTCAGATAGGGAGTATTTTCGTCATTCAGGAAAAGAGGTATGTACTTTGTCAGTGCCAATCGAATATAAACGGGTTCGACTTTTTCAAACGGTGAAAGCTACATCGGATCGGCTCACAGAAAAAGACATATTTATATTTCAGGAAGATAACGCCCATTGGCGAGGATTTCTTAACGTATATCCTGAGGTTCGTTATCAGAGGATAGAGGGGTTTGGCGGTGCGTTTACAGAAGCTGCTGCAGTAACGTGGAAACAACTCCCTTTACATTTACAACAAATCATCCTGGATGCTTACTTTGATCCCGTCAAAGGTTTTGGTTATTCCCTATGTCGCACCCACATTAACAGCTGTGACTTTTCCCTGGAAAACTATAATTATGTGAAAGAACATGATGATTCGTTATCTAGTTTTTCCATTTTTCATGATCAAAAAGCACTTATACCCTTTATACAGCAAGCTATGTGTGTAAAAGGCGCAAACTTTCGGTTATTTGCATCACCTTGGAGCCCACCGGGCTGGATGAAAACCACTGGCACCATGAATTTCGGAGGAACACTTCTTCCGCAGTATAGGGCCACTTGGGCTAAATACATTGCTAAATACATTCGGGCCTATCGAGAACAAGGTTTGCCCATTTGGGGAATTACGGTGCAAAATGAACCAGCGGCTACACAGGTATGGGATTCCTGTAACTACTCAGCACAAGAAGAGGCTGAATTTGTAAGAGATTTTCTTGCCCCGGAATTGGATGATCAAAACCTTAGCGATATTGCTGTGATGGTTTGGGATCATAACAAGGACGCACTTTATCGCAGGGCAAAGGAGTATTTTAAAGATGATAAGGTTCGACAAAGAGTTTGGGGCATGGCATTTCATTGGTATTCTGGAGATCATTTTGGTGATCTTGAAGCTGTTTTTCATGAGTATCCAGAAAAGTCCCTGCTTTTTACAGAAGGCACCATAGAAGGAGGGGTAAAACTTGATCATTGGGCTTCTGGTGAACATTACGGTCACCATATGATCGGGGATTTAAATCACCACGCTTGCGGCTTTATTGACTGGAATTTGCTGCTTGATCAAACAGGCGGGCCTAATCACGTAGGTAACTATTGTGATGCGCCGATTATCGCGGATCTCGATAAGAAGCAAATCCATTTTCAACCTTCTTTCTATTACATAGGACATGTTGCCAAATTCGTTCGTCCGGGTGCAGTTCGCGTCGGATGCAGTGTCTATCGTGACGATCTGGAAACGGTTGCGTTTGTTAATGCAGATGAGTCTTTGGTGATTGTCGTCATGAACCGTACAGAACAAGTGATTCCGTATCTATTATCATTGCATCAAGGAGAAACGACACAAATCACATCACCCCCTCATTCTATACAAACGATTATCTTATATAGGATATAAGTGAATACCTAGTTAAGTATATGCCGGGGAATGCGATGTAACCTCACAAGATACAAGAGCTACCAAGGAAGTGGATCATTCCTTACGTTGACATCCCAAAAGTTATGTAGGCCTTTGACCATCTCTTGCGGCATATCTCGTTCAGACGCAGACGCATTTTCTTTCCATTGTGCTATATTCTTTGACCCTGGAATAACTGTACTGACGGCGGAGTGCGCGAGAATGAAGCGCAACGCTGCCTGCGTCATAGTAGTATCGTCATCTTCGACATACCTGATCTGCTCAACAAGTGCTGCTCGTCGTTTGATGACCTCTTCATTCCAGCGATTTCGAACTCCGGAAAAACGACTGGTCGCGTTATGTCGTCCGCTTAACCATCCAGAATCAAGGGGTACCTTGATAATAAGGCCAACGCTTTGTTTCTCGGCTTGCGCAAATGCTATCTCTGTTTCTTGATGGAAAATGTTGAAGAGAACTTCCAAAATACTGCTACCAGAAGTTTGAAGCACGGTAAACATGTCTTGTGCCGAGTCGACCGACGCGCCATAAGCATGAATCATGCCTTCATCTTGCAGGCGTTGCAGGGTCAGCATTTGTGGGCTGTCACCACGTAAGAATTCCCTTGGGGGATTGTGCAAAAGTACTGAGTCAAGAAAGTTTGTTTGCAGTCTCTTAAGGCTGGATTCGACCGACTTGCGAATGCCATCTTGTGAAAAATCTGCCTGTCCTTCCGCTGTGTGCCCAACCTTTGTGTTGATAACTACCTTGTCGCGAAATCCAACTAAGGCTTCGCCAAGCAAACGTTCGCTATTCCCTCGACCATAGCCTGGGGCCGTATCAAAAAAATTGCATCCTTGTTCATAGGCTGTATTGACTAAGTGAATTGCATCGCTATCAGACATTGGTGTCCAATCCATTTGATTGCCTAATTGCCACGCACCAAAACCGATTTCGGAAACCTTCATGCTAAGCCTGCCATAGGATCGATATCGCATGTTACCTCATCCTTTCTAAAAATATTCTAGCACATGCATGTAGCTTTCACCAGAGATGACAAAATAGGTTTTATAGTCTGAAGACAGATCTCGAGATTGGGCATTAGTGTCTATAATTTACGAGGTTAGTGATGTGTTGTGAAACAAATGCCATGTAAGTTTATACCCATTATGATGAACGAATAGTTTCCGTTTTTATCCCTTTTAATCAAGGAGGTGGTATTATGTCTTGGTACATGACTCAGGATTTCTGGGGATGGCAAGTAACGGTGAAAATTCAGTGGCTTTAAATGAAAATGTTTTCTATATTCCAAAATGAAGGCGGAATGTATGAATGTACGATGTTTTTATTATTTTATTTGCTATTACGTTGATTTTTTTATTTGTCGGACTACTCAGACCTGGTATGGTGGTGTTGTGGAGCAATCGCGCAACCCGTGGGCGAGTGCTGAGCTACTACGGCATACCAGCACTGGTATTGCTGGTATTCATTAGTATAACGGCGCATAAAAATTCGACGATCTCTCATTCTCAAAAACTACAAATTTTAAGACACTACTCCAAATTAGCCATTTCCGATATTAGTTATGCTAAGGGTAAAGTTCAAGTACGTGGCACAACGGATTTGCCAAATGGGACATTGCTCGATACCAATTTTGATAGAGAACAAAAATCAACTGCTCCTTATTTAGGTTCTAGTGGGGGGGCACGTGTTCAGTATGGCAAATTTTCATCGACCATTGTACTCAAAACCTATTCACAATCTACTCATGGTCCTTATGTTGTTACTGTTATGTGTACGCCACTGGTCCAATCTTCGTCTATTGTGACTCTACTAGGGAAAGATGGCCAACAATTAGTAGGGCCACTCGTACAAAATAAAGCTGGGCAGAAAGTACTGCAAATAAGCAAAAAAGTGAACTTAATGATTAAGGTTGTACCTATTGTGACTGATCTACACAAACCATTTAGCCCAAGCAATCCGGTGTCAACCACGTATTTGCGCAGTTACCTTGCATGGATGAACCAGTTTTATTTGCAACTCAAAAGTCACGCAACAGCGTTACAGTCTGGTAGAATTGGTCTTTCAACGTGGAGCGCATTTATGGAACGAAATAATGTAGAAGGATGGAATCGGTACCATGTTGTGGATTATCCTGCAAATGTGAATATAGAAAATCCAATGGTATATAGAGCCCGTACTCAAGTTGCTAAGGTATGGAGCGCATTAAATGAGGTAGGAATTGACTATGACAGTTACTTGAGTAATCATTCCGTAAGTTCGAACAATCAAATTCCAACCGATGAACAACATTACGAGCAAGCGTATAGAAAGGCTCTTAACGAGATGAAAAAGTAGGCTGGTGCTAGTTGACCCGGATTTTTTATGGTTTGTCTGCGTTGCCTTCATTGGTATATAAAACAATAGTACTCGTTTTGGCAAGTTAAATACTACATTCGCCAAGAGTTAAGTACAAAAGATCGAACTTTTCATCTTATACCATCAGGGGTATAATGGGTACTAGAGAAAGTGGAGGAGAGGTTTCATGGACCGCAAAGTTATCATGTATGTATTACCACTTTGACCGAAGTGTGCGCTAGCCAAGCGCTTCCTTTCGTCGAAAGGAATTTCAATTGAAGAACGCAATATTTTGACTAATGGAACGTATCGCCGTGAGATGAAAGCTCTGACAACGATGATGACAGTACCTGTTACGGTTATTGGCGAGAAAATCGTTGTTGGCTATGATCAACATGAATTTGCTTTGGCATTGCTCCAGTTTCGATCTTAAGTCGAAACTGGAGTTTTTTATCGTAAGCATAGATTTCAACGTTTATAAAGTGGTACTGAAACGGTGTATTAGGATTTGTCGCTCGTGCTGTTCTATGGGGTGAAAGTATGATTATTTTAGATGAATCGACTAACCATTTGGGTGTAGAAGAAGTAGAGATGGTTTTACAACTGATTCTCCGCAGAAATTGACGATTCGCTGGTTGCCTTTAGGCCATGTTGCTCATGGTTATCGCCGAGTATTTGTAATAGAGCAGGAGAAAACTCCATATGCTGTTATTGCTTTTTCTTTGATGCCTTATGAGAGTGTATACCAAGTGAAGGATCTTGCCCCCGAGCACGGTATACAAGATCCTTCCTTATGGTGGGGACTATCTTTAGTTCGTACTATCTTAGCTGATTCGACGGCTTTTGAAGCAGCTGATGATCATTTCATGAGTGTTCGACCAGGTCCTATTCAAAGTCAAATCATGATACCTATTGAACAGTACGAATCTGCTTTGGAGCAAGGCATGTACACAGTCGTTATTGATGAGTAAGTCAAATAGACGACATGCGTTGAGATGCTGTCAAATAGTCTTGTATAACTTTAACCAATGTTGCATGCGACCATGTGAGCGGTGACACGGAGAGTGGCTCTCCCGTTAGAGGGTGAATTTGCTCGGCCATAATTCCCGAAGGAAGAGCATGCGAAACAGCCCATCGGATAAGTTCTTCTGCTTCTTTAAGATCATTAGGAGACTTGGCACATTGAAGTAACCATTGTGCGTACCACAAGGTACAGATAAACCACGGATTTCCCGGTATATTTTTGTCATCACCAAATTCTCGATAATACTGATCGCCTTCATAACGAGCCATACCTCCGATATCTGTATGTACCCATAATGATTCACGGAGGTATGTCATCGTTTGCACCATGCGTGGGTCTTGAGCATCGAATAGAGAAAAATCAAAAAGGGCATAAAGGCTTGCGTCCGCGGCATTGTCTTGTATATAAAATGTATCTGTCGATTGCGAAGAGAGATAGAGTGCTCGAACAAAGTGCCCTTTGTTCACATCATAAAAATATTTGCTAACGCTTTGACGCATCGTTTTTGCGGCTTCTTCATACTGCTGAGCTCGTGAAGGTTCACCATGATACGTAGCAAATTTTGCCGCAGCTTGCAACGCGGCAAAGACGGTGGCTACCGTAAAAGCGAATATGCCATATCGTTCCTCCCATAAGTCATAAGATGGGTTGGGTAATCCATTTTTGTCACGAAATTGTATCATAAATTCAGCAGCAGGGCGAATGAAATTCTCGTAATCATCGAAAGATTCGTCAAGTGTATCAGCCAATTCATGATGATTCCATAAAGAATAGACGACAAGAGCAACTTCATCTTCCTGGATAGGGAGTTGAGGTGCACCATGTTGGTCAACCCATGGTAGCCAACTAGCACCAACCGAGCCATCTGGATTGTATTTGTGCATTAGATAGCCGTCTGGCGTAATTGCTTTTTTACAAAACGCAAAAAATTGTTGAGTACTGTCATGATACCCCGCTCGATCTAGTGCAAACGCGATAAGCGCGCCATCTCGAGGCCACATGTACGAATACGTATCTTCAGCATTTTTTAACATAGAGGAATCGTTAGCGGCAATAATTGCTCCACGATTATCCATGTTGGAGCGAACAACAAGCAGACTGATTTTATAGGCATCAGCTAGGTCTTTAGGCAATAGACTCAAATCATGTTTGTCGCGTGATAACCAACGTGTCCAGTAGATTTGAGTACGATCAAGCATGACTTGGGGTTCTGTTTTTCGAACGATAGATTCTAATTGTTCTAATTCGGGTAAACTTTGCGCAAAGCAGACCCAGAAGTGGCCAATTCGTTGCTCTCCTGATGGTATATCAAGATTTAACTGCATAACACCATCTACGGAACCTTGTGCAATAGGATTAGCCTGTAAAGTACCATCTTCCGCATCTCGCCATGTTCCTTCTAGGCCGTGAATGCCTTTTTGTCCACAGGCATATCCGTCTGGAGATGAACCTGACTGGCCATGTTTTTGGCAAGACACGGATACATAGCGGTGTCCCTTATAGAATAATAAACTCTGTAAACCTGGATGATAAAGGACTGTATTGGCCATTTCACTACCATAGAGGTTCATGTCCAAGTGGAAAAATAATTGTACATGCATCGGCGATGACGAATGATTACTTATCATTATTTTCCTTATAAAAACATTGTCATGATGATCAACGCCATCGTGTATCGTGACCGTGAGACCGATACGTTCATGGTGGAACACCAATTCTGCAATCAAGCTATCTTGCACGTAGTGTAGATTTTTTTCTACTTGTTCATGATCTAACCAAAAGAATTCATTGTTGACTCTCAGACCAAAATGTGATGTATGATCAAGCGCGTGGTTTTCCTGTCCAACATAAGGATAATAAATACATCGCAGAAAACCATTGTGATCATGATTGATGAGCAAATTCCCATTACCTACTGGCAGATCCCTTGGCATATTCAACCCATCCTTATCATGATTTTGTGTACCCTGAAATTATAGAATACGACGGAGTTTCTTACCATCAATAATTTCTTGTACACCTTCTTCGCACACACCATAAGCTTTCCATGAACATGTGCTACATAGGGCAGGAACGTCACTTGCCGAAAAATTTTTCATGATTAAATTTTGAAGCGTACTCCAAGCGAGAACTTGTCCTTCCTGGATGCCTAATTTGTTGAGAATGGATTGGTCGCGTTCTCGAATATTGTCATCTTCACAGTGATATGGTTGGTTATTTGGAAATTTTGCACATAGATCATCTGGTTTATTGACGATAAGAATGTCGGTATCAGGTACTGTTCGAAGGACTTCATGAAGGGAAGTCATGTTTTGCACATACTCTTTGGAATATCCCATGCCTCGATAACCCAATAAGCATAACAGATGATGACCTCGTAAGGAAAACATAAAATAGCTCCTAGCTAAGGATGACGTGTGGTGTTTTATTGAAAGTTATGGTAAACTAAAAATCATATTTTTTTGGAGGGGTACCAAAGCGGCCAAATGGGGCGGACTGTAAATCCGTTGCGAGAGCTTCGTAGGTTCGAATCCTACCCCCTCCACCATACAACAACAGCTCCTGAAACCTGATATAATAGGTAATCGGGAGCTGTTTTTTATTTATTTGTTTATCGGTTGATAAAGGCAATGGCAATGGCTACGACGGAAAATCCCAAGGCCACGAGGTACATAACACTGACAGTTTGTACTTGAGTCAAACCAGAAGCCATCAATCGGTAATGGGAGTGTGTTCGATCTGCTTTATACACAGGACGACCTTCAATCATACGGCGCATCACCACATAAATTGCATCAAAGATAGGGACTCCAAGAGCCAGTACGGGAACAAAGATGGAAATCGCAGTTGCTGATTTAAAGGCACCCATCACAGAAACTGCAGCAAGTACATAGCCTATAAATGTAGAACCAGCATCACCCATAATAATGCGGGCAGGATAAAAGTTAAAACGTAAAAAGGCTAAACAACCTCCAATTAAGGCAGCAGCAGAAATAGCAGACGATATGTCACCTTTCATAGTGGAAATAACAAGTAAAGTCATTGCTGACATCGCCGCAATTCCGCCAGCTAATCCATCAAGTCCATCGAGAAAATTGAAGACATTCACAATGCCAACTACCCAAACAATCGTCAGTACCGCAGATATCCATGGGGTAAATGCGATGAAATAGTCATTATGAATAGGGTCTTCAATGCCTTTAATTCCAGCACCAGCTAAAACAAGAATGGCTGCTGCGATAATTTGAACAAGAAATTTTGGCCAAGCGGGAAAATCCTTTTTACGAGTCTTTGCAAAATCATCTACCATACCTATTACAAACATAAGAAAGGCGCCAATCAGTAACCCAATAAAGGTGTTATCGGCGCGCATAGATGGATGCATTACATTATGACGGACAAGCGTAGTGGCTACGATAAAGCCAATGATCATAGCAGCACCACCAAGCATCGGAAGGGGATGCTTATGCGCTTTGCGCTCCGTTGGCATGTCCACAAAGCCGGTACGAAGGGCAATCCACCTCATGGCGGGTACGAGTGCGTATACGATAACGAAGGCAATGATGACGGTAATCAGATCGACAAACAAGGTATGGCCTCCCCGAAAGACACTCCATGACTCCTTATGAACAATTCCAATTATAGTGAGTTTGCGCCTAACAGGTCAATGAGAAATAAGGCTCTAAGGTAGGTAGACAGGTTACGATTTAATTACGGATAGTTGAAATTCTTCTCGAAAATAGATGGACGTTATTTCCATCTGAAATTTTTAGAGCTTGTCTTGACTTTATCCCTTTAGACCCGGTATACTATCGAAGTGTCATCCGTGATACGGCGAATTGACACAGGGGCGTAGTTCAGCTGGTAGAACGGCGGTCTCCAAAACCGCATGTCGTGGGTTCGAATCCTGCCGCCCCTGCCAGTGGCTATACTTGTGATACTCTGTGGTGGGCGTGGCGAAGTGGTTAACGCACCGGATTGTGGCTCCGGCACTCGTGGGTTCGATCCCCATCGTTCACCCCATACATATTGGGGAGTAGCCAAGTGGTAAGGCAACGGACTTTGACTCCGTCATTCGTAGGTTCGATCCCTACCTCCCCAGCCACTGTGAGCCATTAGCTCAGTCGGTAGAGCACCTGACTTTTAATCAGGGTGTCCCGCGTTCGAGTCGCGGATGGCTCACCACATCACTTTTGCGGGTGTGGCGGAATTGGCAGACGCACCAGACTTAGGATCTGGCGGGCAACCGTGGGGGTTCGAGTCCCTTCACCCGCACCATGATG
>JAKADA010000005.1 GCA_021820975.1 Bacillota bacterium
TATCGGTGCGAATCCACAAGTGCCCGACATGTGGATTAGAAATTGATCGTGACGTAAACGCAGCGATCAACATTCTGCATCGAGGGTTAGAAATACTACAGCAAGTCAACTAACTTGTATGCGCCACATAGGCATGGAACGTGCCGAATCCACGCTTGCGGAGATCATGTAAGACCTGCTACGGCAGGCGGTGGTCGATGAAGCAAGAAGCTCACGCCTCTAAGCGAAGCGAAGGCGGGAGCAGTTCACTAGATGCTCGGTCTTCTCCGAGAATTGAGTCCGTTGGTGTTGCGCCTTTGTGATTGTATGGTGGAATCTGATTTAAGTCAACACTATGAAATTTACTGTAAGCGCAACCACTGTTGCAAATAATTAGGATTATAAAATTTCAAGGCTATTTGAACCCAAATAGAGGAGCAGCCTAGCATCTGAGGTCAAGTCACCACTGTCAAAGTTAACTTTCAAGCGGTGGTTGAAGTTCATCGTGATGTCTTGTAATCTATTTATGGGAAGAGCCTCCTGCGATATGTCGTGCTTTGACACCTCGATGTTACCTAAATTTAGGATTTTTTCCTACTTTTTAGGTGATTACTTATAGTTCCAATGAAACCATAGTAAGTGCACTCTCACAGGCATTTACGAGTCGCTCCATGAATAATTCAGAATCAAGTTGAATACGAAAATACGATTTCGCAGGTTGTTCATGTGGATTCAAAAAATAAAATAGTTCGTATCGAAGCTCACAAACTTAACGAATTATAGTAGGATGAGGGGACACTCAGTAAGTATATATTTGTACTGATATAGGGAGGAAATCCATGGAATCAAAATGGCTTATGCAGTTATCCGGTTTAACGGATGCTGATTTGCAAGTTTTAGATCACAATAAGGACTTCTTTACACAATACAGTCGCGAAGTAGTGGATTTGTTTTACAATCACTTGGAGCAAATTCCTGACCTTGTCTCGATTGTCAATCATCATTCAACGATTGAACGTTTGAAAAAAACACAGATCGGATTTTTTGAGTCACTCGGCGAGAGCGAATCTACACCTGCACTGCAACAAGATATTTATCGAATTGGGCAAGTACACCACCGCATTCATTTGGAATCGAAATGGGTAGTGTCCTTTATGAGTCTATATATGAACTTCATTGATCAACGAGGCGAATCTAGAGGTCAGGCTTTTCTATCCGCTGCAAAGAAGCGCTTGATGTTTCGTTTGTCCTTGATGATCGAAGCTTACGACGAGGCAAAAAAGAACTGGGAAGAGGAGATCAGTCATCAATTGACGGACACGATTAAAGAAATGTCGACATTGGCCAATCAGTTGTCGAGTGCCACGATCGACATGGCTGAAAAGGTTCAATCCATGGCGGCGAGCACCCACGCTATCTCCGAGGATTCTAATAAATCACTCGATTTGGTTACTATCGTACAGCAGATTTCATCTCAGTCAAACTTATTGGGTTTAAACGCAGCGATTGAAGCAGCACGAGCTGGTGAATTGGGACGGGGATTTTCAGTAGTTGCTGATGAAGTGAGAAAAATGGCTGATCAAAGTAAGATCAATGCAAGTGAGATTAAAAAACAACTATTTCATGTTAACGATGAGGTTACCATGTTAAATCGTAGCGTCGAAGAAATCTCTGCAATAACCGAGGAACACACGGCAAGCATGGAGGAATTTGCAGCTTCTTTTGAGCGTTTACGTGATAAGGCGCTTGAATTGACACAATAAGAATAGTAAGGAAGTATGATGAAAGACGACCCTACTCAGTAACATGTAATAGGGTCGTCCTTTTCATTTTATTTTATCTTTTTAACGACAATTCGATCGTATCCATCGCACGTTTCTACACCGACAAATTCTTGTTTTGCTTTTTCTACCCATTTAGGGATATCTTTCTTAGATCCTTGATCAGTTGATAAAACGGCAATCACGTCACCGACAGTAGCACTACGAATCACGCGAATTAATTCCATCATAGGGCCGGGACAAAAACTTCCACGCGCGTCAATTTCTTTGGTGATTTCCATATCCATCGATGTCACGCTCCTTTTTCATCACTTCATGATTAAACTGCAATTTGTTTAAATGAACATCGTTGTACCTGCTTTTTGCGCCATATCGATAAATTCACCAACGCCGATGATATCTTCAATAACAGGCTCAAGATCATCTATATCCATATTAAATAAATCAGCTGTCATCGCGCAGGCATAGATATGCACATCGCCGAGTTCTTTCGCTTGAAGAAGGGTATCGTACCAAGACGGTACATTTTTCTCTTGCATAACGCGCATCATTTCGGGACCAAGTGCTTCATAATCTTTACTAACTTGATTGATTTTATAAGGTTCGCCTTTTTTAAAAGCCATCAATCCCCAAAAAGTTAGAAAAATATCGACACGCATGTCATTCATTACGGCACCTGACGCCATAATGGCAACGGGGTACAATTTATCCACAGTTCCATTAAATACGACCAAACTCATACGATTGCTATCACTCATGACAAACGCCCCCTATCAGTTTTCAGAAACTGACTTACCTAAACGCTTTAAAAGTTCTAAAGCAACTTCAAGACCCACTCGCGTTTCGGGATCTTTGAGTGCTGACATGACTCGTCGAATTGGACCGCCGGTCACCGTGGGTGGGTGATCAAGTACGTCACTAACTTGTGTTAGAGCATCCGGCATTTTCTCTAAAAGTCCTATTTGCATCACTTGATCACCAAGCAAACCTATGTTTGAAAATGTTTTTACAAGACCTGCGATGATTTCTGGTGTCATAGCATCAAGCGCTGCCGTTAAAAAGGAAAGAACCTGAATAACTCGTTCAAATTGACCACTTTGTTCGAGCAATGCTACCCTTTCTAAAGCCTTGGCAAACGCCTCGCCGTGTTCGTCAAAGACTTTGCTGTTTTGTGCCAAAAAATCACTGGCATCCGACATAAAATCCCCTCCTTTCTACGCATTTTGTTACACCAAACCACGCAGACTCAGCCAATACATCTCGTTAAACGCCAGTTTAAAATCATGTACCAGAGGCCCTTGAATCGATGGTGTGGGTGGATTTTGATAATCGAATTCAATATGTGTTGCCTCTTCTAATCCTGCTTCGATAAAGCAAAATACTTTTCCGTTGTATGCAGCGACAGGTTGTTCGCCTCGCAACTCTTTAGCGATATTAGCCGCGATCACCTCGGATTCATAATGAGCCGTAGAGCCCGCTTTGGAAATCGGTAAGTCAGTTGCATCCCCCACGACATATACACCTTGCTGTCCTTTCATTTGCAAAGTTTGTCGATCCGTTGGAATCCAACCGTCCCCCTCTGCAACTTTGGAATCTCGAATAATTTTTGCGCCTTTATGAGGTGGAATACCGACTAAAAGATCGTAATCGACTTCCTCACCTTCAAGGGTAAATACTTTTTTTCTCGATGGATCGATTGATTCCGCATTGAAGAATATTTCTGACGATATATTTCTACGTTCAAATTCATTTTCTGCCCAAGTTGCCACATGTTCCAAAGAATGTAATCTACCGATCGGATACGTATAATACAGGTTAACTTGATCACGCTTTGCTGTTTTCCGTAATTTATCGTCGAGCATAAAAATGAATTCTAAAGGGGCAACCGGACACTTATGTGGAACACCGATGATCAAAAGTAATTTTCCTTGATCGAAAGTTTGAATTCGTTCTCTGAGGTGCATCGCTTCATTGTACGTATAAAAAGATTCGGCACCTTCACGAAACCCTTCGATAGCATCAAAATCAGGTACGGAACCTGTCGCGATGACGAGAATGTCATACTCGATTTTCTTGCCGCTTTGACAAATGACTTCTCGATCGGACAAGGAAATATGGACGCAAGGGTCGACGAGATTTTGTACACCTGGCAATAAAACCTGTTTTTGCGGCTTTTTGAAATTTTCAGGGAAAGCTAGATCCAGTGCAACATACAGTAATCCAGGTTGATACAAGTGCGAAGTAACGTCGTTGATCACGATGATCTCAACGCTGCCTGAACGAACATCTTGCGGGATCAGACGAGCGAGTCGATTAGCCGTCATAACTCCTCCCGTACCACCACCGACGATGACAACACGCTGTTTTGCCAACTCTTTCACCCCAGTCTTTAAAAAAAAGTGTAATATACCCTACCCCGCACCCTATGTAACAAGTCTATCATAGGGAAGTATTGACCCACTATCCGTCAAAAGAGCTAACTCTTGAACGTAAATGGATCATGAAATTTTTGAATTTATAGTCTAATCAGACCTCGGGAGTCATGTACACGGTTACAATGAGCTATGTAGCTGCTCTCAGTAACTGGAGTTTGATCGAATTAAACTGCAACATTGTCATAATTCCATTTTGACGTCCAAAATATGCGATGGATTTCGCAAATCCTGTACTGCTATGTCGAATCAATGGTGAACGAGTCCGGCTTATTCATTTGAACTATTTGATGTGATCTAAAAGAACGAACCACCAACGAGCAATCGTTGATGGTTCGTATTTGAGAAAGATCTGCATCTGACTATCATTACGGAATAACGTTCCAACGATTGGATTCTACATTAGCGTATGTGGATACGATCTTACCTGTCTGTAAAGAAACACGAACGGTTTCTTTTTTATTCTCAACCGTTGTATATGCATATTGGTCAGATGGGTCAATAGCAATTCCGCTTAGTTTTGCCATCGAAATGTCAATGGGAATATTTTTTTCAAAGGAAATTTTTTGAGCATTGTACACCATGATATTTCCACTAAAAGAAGCTGCGTATACCGCTTTTCCTTTTGGATCAACGGCTAATTGCATGAAACCACCTGTGGAATTCATCATGTTGTTCATGGAGAAACCGCCACCTTCACTCTCCTTAATGACTTTTAGTACATGATTATTTTGAGTATCCAACACGGTCATATCCCCGTTTTTCCAGTTTGCTAACCACAAAGTATGCGTTTGTGGATCAATAACAGAGTCCTCAATACCACCTACAGGAATTTTCGAAAGGACATGACCATTTTTTACATTGAATTCTGTTGTGCTATTGGATGTATTACTTGATAGATAGGCGTGATTGCCAACAATGGAAAGGGCGTTTCCACCTATGGAGTCTTGCCAGGTTACTTTGTGAGAGGGGAATGCATAAGCAGTGAGGTTTTTTCCTCCTGCAATAAGGAGCAAATGATTTGCCGCTGATAGGGCAGAAATTCTAGCACCTTTTGGCGAAGTGAATTGAGATGTGATTTGATGGGTTTTCCAGTCTACTATGTAGGTGGTTCCCTGTAATGTCGGTACATAGGCGATGTTTCCAACAAGAGCTATTTGAAAGGCATTTGCTCCCTGAGCTAACTTGATTTTTGCTACATGTCCTGTTTGCGTTGGATCGATGAGTAGATTGCCGTTACCCATTCCCATGGCGGGACTAGCTGCGGCACCTAGTAAAATATCATGCACGGGAATTGAGGCAGAGTGAATACTTTGAGCATTAGCTATTTGCTGGGTTTCCAATCCTGCTCCTGTTAGCAACATAATCATGAGAAAAGTTATTTTTTTGGATCTCATCAAGATTCTCCTCTCGATCTATATACTACACAATGTAGTATATAGATCGAGAGGAGTCAAGTACTTGAAAGTAGATTTTAGGCATGCCTAGGTCAATGACATAAAACGAGGAGTCCTTCACCTGCGGTAAGTAAGATAGCAATAAATGTAGCCATGAGGCGATATCTGATTTGCCGATTCCACAAAGGAGGTAATTGACGTGTCTCAAGAAATTGTAAACGTGCTTCTAAAGTGCCGTTCAGACAGACTTGTACTTCATGACCTAATGTTGGCTTTGAAGCAACCAATAAAGCTGTAATTAGCGGTACATCATCATCATCGCAAGCTTTGATCGCTATGCGATCCGCATCGATTTCACGACGTAACATATATTTGCGATAAAGTTCTCCTAGGCCTAGCAAAGGTAGTGCACCAGATAAAACCTTGAGAATCGACTGCTGGAAGGAATCGTGTGCTAAAACATGGGCTATTTCGTGGTACATGACAGCTTTTCGGGATGATTCGTCCAATACATTCCATAATCCTGTAGAGATACAAGCTTTTGAATGAAAAATACCCCATGTAAAGGCATAGCGTTGTATGTCATCATTCAATAAAAACCATTTCGTTGAGCGTAGAAGTTCATCGTGAATAACCGTGGGAAAAGGGAGAAGTTTGACTAGAATACGGTCTGCCATCGCACGATTTAGCTGGCGATACTTCAGTGAAAATAGCAAGATTCTGTACCAAAAAAGCATCATAATCACCGCCAACACGACCATACTCATCCAGAGCCAAATTGGTCCTGAAGGGTGTCCCTTCATCATTCTATACCATAGAAGATGATGCAAACCGCTTACTAGCGTGAAAGCCATCGAGGCGGCGATAATCAAAGTTATCATAACGGCAGTTAAGGAATAGGTGTATTTATTGAAAAATCTAAATACTCTCATGATTCGTTCTCCTTAGCACGGCGTTGTGCAAGAAGATCTTCGAGCTTTTCGATTGCATCGGGTTGAATTTGATCAATCGCATCTAAAAAATGGGAAAATCCTACTTCACCGGATTGCGACAGCAGGTCTATGGCTGCACGAGTAGCAGTTTCTTTGATAGCTTCGTCACTGGGCTTCGCTTCATAGACGTACAGTCGGCGTGTACCTGTACGAATCAATAGATCTTGCTCTACTAATCGATTGAGTACGGTTTGCACAGCATTTAAAGAAATTGAACGTGTTTGACGCAGAGTTTCACAAACATCCGAAGCACTGCAGGGGCCTTTTTCCCGTACTAACCATATTACTTTTTGACGCAATGACTCAGTATACATCACGCATCATCCTCATTTTACTACACACTGTAGGATACTACGTTATCTGTGTCAATATAAGCGTATCTCAAAGTACTTATTCCCATCATGCGAGATCGTGCGTAAGTCCTAAGCTATTTGTCCAAACGAAATTACTTCACGCGAATAGAATGTGAATGTAATTAATCATTTATGTGCTTAGCAATTTCTTAAGTCACTGTGAGGTAGGTGAAAGACAGTTGAAAAACACAAACAAAAAAAGGCTAGAAAATCAAGTATATTCCAGCCGAGTAGCACGATCTGAATTTGATAAAAAGTGGACTACGAAGGTTTCAGAAAGTGGCTACGTAATCTATATTGCCATTGCAGACAATGCAAAAGTAGAAGTTTTGCTTACGAATGGCCAAAAAAAACTTCTGGTATTTAAAAAGGGCGGTAAAATCATGGTTGGTGGAGGCGGAACAAGTCACTACAGCAAACCACATCTTGCAATAACCCTTTAGCCAGCTTGTCAAAGACTTTCATGTAGGGGATTGACCATCCCCTTTTTTTCATTTTTCGTGTTAAATAATCTGAGTTCCAGAATTGTTTGATTATTACTTTCCGTGCCGCAATACTGGAAGTTGGTGGAAAAATTAGATCTAGTATGAATTCGTGGACACAAAAGAAAGGACTGATAAACTAAGATCGAAAGGTAGTGTCCGGAAAATGGGAACGAAACAAACGAAACGAGGTATTCCGATGAATTTAAGTCGATGATTATTGAACTGTATCGTGGCGATGTACAAATGGATCAAGAACGTAAAGAAATAACGGTAGAGCAGGAAACTTTAACGGCAGCAGATAGTAAAAAACTCAAGGTTCATATTCGAGAATTAGAAGAGGAAAACAACATTTTAAAAAAGTTTTGACCCTATTTTCTAAAAATAAGTGTTCTAGAGCTGGTGAATGTCGTCGCATCCCAAGCTCAGCATCACAACATCAAAAAAGTATGTCAGGTACTTGGAATCGGCCGTAGTAGCTATTATTTCTCTACCCATAAACGTCCTGCTGGACGTTTGAAAAACCAAAACAGGCTTCTGAGACAGGAAATTACGAGAATTTACCATGAACAGGATGGCATTTATGGTGCACCTAAAATTAGTGCAGAATTAAAGAAGTTGGATTTACCTTTTCAGGTCAGCGAAAAACGAGTGCAGCGTATCATGAAACGACCCTACAAAACAGACGCCGTGTATAACGGGGGAGAGAATTTACTCAAGCGGGATTTTTCTACGACTAAAATCAATGAAAAATGGGTCAGTGATCTGACCTCTATTCATACGATTCGGGATGGTTGGTGCTATTTAGCTTCGATTATGGACTTAGCCACCAACAAAATGATTGGATGGCGTTTCAGCAAAACCATGGATAGAGCCTGTGTATTGTCCGCTCTACATCAAGCGATAACGACACAACGACCGGCCAAGAACGTGATCCTTCATTCCGATCGAGGAAGTCAGTATACCAGTCACGAGTACCGTGAAGAACTGTTTCAGCAAGGATTTCGTCAATCCTTTTCAGCTAAAGGATGTCCCTACGATAATGCACCCATTGAAAGCTTTCATGCTATTTTGAAAAAGGAAATAGTTTACAGAACGATTTTCACCTCTTCCTGCGAAGGCAATCCATCTTCGCCAGACCTCGTCGGGCAAACTCATTTAACATTAGAATTTTACACTTGTAGCCCCAGTCGGTTGGGGCTCTTTGTGTTGTAGGGCAAAATACGCCCTACAATCCCTTGCGGGGTCTAGGGCACTGTCAAAGATGAGCTATAAATTCCAATACGATCGATTTGGAGTCACGCTTTCGTAATTCGCAACACGAGTGAACTTGGGAGGATATGCAGAATGGAGTTACAGCATAAAATTGCCTTTTGGAAGCAACAACTTTGGCTTGCTTCAAAAACAAAGAAAAATTCACATAATGCTCAGGTTCTCTCGATCAGTCGAAGGTTGGATCAGTATATTCTTGAATGGCAAAAAATTTATGGAATGAAAGGAAAAGAGAATAGTAGCATTGATGCGTAGTTGATTAAAAATAAGTAAATAATATAATCTTGTTGTAACTTGGTTATATGAGATCGGGTTGCATGCAGACATCGATGTAATGAGGGTGGGTTGCTTTGAGCGAGTTACCTATGAATCATGATATGATTGCCTTTCGCAACGTACTACATATGGGTCTCGAATCTGTATTTGGCTACCCAATCGAACGGTTTAAAGAAGATCCTAATTTTTCATGCATCTAGTTATAGAAAGATCCAATTCTACGTCATCGTGGTATTTATCCGATCTATGGTGGTCTCTGAACGTATCATAAGATAAAATTTACCTCGTTCTCGGGCGTTCATGAGAGAACCAGAATTATGGAGGTATCCAGTGCATGTATCCAGAACGAATTGTCTGCCTCGCCGCCGAGATCCCCGAAATCCTGTATCAGCTTGGTGCTCTTGATCGAGTTATTGGCATATCAGCCTATACGACACGTCCGGCAGAGGCGCTTAGCCTCCCAAAAGTATATGGATTTAAGCATGGGAGTACCAAACGAATTCTTCAAGACAGTCCAGATGTTGCAATTTTGACCTCCGGGGTACAAAAGGACCTCGCTGCTGAACTCTCCGCACAAGGTGTAACAACGGTACATTTCAATCCGCATCGGCTGGAAGATATGTTCCATACTATACTGTTTATTGGTAATCTCATTGGGAAAGTGGACGAGGCTCTGGCGTATGTTGCAAAGCTTCGTGCAGAAGTTGATCAAATCCGTCAACAGGCGGAAGGACTTCCGTTCAAACCGCGTGTGTATTTTGAGGAGTGGATGAATCCAATCATTGTAGGGACAGCGTGGGTCAGTGACTTGATAGAAATTAGTGGCGGTGTGGATGTGTTTCGTTCAAAGTCCGTTACCGGTCGACATGCAACAGAACGTGTTGTGGAAGCCCCTGACATTGTCACCGCAGCCCCGGATATCGTGTTCGCCTCTTGGTGCGGAAAACCATTCATTTTCGAAGACTTCCTTGCGAGACCGGATTTTTCGGAGATACCAGCCATTAAGGAGGGAATGGTTTTTGAGCTCGACAGTAATGTGCTCCAGTGCGGTCCTATGCTGATAGATAGTTTAAAAAACATACATAGCATTATTCAAAAGTTCGTCCTCGATAGGGTCTGACCGTATTGTGTTCGTTTATTTGGATTGTAGAGTCCTATGAAATCAAAACAGTAGCAAAAGAAGCTCACTCCTTTAAAAAATTTCAAAGAGGATAACGCAGATCACAATGCCGCACGGGTGATTAAACAGCGTGGAATCAAAATGATTCGAAACTATGTTCCCAAAGAAAAGAAATCCGTCAAGTTATATAAGTCCAAACTAGGGTAGGAACGATCCGAAGTCACGCCTGAGGAGAGCCGCGTAAGCCGTAATGGTGGAAAACATCGTTACGCAGGGATCAATGAGTTAGGAACTCTTGCTGGTGACGGCAAGAAACCCCCCTCTCAAGCGCGAAGCGCTGAGTGGGGGGTTATATGAAAGAGAACATTTTGTTTTGCGCGCTTATTTCAGGAAAGCCTTCCCGAAACGCAACACGGATAAAGATCACCTGGATGCCGGATGCACGGGCCGCTTTTACAGCCTTCTAGAAAGGGACCATGGTTTCTGCCGCTGGTTCGTAACGCGAAACGATCCCGTTTTGAATGTCCATCACTAGGAGTGCTGAATTGTTTGTCTCCTTATATAATCACCCCTAAATTTATTTACATCAGTTCGCGAAACTGTTCGTTGACATGGTCGTCACAAAGGCCCCCGTGGTAACAAATGACCTTTTCAACATCAAAGGCAGCGAATTTTTTATGCGACTCCAGCGCTTGCGCCATATCGTATGTGGCCGGGGGATTTGGACCAAGGATCTTGCCGTCTTGACTGGCTGTGGCGTCGCCCGTGATGAGCGTCCTGGTGACTTGATGGTACAGGCAAATATGCCCCGGCGTGTGTCCTGGGGTATGGATGACCTGAATTCCTCCGAAAAAAGGAAGGACTTCGCCGTCAGATACCGTTTTCGTCACCTTGGCGGTTGGTGGGTTGAGGAAAATGGCCTCGATCTCTTTGCGCATGTCCTCAGGAAAACGTTCGAGCATTTGTGCCACTCGTTCACGGGTCATTTTGATCGGCTCTTTGTCGCCTTCGATGTACGGCTTCTCCACAGCGTGCGCGTACACATCGATCGGCTTTCCAACGGCTTTTAATACTTCCTGGATACTGCCAATGTGATCGATGTCCTGGTGCGTAAAAATGACAGCACTGAGGGTTCCAAATGGAACCCCCGCTTTTTCCATAGCAGCTTTAATGGCTTCTAAATGGCCGGGCATTCCGGCATCTACCAAGATAGCATGACGATCATCGTAGAAAAGGGTAGGGTTAATGGTTCCCCGGTTTCCCATCATGTTCATTTCCAATTCAAGCATCTCGACTCCATCAGTAATTTTCATGTTTACCCAAAGCCGACAATCGGCCTTGGCCCACCTCCCATTCTCGTCATCACTATACAAATATATAACTAACGTCAACGTTAGTTATATATTTGTATAGTATCGGTTTAAGGTTCAATTATCAACAGCGTGTAAAGTAGGTGGACAGAATGATAAAAAAAAGAAAGCAGGAATCCAGATGCGAGTGTATGACAAAGAATTCAAAGAAGAAGCGATAAAATTGTCCTATGAAGTCGGGCCAACAGCTGCCTCAACACAACTGGGGATCCCATCCACAACGCTATACACATGGAGAAGCCAAAGGAATCAGCATGGCTTCTTGGCGTTTGTGGGCAGCGGCCATCAACGTATCAATCCGAAAACCGCTGAGTTGAAGGGGTTAGAAAAAAAGATCAAGGAACTGGAATCCGCCAATGATATCTTAAAAAAGGCGTTAGCTTTTTTCGCAGAGAGCCAAAAGAAGTAGCGGCACGAGAATTATTTCGGTTTATATGGGCCCAATGGTTTTCCGATTTATAGAAATTCACTATAACCGGAAAAGAATTTACACAACAAACGATGGTTATCCACCTTTGATGAAACGTCGACAGTATTATCGAGACCAACTGTCCCAGGTGGTGTAAAAGACAGGTAGCTAAGGCCTTGCTCCTAACATCTGTCGCAAGACCGTTTCCCATTTTATTTAGGGATTATTTCGTCAAGATCAGGTCGTATTTTCCAGAAAACTACGTCTGGAAAATCTCCACCTTTTCCTTGACTTCACTCACTTATCCCTAGGCGTAGCCATTGACCAGCATGACGAGTTTCGGGACTAAACTAAATTTGACAATTCCAGAGGGATTTAAAGAAGATTTCCGTTATTGATGTAGAGCGATACACCGCGAAGAAAGTGGAAGATGGATTGAATCCGCTATCAGTCAAACATCATGTCGTCCTGCTGAAGACGATCCTAAACTCTGCCATTCGTCAAGGTATCATTCTTCAAAACCCCGTTGTAAATGCCAAAATACCGAAGATTGCACGCTATATTCCGCAAACCTGCACGGCAGAACAAATCACGAAGCTCTTGAACGAGTTAAAGGGCTCGCAGTTTTACGCGATCATGTACGTAGCCTTCTGGACGGGTGCCCGGCGCGGAGAGTTGTTGGCCCTGAAATGGAGTGACGTGGATTTGGACCGCAAACGGATCTACATCCAAAAGGTACATACGGTCGTCACGAAGCATTTCAAAAAGGGTAAAGTCAAGGGACAGACGAAGACAGACCCATCCATTCGGGTGATCGCCATCTCGGTGGAGATCTCGATGAGTTCTAACAACCCAGTCAGGAGGTTTCGTAAGTGCCGGTCAAACTCATATACGGATACGATATGATCAAATGTCACCCCGCGGTGAAATGAATCTCTCGTTTTAAAAGACAGCATATAACCAGAGAGTCGGTAATAATTAACGGAGCTCAAATATTCGGCAGCCTGTCCCTTATCTTTGATGATCAAGCCGCGATCCGTTAATAGTTCCAGTTGCTGCTCAAAACTTCGCCAGGGCTTCGGAGCGATTTCCTCCATTCGATCACTTCCATAAAATTAAACGGCTCACCATGGTACGCATTGTTAAGAGGCGTGGTGAGCTCTATTGACTACATGATACACACATCACACGAGGCGTGTCAATCGAAATTCCAATGACCATATCATTACGTGACGCGCGCGTGTGTCGCGTATGTGTTTATTTGGGGAAACATTATTCGGCGGTCAAAAGCACCTTGTACATTTCTTTGTAACAAATTCCTACGAGGTAATTGAGACGACGCAAACCGCCCATTCCCCACGCGGAAAATAAGGTTGATTCGGTGCAACACATGTTACACAATATGTTACACCGAACTTTCCTCAGCGACCGGGTAGTCGAAAAAACCCTTGGCGGGAGCGTGTGGGAATCGAACCCACCAGCGACAACCCGTGCCGCCCACTCGGTTTTGAAGACCGGGAAGGACACCAGTACCCCATCCACCCCCACATGAATTACATTAAGTGTAACAGTATCATATTGTGAACCCACGATGCAAACAAGTTAACAAGTGTGGATCGTAATGTGCACGATTTGGACTGGTTTTATGGGTTTGCTCAGTTCTCCCATCAAAGGATTATAGGTAACACGAGCATCAGAAATTTTGAGGACGACAGACATACCGTGAATGACTTGGCCAAATTGTGTGTAATTTGGGTTTTGATCAAGAATTTGTGCATCATGTGCTGTAACGATAAAAAATTGGCTGCCGTTTGTATTGGGACCACGATTGGCCATGGCGACGATACCTTGCTTATACGTTTCATGAGGTGGTAATTCATCGGGCCAAGTATAACCTGGACCGCCTGTTCCATTTTGTAACGGATCACCTGTTTGAACCATGTACCCTTTTACGACGCGAAAAAAGGTGTCGCCATCATAAAAATGATGATTAGCAAGAAAAATAAAATTGTTGACGGCAGTAGGAGCCCATTTCGAGAACAGTCGCATGGAAAACGTACCCGCTGTCGTATACACATCAGCTATATAGGTTTTTTGCGGCTTAATGGATAGGGAAGGTACTGTTTTCCATCGCTGTCGATGATAGCGTGCTAACGTAGCTTTGCTCGCTGTCTCCTTGACGGGAGAAAGTGGCGGATTTTTTATCGTGCAAGGCGAAATAGCCTGCGTCAGTTTCTGGTGCTTGATGGGAGATGACGCAGTAGATTGATTTTGCGTACTGCAGCCAGTCAAGAATAATGATGTACCGATAACCACCAATAAGCTTTGCAAGACACCTTTCACATTGAATCCCCTTACTTTATGTGTGATGTTAGCGTAATGTAGTAGATAAATTGGTTTTTGGAGGTGATGTTATGAAAATTATCGATATAACGGCTGTACTTGGCCCCGAAACGGCTGCTTTTCCAGGTGACCAGCCTTTTACCCGTACATTTTCGCAGACGATAGCACAGGGTGATGTATGTAACTTATCAGCCATCACAATGAGTCCTCATGTGGGGACACACGTAGATGCCCCATTTCATTATGATGAACATGGTATCACAATGGATGAGGTAGATCCAAGCCTATACATAGGTGAGGTATTGGTTGTAGAAGTCCATCTTGAGTCGGATTGCATTACTGTGAACGACCTTGTACTCGATGAGTTGCGTGGTGCAACTCGCGTGTTGTTTAAAACAAACACCTATCCAAATACTGAAGTATTTACCGAAACGTTTGCTGGTTTTACACCTGATGCGGTCGATGCCTTAGCCAAAGTAGGTGTCAAATTGGTAGGCATCGACACGCCATCGGTTGACCCGTTTCGTGCAATTGGAATGCCAGCTCACGCACGATTTCGCGAACAGGGCATGTTCATCCTAGAAAATGTGCGACTTGATGCTGTGGAACCTGGTGCTTATGAGTTGATCGCATTGCCGCTACGTATAAAAGGCAGTGATGGATCACCTGTTCGTGCTATATTACGGGTGCACTCGTCCTAAGCCTTGACCAACAATGCCAAGACCATGATCGTAGACTAACGTACCGCCAAGATGGCCTACGTAGGACACGAGGACAACGGCAGCTAGGGTGAAAAGAATGGAAACGATAGCGACGCGACGATTATTTTTGTAACGTGTGATAAGTCGGATCACCCATGCAATCAAAATCATGACACCGGTGAGTTCCCCATAGAATCGGTGCTGGGATAGAATTTGGGCGACAGCGGGTGTGATGTGATCATAGCTTTCGCTGATGACGCCTGCAACACCTGCAGCAATCGTAGCTAGGACGCCTAGGCCAAGCAAAATGAAACCCGCTTTTTCAAAGAACTTGTCCTTGCTAAAAAGGGCAATGACTTCGGCTAACCCTGCGAGATAGATGATCGCAATCGTAAAATGCACGACCATTGGATGAATGGTCGCGGGAAATAAGGAAATCAAAAAACTCTGTGCTTGTGCAATCATGCACCGGTTACCTCCATGTATTTTTCTAGCTCAAAATCAGCAAGCCTAGCTTATTATACAAAACTGGTGATTGTCTGGGGAAAAACTTTTACATAAAGTGATGCGCCTATGCCATAGCGTGGCACATAGGCGCATCTATTTTAATAAAAGCAAACTGGTCAGGCTTGCGTTGAAAGTTCTGCACGATTTGTTTCTTCAAACATCTCTTTTGAGGCATCTTTACCCATCGTAACCAGTACAATCAAGCCAAGGAAAGTACAAAGGAAAAACAAACTGAAGATAACAGAAAATGCAACATGTGTGGCTACAAGGACACCCACGAGATAAGGTGCGATCATTCCGCCAAGTTTTCCAATGCCCATAGCCCAGCCAAGCCCTGTTGCTCTGGATGCAGCTTTGTATTGTTCAACTGAAAAGAGATAGGTTGCGCCCCAAGCACCCAGGTTGCTGAAGTTCAAAATAAGCCCAAAGATCATAAGATCCGTCAAACTATTGGATAAACCAAATAATAAGGCGGAGATGGCGGACAAAAGAGAAAACCAAATGAGCGTCCACTTGCGCCCCAATTTATCCACGAGCCACGCTGCAGCGAGGTAACCTGGTACTTGTGCAATAGCCATAATTAACACATAGCCAAAGCTATGAACAAGGGAGAACCCTTTGAGTGCCAATACGCTTGGCAGCCAAAGAAACATACCATAGTATGCAAAATTTGCAGTGAACCAGATAACCCAAAGTACAAACGTTTTTTTTCCATTGCCATGTGACCACAAATTGGCCATATTTTCGCGAAACCGAAATGTGCGTTTTAAGCCTTTAAAAGCGGATGTTTCAGGAAGGGTGCGGCGGAGATATAGTGCATAGAGCGCAGGAATAACCGTAATTGCAAAAGCAATCCGCCACGTAAAAGCTGGAATCACCAGATATCCGATGAGCGCGGCCACGATGCCGCCAAGTGCCCAATACGTTTCAAGATAGACGGTGCGACGCCCCCTTACTTCAGGCGGGGATGATTCAAGGACAAACGTGGTTGCGACAGGTAGTTCTCCACCTAGACCAAGGCCAGTAATAAATCGCAAAACAAGCAAAATACCAATCGAAGCTGCGAATGCACTAATGCCGCTCGCGATGGAGTAAATGACGAGTGTGATAAGGAACGCGCGCTTGCGACCAACGCGATCGGCAAAAAGGCCTGCGAATGCAGATCCGATGGCCATACCAATTAACGTAATACTGCCTAGCAAACCAGCATCTGTCGGTGTAATGTGCCAAGCAACAAATAAAGCAGCAATAACGAAACTTAACAGCCCGACATCCATGGAATCAAACAACATGCCAAGACCGCTTGCAAACAGCAACTTTAAAGCAGATGGCGAAGAGTTCATGTGTGGCGTACCCTCCCGGAGACGGATTGCCATGTTCGGCTACCACAGACATATGCCTAATGCGATCAATGTGTGAAAGACCTGTGTCCCCTGAATGTAGCGAACAGGGTACTGTTGGTGTAAAAGGAGATGAGTGTTGTGACTATGTCGTTTGATGAAGTGTGCGCGAATCTAGATGATTTGGCTAAGGAAGCAAGTGCCATTGTAGAACGTCACAGTGTGCAATCTGTGACCAGTTTGGTTACGGAAATCGAAGCCCTGCGAAAACTTGCTTTGGGTACTTCACAGGATCTTGTCGGAGCGCATTATGGCTATTTAAAGGCCAAATGCAAGTTAGATAAAATGCAACAGCAGGCTCCGAAAAGTGAACGCAAATTTTGGTTGCTACTAACTTTTGAAGGAATTATGGTTGTTTTATTGCTCAGTTTGTGGATATTTTTTTCTACCCTTGGGGAAACGGGTCATCAAGCATGGAAAGTATTTGTTATCGCGAATCAATCGGTATTACTTTGTGCATGGTGGGGGGCTTTAGGGTCTGTTTTGTTTGCTATCTATGTCTTGTATGAAGGAAGAATGCGAGGTATTGTTCAGGCGGTCTCCGATGGTTGGTTAGTCATCAAGCCTATCACAGGTGCCTTAGTTGGGCTCTTGGTCTGGCTTTGTGCTGAGGCTGGAATAGCAGGGGTAGGGCAAGGTCAAAATACGATGTTTTTAGGGCTTTTAGCTTTTTTTGCTGGGTGGAGTGAGCGTTCCTTTTTGACCATGCTACAACAAAAAATGAGCAAACTGGGCGGATTTACACCGTAATTCGCCAGTTTGCTCTTCATGGTTTGTTGTTTGCTAATCAAGCGATGGGGCGAGCAAATAGTGCGTTTTTTTCATAGGCTGTAATGCGATCTTCATGCTGTAAGCTGAGTCCAATGTCATCTAAACCATTCATCAGAAGCATTTTGCGATAGTTATCGACTTCAAAAGAAAATGTGGTATTATCCGGCAAAACGACTTGCTGTTGCTCTAAATCTACGGTTAAGACAGTTCCTTTCTTTGCTGCGGTTAGCTCAAGTAAGGTTTGTACTTGATCGTCCGGAAGAACGATAGGAACAATGCCATTTTTAAAACAATTGTTATAAAAAATATCGGCAAAAGAAGGAGCGATAATCGCTTTAAAACCAAAGTCTAAAAGTGCCCAGGGAGCGTGTTCACGCGATGATCCACAGCCGAAATTTGGTCCTGCGACGAGGATCGATGCCTTATCATAAGGTGCGGTATTGAGTATAAAATCCACGATTGGCGTACCATCTTGTGCAAACCGCCACTCATAAAATAAAAACTGGCCAAATCCTGAGCGTTCTATGCGTTTTAGAAATTGCTTTGGAATGATGGCATCCGTATCGATGTTGGCACGGCTTAGTGGTGCGGCAATGCCAGAATGTGTATGAAATGCTTCCATGGTCAGCCCTCCTTTTAAGAAAATGTTCGAATATCTACAAAGTGACCGGCGATGGCTGCTGCTGCGGCCATGGCAGGACTAACAAGATGCGTGCGCCCGTCGCGGCCTTGCCGACCTTCGAAGTTGCGGTTCGATGTGGAGGCACAACGCTCACCCGGTGCAAGTACATCCGGGTTCATCGCCAAGCACATGCTACAACCCGGTTCACGCCATTCAAATCCGGCATCAAGAAAGACCTGATGGAGTCCTTCTCGTTCCGCTTGTTTTTTTACCTCATAAGAGCCTGGAACCACCATAGCCGACACTCGTTCGGAAACTTTTTTACCTTTTACTACGTCAGCCGCACTGCGCAAATCTTCGATGCGACCGTTTGTGCATGATCCGATAAAAACGCGATCGATGGCAATATCCGTGATAGGGGTACCCGGTTGCAATCCCATATACTCAAGAGCTAATTGAACGGAGCGCTTGACGACAGGATCGGCAAAATCACTTGGATGGGGTACTTTATCTGTAACGTTAGCACCCATGCCAGGACTTGTGCCCCACGTGACTTGCGGAACTAACGTGGAAGCATCAAATTCAATCGTCTGATCAAACATGGCATCTTCATCGGTTTTCAGTGTTTTCCACAAAGACACTGCCTCGTCAAAGAGTTCGCCTTGTGGTGCATATTTTCTGCCACGCAGATAAGCAAATGTTGTTTCATCTGGTGCGATAAGTCCTGCTTTTGCACCTGCTTCAATCGACATATTGCAGATCGTCATGCGTTCTTCCATGGATAATGCAGCAATGGCTTCACCACGATATTCAACAACATACCCCGTACCAAATGCTGTTCCGTATTTTGCGATTATGCCGAGTATGAGGTCTTTCGCCCGGATGCCTGGTGCCAATTGGCCACGAACGACAACTTGCATCGTCTGTGGGCGTTGCTGTTGCAAACACTGTGTCGCAAGGACATGTTCCACTTCACTGGTTCCTATACCAAAAGCGAGTGCACCGAAGGCACCGTGTGTCGAGGTGTGGCTATCGCCGCAAACGATCGTTTTCCCTGGTAACGTAAGACCGAGTTCTGGTCCAATGACATGAACAATGCCTTGATCATCACTCGTAATATCAGCAAGATGGATACCAAACATTTGACAATTGTTACGAAGCGTATCAATTTGTTGGCGAGATATGGGATCTTCTATCGGTTTTGAGCGATCTGTCGTTGGTACGTTGTGATCTACCGTGGCGAAGGTAAGATCTGGACGGCGTACACTGCGTTGACTGAGGCGAAGTCCTTCAAATGCCTGTGGTGATGTGACTTCATGAACGAGGTGTAAATCAATGTAAAGCAAAGAGGGTTCCCCGACTTGTTCGCGAACAACATGGGCATCCCAAATTTTATCGATCAGCGTTTTGGGTTGACTCACTGCAAAACCTCCTCATAAAGCTAGTTTCTACTTCATATGTTACTGGATGACAGCGTATTCGTCTATGATATAAAATCTATATACTTGATAGGTATTTCTTATATCACGAAAAGAGAGCGTGCTAGGATGGAATTTCGATGGTTGCAATATGCGCTAGAAGTCAATCGCTATCGTAGTTTTACAAAAGCGGCACAAGCGTTGTCTGTTACACAACCTTCCTTAAGTCAACAAATTGGTAAATTAGAGCGCGAATTGGGTGTGGCTTTATTTTATCGGGGAAAAGGGCCCACCATGCCTACGCCGGATGGGCAACGTTTCTTTGAACAAGCAGAGCAAATCGCGCAAATGAGTGAGGATTTGTTGCGCGAAATGCGAGAACGCAGTCAAGGCATGATGGGGGAGTTAACGATCGGTGCGCCTGCAATTACGGGAGGACATGTTTTACCGCCGCTACTGCGAGCTTTTGCAATGAATTATCCAGACGTGCGCGTTAATCTGGTGGAGGAATCCACAGATCAGTTGGAAGAATTAACGGTGAAGGGAATCATTGATTTATGCATCCTGGCATTACCTGTAAACGATGTGAGACTTGAGACTCGTCCTATGCTGACAGAATCTCTTGTACTCGCATTGCCCCGTGTACGTGTTCCGTGGATGCCAGATGTTGTATTAGATGAGAACGTCCCTGCGGCACTCGATCAATTTGCAAAAGCACCTTTTATTGTCCTGAAAAATGGGTTTGGTTTCCGTCATACGGTACTTCAATTGTGTGCAAAAAGTGGATTTCAACCAAATGTGGCGTTTGAAACCAGCAGTGTTGAAACGGCGCAGTCGATGGCGGCGCATGGGCTTGGCATTACGGTGGTACCCCATATGGTGATGCTGCAAGACGCGACAAAGCAAAGCCCGCGTTACGTAAAGATCGCATCGCAACCAAGTCGCACACTTGTCTTTGCTTATCGACGTGACCGCTACCTTGGCATGACTGCTCGAGCTTTGCTAGATGTTTACGATGAATTGCGAGATACACTGATGATGCCATAAACAAAAATTCGACGTAGGACTCCATCAGACTGACGCACGAGAAGTTCATTTTCGATAATAGCTTCAAGAACGCCGTGAACCCGTCCGGATTGAGTAAGAACAGAAACGCAGTGTCCTAAACTACTCATGGATAAATGATTCATAATCGTAAGGACGCTCGGTTTGAGTGCGGGTGACGGGATTGTCTCTTGTACAATGGCGGTACGTTTCACGGATCGCACGCGACCGCGATGCTGATGAAGCCAGGTTAAGGCTGTCTCATCAGGTTCTACTTGACTATCCGATGAAGATGGTAAAGGTTGAATGGGTGCCTTTTTTTTTAGAAATATTGTGGGTGCACTAACAACCGTCATTGGGCTCACCTTCTTTATGAGTAGGCTATCCCTAAGCTATGCACATTACTGTAAAAGGGTGCGTGACGAAAAAGCGACCCATTAAGGGTCGCGAAAGTTACGTTACGATGTAATAACAGAGCCAAAGTAAGGAGGTGCCGCAGAACTGCATGATCGTCTTATAACGAGGTCGTGTTGGATGATGACAGTTCTTTTGCCACGCGATGGTTGCGAGATCTGCTCGATGATCACTTCTGCAGCTACCTTACCTAATTCATCAATGTGCACATTCATGGAAGTCATCGGTGGATTAGCCATTTTTGCAAGTGGAATATCATTAAATCCAACGATAGCAAGATCCTCAGGAATGCGGTAACCAAGTTCTCCGGCTGCTCGCATGGCACCGAATCCCAATACATCATCCGATGCAACGATAGCTGTTGGACGCTCGGCGAGTGCCATAAGTCTCATCATACCGGTGTAGCCGCCTTCTTCAAGAAATTCAGCTGACACGATAAGATTTGACTCTAAAGTGATTGAAGCATCACGAAGCGCAGCATGGTAGCCCGCAAGGCGATCGACACTAACAACAAGATCTTGTGAACCACCAAGAAACCCAATACGGTGATGCCCTTGTTGAAGCAGGTACGTTGTGGCATCATAGGCTGCTTTTTGATTGTCGTTGTTGACCCAACTGATTGAGGAAGAAACGGCAGGACGACCGATTAAAACCGATGGCACATGATTTTCTTCAAGAATAGGAATCAAAGGATCATGGATTTTTGAGCTAAGCAAAATGACACCATCAACTCGTTTGCTGCCAAGCATGTGTTGCAAACGAGTTTCATCATTAAAACCGGTGAAATTGGCCGTCGACAACAACACATCATAACCAGCTTGTTGCGTCACGGAAGTAATCCCACGTAGGCATTCTGTAAAAAAGGGATTCAAGAAGAACTGGTCAATCGGGCTTGGTATCAGTAACCCGATAGTATCTGATGTCTTTTTTACTAAACTGCGAGCGATGGCATTAGGATGGTAGTCTAGCTCTTTCATCGCAGCGCGCACACGTTCGCGCGTTTCTTGACTGATACGCGGATGGTTAGCCACTACCCGAGAAACGGTCGAAGGGCTAACTCCTGCGAGTGACGCTACATCTTTAATGTTATTGCCCACGTCTATTCACCAGCCAATAGCCACATTGAAGCGTCTTTAGCAGGCAAGGACAACACATTTCGTGTGCTGATTGTTTGCCCTTTGAGACTCCCGAAAATACATTTGTAAATACCTGGTGTAAGGGCCGAATCAGAGAATTGGAAGGACACGGCTTTTACATCATTATTTACAAAACAAAGGATGGTCTCAAGACGTTCATCCGTAGCAGAATCTTTCAGTGATCGTACAAAGCCATACAATTGTTTCGACAGTCCATCAAAAACAGGTCGGAAATTACCTTTGACAAGAGCTTCATGATCTTTTCGAGCATGAAGAAGTGAACGATAATACTCGCGTAGGGCTTGATCTTGGTCATCCTCATCCCAAAGCATACCGCCACGGCATAAAGGATCTGGGCCACCGTTCATCCCCACTTCATCTCCGTAATATAGCACTGGTGATCCAACGGCGGCAAATTGCAGGAAGCTTGCTAGTTGTGCTTGCACTTTATCATCGTTGCATATCGTTAAAAGACGGGGTGTATCGTGGGAATCTAACAGATTCCATAGGGCAGGAAGGACATGTTCCGGGTAGAGCGCTCGAATATGTTCGATACGGTAGAAAAACTCTTTAGCATCTAAAGTACCTTTGGCTAACCATTCAAGGACCGAAAATCCAAAAGGATAATTCATAACAGAATCAAATTCATCACCGCGTAACCATGATGTTGCTACCTGCCAAATCTCTCCGCAAATCAATGCATCAGGTTTTTTGGCTTTGATGCGAGAACGGAAATGTTTCCAAAAAGTATGTTCTACTTCATCAGAAACATCAAGTCGCCAACCATCGATACCGACCTTATCAATCCAATATTCGCCAACTTTGCTGAGGTAGTCTTCCACAGCAGGTGTTGCTGTGCGCCATTTTGGCATATGCGGCACGAAATCAAATGTCTCATAGTTGCGTGCTTCGATAGAAAGCGGCCAGGATTTTGGATAAATCCATTCTGAATAAACGGAATCGGGTCCTTTTTGCAAGAGATCTTTAAAAATGGGATGTTCCACACCCATATGATTAAATACGGCATCAAGTACTACGCGCATGCCGCGCGCATGACATGCATCGACAAGTTGTTTTAAATCCTCTTCTGTACCAAAGTCTGGATCTATCTTGAAATAGTTGACCGTATCGTATTTATGATTCGACGGCGCTTCAAAGACTGGTGTAAAGTACACGACACCCACGCCCAGATCAGCAATATAGTCAATTTTTTCTATAATACCTTGTATGTTACCTCCATAAAAGCTGTCTCGCGTCGGGATAGCATCCCATGGTACGAGTTCGTGACTAGAATTAGGTCCTGCTTTGCTTCTATTAAATCGTTCCGGGAAGATCTGATAATAGGTAGTTCCAACAATCCAGTCAGGCGGATTATACGTATCACGTTCCCCGAGATAAGGAACTTCAAACGTATCGTTAATGTCTTCTGGCTCCACGTCGGTTAATCCAAGTCGACTGTAGAAATACGTTTCTTGATCGACATGGACGGCGAAAATGTATTTAAAGCGTTTGGTATCGCGTTGCAAACGCGCTTCTAAAATCTCGTGTGTCGTTCCGTGTTTCGCATAGGGAAGAGCTGGCGTTACCACGCGAGTATCTTTTGGTTTGAACTTATCAAAGTGAATAACGTCAACGCGATCTGCTAAGCGATTGCCTAAACGTAATCGTACATACAGATCATTTTGATAGGAGTAGGCAAAAGGTTCCACTGATTCGTGGTAAATAGATAGAGCAATAGCTTTTTTATGTGACAATGCTTGAACCTCCTTACGGGCTACGAAGGATTAACCCTTCACAGCACCAGCTGTAAGACCGCGGACAATCCATTTTTGAAAAATCATATATACCACTGTGATAGGGACAGCAATAACTAGTGCGGCAGCAGAGAACTGGGTAAAGTTCTGCGCATGTGATGCTGGATTGAGCAACCAGTACAATCCTAAACCTACAGTGTAATTGTTCGGAGAGGTTAGGAGTAAATTGGCTAATGGGTATTCTGTAAATATGCCAATAAAGGAAAATATAAATACGACAACAATCATGGGAAGAGCTAGCGGGATTATAATTTGCCAAAAGATTCTAAAATAACCCGCCCCGTCAACAATAGCGGCTTCATCCAGATCGCGGGGAACCGTATCCATATAGCCTTTCATTAGCCAAATGGTATAGGCACTTCCACCGCATAGAACCGCCATGTACCACCATAGATTATTTAACCCTTGAATGTCTGAGAGCATAATGTAGTACGCTGTCGCTGACATTAATGATGGGAACATCTGCAAGAGAAGCAAAAACATAAGTCCATATCGTCTACCCCAAAACTTCATGCGACTGAAAGCAAAGGCGGCAGTCAATGTGATGAATACTTGAACAACCGAAGTTATCGTAGCAATAAGAAATGTGTTGCCCAACCATTGCGCAAATGTATATCCAGAGCTAAAAGGTTGGGCTAAGGATTGATAATTTGCGAATGTAAGATTGGACCACTCAAACGGGTTTGATTGATAAAACGCTGTGCCTGGGGAGAAAGAGGCTCTAACGACGAAATAGATAGGAATGATAGCAAACAACATACCAATCCATACAATGACGCGCGAAATGTAGAGTCCTACTCGTTCCCCTGGTGCCATCGTCTTTTTTGTTTTCGCCATTGTTAATCAACCTCCTCGAAAGCATGCGTAAAGTGCATATTGATATAGCTAAAGACGGCTACGACAATGAAAGCAAGTACGGCTAACGTAGAAACCAAACCATAAGGTGCGATTGCAAGTTGATCAATCATTTTGTAAATGGCACTAATAAGTATATCTGTTGATCCAGCAAATTGATTAGTTTGACTTGCTGGATTTCCCCCTGTTAAGAGGTAAACAGCCCCGAAGTTATTAAAGTTAAATGCCATTGTAGGAATGATTAGCGGTAGACTAATCCTCCATAACGATGGAAGAGTAATGCTGAAAAATTGCTGGACAGGGCTAGCTCCGTCAATGGCTGATGCTTCATATAACTCACCCGGAACAGCTTGTAGGCCACCAAGACACACATTCATCATATAGGGATAACCTAGCCAAAGATTAACGAGCAATATAGCTACTTTCGCCCAAAACGTATTAATGAGCCAAGGTATTGAAGCAATTCCAATATAATGAAGTAATTGATTGATGTTACCTCGACTGTAATCAAGCATTCCACTCCAAGCCAATTGTGAAGCTAACGCAGGTACTGCCCAAGGGATAATCAAAACACCCCGATAAAAAACAGATTCTTTCATATGTTTGTTATTAAGTAAGACGGCCATAACAAGACCTAGAAGATAATTTAATGCAGTCGTTAAGATGGCAAAAACAAATGTCCATATAATGGTAGGTACAAAGTATTGTCCCCATTGTCCGAATAAAACACTTTGATAATTGGAAAACCCCACCCAATTCCAATTGAAGAAGTGCGGTCCACTGTCGTAATTGGTAAAAGAAATAATAATTGTATAAATAATAGGGCCTACACTTAAAATCGCGATGGTAATCAAGGCGGGCAAGAGATATACATATGCCGACTTCTGAATCTTTCTCTTTTGGTTATGTCGGGTTTGTAATTTTGCACTTTGTATCGCCATATCTGAACCTCCTCAATAAAAGGTTTTGTTCTAAGGAGATATGGAGGCACCCCTTATGTAGGTGCCTCCATATCGTCATTAGTTGGAACAAGGTCGTGTGATACTTACCACTACACGAAAGCCGAATTATTGAATGGTTTCTCCAACTCGGATTTGTTTCACCGCGTTAGCAGCAGCTTTCTGTGGTGTTTCTTTACCTTGTGTAATAAATGTGAGCATATTGCCTGCTGGCGTCCAAACAGCATTCATAGCTGCATTTTTAGGCATCGGAACGCCAAATTGTAATGCTTGAGCGAACGCTTCGTTATACTCATTACTGCTAACTTGAGATCCATTAATCAAAGATTTCAAGACTGGTAAACGGTGACCGACACTTAATTCTCTAAGTGGCGTAGTTTTTGCAATGTACTGGGCCAAACTCCAAGCAGCGGCGGTATTGTGCGTGCGCGAACTTACAACCATAGTTTGATAGGTTTCATACGTTTGAGGATGACGACCGTTTGGCAACAACGGTAGTGGAGCGATCTTAAAGGGTACTTTTGCCTTTGCCAATCCAGGGGTGTCCCAAGGGCCAGAGATGTACATGCCGATTTTTCCGGATTGGAAGTCAGTCAATGCATAATTATTGTTGAAGTTCGGCTTCATAAAGTGGTATTTGAAGACAAAATCCCTAATGAGGTTCAAACCAGCGACGGAATTTTTGGAACCGAGATTAATGACTTTCGGATTCGAAGATCCATTGCTGTTTTTACCAAATACACTTCCTCCCATTCCGCCAATATATGCATAGGAGAAGTAGAAGTTATTATCTTGGAATTCGAAGCCAACCTTTTTAGCATCTGTAATAAACTGGTTCCAGGTTTTTGGAGGTGTTGAAAGTTTGTTGGTACGGTAGAAAAGAGCATACGTTTCAGCAGCAAGAGGGATACCATACATCGTACCGGAAAAGGTCACAGAGTTTATTGCGGGAGCAATATAGTCAGCTTTATTAATTTCACCATTCGGCACTGGAGCAAGAACTCCAGCTAATTGTAAAGGTCCCAAGTTGTTGTGTGGAATACCAATAGCCATGTCTGCAGAATTACTGCGAACGGCATTCTCAAAATCATTAAAATTACTGTCAGCTGATTTATCGATGATGGTAACTGTATCACCATGAAGTTTTCCCCATGCATTAGCAGTTTGTTGCATCAGCGTAGTTTCAGGGCCGCCCCACCAAGACCATACGGTGAGATGTTGACCAGATGGTACGGATGCGCCTTGCGTAGCTTTGACAACTGCTGTGGCACCTAGTCCGCCTCCTACTGTAGCGAGTACCGTTCCGAGTGTCCCAACGGCAAGTGCCGCTGCTGTGAATTTCGACAAACGATTCATTAAAAATGCCCCTCTCTATTTTGGGTTTCGTCCTTATCGGACGGCATTTGCCCCCAAGGAATTTGCATCGCCATCGTGCATTCGATTGCCCAAGCGTTTTCACATTCCCTAGATGTTTACCGTCAGGCTATAACGCCAACGGAATAAACATTGAACTCGCTTACAGTCGTGTGTAAAGGTTGGTCAATCGTTTGCATGATTTTGATAGGCTCAATTTCTAGGTCAGCCCCTTCATTTCCTGCCTCTAAGATAAAATTATTTTGTGTAAAAAGTGTGTAATAGAATGGTATTTAGTATAGAAAAGGCATTATAGGCCAGTTTTCAAGTGAAAATCCAATATAAAGTACAAAAGAGTAAATGTGTCCATATTTCTTTTATCAGCTTAATTTAGACTCTTTATAGGATTATACTTTGTGCACACGTTTGCAGAAGATTTAGCGAGCGAATTCGTACTGTCGTCGCAATCCTTTTGGGTAATGGTTTTTCAATATGCCTTGAGATACTTTGCCCCACCCAAGTGGGACATCATCCATAAAGACGAGGCACCATCCATTGCGGTTGTCGCAGGGAATTGGGTGACCGGCTAGGTAATCGAGAATTTTTTGATCGTGATACGGTAGACGACACGTTGATAAAACATCTTTTTTTTGCAACGTCATAGCTAATGCGTGTTCTGGCGTTACTTGTTTGTTAAAAAGGTGAAGCAAGGGTATGCCAGGACGCAAGTAGGCGGGCATAGGAATTGTATCTTTGGGAACAGCAAACAGAACCCCGTTTTGCGTGAGAAAGTGATGAGATTCTTGGATTTTTTTGATAGCAGTTGGTGTCAATGTATCTTTTGCAAATGATGTATAGGCCGCCAATAAGGTACGATCATCACGTTGTGCTAGATGACGTTTGGCATCTGTGCGTTTGGTACGTAGTGATTCTGTAGAATAGCTACCTTTGCGTTCGATAAGGGCGATGAAATGCCCCTCTCCTTTGCTCTTATACGGAAAAAAGCGCGCACAATAAGAGGTGTCTGCGTTTTGAAGAGCCGGTTCATAGTCATGAAGAAGGTCATACAGCCACTCACTGTGATTTGACGCGTCGATAATTTGTGCCGCTGAGAGCCCTTGGTCACTACTTTCTAAAGATAACCTTTGTAAACTCAGATCTTTGTGTGAAGTGAGGAATTTGGCCACTACGCATTCGTTTTCTATCGGATTAAATGTGCATGTCGAATAGACAATTCGACCGCGCTCTTTCAGCATGGTATAGGCACTTTCTAAAATGGCTAGTTGTTGTTTGGCAAGTGTTTCAACGCGCTCTATATTCCACATTGCCCTCGCTTCTGGTTCGCGGCGAAATAATCCTTCGGCACTACATGGAGCATCGACTAAAATAGCATCGAAAAATGACGCATAATCAGCTGTGAGTTTGTCTGGTGCCATCGTTGCTATCGTGGTATGAGTGAGTCCCATACGCTCCACATTTTGCACGAGAGCTTGAGCACGCGACCGGTTTATTTCGTTGGCAAGAAGAAAACCTTGATTGTTCATGGCAGCACCAATCTGCGTTGTTTTACCACCAGGTGCGGCACATAAGTCAAGTATTCGTTCGCCGGGTTTTGGCGCAAGAACAGCGACTGGAGCCATGGCGGTAGGTTCTTGAAGGTACACCACACCTGCAGCATGTAAGGGATCGTTTCCGATGCGATCTTGAAGATCGATGATAAAACCTGTTTTATTCCATGGCACAGGATGTTGCAATTTCAATGCGTTATTGGTCACTTTTAAGGGATTTATCCGTAATCCACGCACACGAGGTTGCGCTAAAGAATCTTCATAGTGTTGCCAGGCTATGTCACCAAAAGTTGCGCGAAACATTTGCGAAAAAGGTTTTGCAATATCTGTCATGATTATGTAACTCCTTGCTCATTGAATAGTTGTAGTATATCGCAGCCAGCGGATAAATAGGTTTGACAAGGAACAGTAAAAAACGGTACTTTTAATGAAATAGACTAGGAGGATTACGCATTGGCTCGATGGCGAACTCATATTCCTTTTATAGTGATTGCGTTTTTTACATTCTTGTTTCGAATATACTTGTGGAAGAAGACTGGGGTTGCCGAATACGGCGATATGCTGCGTTATGATGCTATGGCAATTCACGTGGTTTGGCAGGGGTATTTAGGTAACGGTACAGTCCCGGATGCTTTCGTAACACCGGGTTATCCTTTGTTTGTCGCCTTCATCATGAAGCTTGTTATGATTTTGCATTCAGGTGGATTATCGCATCAGCGGCTTATACATGAAGTGTATCTGGCACAACAATTCCTTTCGATCGTTACGTTGCTTCTAATTTATATGTTGGGTACCGTCATGGTAAATAAACTAACGGGCATTGTTGCCGCTTTATTGTCCTTGTTTTATCTTCCAAACTCCTTTGTAGGGCTCATGTTGCTTACAGAAGCGCTATTTATACCTTTGCTTATCGCAACGATCTTGGCATTTGTTTATGCGCAAAAAACAAATCGAAAAAGATATTATGCGCTAACTGGGCTGTTGCTAGGCTTGACTACTTTGGTGCGACCAACAGTATTACCGTTTATTGTGTTGTTTGCCGCTTTATCCTGGTGGCCCTTTTTAAAAGCGGGATTTAGAGGTGTTGTTTCTTGGTTTAAGCAATTTGTTTGGTTGATTGTTCTTTTTATTATTACCATGATTCCGTGGTGGGTGCGAAATGCTTTGGATTTTCATCGCTTCATTCCACTTTCAACAGAGGCTGGTAATCCGCTTTTAGCTGGTGCGGACCCGTATTTCAAAGTACCGATTGATACGTTAATTCAAATGTCGCGTAACCTTCATGAGAGCCAGCAAACATTTGCAATTCATTATATTGAACAAGGGCTGACTCACCATTTCTTTTTCTTTGTTGGTTGGTTTTTATTTGGTAAATTGGGCTATCTTTTTTGGCAACCATGGCTCTATGGCTATATAACGCTATTTGTGTTATATCATCATGTGGTGGTTGTGCTGGGATTCATCCTTATGTTTGCCGGATTGTTTTGGCGCCAACTGCGGACGATTAGCTTTACGACGCTAGCACTTTTGTTGTTGCAATTAGGGTTTTTACCAACGGCGCGTTATGGCTATCCTATTATCGTGTTGTGGTTGATTATTCTTGCCGCCTATATCGTGCAAGTTTGGCACATCCTTGTTCAAAGGAGATCTCACGCATGAACGACGCTTTGGTGATTATTCCAGCGCTCAATGAAGAACGTAGTGTCGCTGACGTGATCCGTAGCATATTTAGTTCGGCGCCTAATGTAGATATTGTTGTAATTTCTGATGGATCTACGGATAATACAGCCAATGTTGCACGGAACGCAGGTGCACAGGTCATCGAATTGCCGGTTAATCTAGGTATCGGCGGTGCCATGCAGACGGGCTATCGTTATGCTTTTGATAAGAGGTATCATTTTGCTGTTCAAATCGATGCTGATGGTCAACATGACCCGGCTGACTTGCCACGATTGCTTGATGAAGCAAGACAACATCATGGCGATATGGTGCTTGGATCGAGATACGTGCAAAAAACGGCTTATCGTTCTTCGCGATCGAGGCGCGCTGGCATGATTTTACTAGCAACTTTGGTGCGGATGGCTGTGGGTTATCCGATTCACGACACAACATCAGGGTACCGGGTCGTCAATGATCGAGTCATTCGTTTGTTTAGTGAATATTATCCGATCGACTATCCCGAAGTAGAAGTACTCGTCTTATTACATCGACATAAGTTAACAATTCATGAGATTCCCGTTGAAATGAAGGAACGTCAAGCTGGTGTGTCGTCGATTACCATGTTTAAATCAGGCTACTATATGTTAAAGGTTTCTCTAGCCATCTTGCTTGAGATTCTGCGCAAAAGCGGCGTCAAAGGGGAGGCCCGCTCATGAATGTGTTTGTGATCGTGGCTATTTTTGCCATTGTATTTTTGGTTGCCGTGATTGATCTTATGCGGCGTCGTGTGTTGATGGAACAGTATTCGCTGTTTTGGTTGGGTATGGGATTGGTACTGTTAATTCTATCTATTTTCCATCAATGGTTAAATCCGCTCGCTGATGTTTTAAAGATCGCTTATCCGCCGTCGTTACTTTTTCTTATTGGATTTCTTTTCTTATTTGGCATTATGTTGCATCTCACCGTCGTCTTATCACGACTTACGATGCGCTCGATTCGTCTTGTGCAGGAACTTGGTATGGTGAAAGCAGAGTTAAAAATATTGCAAACAGAACATGAGCTTACGGAGGGTGATCGACATGTCAACTAAACCATCAAAAGAACTCGAACCAATTGCTAACCCGTACCCAATGCGTGACTATGAAGTGTTTATTGAAGCTCCGGAGTTTACTACCGTGTGTCCAAAAACGGGACAACCTGATTTTGGGGTTATAACTTTTCGGTATCGCCCAGGCCCGTACATCATCGAATTAAAATCACTTAAACTCTACCTGTGGAGCTTTCGTGAGGAGGGTCATTTTCATGAGGAAGTAACGAATGTTATTGCGGATGATTTTATTCGTTTTGCTCAACCTCGTTATCTTGAGGTGATTGGTAAATTCACCGTTCGCGGCGGAATTGCGACGACAGTGCGCGTGGAGTATACAGAAGAGGAAAATAACCTTTCAGAAAAGTAAGATAGGCTGTTGTCCAGTGCTCCTTGGGGAAAGATGGCATACACTCTCATGACATGATATTGAGGGTTATAGGTAAAAGCCCCCAAGGAGGCTCCCATATGGGAAGTCAAATAACCATAGGCGTTGCATCAACGGTTAAACCCTGTGATGGGTTGGGGCATAGCAAAGTACCATTTTTTGAACGCATGGCGCTACGTGCTCGGAAAATGGGTGCACGCCTCATCTTATTTCATCCAGACCAAGTGAACTTACAAAAAAGTGTTGTTACAGGATATGTCCTATCACCTACGCTTACTTCAACATGGACGCAACAAACGATGGCGATGCCTGATGTCCTCTATGATAATGTGTTTGTACACCTTGCCGTACAAGGGCTTGTCCATCCTCTTCGCCGTTATGCTAAAGAACATTACGTCCCACTATTTAATCCATCCCTACCTGGAAAAGGCGCTATTACACACTTTGTTTCACAGGTCTCTGATACAATGATGCGTGTTCCTCAAACGAAAATTGTACAAAATGAAATGACAATCCTTGAAATGATGGATCGATATCGTACTGTTTATGTGAAACCGACAGGGGGCTACGGTGGGCGAGGCGTGCTTCGCTTAACTTCAATGCCGCGGAGTATACGAGTAGAGTGTGATCGATTTCAAGGTGATAAAAAGCTGTCTACAGTCATGTCTCAAGACGATTTTCATCGCTTTTATGAACGGATAATCAGCAAAAGAAAACATATTGTTCAACAACAGATTCCTTTGCTGCAAGTGGACGGTGCCAATGTTGATTTTCGTGTCGTTCTCGGACGCGATCGACAAGGAGAGTGGCAAGTTGTCGGTATCGTTCCGAAAGTAGCTGCTAAACATGGGGTGGTGACAAACCTCGTTGCAGGAGGACACCGATTATCGATGAACGATCTCTCGCGTATTTGGGGTAGTGTGCGGACAAATGAAATTAGCGACCGACTTATTCGATCGGCCAAAGTAGTCTCCCGTGCTTTATCGAAACGATACCAGACATTCGGTCTAGTAGGCTATGACCTTGGCGTAGATGAGACTCTACACGTATGGTATATCGAGATGAATCCCAAACCTGCTCGCCGTTTACTCTTCCCTGAGATGCGCACAAAAGCGGGTGACTTAGCTGTTGATTTTGCCTATTATCTTGCTCGCAAACACTAGCTGCAATCAGCGCAACGTAACGTAGTGCAAAGGCATAGGTTGCGCTGATGAGTTTGCCTGTTTTTTACGATAAAATGGACTGCGTGATACTGTGCGTTTCTTCCTGCAAGAAAATTTGAAATACTTTTGTTGCCTTCGTTTGAAAATCGGATTTTCGAATAACGGTAGAAAACTGACGATGTGTTTCATTATGCGGCATAGGAAGCAGGCAAAGGGTCCCCCATTTTAATTCCTTACGAACTACCCACGTTGATAAGACTGACAAGCCTAAACCTGCTTCGACAGATTCTTTGATGACTTGCGTGCTACTATATTCAAGGATTACTTCGGGTTGGATTTGATAGTTAGAAAACACATGATCTGTAATTTCCCTTGTGCCAGATCCCTTTTCGCGAATAATCCAGGTTTCTTTCTCTAATTGTCCCTTTGTAATCTCTTTTTTTGCAACCAACGGGTGATGGATTGCGGCCACAATAGCCACCGTATCTTTGGCAAATGGTTCTATGTCCACTTCTTGTGACTGAGATTGACCTTCAATGATGCCTATATCGAATTCACCGCGACTCACTTTGTCAACGACAGTGCGTGTATTTTCGATGCTAATTATTGGGGTGATCTTCGGGTAAAGAAGGCGAAACCTTGCAATGAGATGGGGTAAAACGTATTCCCCAAAAGTAAAACTAGCGCCTATAATCAGTGATCCACTGGCATTATGTTGCAAGTCTTCAAGAAGTCGATCCATTTGTGAATACAAATTCAAAATATCTTTTGCGTGGTGATAAACAAGTTCACCCGCTTTATTCAATCTTACGTATTTGTTCGTTCTATCAAGGAGTTTCACATTCAGACGCTGTTCAAGATTCTGGATGTGTTGGCTGATAGCTGGCTGACTGATATGCAACTTTTGGGCTGCGCGAGTAAAATTTTGTTCTTGTGCTACGGTGATAAACGCAAGTAATTGCTGATCGATGGCGCAAAACCCCCTGTCTCTGTAGACTTGTAGATCATCATACTATTTTATTTATCATGATCACCATTTTTTTGTTGACAATTGACCATCCGTGATAAAATGTTCTTATGAAGCGTTATTTATTTCTTGTGACCGTAATTATGTTATGTACTGCTCATGTCTTTGTGCCGGCAATGGCGGCAAGCAAACCGGTATCTATGCATGCCGATGTCGGCTTTCAGACGTTTTATGATCCTCAAGTATGGACTCCTGTACGTATAACGCTCTTTAATCCGGGTGGTCGAACTATTTTTGGCCACCTTATCTTTCCTATACACAAGCAAAGTGGTTTCTCCTACGAGGGGAATTTTTCTTGGCCTATTAGAGTGCCTAAAGGGACAAGTACGGTAACGCTTGGTTTGCCCGGTGAGTTGCTTGAAACTGGACAATCCGTGCGTTTTCTGCAAAACAATACGCTAATTTCCACTGTGCGCGTAGCGGGCGTGCCAGTAGCTAGTTCTGATATCGCAGGCGTAATTAGTGATCAACCAGAAGCGGTTCAGTTTTTAGCTGGCGTATCATCTGCTAATTCGACTGCACAGATGGTTACGGCTTACATTCCACCAGCAACGGTTCCAACGTCTAGTGAATTATTGCAAGGGTTATCCTATCTCTATATCGATGGTAAAAGTGCCTCTGAGTTAACGGCAAAACAGGTGCAAGCGATTAAACAATGGGTCTATACGGGCGGTATTTTGCTTCTTGGAGGTTTAGAACCTAACGCTGGACAAGTTGGCGCACTTACATCACTTAGCCCTGTGACTGGTATGATTGTTGTGGATGGAGAGGCGACAGCTCTCGCCAAGTTTGCTTCACAAGGAACGCCGCATGGCATAATTCCAATGCTCTATGGTATAGCGCATAAAGGTGCTACCGTGTTGGTTGGAAGCCGCAATCATGCTTTGGTAGCCGTATCGTCGATAGGTCGTGGACAAGTTGCCTATCTGGGCGTTCAAGCTAATACATCAAACTTAGTGACATGGACAGGTAACGCTGTATTTTGGGATACTCTCTTGCAACAATTGCATCAAAATAGTTTACCCGTCACCCTTGACCTTTTTGGGCCAAACGGACTGTGGACGATGATGAATGCAGCCGAGTTGTTCCCGCAATTGCATATGCCGCCACTATGGATCTGGGAAGTAGTTTTTGGACTTTATGTATTGATTACAGGACCCATTTTGTATCTTATTTTACGTAAATATCGTAAAAACGAATGGGCATGGATTGTTTTGCCTATGGCGTCGCTTGGCGTTGCGATTGTGATCTATATCCAAGGCGTAGAAGAGCGGCCAAATGGTATTTTGACGCAAAGTGTTGGTCTCGTGGATATTGTCAATGATCATCTGGCACAAGCGGTTGGTGTACAAGCTTTAATGTCTCCGCAAAAGCGGTCTTACAACATCGTTACCCGTCCTAACACATGGATGATTCCGTTGGCTGATCGCGTGACAGGTGCTGTCAAAAGTGATGCTTTAGTTACAATGGTGACAAAAGCACCCACGACGGAATTTTCAAATGTTCGAGCCTGGGGTGGAAGGTTCATTTATGCCACACGCACGATGTCAACATTCGGTAATCTACAAGGTGAATTATTTGCTAATAATCATTCTCTTGGTGGATTTCTTGTCAATCAATCTGCCGTGGATTACTCCGATGTGGTGTTAATCGATGGACACCAAGTTTTTCCCCTAGGCCATCTAAAACGCGGTGCAAGCATCAATGTGGATGTGCTTTTCAAAACGCATCCAAAAGCACCTTTTGCGGCGCAGCTTAGTGCAGGACTTAGTAGCGCGAACCACGGTATTGGGCGTGCGCTTTTTCCCTATTTGAATACATTTACAAACGTAGCTGTGCCATCTGATATGGTGCTTTTGGTCGGATGGTCCAATACGGAACCTAACATCTTTGCCAATGAAGGTTCTGCGATCCCCGCAGAACCTCAGTGGATCGTTCGCCAGCTCATGCCGGTTACCAAGGTGGTCGAATAAGCTATGATTGTGACAGAGAATTTGTGCAAGAAGTTCAATCGTGTGGAAGCTGTAAAAGATCTTAATCTAAATGTGCGTTCTGGAACAGTATTTGGTTTTGTGGGGGAAAACGGTGCAGGTAAAACCACAACCTTATCGATTCTAGCGACGTTAATGTTACCGACATCAGGACGTGCCTATGTGGCTGGTGCAGAGGTGACAACGGATGCTGCCTTAGTGCGCAAATTGATCGGTTATATGCCAGATCAGTTTGGTGTTTATGATGATTTAACTGTGAAAGAATACTTGGCCTTTTATGGGACTGCCTATGGGGTATCTCATGGCGATATTGAAAAGAGAACTAAAGAATTACTTGCTATGGTTAATCTAAGTGACAAGGTGGATTTCTATGTAAATACGTTATCGAAAGGTATGCAACAACGACTCGGCTTAGCTCGCAGTCTCATGCATGATCCACCTGTATTGATTCTTGATGAACCTGCATCGGGTCTTGATCCTCGCTCGCGAATTGAAATGCGAGAGATTATTAAAGGCTTACGAGAACGTCAGAAGACAGTGTTGATTAGTTCACACATCTTGCCTGAGTTAGCGGAAATGTGTGATGAAATTGGCGTGGTTCAACGAGGCACGCTTGTCGCTTGTGCAGGTGTTGAAGTGGTTAATGCGCGTGTGCATGGCCAACGGCAACTTCAAGTCGAAGTGTTGTCTGGGGGGGCGAAGTTGGCTGATGAGCTTGCGTTTCGCCACCATATCAGTGACGTGATCTCTTTTGATGAGGAGCATGTTGACATACTTTTTTCTGGGTCGGAAGAAGATCAGGTGGAATTGATTCATGAGCTTGCTGTGACTGGCTATTCGTTAAAGTCTGTGCATGAGGTGGGTGCGAGCTTGGAGGAACTTTTTTTACGCCTTACCCGTGAGTCTGACGAGGGGCAACCTGTCAGCAAATTGGCTTGATAGGAGGTCTCTTATGTGGAGTGTATGGTGGAAGCGTACGGGAAACTTCTTTGGTAATCCGCTTTTGCGAAAAGAATTGCGTCAACGCATGCGATCAATACGCACTGTTTTGGCAGTTTCGTTGTATTTGATTGTCATTGGTGTCGTAGCTTTTTCCTTTATGTATGTTAATGTTCAAGGGCAGACGTTGCTCTTACAACCGACGCGAACTGCAGAATTATTTACTTTTTTGTCCTACCTACAATTAGCGTTAATTTCGTTTGTCACACCAGGAATCGCCTCAGGGGTGATTAGCGGTGAAAGAGAACGACAGACATTACCCGTCTTACTTACGACGCCACTTTCTCCATGGTCAGTGATTTTTACAAAATGGATAACATCCATCTCTTTTTTAGTGCTCTTGATTCTCATGACGTTTCCGCTTTATAGCATCGTGTTTTTATTTGGCGGTGTCGTCCCATCACAAGTGCTTGCTGTATTTGGACTGCAATTTATGACACTTGGTGCCATTGCGAGTATAAGCATTTTTTGGTCTACAATCGTGCAACGGACAGGCTGGAGCACCGTACTTTCGTATGCCACTGTGGCAGCTGTGTTTATCGGGGGATCTGTAGTTGGCTATCTTTTTGATACGTTTGCAACGCACAGCCCCGATCAAACGATATGGGTGGACTTTGGAACCGCAGCTTATACCATTAACCCGATTTATATGCAAGCAAGTCTGGAAACAAGTTTGGGTTTTATCACACCAGCCTTTCATAATTCGGTTGTGGCATCCGTTTTTACGACTGTGCAACAACACAATCTTATGAGTGCGCCATCATGGTTGATTTATACGACCATCTATATTTTAGGTAGTTTTTTGCTCCTTGTGATTTGCGCATGGCGCTTGCGTCCAGGAACATTCACGATAACACATAAGCGGCTGTTGCGATGGCTACTGCGTTAAGATAGGAGTTGCCGCTACTAGGCCAATATGCTATTTTTTAAGAAAAGTGGATTGATTAATCTATCCTGGAGTGGACGCGATGTCATCAGGCACTATGTATCTGGTTTTTGCGGGAATTGTTCTTGTTGTTGCTGTTGTCGTGATGATGGTCTGGACGACACTTCACATGAGGGGTACAGAAACCGGCACAAAGGCGAAACCAGCTCGCCAGAAAAAGAGTCGCAGAGATAAAGAAAAGTCGGCACCGATACAAGCAACACCTATTGATGAGGCGTCTATAAAAGAGACGCCTATAGAGGCACCACCAGATCTTGATGACAGCTTGCATTTTTCTTTAGAAACGATCGATACGATCGAAAAAGCACTTCATGAGGAATTACCTCATGAGGCAAACTTTTTCGTAGAGGAGGAATCCTCCGTATCAGAAGAATCTTCAGTACCGGAAGACCATGCGAGGACAATAGAGGATATTAGCCTAGATGATGATGTAGAAAATGCGAGTGATCGTTTAAAACGCATCTTGCAAACCGATGATGTCCTTGGCTGGTTGACGGTATTCCCTGATGGACGTCGTGGTTTACGAGCACAAGAGTATGATGAAACGGTCATTGATTTGTTTGCTACCTTAGCGCAACAGGTAAAATATACGGCTGAAGTGGTGGGATTAGAACACGCCAAAGAGTTTGTTGTGCGTGGCGAGGAAGGCACAATTGTCATATTTCCGGCGGCTCGTCTTGATGCTGTACGGGAAGACTTTGTTGTGTTATTTATGCAAGTGGATGTTGTTGAAGCGACTCGAATTACTGAACGCTTATTACAAAATCACTTGTAGAAAATAAGTATGTTATACTGTACCTTAGTAAGGCAAGAAAAGTTTCTGATGTGGAGGTGTGCAAAATGGCCTCGGTACAAGAAGTAACCGATCAGTCGTTTAAACAATTTATTTCAGGAGATACACCCGTACTTGTTGATTTTTGGGCAGCCTGGTGTGGACCTTGCAAAATGCTCTCACCTGTCGTTGAAGAACTCGCGGCAGAACTTGCGCCTCGTTTAAAAGCAGGCAAACTTAATGTCGATGACAATCCGCAAACTGCGCGTGAATTTGGCATTATGAGCATCCCAACTTTGCTTATCTTCCAAGGTGGTAAAGTGGTCCGACAAATTGTTGGCTATATGCCTAAAAAACAACTGTATGATAAGTTTTCTGATTTGCTGCCACAAGGCTAAATGGTGGTCATTTCGGGCCAGAAAGCCGGGTTATTACTCGGTTTTCTGGCCTTTTCCCCCTTTCCTCCTTATCTTCTATGGTCGAGTAAAGAGCGCACGACAGGCATGCTTTTTTCTACGGCTTCTAATGTCTTTTCAATATCGTCTTTCGTGTGTGCTATGGTTAAGAACCATGCTTCGTATTTGGAAGGGGCAAGATATACACCTTGTGCTAACATGGCGTGGAAAAACGCCGAAAACATTTCACTATCCGATGACTTTGCATGTTCATAGTTTTGAACAAATGGAACATTAAAGTATACGGTAAAGGCTCCTTTGTATTCGTTAATAGTAATTGGTACTCCGTTTTGTTTTGCGATCCAAGAGATGCCGTTTGTTAGAGTTATTGCCAAACCTTGCATAGTTTCGTAGGTTCCCGGGCGTTCAAGAAGGTCTAGGCACGCCATGCCGGCACGGAGTGAGGCTGGATTACCTGCGAGCGTCCCTGCCTGATAGGCTGGCCCAAGCGGTGCGACTTGCTCCATGATGCTTTGCCGGCCGCCATAGGCTCCGATCGGTAATCCACCGCCAATAATTTTACCTAGCGCATAAAGATCAGCCGTGGTGACGTCATGTTCGACGGCACCGAAACGAAAGCGAAATGCCGTAATGACTTCGTCGTAGACAACGAGTGACCCATACTCGGTCGCTTTGTCACGAATGTGGCGTAAAAAACCGGGTTTAGGCTCGACAATACCAAAATTACCAACAACGGGTTCAACAAGAATAGCGGCAATTTGGTCGCCATATAATCGCATTGCTTCATCCAAGATACTTTCATCGTTAAAAGCAATAGTGATAACTTCTTGAACGATCGACTCCGGGACGCCTGCACTGTCAGGAATACCTATAGAAGATGGACCTGAGCCAGCTGCGACTAAAACGAGATCGGAATGTCCATGATAACAACCGGCAAACTTTAAAATTTTACTTCTATGCGTATAGGCTCTTGCGACACGGATACAGGTCATGATCGCCTCTGTACCCGAATTCACAAAGCGCACGCGCTCAAGTGGTGGGATAGCTTTTTGTAGGCGTTCAGCAAAAAGGGTTTCAAAAATCGTTGGTGTACCTAGTAGACTACTATCACGCATGGCTTGTGTCACAGCCTGCTCAATATGCGGGTGAGCATGTCCAGCAATGACTGGTCCAAATGCGCAAAGATAATCGATATATTGGTTGTTATCCACATCGATCATATAAGCTCCTTGACCACGAACCATTGTAACTGGAGAACCACCACCAACAGCCTTAAAGGAACGCGATGGACTATTGACACCGCCAATGATTGCCTGATTTGCTCGGTTATGCCATATATCAGATTGCAAATGCTCCAAGAGAAAAATCCTCCTTAAAATAATTTGTTATAATAGCTATAGCGTTTCTAGCTTATCTTTCTCACTGGAGCGTGTCAAAACACATGGATCAAAGCGGTTTTAGGGAGTTACCAGCTGTACATCGCCTGCTTTCTACAGAACAAGTACAGGATTGGTTACAACACCATGCAAGAAGCGATGTTGTTGCAGCCGTGCAAGATACGCTAGAGTTGTTGCGAGAAAAACTACGACTTGGTGAAGCGATAGATTTATCTATTGAGGAAATCCTAGAAAAAGTTTACGAAGCGTTACAACAGCGCACAGCCATGCATCTTACACAAGTTATTAATGCAACCGGTACTGTTCTACACACGAATTTAGGGCGAGCTCCTTTAGCGACGCAAGCCATTGATGCGGTCGTTCAAGCGGCTAGAGGCTATAGCAATCTCGAATTTGATCTTGCGTCAGGAGAACGCGGCTATCGTTTTGATCATGTGGAATCCTTACTTTGCGAGTTAACGGGTGCTGAGGCTGCCTTAGTCGTGAACAACAACGCGGCCGCCGTATACTTGACGTTACAAGAGTTAGCCAATGACAAAAGCGTCGTTATATCACGTGGTGAGCTAGTAGAAATCGGAGGATCCTTTCGCGTCTCGGAGGTGATGCGTTTAAGTGGGGCCAAGCTTGTTGAAGTTGGCACTACAAATAAAACGCATGAAGCAGATTATAAAAAGGCGTTAGAAGATGGAGCACAACTCCTGTTGCGTGTGCACACGTCAAACTTTCGCATCTGTGGATTTACCTATCAACCACCATTGGCAGAGCTAGTTGCGCTTGCAAAAGAATTTGCTGTTCCTATCATTGAAGATCTTGGAAGTGGCTCGTTGCTTGACCTACGTGCGAGAGGAATCGGCGATGAACCTACTGTCAAAAACAGCATCGATGCTGGCGTTGACGTTGTTATGTTTTCCGGGGATAAGTTGTTAGGTTCGGCACAAGCGGGCATTATTTGCGGAAAGAAAAAATGGATTGATCGAATCAAAAAAAATCAATTGGCGCGTGCAGTTCGTATCGACAAATTAACTCTTGCCGCTTTAGAAGCGACACTGCGGCTGTACCGTGACGAAGACAAAGCTTTTGAATGTATTCCTACACTTCATATGTTAACAACGGATATAGAAACGTTGCACACGGATGCAGAACGATTAGCTCGCGAAGTTACGCTGTCGATCGGCGGTTATGCGCGTTGCCGAGTGCTGGAAACGACATCAGCGGTTGGTGGCGGAGCTATGCCGCTTGAAAATTTGCCTACTTTTGCACTTGCCATCTATCCATTGGGCATGTCGCCTGCTACGCTTCTCACGAAACTTCGTCAAAGTGAACCACCGATCGTTGCACGTGTTGCTAGGGAGGAGGTGATTATCGATGTCAGAACAATCTTTGACTGGCAATATGAAGCCCTTATCCAAGGTATCAAAACAGCCGTTGCAAGATAAGCGTGAAATGGTTCGGCTTACCACGCTTACAGAAAAATCTGGGTGAGGATGCAAGATAGGTCCGGGGGACCTTCGCGATGTTTTAGCTTTTTTGCCAAAAGCAGAACCCAATCCTGATTTGTTAGTTGGTTTGGAAACATCGGATGATGCAGGCGTGTATCGTTTAACCGAAGATACAGCGCTCGTACAAACTGTCGATTACTTTACGCCGATCGTCGATGATCCCTATGCATTTGGTCAAATTGCTGCTGCCAATGCATTAAGCGATATTTATGCAATGGGGGCTACACCGTTAACGGTACTAAATATTGTCGGCTTTCCGATCAGCAAACTTGACAAAGAGATTCTTGCCAAGATTTTGCAAGGTGGCGCACAAAAAGTTCGAGAAGCACATGCGACACTTTTGGGTGGACACTCTATCGATGATGTGGATCCCAAATTTGGCATGGCTGTGACAGGTATCGTACATCCTGGAAAAATTTGGACCAATAGCAAGGCTCAGGTGGGCGATGTTTTAGTATTGACAAAACCTATTGGTATGGGGATCACGACAAAAGCGATTAAAGAAGGCGTGGCAAGTGTTGAAGCAACCGATGAAGTGATTTATTGGATGTCTATGTTAAATAAGGATGCTGCTGAAATCGGGCATCGCTACCACGTCCATGCTGCAACGGATGTAACAGGTTTTGGTTTATTGGGCCATGCCCTTGAAATGGCGCGCGGATCACAACTTGGGCTTAAAGTTGCTGCGTCGCAAGTGCCGGTTTGCGAACCAACGTTTACCTATGCAAGACAAGGGCTCGTACCTGCAGGGAGCAAAAGAAATATGGCATTCGTTTATGAAGCGGCAAATTTCGCAAAAGGATTGGATAAATTGATGCCGACGATATTGACGGATGCTGTAACTTCCGGTGGTTTGCTCTTTGCGGTGCCGGTTCATGAAGCGAATGATTTGGTTAAAGATCTAGTAGCCGCAGGGATGACGCGATCGGCTGTTATCGGTCAATTCGTTGAAGAGGTCGCACCTGGTTTTATTGAGGTAGTTCAGGAGTTGGCATAATGCAAGTCTTGGTGACAAGTTTCGGCCCTTCTTATAAAGCAGAAATCACCCGTATGATCAGATTGTTTGTGCCGCAAGTTGTAGTAACTTTTCAGGATGAAAAGGAAGTGCAAAAGGAGCATGAGCAATTTGACATGCTCCTTGAAACACAAGTTGCGATCAAGGAATTTCTTGTCATCGCTGATGTTGTGATCGTTTCGAAAGATATAAAGTACACACGTACGCTTGAAGCTTTAGATCTGGACGAAGTCGTATTACGCAAGATGAGCAAACGAGCACTTTTGTATGCACTTCATGTCTGTTTAGCAAAACTTTTCAATAAGACGCAACCATGGGGTATCTTAACAGGAGTTCGCCCATCAAAACTCGTTCATCAACAAGTACGGAACACGGGTCGTTTGGCGCTTCTTAACGAGTCTGCCCGTTTACAAACTGAGTATTTGCTTGCGCCGTCACGTGCGGATTTACTTGTCGAAGTGGCTAAAAAAGAGCTGGAAGTTGTACCTGACTTGTATGATTTGACACGGGAAGTCAGTGTTTATGTAGGCATTCCCTTTTGCCCGACGCATTGTGCTTATTGTACATTTCCAGCGTATTCTATGGTGGATAAAGCAAGGTATGCACAAGGCTTTTTGGCGGCTATGATCCAGGAAATGAAAGCGCTGGGTGATATTTTACGTGAATTCGATGTGCGCGTGACTTCTGTGTATATCGGTGGAGGCACACCGACGAGTCTGCAAGCTTTTGAATTAGGTCAAATGCTTGAAGCAATACACAAGTACATCCCTTCAAGTGGGTCTTGGCGAGAACTGTCTGTTGAAGCGGGGCGAGCGGATACGATTACGAAAGATCGTGTTCGTGTCATGCGTAGCTTTGGTGTCAATAGAATCAGTGTCAATCCACAAACATTTACTAATGACACATTGCAATTGATAGGTCGGGGTCATCGATCAGGCATTGTGCCTCAACGATTTGCTTTGTGCCGTGACGAAGGATTTGAAAATATCAACATGGATTTAATTTTAGGTCTGCCTGGGGAAGAGTTGTCTAACGTTATGGATTCTGTTTCGCAAACGCTTGCCTTGCAACCTGATGCGGTTACTTTACACACGCTCTCGTACAAAAGAACATCAGCGGTTAATCGTGAACGTAATCGTTTTTCTGTGGCCGACGATGATACGATCAAGGTCATGATGCAACATGCTGATCAGGAAGTGCGACATGCAGGTTTGGAACCTTACTATTTGTACCGTCAAAAAGATATTTTAGCGAACTTAGAGAATATCGGGTATTCATTTCCTGGTAAAGAGGGCGTTTATAATATCTGTATTATCGAAGAAGCACAAACGATTGTTGGTATCGGCGGTGGTTCCGCGAGCAAATGGGTGATGCCTGATTCGCGCAAAATCACATCACATCAGAATCCGCGTGAACCATCCGTCTACGTGGAAACGATTAACAGAGTTATTGAAAACAAGTCTCGCATGTTACGGTCTGTTCTTCATACGGTATAGCAAGAGGCTTGACATGCGTGATGGCAATCGTTACTATAACATCTAAATTCCATATGTGTCTGTGATCAGGAGAGTACTGTATGCAATGCGCGCAGAGAGAGGCGGGTCCATGGCTGCAAACCCCCTTGCGTGTTCGTATAGGAAAGACACCTGTGAGACGTCCTATGAAGCAATCATGCAAAAGTAGCGACCGGATATTTCCGTTATCACGATAAGAGGCTGTATGAGGAAGCATGTTTTGACATACAGTGAACGCAGGGTGGCACCGCGATCGATCATGGCATCGTTCGTCCCTCAAGGACGAAGGGTGCCTTTTTGCGTAGCGTTTTTTACTAAGGAGAAAAGAGGAAACGTCATGGCGGAGTTTAGTAAACCGCGCGGTACAGCAGATATCTTGCCAGATCAGATTCTACAATGGCAAACGGTAGAACAAGAAGCTAGAAAACAATTTTCTTTGTATCATTTCCATGAGATTCGCACGCCGATTTTTGAACATACCGAAGTTTTTGAACGAGGTGTCGGCGATACCACCGATATCGTACAAAAAGAAATGTACACGTTCAGCGATCGCGCGAATCGATCGATCACCTTGCGCCCAGAAGGTACGGCCGGCGTAGTGCGTGCTTTCGTTGAAGCAAAAATGTATGGTGGTCCACTTCCTGTGAAGCTGTTTTATATTGGCCCTATGTTTCGTTATGAGGCACCGCAAGCGGGTCGCTTTCGGCAATTGCACCAATACGGTGTTGAAGTGATCGGTTCTGATGATCCTCGTGTTGATGCGGAAGTGATCGAATTGGCAGATCGCTATTTGCGATCCGTAGGTGCAAAAGCCCATCTAGAGATCAATTCCGTTGGTTGTAAAACTTGCCGTGCACGTCATAAAGAAGCCCTAATCACCCATCTGACCCCAGTTAAGGATGAACTATGTGATGATTGTCAGGGACGTTTAACCAAAAATCCTTTGCGGATATTGGACTGTAAAAAAGATGCTGATCATCCTGCTGTCAAATCGAGCCCGCTTTTGCTCGACTATCTGTGTGATGACTGTAAGAGTCATTTCACAGAAGTTTTACACAGTTTAGATGCAATACACTTGGAATATGAAGTTAATCCACGGCTGGTGCGTGGTTTAGATTATTACACCAAAACAGCTTTTGAATTTATTGATGAACGCATCGGCGCAAAAAGCACGATCTTAGGCGGTGGTCGCTATAACGGATTAATTAGTATGTTAGGCGGACCAGAAGTGCCAGGTATCGGTTTTGCGGGAGGTATCGAACGTCTGCTTTTATCGCGAAAAGCAACTGGGCTTGACGATGTAGCAGAAGATGAAGTGGATGCTTATATCGTAGCTATGGGTGATGAAGCGAGAGCAGCAACGGTTACTTTGCTAAAACAACTCAGGGATCGACACATCAAAGTCGATACGGATTACACGTTAAGAGGTGTCAAGGCACAGATGAAAACCGCCGATCGCTTACATGCCAAAGTGGCTATTGTCATCGGTGACGATGAGTTAGCACAAGGAGCGTATACTGTTCGTGATTTATTTGAAAAAACACAACAAATGGTGCCTATTGAACAAATTCCATCCTACTTACAAGGTGTAATGAGAAAGGCGGAACAACAGTGAACCGAACACATCAAGCAGGACTATTGCGTAGCGAAAATGCAGGGCAAGTGGTGATCCTATCTGGATGGGTGCAACGTCGACGTGATTTGGGTGGCGTCATCTTTGTTGATTTGCGTGATCGAAGTGGTATTGTGCAGTTAGTTTTTCGCAGTGATGTGAATGAAGAGGCATTACAAATTGCCGATCGTTTGCGTAGTGAATACGTGATTCGCTGTACCGGAACGGTGGTCTTGCGTGACGAGGAAGCAATCAACCCAAAACTTGCAACGGGTAAAATCGAAGTCACTGTTGATGAATTGGTTATTTTCAATGCGGCAAAAACACCGCCATTTGCTATAGAAGATGATGTGGAAGTCGACGAATCGGTGCGTCTGCGCTATCGTTATTTAGATTTGCGCCGTCCCATGATGCAACAAACGTTCATGCTACGCCACAAAGTGACAAAAGTACTTCGTGATTACTTGGATGAGAAAGGTTTCTTAGAAATCGAAACACCCATGCTAACCAAAAGTACGCCTGAAGGTGCACGCGATTACCTCGTACCCTCGCGCTTGCATCCTGCGGAATTTTACGCGTTACCACAATCACCACAGTTGTTTAAACAATTGCTGATGGTGGCTGGATATGAAAAGTATTTTCAAATTGTGCGTTGTTTTCGTGATGAAGACTTACGCGCGGACAGGCAACCCGAATTTACGCAAGTCGATATTGAAACGTCGTTTTTAAGTAAAGAAGAATTGCAAGACATGATGGAAAAGATGATTGCTGATGTCTTTAAAAAGACGATGAATGTCGATATCGCTTTACCTTTTACGCGTATGACGTATGATGAAGCCATAGGGCGTTATGGTTCGGACAAGCCTGATTTACGCTTTGCTTTAGAGCTTGTTGATTTGTCTGATGTGGTGAAAAATGCATCATTTAAAGTATTTGCGGATGTCATAGCTACAGGCGGACAGGTGAAGGCACTCGTTGCTCCAGGCTGTGGTAGCTATAGTCGCAAAGACATTGATGACCTTTCAAAAATTGCTGCTCGCTTTCGAGCAAAAGGCTTAGCGTGGATGATCGTCGAACAAAATGGGCTTCGTTCATCCATCACGAAGTTTTTCACCGATGACGAGTTGCAAGCAATCGTTCAGACGACAAGTGCAAAGCCAGGAGACTTAGTGCTTTTTGTGGCCGATAAAAAGAAAGTTCTCGCAGATGCTCTTGGTGCACTTCGCAGTCATTTCGGTAGAGTGTTGAATTTGATCGATGAAAACAAACTATCTTTTTTGTGGGTTACGGATTTCCCTCTTTTGTCCTATGATGAAGAGGAAAAAAGATATGTATCGGAACACCATCCTTTTACGATGCCTGTAGAGAAGGATATTGCGCTTCTTGAAACGGATCCAGAAGCTGTAAAGGCGCAGGCGTATGATATGGTTTTGAATGGTTTTGAAATTGGTGGAGGCTCGATGAGGATCTATCAACGACCAGTACAAGAGTTGATTTTTTCGAAGCTTGGTTTTAGTCAAGAAGAGGCCAAAGAGAAGTTTGGATTTTTGCTTGAGGCATTTGAATATGGGACACCGCCGCATGGCGGAATTGCTTTTGGGCTTGATCGCATTATCATGATTATGGCTCAACAATCGTCGTTGCGTGAAGTTATTGCTTTCCCGAAAACGGCGAGTGGGACTTGCCTGATGACAGATGCTCCTTCGAGCGTGTCACAAGCGCAATGGGATGTGCTCCATCTATTGCCACAGGCTGTTGAAAAAGTGAAGTAAGCCTGTTGGACATTTTTATAAAGGGATGTTTTTATGATCGATTTGCGCAGTGATACGGTAACAAAACCTACGCCTGCTATGCGCGCAGCCATGGCTAACGCAGAAGTTGGCGATGATGTCTATGGTGAAGATAAAACAGTAATTGCGTTAGAAGAGACAGCTGCTTCGCTACTTGGAAAAGAGGCTGCGCTTTTTGTAACAAGTGGGACACAAGGCAATCAGGTGGCCGTTTTGACGCATACAAGACCTTCACAAGAGGTTATCGTCGAATCACAAGCGCATATTTACTTTTATGAGGTTGGAGCGATGGCTGCTTTGGCGGGTGTTCAGGTGCGCACGGTCGCTGGTATTCGTGGCCAAATGCATCCTGATCATGTCAAACACGCGATTCGTGATGATGACATCCATTTTCCACAGACTTCCTTGATCTGTCTTGAAAATACCCATAATCGTGCTGGGGGAGCTGTGTTGCCCCTGGCCTATATGGATGAGATTCAAACGATTGCAAGAGATAAAAAAATTGCATTACATTTGGATGGTGCTCGTTTGTTTCATGCAGCGGTTGCTACAGGGCAACCTATTGTAGAATTTGCAAGACGTGTAGACAGTGTTCAAGTATGTCTGTCAAAAGGGTTATCCGCACCGATCGGATCGATCCTCGCAGGATCACGTGATTTTATCTATCGAGCGCGCAAATGGAGAAAGGCGCTAGGTGGTGGAATGCGCCAAGTCGGCGTTTTGGCAGCCCCTGGATTGATTGCCTTAACACAAATGGTGGATCGTTTGCAAAATGATCATGATCGTGCCAAACGTCTAGCTAGTGCACTGTCACAAATGCCAGGTGTGAGCATGCATCCTGATCATGTAGAGACGAACATCGTGATTGCGGATATAACGAAGTTACGTTGTTCTCCAGAAGAATTTTTGCATGATCTCGCAAACGTTGGGGTTCTTGCCTCGAATTTCGGTGATGGACTCATTCGTTTTGTGACGCATCTAGGTATTGAAGATGACGATATTGAACAGGCGATCATGGGAATTCATCAGGTTGTACAAGCGCATAAGCAGTTCGCGTAAAAAAGGACGATCAAGACATGGAAAACTGGGGAAGTATTCCCCTGCCGGAACGTATGCGACCGCAATCACTCGCGGATTACGTAGGACAGCAGCATTTGGTAGGCGAAGGTGGATTAATTCGCAACTTAATCGATGCACATCACCTTGTTTCTTTGGTGCTGTGGGGGCCGCCTGGTACTGGCAAAACAACGCTTGCAAAACTTCTGTCGAGTGTCGCAAAAGCTCGCTTTATTGAGTTGTCCGCTGTTACTTCAGGTGTTAAGGAACTGCGTGAAGCGTTTATCCAGGCACAAGAAGAACGGGATTTCTATGGTGTTTCTACAGTCCTTTTCGTTGATGAGATTCATCGTTTTTCCAAAGCACAACAAGATAGCTTGCTGCCTGCCATAGAGCAGGGAACGGTAATTTTTATCGGTAGTACGACGCAAAATCCGCATATCTGCCTAACACCAGCTTTACAGAGTCGGTTGCAAATTTGTGAGTTGTTACCTTTAACTTATGATCAGATCAAATTAGGGTTAGAGCGTGCATTAGTCGACGAAAAAAATGGTCTTGGTCTACCATCAGAAAGCGTAGCGAAAGAAGCTTTTGATTTGGTCATCACACGCTCTGGCGGTGACTTGCGAAAAGCCATGCTCGGTCTTGAATGGAGTGCGATGTACGCTTTATCTCATGGCAAAAGATTTATTGAAGTGAAACATGTGGCAAAAGCGATGCAAGCTACAACTTTTGTTGATGAGTCGACGTTGTATGATTTGCTAAGTGCATTTGGTAAATCGTTACGTGGTAGTGACAGTGATGCTGCTTTATATTGGTTTTTGCGCATGATTGAAGCTGGCGTCGATCCGCGGATACCTGTTCGGCGCCTTATTGTTCATGCGAGTGAAGATGTGGGGCTCGCAAGCCCACAAGCTATGGTACAAGCAGTTTCGGCCATGCAAGCTTTGGATTTTGTTGGTATGCCTGAAGCAAGAATACCGATCGCTCAGGCGATTGTTTTTGTGTGCGAGGCACCAAAATCCAACAGCATCGTTTTGGCCTTACAAAGCGCAACGGATGCTGTAACAAGATATCCGCATGAACCTGTACCGACTTATTTGCGTGATCGACACTTCCCCCGGATGGGTGATCAGGACGCGACGTATATGTATCCGCATGAGTTCCCGCATCATTATGTAAAGCAAACCTATTTGCCAGAGGTTTTACAGGATCAAATCTTTTACCATCCTGGGGTAGAAGGCACTGAAGTACGTATTGTTCCACATAAATTACGCAAAATCGAAAAAGAGTAGGGTTTCTGATACCTGTACTTGTGCTATACTAAAATTTGTGACATGCATGCGGCAAGGGTGGTGATTCCCTTTTTAACAGTTTCTACGAAAGGCCGCTACGGATTATTGCTCATGATTGATCTTGGAACAGCAGGGCCGGACGTGCCCGTTTCACTTAAGTCAATTGCTGAACGAAAAGGTTTGTCGGACCATTATCTCGAACAATTAATTGCACCGCTTCGCAATGCGGGTTTAGTCAAAAGCGTTCGTGGTGCTTATGGCGGTTACTTGTTAGCTAGACCAGCCGATCAAATCACGGCAGGTGAAGTATTGGTTGTTTTGGAAGGACCCATCGCAGTGGTTGAATCAGGCGCCGATGATGGTCTTGATTTGTTTTGGGCTCGTTTACGAAAAAGCGTAGAACAAGTATTCGACTCGACAACAATTGCCGACTTAATTGATATGTGGGGTAAAAATGATCCTGGATCACTCATGTTTTACATTTAGGTTAAGAAGGATATTTTTGTGAAATCGATCTATTTAGATTATGCAGCAACCACGCCAATTCATCCCGATGTTCAACGGGCAATGATGCAATCATTAGAAGAGGATTTTGGTAATCCATCGAGTATCCATCGTGCGGGACGAAGCGCTAAGCAAGCTGTAGAAGATGCCCGTTCTATCGTTGCTAAGGCACTTGGTGCAAAGAATCATGAAATTATTTTTACGTCAGGCGGCACCGAGAGTGATGTTCTCGCTTTGACAGGTATCCTTATGGCAGGACAAGCCCGTCATATGGTAACAACTTCGATTGAACATCATGCCGTATTGCATACTTGTGATTGGCTTGCTGATCTTGGCTATGAGATTACGTACGTGGCGCCACAAAATGATGGTTCTGTTTTAGTTGAGGATATGCTTCATGCCGTGCGGTCAGATACAGGGTTGATTAGTATGATGTGGGTTAATAATGAAACGGGTGCGGTTCAACCCGTGGCAGAGTTGGCACAGGCCCTTGTCGGTTCTTCTGTGTATTTGCATACAGATGCCGTGCAAGCAATTGGGTCTCTTGCAGTGAATGTAAAGGATACGCCAGTTGCCGCACTTTCCCTATCAGGACATAAATTATTTGGACCTAAAGGTATCGGTGCCTTGTATTTGCGTTCTGGCACTCCCTTTCGATCAATAATAAATGGTGGAACACAAGAAAAGAACCGCCGTGCTGGTACCGAAAATATCGCTTCGATCATTGGACTTTCGCATGCTATCAATTTGACTGTGACAAAGCGAGAAGAGTATGAACGGCTCGTCTGTAGTCACCGCGATCGCTTTTTGCAGTACATGATGGAGAATCTCGATTGTGCTCATGAGCACCGCAGTAAAAAGCAGGCTGGACACATTTTGAACATCCGTTTCGATAATGTACCTGCAGATTTGCTTCTTATTGCGCTTGATCTTGAAGGCGTATTTGCTTCTGCAGGATCTGCATGTACAGCTGGATCGATTGAACCATCGCACGTGCTTGTCGCCATGGGATTATCAGATGAGGAAGTGCGGTCTTCTGTGCGTTTTAGTTTTTCGCCTTTTGTACCTGTTTCAGCTATCGAAAGAGCCGCAACTGTAGTTATTGATACTGTGAAAAGACTGCGTCATATCTTGTGAATTCGTGGTTTATGATTGAGAAATTTGGACACGCTGAAAGGTGACATGGGCAAAATCGACCAGAGGAGTGCATTGTAGATGGAACGGTGTCCGCACTGCAATAGCAGAGATATCGGGAAAATAGGTAACAATCAATTTTATTGTTGGAATTGTTATATGGAATTTGCGTTAGTAGGCGATCAAGTTAGGATTTTCCATGTGGATGAAGATGGCAGTCTGGTTGCCTTTTCACCTGAGGCTTTGGAGCAAGACGCACCTGCGGCCGTTTCATAGCAATACCTTGGGAGATAACGAGAAATCGTAAGTCTCCTTTTTATTAGTTGCAATGACGATAAAAACCTGATATATTATATTTCGTTGTTCTATTAAGGGCCTATAGCTCAGCTGGCTAGAGCGCACGACTGATAATCGTGAGGTCAGTGGTTCGAGTCCACTTAGGCCCACCATAGTTGACAGACATTCACAACGTTCTATGATACTCATTGAGTTGAAACATAGATGCGTTGTTTTTTTATTCGTGATGATGAAGGGGGCACTTTTTATGATTATTACTGGGACAAGAGTTATCTTGGCCGTGGTAGCACTAGGTGTCTTTTTATTAGTGCAAGGCAAACAACGCCGCGTATCTGACACGTATTTGCAACGAATTAAGGAAAGGCAGCATCAAGAATTGGAAGAAGCTTTGATCGAACAAGAACAACTCGATCAGAAAAAGCGTGATCGCGATAAATTCGAGTCTGACGATAAAAGCGAATGAGATATTTGTAGTCGCATATACTTTCTGTGATTGCTTGTCACAGAAAGTATATGGGGGCGGCACATTCAGTGAATTTGCGTGATCGCAAGGATCGTGCTTTGTATGTGTCTATCCTGACTTTCGTCGTTTTAGCGTGTTTAACGCTAATCGGTCAATTGCGGAGCTTTTTTTATGATGTGTGGGACATCTTGTGGGCAGTCTTGTCACCACTTGTCATTTCGATTATTTTCACGTATGTCCTACGCCCCGTGGTGGATTATTTAGCACAAAAAAAGGTTCCAAGAACTGTTGCCATTTTGCTGATTTACTTGGTGACTGTTGTCATCATTGCCGTATTATTTTTAAATATGATGCCAGTGTTAGTTGCGCAAACTACCGCATTTATCCGCCAGTTACCTATCTATATAGAGATGTTTGATTCATTTTTGGATCATTTATCCTTTGTCACTCGTGTTTTGCCCAACGGTATGCGTGTTGGACTAGAAAAAGCCATACTGCAAGTTGAATCGGGCTCGTTATCATGGATAACCAGTGCTATAATGGGTGTCAAAAATCTGATTGGCGGCCTTATTTCGGCATTTGTCGTGCCCTTTCTCGTCTTTTACTTGCTTAAGGATTATCGTCTATTTACAGGGCTTGTCGTGCGTTTGTTTAAGCGTAAATCACAAGATACCGTTGAACGTATCCTTCTTAACATCGACGAATCATTAGGTCGTTATGTACGTGGTCAATTGCTTGTCATGGGGTTAGTGGGTGTAGCTACTCTTGCCGGACTTCTTCTGATTCATATGCAATATGCTTTGCTCCTTTCGTTGATCGTTGCCTTGACGAACATCATTCCTTATGTTGGACCTTTTTTGGGCGCTGCACCCGCATTGTTTATGGCGTTTGGTGTTTCGAATGCCATGCTGTTAAAAGTCCTCTTGGTTAACCTTGTCGTTCAACAATTAGAGGGTAATATTTTCTCGCCATGGATCATGGGTAAAACCATGAACTTACATCCCCTTCTTATTTTACTTGCCGTCATGCTAGCTGGAGAAGTTGGGGGAATTACAGGTTTGATCTTTGCAGTGCCTATTGTTGCCGTGATTAAGGTGATTGTGGATGAGGTACATCGAGAATCTCGACCTTGACATAGATTGTACTTTCATGTATATTGTTTTTAGTGCTTGGTGACCATGACGGAGGGGAAACACCCGTTCCCATCCCGAACACGACGGTTAAGCCCTCCAGTGCCGATGGTACTTGGACCGCAGGGTCCTGGGAGAGTAGGACGTTGCCAGGCAATGAAAAGCCCCTCTTTTATAGAGGGGCTTTTCTACTATCGAATAGGTTGCAACTATAAAACGGGTTTTGGTATAGTTAATGCACGATCGGGGGTTTTTTGGTGAAAGCTAGTGAAGTTCGTCGAAAATATGTGGAGTTTTTCAGGGAAAAAGGGCATGAGATTGTACCTAGCGCAAGTTTGGTGCCGAAAGATGATGCATCCTTGCTATGGATTAATAGTGGCATGGCACCCTTAAAACGCTATTTTGATGGGCGGGTGGTACCTGATAATCCCAGGTTGACCAATAGTCAAAAGTGCATTCGAACAAATGATATTGAAAATGTCGGGAAAACAGCGCGACATCATACGTTTTTTGAAATGTTGGGCAATTTTTCGATTGGTGATTACTTTAAGCGCGAGGCTATTCATTGGGCGTGGGAATTTCTTATCCAACGATTAATGATCGATGAAAGCAAATTATCGATTACGATTCATCCTGAGGATGATGAAGCTTATGCGATATGGCATAAGGAAATCGGCATCGCCGATGACAAAATTTTACGTTTAGAAGAGAACTTTTGGGATATTGGAGAGGGACCTTGTGGTCCGAATTCGGAAATCTTTTTTGACCGTGGTCCAAGTGTTGGTTGTGGTCGCGAAACATGTGATGCAAGCTGTGATTGTGATCGACATTTAGAAATCTGGAACCTTGTGTTTAGTCAATACAATCATAATCCGGACGGCTCCTACACACCGCTTCCGAAAAAGAACATTGATACAGGCATGGGTTTAGAGCGAACAACTTCTGTGCTGCAAGGCGTTAGTACGAATTATGACACGGATCTGTTTCAACCGATTATTCAACAAGCTGCCGCACGGTTGCATATCCGTTATGGTGAAAAAGAAGAATGGGACGTTGCCTTAAAGGTTATTAGTGATCATCTTCGCGCAGTTGTTTTTTCGATTGCTGATGGTGTCTTGCCGAGCAACGAGGGGCGCGGCTATGTGATTCGCCGCCTATTGCGTAGGGCTGTTCGTCATGGAAAACAACAAGGTATGGAGCAACCGTACCTCCATCAACTTGTCGGTGTTGTATCTGAAGTAATGGGAGATTATTACCCTGAATTGTTTGAGAAGCGTTCCTTTATCGAGACGGTTATCAAGACGGAAGAAGAGCGTTTTTTCGAGACGCTAAGTGAAGGCGAGGCTTTGCTAGCGAAAGCCATTATGCAGGTTAAAGAAGCAGGCACCACTGTTCTTCACGGTGATCAAGTCTTTAAGTTGTATGATACGTACGGCTTTCCTGTTGATCTTACCGAGGAAATCGCACAAGAAAGTGGTATGACGATCGATCGTGAAGGCTTTTCACAAGCGCTTGAAAAACAACGAGCACGTGCAAGAAATGCGCGTCAAGACAACGACAGCATGCGTGTACAGACAACGGTACTAAGAGATCTTGATGTTAATAGCGAATTTGTCGGCTATACTACACCATCCGTTTCCGGTCATATCGTAGCTATGATGGCAGACGATATACTGTTGAAAGAAGCTTCACTAGGCGATCGAATCCAAGTAGTCTTAGATCGAACGCCATTTTATGCAGAAAGCGGCGGACAAGTTGCCGATCATGGAATTATCTTTGGTGAGAGTTTTGAACTTTTTGTGAAGGATGTGCAAAAAGCACCAAATGGGCAACATATTCATGATTGTGAAGTTTTCATGGGAACGCCTTGCGTAGGCGCGTCGGTAACGAGTACGATTGATACCGTTCGCCGCTTTGACATTACCAAAAATCACACGGCGACTCATTTGATGCATAAGGCACTACGCGATGTATTGGGTACGCACGTTGCTCAGGCTGGGTCTCTCGTCGAAGATGAACGTTTGCGTTTTGACTTTTCTCATATCGGTGCTATGACAAAAGAAGACATGGATCGTGTGGAACGCTATGTCAATGAGCAAATTTGGCAAGATACCGCAGTTTCCACAGAACAAATGAATTTACAAGAAGCGAAGAATCTTGGAGCCATGGCGCTTTTCGGTGAAAAATACGGCGATATTGTGCGTGTTGTGAAGGTTGGTGCGTACTCGACAGAACTTTGTGGAGGATGTCACGTTGAACGTACAGGCCAGATCGGCATGTTCAAGTTAATTTCGGAAACGGGAATCGGCTCTGGTGTTCGCCGGATCGAGGCTGTAACGGGACGTTTTGCTTATGAGTATACGGTGGCTCAAGAAAAACTTTTATCTGCAGTTGCGGATAAATTGCATGCTAATCCATTACAAATACCTGATCGTCTGGATTCTGTTCTTGACCATGTCAAAGAACTTGAACGTCAAGCTAACAGTTTGACGGATACTGTGAGTCGTTTGGAATCTGTGCAATTACTTGCTTTAGTGGAACAAGTTGAAGATGAACAAATCCTTGTGACGCAGGTGGACAATAGAGATATCGATGCTTTACGCAATCTTGCTGATCAATTGCGGCAAAAGCAAGCAGACTTAGCGATTGTTCTTGGTTCTATCAAAGATGGACGGGTTGCGTTTGTGAGTGTCATGCCGCAAAAGTGGCAAGCAAAAGGACTCCATGCAGGCAAATTAGTTAAAGAAGTAGCACAAATAGCGGGTGGCTCAGGCGGTGGAAGACCTGATCTGGCACAGGCAGGCGCCAAGAGTCCCGAAAAGCTTCCTGAGGCATTACGTACGGCGAGAACCTTACTAAAAGAAGGTTTTTTACAAAGCATCTCGAATAGTAGCCAAAAGGCCTAGAATGTTTTAGGCAAAGAGGTGTGAGCTAATGTCATCTTTTGATGAAACGATGCACTTTCCTGCCAGACCCGATGGACAGTCGCGAGCTGAACGGGCACTTTTATTGGCTTATGAGGCCTTAGTTGATAAAGGTTACAATCCAATCCATCAAATTTCCGGGTATCTCTTGTCAGGCGATCCAGCTTATATCACAAGCCATAAAGATGCCAGAGATGTCATTCGTCAGGTGGAACGTGATGATCTTATCGAGGAGTTGGTAAGAGCTTATGTTCTTGCAAGGTTACCATGAGGCAGATGGGAATTGACTACGGCGATGTGCGAATCGGCATCGCATTAAGCGATCTGCTAGGAATTACAGCACAGTCGTTTACCGTGATTGATCGTAACAAAACACCGGATATCATGCAAACTATTGCAACGATTGTAGCGGAACAAGATGTTGGTGAAATTGTTGTTGGTTGGCCGAAAAACATGAATGGAACACTCGGCGAGCGCGCTCAAAAAACGGCTGCGTTCGTCGAGGAATTAGAACAACGCTTCGCGTTACCGATTCATTTGATGGATGAACGGTTATCCACAGTTGGAGCTCATCGTTTGCTATCAGAAGGTGATGTGAAGAGCAAGAAGCGTAAGAAAGTGGTTGACAAAATTGCGGCTGCGCTCATACTACAAGCGTATATGGATAAAAGGGGGAGATCATGATGCTCGATGATTTGTTACAGGGCTTAGTGGTTTTGACCGACGAGTCTGGAAATGAAGAAGAGTATCGTGTATTGCGTGTGGCGGAACTAGAGGGTAATCACTATGCATTACTCCAATCTGTTGTCGTCCACGATGAAGAACCGATTATTTTGCGTGTGGAAGGCGATGTCGAAGGTGATGCGGCTTCCTTGGTTGGAATTGATGATGATGACGAATGGGACCGCGTGGCTGAGGTTTTCGATGCACTTTTATTTGATTTGGATGAGGATTAGGGACAATTGTCACTTATGCGTATCGTAAAAAAGAAATGGTTTATCAGCCTAGTCGGTGTACTGGTTGTCGTTGTTTTTTTAGTTACGTACTGGCTGGTGGAGACCTCGGTAAAACCACAGGGGTTATCACGTAAAACTTGGGTATCGATTCCTGCAGGTACGTCAACATCAGAAATAGCTTCCATTTTGGAAAAGCACCATGTCATTACGAATGGTTTCTTTTTTCGTCTTTATTTGTATGTGACAGGTAATGCCTCAAACCTTCAGGCAGGTGATTACAGATTTACTCATGCGTTAACCTTGCCACAGGTTGTTAATGAACTCAGAGTTGGCGCTGTCATGTACAATACGATATCGGTCACTATTCCTGAAGGATACACCGTTAGGCAGATTGCAGATGTTTTGGCGAAAAATGGAATCGTATCTAAAACAGCTTTTATGGCTGAAGTCCATAAGGGACAGTTTTCATTTGATTTTTTACCAAAGCTAGGTAGCCAAAACAAACTGGTACGTGATCGACTCGAAGGATATCTCTTCCCTGATACTTATGATTTTCTTCGACACGAACCAGCCTATGATGTCATCACAACGATGCTTCAGGAAACAAACAAGGTTTTTTCTCCTCGTTTGATGACACGAATTAAACAGATGCACACGAGCGTCACGCGTATATTGACGATCGCTTCGATGATTGAGCGGGAGGCGGAACTCAATAAAGAGCGACCAATTATTGCAAGTGTTATTTATAATCGACTTAAGATCAATATGAAGTTACAAATTGATGCCACCGTGGAGTACGCCTTAGGCGGTGTACTTAACTTGACGGATGCCGACCTGACGGTGAATAACCCCTATAATACGTATGTTCATCATGGCCTTCCTCCGGGACCTATTGCAAATCCTGGGCTCTTATCCATAGAAGCTGCACTTCACCCTGCAAAGACGAATTATTATTTTTATGTAGCAAAATTCAATGGTAGTGGCGGTCATTATTTTTCAACAACATTTGCACAACAACTTGCCAATGAGGTAAAAAGTCAGCAAAATTATACACGCTATGAACGGGGGTTATCTTCTCCTCCGCATTCCGTGCACAAACCATAACATGTTCAGTGTCCCGTTTGCATAGGTTTTACCGCACACGGGAGGTGACACATATGGCTTTATTTACAATGCTGGCTCTCTTGGTTCGTGAATTGACAGTCTTTGTTTCGTATGTAAAAAATCACACGTTTCCTCAGCCTTTACAAGCAGCTCAAGAAGAAGAAGCGCTAGCACGCTGGAAACAAGGGGACATGAACGCAAGAAATACGCTCATTGAACACAACCTTCGTCTCGTGGCACATATCGTAAAAAAGTATGATCAAGGGAAAGTGGATTCGGAAGATCTGATTTCCATTGGGACGATCGGGCTTATTAAAGGTATTCAAACGTTTAATGCTGATAAAGGGGTTCGCCTTGCTACGTACGCTGCGCGTTGTATTGAAAATGAAATTTTAATGCATATGAGAGCACAAAAAAAGGTTAACAAAGATGTTTCTATCCATGAACCGATTGGACAGGATAAAGAAGGCAATGAGGTATCTTTACTGGATATCTTAGGGGGAGATGGTGAAGAGGAGATTGTGGAACTCATTCAATTTCGCATGGATCGGGACCAAGTCTATGATGGGCTTCGTGTGTTGACAGATCGCGAGCGCGACATCATTTGGGCTCGTTTTGGCTTGCCTTATGGGCACGAAAAAACACAGCGAGAGATTGCGCGTGAACTTGGCATTAGTCGCTCGTATGTGTCTCGTATTGAAAAAAGGGCGCTGGAGAAATTGCAAGAACAGTTTCATAAGAAACCTTGACTTTTGCTTTCACTTGACTTTCTGTGGTACGATTGAGCGTATTGAAGCTAAGGACGGGATGATGGAATTGTTCAAGAGACTGTATCCTACGGAGTACGTCTCATCCATTTATCACATCGATATATCGAGATTATGGGATGAAGGCAAGCGAGCGATTATTACCGATTTGGACAATACGTTGGTCAAATGGAATGCCCCATCTGCAACACCTAAATTGGTTTCGTGGCTTAAAATGGTACAGGATACAGGATTTAAAGTGTGCATCTTATCGAATAATGATCGTTTGCGCGTGACGGAATTTGCAAAACCACTTGGTCTAAATGCACTAGACATGGCAAGAAAGCCACGACATCAGGGGTTTGAGCGTGCGCTTCATTTACTGCAAGTGAGCGCTAAAGAAACAGTCATGATTGGTGATCAGGTTTTTACGGACATCCTAGGCGGCAATCGGATGGGCATGTATACCGTACTCGTGGTACCTATTCACGAACAAGAATTTATCGGTACTCGTGTGATGCGGCGCATGGAACGGATTGTGTTGCGCCGCATACCGTTGTCACAGCATGCTGAATATTTTTTGTATGATAGCAATCAACCATCGAAGGATCTACCGAAAGGGCGGAACGATTTGTGAGTATGGTATGCACCGGTTGCGGTACACCGCTGCAAATGGATGATGAACAAGAACGAGGTTATGTTACGGCAGAAGCGTTTATGCGAGAACATCCGCTATGCCAACGCTGCTATCGATTAATTCATTATGGGCAATTAGCCAAAGCCAATGTAACACAAGAGGAATATCGTACTGCTGTTATGCGCGTCTTAGCGAAACCTTCCTTAGTTTTGTATGTAGTGGATTTATTTGACTTTAACGGTAGTCTTGTACGGGGAATGGCTGGTGTGCTTAAAAATCATGAAGTTGTCTTAGTAGCAAATAAGTACGATTTGCTTCCGCATGGGACAAGTATGGACAAGGTTGCTTCTTGGCTGTGGCGAGAAGCTCGTCGTGCAGGGCTTGAACCCAAACAAATCCATCTTGTAAGTGCTAAAAATGGGTTTGGCATGGATTCTGTGGTTATAAACGTGCAGGAACGCTCACGTAATCGTAATGTTGTTGTGATGGGTATGGCCAACGTCGGTAAATCAAGTGTCTTAAATAGTCTTATGCGAGCCTTAGACCCTGAAGATCAAACGGACTCCTTTACGACAAGTCCTTTTCCAGGTACAACATTAGGTGCTTTGACCATGAAAATGAAAAGCACGGGTATTGTGATTACGGATACGCCTGGTCTTTTAGGTACATTTCGTTTGCAAGATCGGGTTTGTACAGACTCATTAAAGCAAATTGTGCCAAAAGATCGTATTCGTCCGCGAAATTATCAGTTGAATGTTTCTCAAACCCTGTTTTTAGCGGGACTTGTAAGAATGGATTTTATCGGTGGACAGGCACAACCATTTGTCGTCTATGCTGCCAATCAACTCTATATTCACCGTACAAAATTGGAGAATGCTGACTATGTATACAAAAGTCAAGTGGGCAAACTGCTCACTCCGCCATGTGAAACTTGTGATACGAGTTTGCGTCAACTCGTTAGTAAACGGGTAGGATTTAAAGAGGGCAGACCGGTCGATGTTGTCATTCCGGGATTAGGATGGATTCGTTTAAGTGGCAAAGAAGTGCAACTCGTTGTTCATTATCCTCAAGGTGTGGAAATCGCAGTGCGCCCAGCTTTGATTGGAAATGGACGCGTACGGGTATGAGACAATATGATCGGCTTGCTGTCTTAGGGCATCCTGCCGCGCATTCTCTTTCACCAATCATGCACAGGGCTGCTTATGAGGCGCTTGGTCTTTCAGCAACGTATACGGCAATCGATGTATTACCTAGTGATTTGCCACGTGTTCTTCAAAGCATGCCTAAGTTTGGCTATCGTGGTTGCAACCTGACGATTCCTCATAAAGAAGCAGCCCTGCCACTCATGGCACAGTATTCGTCTCGCGCTAAACGAATTGGTGCGGTCAATACAGTCACCTGTCGCGATGAAAAGCTTTATGGTGACAATACCGATGGAGAAGGTTGGCTAAGCTCTTTTAAAAGGGAGACAGGCTCTGATGTGTTTGGGTTGCATGCTGTGGTGATCGGATCTGGAGGAGCTGCCAGGGCTATTATTGATGCACTGCTTTCAAACGGATGTGAACATGTAACGCTTGCCAATCGTACACTTAAGCGTGCCAATCAGTTACAACAAGCATTTCTAGCTTATTATGATATAGCCAAACTTACGACGTGTTCTCTTGATCGTGTTGATTTGTCTGTTGCTGATCTTGTAGTCAATACAACATCTGTAGGTCTTGTCGGTGAATTGCAAGATCATCTTCCTGTTTCACTAAGTACCTTACGCATGGGGACTATCGTGAGTGACATTGTGTATCGACCACGACATACGAAGTTCTTACAGGAAGCTTGTGCTCGCGGTGCAACGATACATGAAGGCATTGGGATGCTCGTGCATCAAGGTGCTTTAGCCGTTGAGCAATGGTTTGATGTACAGGCGCCGATCGAAGTGATGCGTTATGCTGTTTGTGATGTTTTGGATGGATCTTAAGGGAGGATCATGAAAACGTGTTAACGGGAAAACAAGTACGGTACCTCCGTGGCTTAGCTCATCACCTTACGCCTATTTTTCAGGTAGGTAAAGGTGGCGTATCACGCACCATGGTTGAACAAATCGCACTCGCGCTTGAGGCGCGAGAACTGATGAAAGTGTCTGTTTTAGGCAATGCGGATGAAACAGCTAAAGATATTGCTGTGGCTTTGAAAAACGGAACAAAGGCTGAAATTGTTCAGGTTATTGGTCGTACGATCATATTATATAAACGTTCACAGGAAAACCCTGTGATTGAATTACCTCGCTGATGCGCCGCGGTCTATTTGGTGGAACCTTTGACCCGCCGCATATAGGCCATCTGATGATGGCACAGATAGCGTATGAGGAGTTATCCTTAGACGAGGTGGAGTTTATTCCTGCAGGGCAACCTCCGCATAAGGATTTATCACTCGTATCGGCTGCACATGTTCGTGTTGAGCTTGTACAAGCTGCTATTGCTGCTTTTCCTTACTTTTCCTTATCGCTTCGAGAAGTACTGCGGCAAGGTCCGAGCTTTACTTGCGATACATTGAAGAGTATGAAAAATGAGCATCAAGAAGATGAACTTTATTGGTTTGTCGGAGCCGATATGCTTAAGGATCTTCCTTCATGGAAAGACCCAGAAGATATTTTACGTTTAGCTCATTTGGTGGTGGCTCCTCGCCCGCATGTAGATGAACAACAGGCAAAAGAAGTGCTGTTGGCTCAATTTCCCTACGCACAAATCACGGTACTTGGGATGCCTTTGCTCGATATTTCAAGTACATGGATCAAAAATCGTCTAGCTAGAGGATTACAGGTAGATCCTTTGTTATCACCAGCGGTGATTCAGTTAATTTTGCAAAAGGGGTTGTATCTACCATGATTGACCTTGAGCAAGAAGCGAAAAGCAGATTGTCACCTTCTCGACTTGCTCATGTGCGCGGTGTGGTCGAGGCTTCGATGGACTTGGCGCAACGTTATGCTATCAATGGAGAAAAAGCACGACAAGCGGCTTGGTTGCATGACATGTTTCGTGAGTTGACGCAAAGTCAGCTTGAAAAACTCGCCCATTTGTCGGGAACTTCTGTGCCTTTTGGCCCTGTCCCTGTATGGCATGGACCGATATGTGCGATGCGTATGGCGCAAGACTTCTTTATTGATGATGAAGATGTAAAAGAAGCTGTCAAATGGCACACGGTCGGGCACCCAGAAATGGGCGATGTAGCTCAAATTCTCTACGTGGCTGATGCCATAGAAAAGGGTCGCTCATTTCCGTTTGTGGACACCTTGCGCGCTGCTTCTCAGATAAGTTTACCCCTGGCTGTTGCCACTGTGTCGGATGCTTCGCTAGAGCACTTGCTAAAAAACCATGTTGAGATCGACGTACGAACGGTACAACTACGTAATAAAGCGTGGAGCCTTGTTACGCAAGATGATCGACAATGGTTTGATCGTCAGATCAATCTAACAAACTAGACTAAGGAGGTCTGTACATGACAGACAAGATGGAACAATTGGCAAGGTTGGCGGCTGATACTGCTGACGACAAAAAGGCTAGAGATGTAGTGATTTTGGATTTACGTGGATTATCTGTGATCGCTGATTATTTTGTAATTTGCAGTGCCAATTCTCGTACGCAGGTACAAGCTATTGCTGATGCTATTGAGGAGAAGCTTGGTGAAAGCGGGCTTGTGTGCAAAGGTTTTGAAGGACGCGATGAAGGGCGTTGGATACTGATAGACTTTGGTGATGTTGTGGCACATGTTTTTCAAGATGAGGAACGCTCTTTTTATGGACTTGAGCGCTTATGGGGAGATGCCCCAAGGGTATCGATAGAAAGTTTACATTAAGGGTTATAGCAAGGATGTGCATGACTTTTGTATACGCACTTTGCAGCGGTTTATGATCGGTTAATGGGCGATATTCCCTATGATGAATTCGCCCGATTGCTTCATGAAGCTGTTAATAAGACGGGACACCATGTTGACGTGATTGTTGATCTTGGGTGTGGAACGGGTGCTATGTTTGAAGTTGAATTAGCGTTGGCGCGCCAAGTGATTGGGATTGATCCATCACTTTCGATGCTTGCTGTCGCCAAAGAACAAGCACAGCGATATGGGCGACGCATTACTTTGTTAGAAGGTCGCGCAGAATCGTTTTTTACCCCCAAAAGGGCCGATCTATGTCTTGCTACTTGTGATGTATTTAATTATATTTTGACGCCGCAACGGTTACAGCACTCATTTGCTCATGTCCATGACATGATGACTCCAGGCGGCTATTTTTTGTTTGACATGCACTCACCAAGAAAAGTGTTACAAGGACTCGGCGACAATGTCTACTATGACGCGTCTGGGGAGACAGTGGCGTTGATCGAGACGAAGGTAGATCAAGCATCCATAACTGTTGCCTATGAATTATTGCTGTTTTTGCTTGAAAAAGACGGGCGTTATCAACGCGTGCAGGAGTCACATCAACAACGTGCCTACGAGCTTGACGTCATTTTAGAGGGCTTAGAAAAAGCAGGATTTACAGAGGTATACATCGGTGCTGACTTTCATTTTCCATGGGAACAATTAGAAGCGGAATCGGCTTCCATTTGGTTAGGGGATCGCTTGCATGTACGCGTTGCTCCTAGTGCAACTACGATGCAGCAAGCTATGCGTTGGTTTTTTCTAGTTCGATGAATATTCATCGATGTTTTTTGACGGTTTTTCCACAGATTCTTTGGTTCTATAATGCACCAATGACTCAAGCCGTGCCGCGTCTGATTGAAAGTAATCCACCAGTCGATTGAGTTGCTTTAAGGTTTGCGGACTGACGTGATGTTCAATCCCTTCCACATCCTCCTGAATGGTCGTCTCTGGGATGCCTAGCATGCGCAATAATTCAGCAAGCATGTTATGCCGTTGTTTCATCGCTTTTCCCATCTGTTCCCCTGTCTTCGTCAGTACAAACCCACGATATTTCTCATACGTGACATAATCTTGTTCATCGAGTTTTTGTAACATTTTCGTGACAGATGAAGGTTGTACGGCAAGCGATGATGCTATGTCCGATACTCGTGCATACCCTTTATCTTTCATCAGTTCGTAAATTTTTTCAAGATAATCCTCCATGCTTGGAGTCAGCATGCACACGCCCACTTTCATGATCATTGTTAGTTAGTGTACTACATTTTATGAGAGCTTGCATGGACTTGTAACGTTGTACTTAGATGGTATCTGTTTTTTTTGAAACTGCGCGTTTTGTAAAAAGGAATATGCCTTGGTCTCTTGAACAGCTTCCCTTAAGCAAAAAAGACGGGAGGTTACGCTTTGTGAAACATTCATTTAAATGGGATAAAAAGAAAGTATTTTCCATGTTTGCTGCTGCTGTGCTCGTCACCTTTTGGATCATCGCTTTTTTATCTCAAGGACACATTCAAACTGTGAAACCCAAAGTCGTTGCAGAAGCTTCGGTTGTCCATCAGAAGATTGCTCACATGATGGTGTATGTGGTCGGAGAAGTCAACCATCCTGGATTATACTCCTTTGCTCTCGATGCAAGAGTTTATCAGGCTGTTGCTAAAGCGGGTGGACTGACTAAGCGTGCAGATCGTGCAGCCATAAATCTCGCGGCGGTTATGGAGGATGGAACTGAAATAGTGATTCCCGCAAAAAATGCAATTTCCGTAATCACAACAACGAACCAGAAAAAAACAAGTTATAGCACACGCTCTCACAAAGTTCAGGCGGGGCAACACGTGCTTTTAAATGAGGCCAATCTTAGCCAGCTTGAACAACTACCGGGAGTAGGACCTAAGAAGGCACAAGAGATCCTTACTTATCGAACGAAGCATGGCAAGTTTATGACGCTAGCCGATTTACGCCATGTCAAAGGCATCGGACAAAAGCTTCTCGCAAGCCTCGAACCTTTTCTCAGTTTACGATAAAAACCGCGCAAGGTATTCTTGCGCGGGGCCAGCAAAGCTTTAAAAATCAACAAATCATAAAATACGGCGTGCCGTTTCGTAGACACTCGCCCAGTATCCAGTAGTTAAATCATCAATCTCGACATGCGTACTTGCGGAGTTAATAAACTCACCGCTACCGATGTAGATGCCGACATGTGATAGTGGTCCATCCGTAGCAAAAAAAACTAAATCGCCTGGTTGCAAATTGCTTTTGCTAACTGGTGTTCCTTCTTGTGCTTGTGCTTGCGAAGTACGATCTAGTGATTTGCCAAATTGAGAGAAAACGTACTGGGTAAACCCGGAACAATCAAACCCGGAACTGGGCTGATTACCTCCCCAGACATATGCGTAACCAAGGTACGTGCGAGCTTTTTGAACAAGTTTCATTGAAAGGGAAGTTGGCGGCAACGAGGTACGTTTAGTAGATTGTTCGATCAAAGAAAGGACCTGCGATGTAACGTTACTGGAACTGCCCAAATGATGAGTCTCCTTAAAATGGGAAACCGCACTGGAAGTAATAGGCCCAAAATATTGAGTTAAACCTTCGTTTTGAGGAAAGTAGCCCAATGACTGTAAATCTTCTTGTAAAACTTTGACTTGCTGGCCTGTCGAACCTACTTGCATGATCACGGGACTCTCGGCAGCGTAAGCCGGGCTCATGGCGGCAAGACCTACAAGATTGCCTCCTAGGATCAAGGAAAATGAAGTGACAAGAAAAGATATGCGCAAAAAACAAGCTCCTTCCATGAGCCTCCGAGGTTAGTTGACGGGTTAGGGCTGAAGGTAGCCCCTCTGAAATCGGATTCACCCCAAAAAAATATCCCCCGTACTGATAAAATCTATCAGATTCGGCGTTTTCTTTCTGCGGTTCATTGTATCAACAGTCATCGTTTGCGACAAGTCCAAAAATAGACTATATGTAAAGGAAGCCATCAATATGCACAGAATTGTCACTATTTTGGGGATGAGTTTTTGTGCAGGATCCTTGGCGATTGTGTCTCAGATTGCACCTTCGGTCTTTGTAATGATCGCTATTGTACTTGTTATCTTGTTTTTGCTGGTAAGCATTTTGCGGTATATCGCACCAAAGACGCATCCATTACGTCATTTCACATGGTCGCTATTTTTCTTTACGATGTTTATAGGTTGGGTTTGCGGGGGGCAGTACGCATGGTTTGATGAAGTCTCTCATGAACGTCTTTCAGCTGAACTTTTACAGGTCAAGCATCAAACGAGCACCCTTAGTATTTTGCAAATTGATGGACCAGTGCAAAGAAAGGCAGCGCATGGTCTTGCCTTTGCAGCTAAAGTATGCTCCTTTTACGACGAGCGGGGTGCCTATCCTGTGGCAGGACAGCCTGTTGTATGGCTAACGATAAGCGGTGAGAGCAAATCAGATCAAACGCAGGTATCTAGCTTTTCACAAAAGTTTTATACCGCATCATCAGAGTTACATGCTATGGACTATATCGCGGCCTATGTGCGATTTCATGCAGTAGCTAAGGGTTCCTTTGCTACTGCTTTATTGCGGCGAAAAATCACCGTGCTTGCCACTGCATCTATCTATGGCATTCATAAGGTCGCTAGTCAACAGCACTTCCCAAGTGTGTATGCATGGCAAGGGTATTTCCTTGCGCAAGTACAGGATCGTTTACGCATGGCATACGGTCCTTTAGGGATGATGGCACTAGGATTTGCCGTTGGCGATCGTTCTGCGATCAGTAATCAGACGATCAAGGCGTTTGCCGCGGTAGGGATAATTCATGCTTTGGTAGCATCAGGGGCAACGATTCGCATGGCCATTAATCCTGTCGTCATTTTATTTCGACAAAAGTGGCGCCTACGCTATGGACTTTGGTATGTGTTTTCCCTGTTTCTCATTGGCATTATTGTGATCTTATCAGGCCTTGCACCTCCCGCCTTACGGGCAGCTCTGGTTGTGATCTATGAGTTAACTGCATTACTGGTACATAGAAAAAGGGATCAACTTACGGCTAATGTGCTAGCAGCTTGTTGTCTTGTGCTGATGGAACCACACCTTTTGCTTGATCCAGGGGTTATTGTTTCATTTGTTGCCGTTATGGCATTTTCCTTACTTCCTTCTCGCCTAGCTGCATGGTGGTTATTTTTTATTGGTTTTCCCCGTTTGCGGATGATGCTTGCTCGTGGGCTTGCTGCTGATCTCGCTGTAGCACCTGTCGCTTTATTTGAGTTTTCGCAGTTATCCCTTATCTCCTTGTTGACCAATATAGTTCTTTACCCCGTTCTTGAATGGTTATTGCCGATGGCCTGGATTTGTTTGTTATTTGCTATCCTTACGCCATCCATAGCCCATGTTCTACAACCTATCGTGACTTTTATCTACCAAATGGTAATCACGAGTGTTCAGAACCTGAGTTCCCTTGGGGCGGCGATGAAATTATCTGCTCCATCTTTATCAAGTCTCGTTGTTTATGAGACTCTTTTGTTTTTGATTTTGTTCCTAGGTAGAAGGTATACATGGCGTCATCCAGGCAAATACTTGGAATAACACGTGTTACTCGTTGACTGGGAAAGGTGACCACCATGATATCGGAAGAAGTATTGCATGATCTCGATTTGTTGACAGAAAAGCTTGTACTCGATGCTTATACGGTACGAGATAACCCATCGTGGAAAAGCTTGGTCAAACTTTTACAAACAGCAGGACAAGTTGGAGACCATTTGCAAAACCGTTTGGAAACGTGATCGAACAACCTAGGTTGTTCATGGTGCAAATGACGTTCCTTTTTATCTTATTGGTCGGCAGTTCTATGTTCACCATGCAGAATCACCATAGAGACGAAACGCCAAATAGGATAACTCCTGATAACCCATTGCGCATTCTGTAAAAGAGAATGCGCAATTTTGTTTTGGCAGATAGTAAAAGAGCATACTCGGTGAGAAGGGATGATCGCATGTGGGACGAATAGTTATTGCAGGGGCTGGTTATGGGGGCGTTATGGCTGGAAAGAAATTCGAAAACAGTCATACACCGTTTGTTATGATCAACAAACACAGTTATCATCAATTTATTACATGGCTTCATGAAGCAGCTGGCGGAAGGAACCATGTAGATGATTACAAAGTAGAACTAACCGACATTTTCACACGACATGGAACAATGATTGTCAAAGACGAAGTCACAGGAATCGATCGTCAAGAAAATAAGCTGTTGACGATACGTGGCAGTTATCCATATGATTATGCGCTCATTGCACTCGGCAGTGCGCCAGAGTTTTTTGGAATCCCTGGGTTGAGTGAATACAGTATGCAATTACGTTCTCTTGAAACGGCACGGCAAATTCGTACGCGAATTGAACGGGAGTTTGCCCGCTTTAAGGATCATAAAGAGAAAAGCAAATTACGGATTGTTGTTGGGGGCGCTGGGCTGACTGGCATTGAGTTCGTTGGTGAGCTGCTCGAATGGTTGCCAAAGTTATGTGCAAAACTGGATATTTCATCCTCTTCCTTCGAAGTGATCACGATTGAAGCAACGGATTCGATCTTACCCGCTCTGATGCCTTCGTTGCAAAAAACGGCAAGGGATATTCTTGAACAAAAAGGTGCAAAGATCATGACAAGCACGAAAATTGAACGTGTTGAAGAGGGTCGCGTATATTTAGGTTCTGGTGAGGTCATCGAAGCCGGGACGATCGTCTGGACTGGAGGGGTGCGTGCGAACACGGTTCTATCGCAAGCTGGATTAACATGTGATCGCAGAGGGCGGGCACAAGTTAATGATTACCTGCAATCCATCGATGATGAACGACTTTTCATCATCGGCGACTGTGCATCTCTCATTCAATCAGGTAAACCTCTACCGCCGACTGCTCAAATGGCTACACAGATGGGACAACTAGCTGCCAAAAACATACTGGCTTTACTTACTAACGAATCGATGCAAAAATTCCATCCTAAAATGCTTGGAACGCTAGCATCACTTGGCAGTGGGCAAGGTGTAGGTACGTTTGGTAGATTCAAAACATCAGGGACGACAGCTGGTTTAGCGAAGGATTTGACAAAAGTCAAGTATCTCTATCAACTAGGTGGGCTACGTATGGTCACGCATATTCGCAAACCACTTTTAAAACAAACTGCATGGCAGGTGTAATATTTCGTGGAAAAATCGTTTTATGGAACTGTCGGCGATCTGCGACATGGTAATTTGGTGAAATTGTACGTTATCTATCATGTGGACGACAATGAAGTTTTACGCTATTTTACGCGTGAGATAGAGAACGCTATGGTACAACACGATCCGCAATGTAAGCCAGAAACTGTATTTCATTCAGCACAAACAACTACCTTTTCGCAAGCTGTGATGGATGCTAAAGGTGGCGATCTGTTTTCTAGTCAAGTTATTGTTATTTACACCGGATTTGATTATCTAACCGCATCCGTTAAGGCACAAGCTATGGATGAGATAACACCAGAACTGGAAGCTATCTTTAAAGAATCTTTGCCTGCACCCATGATCCTTGTGACAGCAGCGGAAAAATTAGATGAACGTAAAAAATGGACTAAGCGTTTTTTGCAGGATAAAGAGGTATGTGTTATTCATGCAGGAAAGTGGCGGCGTGATGAATGGCGTAGCCTGATTACAGAGTGGATGGATAAAAATTTGACGTTATCCACATCGCAAATGGATTTTGTCATCGAGCGATCTGGTGATTCTTTTGGCTTGCTGTATCAAAATATGCAAAAGATTACTACGTACGCATTATCCGAACAAGCGTTACAAGATCAGGTATTACGCGAGCTCGTACCTGATGAGAGCGAATCTGATCTATTTCACGTTATTCGTTTGGCGATAGAAGGGAACTTACTTGAGGCACATCGTGTCTTTCATGAATTATCTAGCACGGAATCATCTTTTGCATTACTTTCTTTGCTATCCCGTCAGTATCGTTTGATTGCGCGTGTATCCGATCCACGCAATAAAATGCAAGCGGATCGTGATTTGGCCATCAAGCTTGGTGTTCATCCTTATGCTTGTAAAGTAGCTCGAGAACAAAGCAAGTACATCTCGGCACAACGATGCCGTGAACAGTTGATTGACTTAGCGGAATTAGAGTATAAGATCAAATCGGGTCAGGTATCTGAGCAAACAGCAATTGATTGGTGGTTTTTACGTGGTACGAAGGGGGCATAGATAGGGGAAGACGAAGTTTTAGACACGAAAAAGGAGACGTATAGTGGCGTCTCCTTTTACTATCTATGGCAGTAAAAACATCACATCGCAGCTTTGTTGTAGCGCTTAGTTAAGCGTGATTTTTTACGGGCGGCGAGATTCCGATGAACAATCCCTTTTGTTACCGCTTTGTCCAAAGAACGTGTAGCACTGCGCAAGGCGGTTTGCGCCGTCTCCATGTCGCGCTGACGCAGCGCGTTTTCAAACCGCTTCAACGAGGTGCGCAAAGCTGATTTTGCTGCAGCATTACGGATCGTCCGGTTTTTGGACACAACCACGCGTTTAATCGCAGACTTGATATTCGGCAATGGATTCACCTCCTCACGACGTCCTTATCTATTATGAGCAGTCTACATTGTATCATGGAGCATCTAGTGAAGCAACCTGCGCATACTACGAAAAAGGCGATCATATAACCGGAGGGATGTTAGGTGTGGAAACCACGAGGCCCCATGGGCCGTGTGACTGAATTGCATAGAGGTCAGGAACATCCGATAGCAGCATGGAATAGTGTTCGTACCGATCTAGCTGTTGAAATTCATGAGGATATTTCTCGAACATCCCCAAACATAAAAGGATTGACCGTTGATGTGGATGAACAAGAGCAAATTAAAACGACGCGTATGAAAATTACAACGCAAGCAGCATCTTCTGCGATGCAAAAACTAAAAGGTACGTATGTCACGTTAGAAGTCCCTGAACTTCGGCATAAAGATCCTGATTTGCAGGAACAAGTTGCTCTTTGCCTAGCCCAAGAATTAAAACCGTACATTCATGTGCCTGAACAAGCCGTTGTGCTTGTGGTTGGCCTTGGAAATTGGAATGTGACACCAGATGCGCTTGGACCTTTGGTCGTGGAAAATTTATTTGTAACAAGGCATCTTTTTCATATAATGCCGGAAATGTTAGAGGAGGGATTTCGTTCCATCTGCGCCATCGCACCCGGGGTTCTTGGTATTACTGGCATCGAGACAACAGAGATTGTACAAGGGGTGGTGGATCGAGTAAAACCAGACCTTGTGATTGCGATCGATGCGCTTGCCGCTCGTTCACTCGATCGTGTCAATACCACAATACAGTTAGCTGACTCAGGAATTCAGCCTGGCGCTGGAGTCGGTAATCACCGACGTGCGCTTAATAAAGAAACGCTTGGTGTCGATGTGATTGCGATAGGGGTTCCTACCGTACTTGATGCAGCGACGATCGCTTCAGACGCAATGGATATTCTCTTCACTCACCTAGAAAATAAAGTTCCTGGAAATGATGCTTCGAAAATTCTTAATCAATTTGACCATGATGAAAAACGGCAATTAATTTCGGAATTGCTTCAACCGATTGGTAACAACTTGATGGTGACACCAAAGGAAATTGATGAATTTGTCGAGGACATTGCGCATGTAGTGGCGATGGGTCTTAACTTAGCGATGCACCCAGCCATGACGATCGAAGATGCAAAAGCACTTACACATTAAATTTTTTCGTATTTTTGGTATTAGGTATAGGCTCGTCTCATCTCGCATAACTTTTGTTAACTAGGTAATAGGCGGATGGTGACGAGTATGCATGACCGCGTTGTGCGAAATGTGAAAAAAACGGCATCTGTACTGATTTTTCTCGTGGTTTCTGGCTTGACTATCAGTGGTGGAGCACTCGTGATTGCAGCAACGATGAATGTGTTTGTTGCCAAACTTGATGCCCCCTCAGCGACATCTTTACCGCCCTCATTGGTAAAAACGGGGGCGCAAATGGAACTTATTCATGGACAAAAAGTGTTGTATGAGCCTGTTTATGTGTTGCCGCGTTCGACACCTTCGACCGTAATGGATCAAACTTTAGCCAAATCACCCGATCCCGCAGCGAGCTTTGCACAAAAAGATGCTGTGGGTGTTGGGGTGTTTTTACAAAGACAATTGCATAGTATACTGACATCTTTGTTGCACGATGCTGTTCGTACAAAAAATGTGCAAGATACGCCGATGATTTCTGTGACAAGTGGGCAATAATAACGTTGCTTCGATCATTCAATACCACCTTTTTAGAGGCGAAAGCAAGGCAACAATTGCTTCCGCCTCTTTTTATAGCGTAAAATTGAAGTATTCTTGTTAAGAGTGTTGGGAGGACCATCGTGTCAGATAACGACGCCATTTCACGCGTTCGCAATTTTAGCATCATTGCTCATATCGATCATGGCAAATCAACACTTGCCGATCGGATCCTTGAATATACCGGCGCCTTATCAGCGCGCGAAATGCAGGACCAAGTGCTTGATCAAATGGATTTGGAACGTGAGCGGGGAATAACGATCAAATTACAAGCAGTACGCTTAACCTATCATGCCGATGATGGTGAGTCGTATACGTTAAATTTGATTGATACACCTGGACATGTCGATTTTACCTACGAAGTTTCTCGTAGCCTTGCGGCTTGTGAAGGAGCTTTGTTAGTTGTTGATGCGGCACAAGGTATCGAAGCACAGACGCTTGCCAATGTGTATTTGGCTCTCGATAATAACCTGGAAATTTTGCCTGTAATTAATAAAATTGATCTGCCATCAGCCGATCCAGAAAAAGTGCGAACGGAAATTGAAAACGTAATTGGTCTTGATGCATCAGAAGCTGTTCTCGCTTCTGCAAAATCAGGTATTGGCATCAAGGAGATTTTGGAACAAGTCGTACAAAAGGTACCAGCACCCGTCGGTGACTTGCAAAAGCCTTTACAGGCGTTAGTTTTTGATTCGCACTATGACGCGTACAAAGGCGTAATTGTGTATGTGCGTGTCATGAATGGCAGTATAAAGCCTGGTATGCGGATGCGCATGATGGCGACGATGGCTGAATTTGATGTCGTTGAGGTAGGCGTCTTTAAGCCTCGCATGACGGCGATTGAAGAACTTTGTGCAGGTGATGTGGGCTATATTGCGGCAGCTATCAAATCGATTGCTGATACGCATGTTGGCGATACGGTGACGAGCGCTCAAAACCCAGCTCCAGAGCCGTTGCCTGGGTATAGAAAGATTAATCCTATGGTATTTTGCGGTATTTATCCTGTGGATTCTTCCGATTATCCAGAACTTCGCGAGGCTTTAGAGCGCCTTGAACTGAATGATGCTGCACTGAGTTATGAACCGGAGACGTCAACAGCTTTAGGTTTTGGTTTTCGTTGCGGGTTTTTAGGCCTGCTGCATATGGAAATTATGCAGGAACGCTTAGAGCGGGAATATGGGTTAACGCTTATTACGACAGCACCGAGTGTTATTTACCATGTCTATACGACAGCGAATACGATGTTTCCTATTGATAATCCGAGCTTATTACCTGAACCAGGGAAGATCGATCATGTTGAAGAACCGTACGTGCGCGCCCATATTATCGTTCCAAAAGATTTTGTTGGTAGCGTTATGGAATTGTGTCAGGAAAAACGCGGCGTTTTTACGGACATGCAGTACCTTGATGAAACACGTGTGACGCTTATTTATGAAATTCCTTTAACGGAAATTGTATATGATTTCTTTGATCGTCTTAAATCGAGTACGAAAGGTTATGCCTCCTTTGATTATGAGGTAATCGGCTATCGCGAAAGTGACCTTGTCAAATTGGACATTTTACTGAATGGAGAAACGGTGGATGCCTTGTCGTTCATCGTGCATCGAGAAAAAGCCTATTCGCGTGGCAGAACACTTTGCGAAAAGCTGAAAGATTTGATTCCAAGGCAAATGTTTGAGGTACCGGTGCAAGCGGCCATTGGCAATAAAGTGATCGCGCGTGAAACGATTCGTGCTATGCGCAAAAATGTACTTGCTAAGTGTTATGGCGGTGATATTTCTCGCAAACGAAAGTTGCTCGAGAAGCAAAAAGAAGGTAAAAAACGCATGAAACAAGTCGGTAATGTCGAAGTTCCGCAAGAAGCATTTATGGCGGTGCTCAAACTTGACTGATCACGTACTAAAAACACTTATGCCACGCTCGCTTTATGTGCATATTCCTTTTTGCCATAGCCGTTGTTTTTACTGTGATTTTACGACCTTTGTGGTGGATACTACCGTACGCGAAAAGTATGTGGACCATCTCGTCAAAGAACTTGCTCTTGTCGCAAACACGTACACAAAAGGTGAACGTGTTGTTCTTGATACAGTTTTTTTTGGCGGGGGTACACCAACTTTACTCTCGGCGCAACAGTGGCAAAAAATCGCCTTCGCAATTGATACTTATTTTATTCGATCCACTACGTGTGAGTGGACGGTTGAAGCCAATCCTGGGTCTACTGACGTGTCACTCTATGAGACGTTACGAGCAATCGGTGTCAATCGGCTTAGTTTCGGAGCACAAACGTTTAACGAAGGTTTATTGCAAGCTATCGGCCGCTTGCATTTTGCAAGTGACGTAAAAAAGAGTGTAGATCGAGCACGCCAAGCTGGCTTTGAGCGGATCAATCTTGATCTAATGCTTGGCTTGCCTGATCAGACGATTGATGATGCTGTTTTCGCTGTTGATGAAGTGTTGCGTATGGGCATTACACATATTTCAGCGTATGGACTGAAGATAGAAGCAGGAACACCATTTGCGAAATGGCAACAACAAGGTTTATTAAGATTACCTGGTGAGGATCTTGAAGTGGCCATGTATGAGGCAGTTCGTAGCAAGCTTTTAACACAAGAGTTTGTTCATTACGAAATCAGTAATTTTGCTACAGCAGGTGAACAAGCTCGTCATAATTTGGTATATTGGAAAAATCTTCCCTATTTTGCGGTTGGTGTTGGTGCGCATGGTTATGTATTTGGTGAACGATATGAAAATGTGCGCTCGTTGGCGCAGTATGAAGACTATATCGATCAAGAGAAGCGCCCTATAGCTACGATAGAAACGGTAACGAAAGAGGAAGCTATGGAAGACACCATGATGCTTGGACTGCGTTTGCAACAAGGTGTATCCATGAAAGATTTTCAGCGCATGCATGGTGTCCCTGTGCGGCAAGTCTTTGGACAACAAGTGGATAGTTTGCTTGCCAAAGGATTGTTGGTGCAGGAAAATGGTCAATTACGGATACCAGCTAAGCACTATGAAATTGCCAATGTGATTTTTGAAGAATTTATTGGCGTCTGTTCGTGATTGTTCGCGCACTTTTTCATTTAGACAGTTGACATGGCATGGCGCGTTTTGATACATTTTGGTTAACGATTAGCACTCGACGCATTTGAGTGCTAACAAGCGGATAGGCTCAAACATAAAAAGGAGGATGTAAAATGCTTACAGACAGACAAAAAGTAATTTTGCGCATGGTCGTGGATGATTATGTTGTGTCTGCTGAGCCGATTGGTTCGCGAACCATTTCTAAACATCCTAACCTTGGTTTGAGTGCCGCAACGATACGAAATGAAATGGCCGATTTGGAGGAGATGGGTTACCTCGAACAACCGCATGCATCTGCAGGACGTATTCCATCACAACAAGGATATCGCTATTATGTGGATAATCTGGTGAATTCTGATTCAAAAATCAGTGTAGATGATTTTACGATGATCAAATCACTATTCACAGAGAAAATCGATGAGATGGAACGTGTTGCACAACAAACAGCGGTCGTGTTATCTGGGCTTACACAGTATACGGGGCTCGTACTCGGCCCTCAGGTTTACGACACTATGCTGAAAAATTTGCAGATCATCCCATTAAATGATCACTCAGCTGTTATTATCGTAGTGACCTCTACAGGCCAAGTGCAAAACCGCACCGTAACTTTTCCTGAAGGTATAGCTATGGATGAAGTGGAACGGCTTGTCGGTATCGTCAATCGTCGTTTGCAAGGCACGCCGATGTACAAAATGCGATCACGTATGCTGGAAGAAATCATGCATGAAGTTGCTCGTAGCGTTGGTGACTATGAAGAAGCCATCCGTTTACTTGATCAAATTGCTCCAACGATTGGTTTGGAAAATGAGGCAAAAGTGTACTTAGGTGGAGCGACTAACATGCTACTACAACCTGAGTTTCAAGATGTTCAAAAAGCTCAGCCTGTACTATCTTGGCTTGAACATCGCGACCGTGTAGTGGAAGCACTAAAAGCTGATGGGCGTGCTGAACAACGTACCTCCGTGCGCATTGGCATTGAAAATGATGTAGAGACGTTACAAGACTGTTCGCTTATTACGGCGACGTATCACGTATCAGGTGTGCCTGTTGGCGTTATTGGTGTGGTCGGACCTACGCGGATGGAATATGGTCGCGTGATACGTTTATTGCGCCATGTATCGCTTGGACTGTCTGAACTATACTCGAAGTTTTATAACGGATCATGATGAAGTGGAGGAGGCAAAGAATGAAGGATAACGAAGAGATGTTGTTCTCAGATAGTGAATCACAAGATATCAAAGATATGGAAAATAAACGCGAGAAAGCGACGACTGGCGACAGCGAAAGTGAAGAATTTCAGGATGTCGCTACAGACGAGACGGCTGGCTTAAAAACTCAAGTGGCTGATCTTGAAAATCGTTTGATGCGCGTCTACGCTGATTTGGACAATTTGCGTCGTAGAAGCAGAATGGAAAAAGAAGAATTATCGACGTACGCCAATAGCAAATTGATCACAGAGATGTTGCCTGTCGTTGACAATTTGGCGCTCGCTTTGCAAGCTGCGGCAGGTAAAGAAGATGATGAGCTAGTAAAAGGTGTGGACATGGTTTTTAAACAATTTCTTAGTGTTTTAGAGAAATCGGGCGTGACGATGATTAATCCTGTCGGCGAGGCTTTTGACCCAAATCGCCATGAGGCTGTGCTTTCTGAATCTGTTGAAGGAACGGAAGCAGGCATTGTCCTACAGGTGTTACGTACAGGGTATCAATTAGGCGATCGGGTGCTTCGCCCAGCGATGGTTAAAGTTAGCGGTGAAAGAATATAAGGAGGTAGTTGAAATGGCAAAAGTAATTGGTATTGACCTTGGTACAACAAACTCATGCGTGGCTGTTATGGAGGGTGGCGAAGCTGTCGTCATCGCGAATGCAGAAGGTAATCGCACCACGCCTTCTGTCGTTGGCTTTGCTAAAAACGGGGAGCGACTTGTTGGCGATGTTGCTAAAAGACAAGCTGTTACAAACCCGGATAATACAGTAATTTCGATTAAACGGCACATGGGTACGAACTACAAAGTGGGTATCGATGGTAAACAATATACCCCTCCTGAAATTTCGGCTATGATTTTGCAAAAATTGAAATCAGATGCAGAAGCTTATCTTGGTGATACGGTAACCCAAGCTGTAATTACCGTGCCTGCTTACTTTAATGACAGCCAAAGACAAGCGACTAAAGATGCTGGTAAAATTGCTGGACTCGATGTATTGCGGATCGTGAATGAACCGACGGCAGCTGCGCTTGCTTATGGGTTAGATAAAACGGGCGATCATACTATTTTGGTGTATGACTTAGGCGGCGGTACCTTTGACGTTTCCATTCTCGAACTTGGCGATGGCGTTTTTGAAGTCAAGGCAACAAGTGGTAACAACCATCTCGGTGGTGATGACTTTGATGAACGCATTATGCAACATTTAGCTGACAAATTCAAAAAAGAAAATGGCATTGATTTACGTCAAGATCGTATGGCTATGCAACGTTTAAAAGATGCTGCAGAAAAGGCGAAAAAGGATCTTTCTGGTGTCATGTCAACGAGCATTTCTTTGCCTTTTATTACGGCGGATGCGACAGGTCCTAAGCATCTTGAAGAAACATTGACGCGAGCCAAATTCGATGAGATCACAGCTGATCTTGTGGAAGCTACTATGGGACCAACACGGCAAGCGTTGAAAGATGCTGGTATGTCAGTCAGCGATATTCATAAAGTCATTCTTGTTGGCGGTTCGACACGTATTCCAGCTGTGGTGGATGCAATTAAAAAATTGACCGGCAAAGAACCATCCAAAGGTGTCAATCCTGACGAAGTGGTAGCCCTTGGAGCAGCCATTCAAGCTGGTGTGCTAACGGGTGATGTGACGGGTGTTGTGCTTCTTGATGTCACGCCGTTGTCTTTAGGTATTGAGACACTTGGGGGTGTTATGACGCGCCTGATCGACCGTAATACGACGATACCTACCTCGAAAAAACAAGTTTTCTCGACGGCAGCAGACAATCAGACTTCCGTGGAGATTCATGTTTTGCAAGGTGAGCGGGAATTTGCGCGTGATAACAAAACACTTGGACGTTTTACACTAAGTGATTTGCCACCGGCACCGCGTGGTATACCCCAAATTGAAGTCGCTTTTGATCTCGATGCAAACGGCATCGTCAATGTATCAGCGAAAGATCTCGGAACAGGCAAATCGCAACGCATCACCATTACTTCGTCGGGTGGTTTAAGCAAAGATGAAGTAGAACGTATGGTCAAAGAAGCTGAACTCAATGCCGAAGCTGATCGTAAACAACGTGAAGAGACAGAACTTCGTAACCAATCCGATAGCCTGATTTATCAAACCGATAAAACGATCAAAGATCTTGGCGAAAAAGCGAGTGCTGAAGAAAAAGAAAAAGCGCAAGCAGCCAAAGAGAACTTACAGGAAGCTTTAAAAGGCACGGATATGGAAGTTATTCAAAAAGCACATGATGAATTAAGCAGTGCGATTCAGGCGTTGTCCGTCAAACTGTATGAACAAGCAGCACAACAAGAACATGATGATGCGTCAGCACAAGGATCAGACCATGTTGTGGATGCTGATTATAATGTGGTTGACGAAGACAAGTAATGTCGTAAGATACAATTTGAGCAGTGCACCTTAAAAGGGAGAGTTCGCTCTCCTTTTTAAGGTATTCTTAGTAAAAAGATAGTAAGGGAATGAGGGACGCCCCGGTGAGTAAACGGGATTATTATGAAGTGCTGGGTGTGGATAAATCCGCGACGCAAGACGAACTGAAAAAAGCGTACCGAGGACTTGCCCGTAAATATCATCCTGACGTCAATAAAGAGGATCCTAATGCCGCTGACAAGTTTAAGGAAATCAATGAGGCTTATGAAGTCTTAAGCGATGACACGAAGCGTGCAAACTATGATCGGTTTGGCCATGAAGATCCGACGCAAGGTGCTGGAGCGGGCGGGTTTGGCGGGTTTCAGGGACAGGACTTTGGCGGGATAAATGATATCTTTGATATGTTCTTTGGCGGAAGTGGTGGTCGCAATCGTGGCCCACAGCGTGGTGCCGATCTTGAATATGCAATGACCATTGAGTTTAAAGATGCTGCTTTTGGCATCAAACAAGAAATTGAAATTCCGCGCACAGAAACGTGTGAAACTTGCCATGGCAACGGAGCTAAGCCTGGTACAAAAGTTGAGACATGTTCTACTTGTAAGGGTAGCGGAATGCAAGAGTTCTATACCAATACTCCGTTTGGTCGTATGGTGAATCGCCGGACTTGTCCATCTTGTAAAGGTACAGGTAAAAAAATTGTCACGCCATGCACAGATTGTAAAGGTGCCGGAACAGTTCGTAAACGGCGTAAGATCGAAGTGAACATCCCACCTGGCGTAGATACGGGGACACGTATGCGTATCTCGGGTGCTGGTGAAGCGGGTGAAAAAGGAGCTCCTTCAGGCGATCTCTATATCGTTGTGCGCGTGAAGACGCACGACTTTTTCAAACGTGATGGCAACGATGTGTATTGTGAAGTTCCGATTACCTTTGTGCAGGCTGCTTTAGGCGATGAAATAACCGTACCTACTTTGTACGGTAGAGAATCTTTGCGAGTACCAGAAGGAACGCAGACAGGCACTTTATTTCATTTTAAGAGTAAGGGTATGCCGAAACTTGGCAACGGTGTCTCAAAAGGGGATCAACATGTGCGTGTTATCGTACAGACGCCAAGTAAGTTGAATGATCGGCAAAAAGAATTGTTCCGTGAATTGTCGAGAGAGTTTGGCGAGGAAGCACACGAACAGTCAAAGTCCTTTTTTGAACGTGTAAAAAGTTCCTTGTTAGGTGAATAAACGAGAGCATAAGTAAGAGAGAGATAAATAAAATGGCGTGTGAATTGACAACTCAATTCGCACGCCATTTTCAATGTTATTTGCTGTCCTTTACGACGGTTGCAATTTGAAGGAACGATCAATTACGGCTCCTCCTAAACATTGCTCTCCTTGGTAAAAGACAACAGATTGTCCGGGAGTGATGGCTCGTTGCGGTTTTGTGAATTGAACGGTACAGGTGTTGTTTTCGCCGATCAGAACGTGCACGTCTTGATCAGGTTGGCGATAGCGGAATTTGGCGGTGCAAGATAACGTCTCACCGACAGCTTTTAGCTTGTCATCCGTAAAATGAAGCTCCGACGCATACAATCCATCACTATACAAAAGATCATTGTCGCTACCTTGCGCTACATACAAAATGTTGTGATCCAGATCTTTATCAGTAACAAACCAAGGTTCACCTGTCCCGGAACCTCCGATATGCAATCCATGTCGTTGGCCAATCGTATAGTACATCAGACCATCATGTTGTCCCTTAACTTCCCCGCTCACTGTCTTTATGTCACCAGGTTGCGCAGGCAAATACGCTTGCAAAAATTGCTTGAAGTTGCGTTCGCCGATAAAGCAGACGCCTGTACTATCCTTTTTCTTTGCTGTTGCTAAGGATAAGCGTGCGGCGATCGCACGCACTTCACTTTTTTGTATCGAACCGAGTGGGAATAACGTTTTGGCTAACGCCTTTTGACCTAAAAGATGCAAAAAATAGGTCTGGTCTTTTGTCGCGTCGGCGGCACGGGTTAATTGATACATGTTTCCTACTTGAGAGATGCTGGCATAATGCCCTGTAGCAAGGTAGTCTGCACCTAGGGCAAAGGCCCGATCAAGCAGTTCTTTGAATTTAATTTCACGGTTGCATAGGACGTCTGGATTAGGAGTACGCCCTTTTTGATACTCTTCCAAAAAATAGCGAAAAACGCGATCCATGTATTGTTTTTCGAAATTGACGCTGTAATAGGGAATATCGAGTTGTTCACACACGCGGCGTACGTCATCGAAGTCGTCTTCAGCCGTGCAATGGCCAAATTCATCAACTTCATCCCAATTTTTCATGAAAATTCCGATCACGTCATAGCCTTGTTCTTTCAACATCCAAGCGGTCACTGAAGAATCTACCCCGCCTGACATGCCGACGACAACGCGTGTGTCTTGAGGTTTTTTGGTTGTCATCGCAGTACCACCTTTCTATGTTACACTATAACCAAATGCTCATTTTAACAAGGGGCACAAGTTCGGGTAAAGGGGTATTGGTCTTGGATTTATGGCGTTTCACGGTATCCACCACGTCAGAAGCAAGCGACGCTGTTTCCGCCGTTCTTGACGATCTTGTTGTACATGCTATCGAGATTGAAGATGTGCGCGATATGGAGGCACGACTTGCCATGCCTTTTGGGGAGTGGCTTGATAAGGCTAGTATGACGATTCCGCCTGAGGGTGCTTTTGTACACGCCTACGTTATGGCAGATTCGAATGAAGAGGTACAGGCAACTCGTTGGCAGGTGAAAATAGAGGCAGCTCTTGATGCTGTAAAGACTTCTGGGTTACTAGCAGGCAGTCTAGCCATTACGCATACCTTTATAGCAGAGGATAGTTATTTGCATGCATGGCGTGATTATTATCATACCATTGAGGTCACAGATCGCCTTGCTATCGTACCTGCTTGGGAGATGGATTCATGGCAAGGTAGAGAAGGACAATCTGCAATCATCATGGAACCTGGGTTAGCTTTTGGCACGGGTACTCATGAAACCACGTTACTTTGCATGCGGGCGTTAGAATCCTGTGTTACAAAGTTTTCATCCGTTCTTGATGTCGGAACAGGAACAGGCGTACTTGCTATTGCAGCAGCCAAATTTGGTGTGCATGATGTCCTCGCCTTGGATCTAGATCCGCTAGCCGTTGATGTGGCGAAAGAAAATTGCCGAACAAACTACGTGCAAGACATAGTCACAGTGATGCATTCGGATCTTTTAAGCGCTGTACCCTCACAGAAGACTTTCGATGTAGTTACAGCCAATCTGTTACTTGGTATCGTTAAAAAATTGTTGCCTGATATCGCATCTGTCTTAAAACAAAACGGGTATCTGATTGCGTCAGGCATCGTCGCTTCACAGGCACAAGAAGCCATACAAGCAATGACTAAACACGGCTTTTGTGAGATACAAGTATGGCAAGATCATGACTGGGTAGCCCTTGTCGGCTGCTTAAAGGAGTAAACTCTATGCAACGCTACTTTGTAAAAGACACGTGGCTTTGCGCAGGTCAAAAGATAACGATTGTCGGTGAAGATTTTCATCATATCGTGCGAGTTATGCGGATGAAGCCGACGCAAACCATCCAAATTGTAGCGAATGGTCAGGTATGGTATGCGCAGATCTCGGCGATTGGCAAAGATACGGTGGAAGTCTGTGCGCTCGAACGGATCGACAAAAATGCGGAACCCCCTATTGAGATCACTCTTTTACAGGGTTTACCAAAGGGTGAGAAGATTGACAGGATTATTCGACAAGCATGCGAAGTGGGCGTAACGCATCTTGTAATCTTTTCTGCCTTGCGTTCTGTGGGTAGCGTACCTTGGGATAAACGTGAGCAACGTTTGACACGTTGGCGAAAGATGGCTAAGGAGTCAGCTGAACAGGCGCAGCGAAGTAAGATTCCTGAAGTATCCCATGCGGATTCGCTTGAAGATGCGTTATCGAGCCTTGCACAAGACACGGTGATTCTCGTCCCGTATGAAGCACAAGATCAAGATTTAGACACACTCAAACAAGTAGTTAACAAGGTGCGAAACGACGTGCGCTCCGTTGCGATTGTTATTGGACCTGAAGGTGGGTTTGATCAGCACGAGATTGCATTAGTTACGAAGTACAATGGTCACTTATTGACACTTGGACCGCGAATTATGCGCACGGAGACAGCAGGCATCGTCACAGCAGCTATCGTATTACATGATCTTTTTGGATGAAAGGAAGTTCGACCGTGCGTACAGTAGCTTTTCACACCTTAGGATGCAAAGTTAACCAATATGATACCGAGGCCATCTGGCAGTTGTTTCAGGCTAATGGTTATACACAGGTTGATTTTGAAGCACAGGCAGACGTGTATGTGATTAATACCTGTACAGTAACGCATGAAGGGGATCGTAAATCTCGTCAAATGATTCGTCGGGCGACGCGTAATAACCCAGAGTCAGTTGTCGTTGTAACTGGGTGCTATGCGCAAATGGCACCTGGGGAAATTCTTTCTATTACAGGTGTTGATTTGGTCGTTGGCAATCAATATCGGGCCCAGATGGTCGATATGGTGGAGAAAGTGCGTCTAGAACGTGTGCCTTATAATGCGGTATCGAACATTTTGACGCAAAAAGAATTTGAAGATCTTGATGTACCTGTCTTTATGGATAGGACAAGAGCTTCCTTGAAAATTGAAGATGGATGTAATCATTTTTGTACATTTTGTATTATCCCTTACGCAAGAGGTCTCGTGCGTAGCAGAAAACCTGAAAGTGTGTTGTTTCAGGCGCGCCGCTTGGCTGATGCCTTATATCAGGAGATTGTCCTGACTGGTATCCATACAGGCGGCTACGGTGAAGACCTTGGTGGATACACCTTAGCCAATTTGCTTCGCGATATGGAGAATATCGATAATCTGTTACGAATACGCATCTCTTCAATCGAAGCATCGGAAATCTCTGATGATTTGTTACTTGCGCTCGCAAACTCTAAAAAAGTCTGCAGACATTTGCACATCCCGCTGCAAGCAGGCCATAGTGAGGTGTTACGGCGTATGAACCGCCACTATACGATCGAAGAGTATGCCGAAAAAGTGCGAAAGGTAAGGTTGGCTTTACCTGAAGTGGCGATCACAAGTGATATTATTGTCGGATTTCCAGGTGAAACCGATGAGTTTTTTGAAACAACTGTGCAATTTGTACGTGAACAGCAGTTTGCTGATTTGCACGTATTTCCTTACTCGATACGAAAAGGAACACCTGCTGCCAAATTTACCGATCAAGTTCCTGAGGATGTTAAGCACGAACGTGTTGCGCGTATGATCGCTTTAGCGGATGAATTGTCCTTGGCCTATGCAAAAAAATGGACAGATCGTCCTTTAGCAGTGATTGCAGAAGAAATCATTGAGATCGATCATGTGCCACATGTGGTTGGGCACGCAGATAACTATTTGAAAGTGGCGTTTACGGGTGATGAAACGATGCTCGGACAAGTGTGTACTGTTCAAATCACACAACCTGATAAAGAGCTATGTCTTGGTACGATGCAAAAAACGGCGTATGCCATGTGATGGATCGATGGTGTTTTAGGGGGAAGTAACATGTCGGAATCGGTTGCCGTTGCAGGTGGTTTGGTTTTTTCTCTGATGGACAATGGAAATCCTGAGATCTTAGTTATCGATGATTCGTTTGGGCGGGTAACACTCCCAAAAGGTCATGTCGAAAAGGGAGAACTCATCGAAGAGACGGCACTTCGTGAGATTCATGAGGAGACAGGAATAGAAGGCAAAATACTATGTCCTATTTCACGTGTTTCTTATGCATTTACCAGTCGCGAAGGGTTTTCTGGGACAAAAGATGCTTACTATTATCTCGTCCAAATGACAGGAGGACAGTTGCACGCTCAACTTGAAGAAGTTCAGGGAGCTCGTTTTGTGCCTGCAAGTGAAGTGACTCGCCTTATTTCACGCATGGGGTACCCTAATAATGTGGATGTGTTTGCAAGAGGGTTGCGCCTAATTGAAGAATGGATGCACCATCGCTTGATACGCCCAGAAATTGTGACTTTATCGCTTTTATCCGCTAGTATAACGCAAAGTGATGTTCGCACATTATGCAGGCAAGCAAGACAGTATCACGTTGCAAGCGTGTATGTTCATCCACTTTATGTACGGGTAGCAAGAGACAGTCTCCAAGGCTCATTAACGAAAGTTTGTGCTGTCATCGGCTATCCAACGGGAGCCATTCCTAGCTCATCGAAAGTGTCACAAGCGTTGATGGCTGTTGAAGATGGTGCATCAGAAGTTGATATCATGTTGTCTATTGGGCAATTGCGCGAAGATAACTTTTACGAAGTTGAACAAGAGCTAGCCTCCATTATGGAAACGATACAGGATAAAGCGACCGTTAAAGTGACACTGGAAAGTGGACTTTTGTCAGAAATGCAACTGTTAGAAGGGGCACGTGTCGCACAAAAAGCGGGGGTTCAGGTGATTACGACATCCACTGGTTTTGTGCAACCGTATGCTAGTGTCCAAACGATCTCCGTTTTGAGAAAAATGCTGCAAGGTGGTATAGGTATTCAGGCATTTGGAGATCATCTGCACAAAGAAAAGACACGCGCATTACTTTTGGCAGGTGCTACGAACTTAGTTGTACAGGGATCCTTACGAATTCTGAATGGTGATGCGTCTCTTGCTTTTTAGCGTAAGAACTTTTTTTCAGGCAATAGGTATTCAAGCATGGTGGCGATCAATCTGGTGAATGGTAAGGCCACTAGGGATGAAATGACATTAAACAAAATGTGTGCGATAGCTACCTGATGGCCTGTGTCTTGCGATATGGATTCGACAAGATGGGTAAATGGAACTAAGAAAAGCATAAAGACGATGGCTCCAACTACGTTGAGTAAAACGTGTGTAGCTGCTACACGTTGCACGGGTCTGGTTCCACCGATGCTAGCAAGTATGGCTGTAATGCACGTGCCCACGTTGTTGCCAAAAACAATAGCAATTGCAGCTGTGATGGATAGTGCACCACTTTTGGCAAGTGCTAAGGTCAAGGCGGTACTTGCCGAACTGCTAGTGATGATTGCCGTAACGATGGTGCCAGCAAGCAGACCGAACCATGGATGATACGTAGCTTGCAACAGCAATTTGGTTATGGATGTGGAATTGATGATCGGTTGCATAGCTTGCGAAATAAGAGAAAACCCAACAAATAGCGTGCCAAAGCCAACGATACTGATGCCGTAGCCGCGCCACTTGGGGAAAAGAAAGAGCAAGACGCCAACTACAATGATAAAAGGGCCAACGCGTTCGATACCAAGACTTAAAAGCCCGACTGTCATGGTACTCCCGATGTTTGTTCCAAGAATAATGGCGATGGTCTCACTAAAACGCAGCACACCTGCTGAGACGAGACCCATAGATAACACAGTAACAGCAGCACTTGATTGCATAAAAAGCGTCGCTGCGATGCCTGTTAACAAGCCACGAACTGGGGTTTTTACGAGCTTTGCAATAATAAATTCCATGCGTTTTGACGATAGTTTGATCAATCCGGTTCGTAGCGTAAAAAGTCCTAGCAAAAAGACACTTAATCCGCCGATTACTTTAGCGAAGATCAAAAGTAGTGGTGAGACGCTCATGGATAGACTCCTTATCGTTTCTTACATACGTATGCGGACAACCCTTAATTCAGAAAGGATTTGAAAATCATAAAAGAGATCAAGTTGATGAAAAGTCGTAAGAAACGTCTTGAAGCAGGCCACCCTTGGATCTACCGTTCAGAGATTGAAACCGTACTAGAAGGACCTCACACCGGGGACATTGTCAAGATAAAAAACCATCAGGGGCATGTTTTAGGACAGGGATTTTATCATGAGACATCGCAAATTGCCGTGCGCATAGCGACCTATGATCCTTCTGAAAAAGTAGACGCGAAGTGGTTTCGCTCCCGTGTAGCAACGGCTTTTGCCTATCGCAAAAGGTTCTTAAAGGACACGAGTGCTTGTCGCGCGGTTTATGGCGAGGCAGATGGATTGCCTGGGCTTATCGTAGATAAATACAATGATGTTGCTGTCGTGCAAATTTTAAGTAGTGCAATGGATATGCGACGCGACTGGATTATTGCGACATTGCGGGATGTCCTTGGCGTAAAGGGCATCTATGAACGTAGTGATGCACCGACAAGATTACGTGAGGGACTTGCAGAACAGGTGGGTTGCTTGTGGGGAACTTGCGAAGAAACGGTAACAATTCTTGAAAACGGACTGCACTTTGAAGTAGATATTGTTCATGGTCAGAAGACAGGACACTTTTTTGATCAAAGGGATAACCGCATGGCAATTGCTCCCTTAGTTCGTTTTGCCGCAGATGAAAAGCCTCGTCCTGATCAACGCTTTGATCCTGATGAAGCTCCCTTAAACCGAATGCAAAGTCCAACAAGTGGAAGAGTCGGTGCGCACGTACTTGATTGTTTTTCTCATACGGGTGGATTTGGAATCCATGCTGCTCATTTTGGCGCAGGTAAGGTTATTATGGTGGATCAAAGCGAAGCGGCTATCGAAGCTGCACGGCGTAATGCGAGCTTAAATGGTCTTGATGATCGTTGTGAGTTTGTTATCCAAAATGTGTTTGATCTTTTGCGTGAATATGAAAAAGCAGGCACGTTATTTGATGTGGTAATTTTGGATCCACCGGCTTTTGCGAAAAATCGCGCTAGTATTGATAACGCTTTGCGAGGTTATCGTGATATCAATTTGCGAGCTCTTCGCATCATTAAGGATAACGGTTTTCTCGTTACGGCATCTTGTTCTTCCCACGTTACGCAGGAGATGTGGAAAGAGACGATCGCAGAAGCTGCGATGGACGCGCATAAAGTATTGCGATTGATCGAATACCGAAGTGCGGCAAAAGACCATCCCCAATTGATTGGGATGGCCGAGAATGATTACTTGAAATTTGCCATGTACTACGTGCAATCACGTAATGTGAAAACAGGTTCGTCGTCACATACGAAATAGTGCAGAACCCCAGATCAGTCCGCCTGCAAAGGCTGTAAAGACGACAAGATCACCATCATGGATTTTGCCTAAACGCCACCACTTGTCTAAGGCAAGGGGCATGGCAGCAGCCGATGTATTGCCGTATTCTTCGAGGCACAGTGCGGTTTTTTCGGATGGGATACCGACACGCTCTCCGATCGCTTCGATAATGCGTAAGTTAGCTTGATGAGGTACGAGTAGATTAACATCGGCTGCAGCAATGTGCTGTCTCTCTAAGACTCGCTTAATGCTGTCCGTCATGCCATTGACCGCCGCTTTGAACATGGCTCGACCATCCTGCCAAATGTAGGGAGTGACTTCATCTCGGTTGCTCAAAGTGGCAAGCCATGAGGAAGGAGCCGTAGGACGTGGGCAAAAGGCAACGTCTACGCGGGTTCCATCGGATCCAAGGTCAAAGTCGATGAGTCCTTTTTGTGGCTGATCAAGCTCATTTGCATGGGGAGTTGCCCGTAAAATGGCAGCTCCTGCACCGTCGCCAAACAAGATACAAGAATTCCGATCGGTATAATCGATATAACGGGTGATGCCTTCTGCTGCCACAATGAGTGCTGTCTTGTAAGCACCAGTTTGCAAAAATTGGGCACCTTGAATCATGGCATACAAGAATCCGGCGCATACGGCATTGGTATCGAAGGCCACAGCATTTTTTGCGCCAATGCCACGTTGGATCATGCAACCTAGCGGGGGAAACATTAAGTCTGTCGTAAAAGTGGCGGCAATGATTAGATCGATCTCCGTTGGTTCTATACCTGCAGCATCGATAGCATTTTTTGCTGCTGCAATCGCTATGTCTGTTACCGTTTCGTCTTTACCCAATTGGTGTCTTTCACGAATACCTGTCCGTGTTCGAATCCATTCATCATTGGTGTCTACCATGGCTTCCATATCGGCATTTGTCAAAACAGCATCCGGTACTTTGGAACCGGTGGCGATAATGGATACATCGTAAAGCCCCATTTGGTACCAACTCCTAATAGGTGATCATATGTCTGCCAGTCATTATACCTTGAAATTGCGCAGTGTGGAATTACGTATTTTGCGGATGCCCTTAAAAGAACCTTTTATAACCAGTTATGGTCAGGAAAATGAGAAAGAGTTTGCGTTTATTACGGTGACGACAGTAGATGGAACTACGGGATATGGGGAATGTACCGCATTTTCAGAACCGCTCTATCTCGAAGAAACGACCATGACGGCGATACACGTTTTGCGTGACTTTTTTATCCCACTTGTCTTACAATATGAGTTTACGCATCCGGATGAAGTATCCAGTTTACTGCGCCCATTTCGTGGTCACTATATGGCTAAAGCGGCGCTTGTTGGGGCCATTTTCGATGCCTATTGTAAGGAGCAAAACATCGCCCTTGCAAAAGCAATAGGTGCCACAAAAACAAAAGTACAAGCAGGTATTAGTATTGGTATCGCGCCTTCGCTTAGTGACTTGCTTAAGCAGATAGAAAACTATCTAAGCCAAGGATTTGCTCGTATAAAAATTAAGATTAAACCCGGTTATGATCTTGATATCATACGTCAGATTCGAAATGAATTTGGTAATATTTCACTTATGGCCGATGCTAATAGTGCCTATACTTTAGATGATCTGCCAAGACTAAAAGCGCTTGATGAGTTTTCCTTGATGATGATCGAACAACCACTTGCTTATGATGACATTATTGATCATGCGAGATTACAACAACAAATGATGACACCCATTTGTCTTGATGAAAGCATACGGACGGTTGATGATGCGAGAAAAGCGATACAAATTGGTGCGTGCAAAGTGATCAATGTGAAAATAGGGCGTGTGGGCGGGTTGACCTATGCTCGTGATATCGTTGCATTAGCTAAAAATGAAGGGGTTGCAACATGGTGTGGGGGGATGCTCGAAGCTGGAGTTGGTCGACTTTGTAATATCGCCATTAGCGCTTTAGATGGGATGGTCTTGCCAGGGGATCTTGCTCCAAGTGCGCGCTACTTTGAGGAAGATATTATTGAACCGCAAGTGACTTTTTCTTCACCAGGCTTATTTGCCGTCAGTACGGAACCTGGATTAGGGGCTCATGTATTGACAGAGCGTGTGGAACGACGAACCGTGTACAAACAATTGTATACGAATTCGTCGCTCGATGACAGGAAAGCTATCTTTTTTGACGACCAGGATTAATGACAAAGTCTTGTGCCTGCTTTGAACGTATCGCCTCAGCATTCACATCGTTCGTCTTATCAACACGAAGCGCCGAAGGCAAAGCGTTAGCACGATGAATATTGTGCGGGTCAATGCCGAGCTTTTGTTCGTCTTTTTCCATGCGCAACATCCTCCAATTAAGTGGCATCTTGCTCTTGTAGCGTAAGCAGTTTTGCCTGGTTCCATGCGCGAAGACGAGAGGCTCGTAGATACATTTCATGATCAATTTCATCCAAAATAAGAAGACTTGGTTTCGTGTTGACTTCAATAATCCAAATATGTCCAGATGCATCAAGGCCTAAGTCGATTCCATAAACGGTATTTGTGCTTGATTGTTGTAAAGTAGTCGCAATGCGCAGAGACAAGTTCGCTACTTTCTTTTCGAGAGATATTTCGCGCATTGTATTGCCTCGTGTAAATTGTAAGAGATAGGGACCAATCGGGCCGATCGTTCCCCCTTGTTTAACATTTGTTACAAACGTGCCTTGAGGTGCGACCTTATAAAAGGTACCGGTGACCTCGAAATTCTCATGCTCTGATCGTTGTACGATCACCCGTATATCCACAGGACAATTGTGTAAAGTTACTAAGGGAATATACTGTTGGATAATACAGATTTGATCACGCGTAAATCTCGGCAAGTGGCGATATGCAGAAGGGGAAGCGTGAACCGACCAAACGGTTCTACCGTTATGAATAAGCCAGTGGTTTCTAAAAGTGCATACTTTTACGACATGGACGCCACCTTCTCCTGTATCAGGTTTAATCACAACACAAGAGAAGTGATGAAGCCAGTCAGAAAGTTGTGCAGAGTGATACTTTGCAGTTGCAGGTAGATGATGTTTTAAAATTCTGTCTTGATATAAGAGTTGATATTTTTTCCACTTACCAATAGGTAGACGTCTTTTTGTTAGATGAGACATTCTTTGACACCTCGATAATGCAACCATTCATTAAGCATGTGAGTAAGATGTTTTTGACGGTATAACAACATGGCGATCGTGTCTTTTTGCATGGCTTTCGTGTAGAGTGAATCAGGAACGTCATCGACAATATGTCGTATGACATGTTCATCTAGCGAATGGATTGCCTCCGTCGCCTGTTTTAAGACACGCTTCGTAGCAAAAGCTTGCCAACCTTTTGGAATGTGGTAAAAGTCCCAGATTTGATGCCAATACGCGTCCAACGGTGAATGTAATGCCCATTTGCGCTCACATCCATATAATGCGTAGCCATGATCGATGAGATAGAACTGAAAACGTTGCTGGCCTTTGGGACGATAAAACAGAATGTTTTTTCCCGAACCACGATCAAGATTGGTTATCCAAGTATCAAAAGCGATAACGCCAAAGAGGTTATCCGCATCGTTAAGAAATTCATAAGGTCGCTCAGTTACTGATTTATCTAAAGTACGCCACGATACAATGGGGGAAATGTCTTTTTGAATCGATACAATGCCTGAAAGAAGTGTGTTGCCATAGGGGATGCTTACAACATCGAGCTCGGCTGTTTCGAATCCCGTACGTTTGGCTAACGTAGCGGCAATCCATTCGTTGCCTACGATGGGTCCCGCGTCATACCATTGTTCCTTGAAGGCAAACTTAAAAAAACCTACTTTTCCACCTGGTTCATTGACTCGCCACACCTGACCTTGTGGCTTGTTTTTCCAAGTGTCGAGAAGATGCCATGTATAATTCGATGCCACGACAATCACCTGATTTCCTTCATCAACTTTTCGTAACGTTTGGCGATAAGGTTCCATGCATACTGTTTTGCTCGCTCATAAGCAGCCAATTGTCTTTCTGCTGTTTTTTCTTTAACTTGAAATAATTCGTCGAGACTCTCCTTGATTGTTTCTGGACTAATAGGGTCAATAACAACTGCTACTCTGCTATCGACGAATTCCGCAAGTCCACCTTGTAAAGAACTGCAAACAGGGATGCCACAGCCCATGGCTTCGAGCACAGAGAGTCCGAATGACTCATTCTTGCTTGGCATAATGAGCCCCCCATACGAACGTATCCGTTGCATCATTCGATCATGATCAAGAAAACCTTTGAAATGCACCTTGTGTGTGCGTATTTTCTTAGCCATGCGCAGTAATTGAGCCTCGTACTGCTTTTCTCCACGTCCGTAGACATCAAGTGAAATAGGATATTTTTGAGAGTAGCTGGTAAGGGCAGTCAAAAGATCTTCGATACCCTTTAGACGTACGAGTCGTCCAACAAAGACAAGATCATGTTTATCAGACGCAAGCGGCTCGATAGGCAATATCGTGACCCCGTTTGGGATGGTGATACTTTTGAAAGTGAGATGCATAGCATCAATTTGGTTCTTTTGCCATTCACTCGGTGAAATTACCACGTCACTGCGTTGCAAGAGTTGCTGCTGACGTTTTTGCATTGTTTTTGCCAACGTAACTTGGGATTTTTCTGTTGCAATCAGTGAATGACAGGTATATACGATTTTTACTTTGCATATTTCCTTAACAGCTGTCGCAACGTCATCCCATGGAATACTGTGAACATGAATCATATCGACCGGTAATACCTGTTTTTGTAGATAACGTACAACGTTTTCTGTTATGCGTTGAGGGAAGCTGATAACTCGCACCCGCTTTATCATGCGGTCGTCTACGTATTGTTTTATCCCTTTGGTGACAATGATTACGTCATGCCCAAGAGCAGATAATTGTGCAGCGAGTTGTGATGCAACCACACCAAGGCCACCGATGATCGTAGGTTCATATTCGCTGGTTAGCACCAAAATACGCAATGCTTGCACCTCTTTTCTATGTGGTGACAAGGCGGGGGACCGATAATGGCTCAGACGATGGCACTTATTACACCAGGTACCAAGGATTTGAACGCATCACAGATGACTTCCGTTGAGATCTATCTCTATGATTTATGGCGGGCGATGCGACGACGTGTAGGTGTTTATCTCTACTATCGCGATACCGTGATCTATGGTGATCTGTTGCATCATACTCGCCAACCTTTAGATACAGCACAGACTTCGCGCTTTCTATCTAACGTGATGAATGACATCGAAAAAAGGAACCCTCTGCCTGCGATCATACAAGTGGACAATCGTCCACATTATTTGCGTTCCTTGGAGAATTTACAAAGACCTTTAGTTCTTGGCATGCATTCGATGACTTTTCTTCAGGAAACCCGTCTAACGCATAAAGATGCTCTACGAGCATTACGATCGGCGCAAGACATTGTTGTTAATAGCGAATTTTTGTACGATCGTTTGCATCGTGCGTTTCCTGCCATACATGCCAACGTGATTTATCCAGGTGTTGATGTTAACTTATTTCACCCGGTCCAATCTGATGAGGAGGATAAACTTGTAGCATCTTGGCGAGAGCGGCTACACGCATGGAATAATCCGATTATTTTATTTACGGGCCGCGTTATTGAACGCAAAGGATTGCACGTCGTTTTAGAAGCACTTCGAGAATTGCGGCAGCGCTATGCTATGAATGCTATTGTTGTCGTGGCAGGGCAACGCCCTCTAGCAAGTGCCTATGTTAAAAAATTGGATCGTTTGGCTCGTCATGTGAAAGTACATTGGCTTGGTTTTGTAAGACGTGATATGTTAGCTGACTTGTATCGCACAGCTGACGTTTGCGTATGTCCATCGCAAGTTGATGAAGCGTTTGGACTTGTGGCGTTAGAGGCTCAAGCGTCAGGTACACCTATGGTGGCAAGTGGAGCATGGGGTTTGCGTGAAAGTTTGCATAGGAATACTGGTGTTTTTGTGACACACTATAAAGATCCACAGCATTGGGCCAAGTCGTTGTATGCACTGTTAGCTGATACAAGCATGCAGAGTTCGTTAGCCAAACAAGGCATACAGCGCGTGCAAACGCAATTTACTTGGACGCGCGCGGCGGATGAATATGCAGATCTCTACGCAAAGATTTTACACATTGACAGTTTCAATGCCAATTCGCTATAGTTTCGTTATAGTTATTTACATTATACGTCACAATATATAACGAGGGGATATCACTTTGTCAAATGCTGGAGATATTGCTTGGGTTCTTGTCGCATCGGCTTTAGTACTCTTTATGACGCCGGGTTTGGCTCTGTTTTATGGGGGGCTTGTTCGTAACAAAAATGTGATCACGACCATGTACCAAGTGATCTCTGTGGCGTTGGTTATTTCGATTCAATGGGTTTTATTTGGCTACAGTTTAGCTTTTGGACCTGATGTGGCACACGTCATAGGAAACTTGCACTTTGCGCTCTTCTATCATGTCGGTATGCAACCTGATCCATCCTATTCTTCGACCCTTCCTTCGGAACTTTTCGCTATTTTTCAGATGATGTTTGCAATTATTACCCCAGCCGTCATTGTTGGCGGGTTGGCGGAACGTGTTAAGTTTTCTTCTTTTATCGTTTTTGCCTTAGCTTGGTCAACTTTGATCTATGACCCGCTTGTACACTGGGTATGGGGTGCGGGTGGTTTTCTTCGTCAGCTTCATGTCCTTGATTTTGCAGGCGGTACCGTAGTTGAAATGGCATCAGGTATTGCTGGCTTGGTATGTGCTATGTATCTTGGTAAACGCCATGGTCACGGTTCAGGAGCGATTAAAGCGCACAACGTACCCTTGGTTATCATTGGCACCGGCATTTTATGGTTTGGCTGGTTTGGCTTTAATGCGGGAAGTGCGTTGGCGGCTAATGGCGTTGCTATTAATGCATTTTTGACGACCAATACGGCAGCTGCTGCGTCGGGGATTGCCTGGGTTATTATAGAGCGGTATAAGACTGGACATGCGAGTATCGTTGGTGCAGCAGCTGGCGTCGTGAGTGGATTAGTTGCAGTTACTCCTGCTAGTGGCTTCATTAATCCGGGAGCATCGATTATTTTAGGGATTATCGCAGGGATCATAAGTTATTTCTTTTCCACCATGTTTAAGGGTCATTTTGGATATGATGATGCCCTCGATGCGTTTGGTGCACATGGCATTGGTGGTACATGGGGCATGATTGCCACAGGGCTGTTTGCAACCGTTGCTGTTAATGCAGGAGGTGGCAATGGGGCGTTTGCTGGAGACTTTCATCAGTTATTCATTGAATTATTGAGCATCGTGGTGACTTGGTTGTACTGTGGTGTGGGTACCTATGTATTGCTGAAAATCATTGACCTTGCTATGGGAATTCGCGTAACACCTGAGGAAGAAAAAATTGGTCTTGATATGGTGTTACACAATGAAAATGCTTATCCGGAAAATTTAACATGGGATGTGGCAACAAATCTTTTTGAAAGTTTAAAGCATGGTTCGTTACAGCAACCTGTACAACAGTTAGAGGAGGAGATTAAGCCTACTCCATTTGAATAAATACTATGTTCTCTATTTTTGCCGCAACAGAGCTTTCGTGGCATAATAGCATGAGAAGAGACAAAGATGATGGGTAACTGACGGAGGTTTTTGCATGGCGATTTATGAGATTGTGAAATTTCCAAACCCGGTTTTAACAACTCCTGCAGCTGAGGTAGCGAAAATTACGTCCAATTTGTTGCGTGTTTTAGACAATATGTATGAAACGATGAAATTTGCCAATGGCATCGGTCTTGCAGGGCCGCAGGTCAACATCTTAAAACGTATTGCTGTTGTCGACGTCGAGGATGGTAAGGGCCGTCTTGATCTGATCAATCCAGTCATTCTTGATGGTCGTGATGAAGAAGTTGGTCCCGATGGATGTTTATCCATACCAGGCCTTTATGGCGATACCAAGCGTTTCAAGTGGATTCGTGTTCGCATGCAAAACCATGAAGGTCAATTTATCGAATTTGAAGAAACAGACTTTCGTGCTCGTTGTATCCAGCATGAGATTGATCATCTCGATGGCATCTTATTTACGTCGAAGGCCATTCGTTTGTACCGTGATGACGAAGTCGCTGTTTCCGGCAAAAAGAAAAAAGCATAATAGGGAAACACAAGTTGGCATCCGCACGCCCCTATGATAGAGTTATAGGCGATCTAAGTGCACGATGCGGAGGTGCGCCGCAATTAATGAACGTCTAATGAGAGACAACGATCGCCCTATTCAATGGCGAGTTATACCGGTTGTCGCCGGCGTGCTTCTAGTCGCCGTATCGGTTTGGGTATTTGTAATTTATCGAGACTCGTTCTCAACTTTAATCCAATCTTTTGGTGTATTTGGTGTCGTCGTTGCTATTTTTTTGATGACATTGCTTTGTATCATTCCTGTGCCTGCTGAGTTTTTAATCGTTGTCAACATGGAGATCTATGGAATAGGGTGGGGCCTGTTTTATTCTTGGTCTGGATCTATACTCGGTGCTATTGTCGCTATGTACGTGACACGCTGGTTGGGGCAAGCAAGAGTCAGGAAATTGTTTTCAGAAGAACGGCAACAGCAAGTTGATACTTGGATTAAACGTCGAGGTACAATGGGGTTATTAGTCTTACGCTTTGCACCCTTTGTGCCGTATCATGTGTTGAATTATGTAGCAGGTTTGATGAATGTTCGGTTTTGGCCATTTTTCTGGACGACTTGTTTAGGCCTTGTGCCGTTCTATTTGTGGATGGGAGGCGTGTTTCTAGGATTTAGTCATGGGATGTGGCCGGCTATCATCAGCGCTTTAATTGCCCTAGCAATTCTAGGACTCGCAAGTTATTTTCTTCGCAAAAGGTGGATGTCAGCGTTTTTGGGTGTAGGGACAAACACCGAGGATAAGCATTCTACGAGGGACTGACAATTTGTCAGTCCCTGTCAAGGAAACTGCGAATAATTCCATGCCATTCTTGGGCTTTTTTAAGGTTCTCAGGCGTTACATACTTCGCGATGTGGCGCACTGGCAAAGGTGAAAAAGGATCTTGCGATTGCACCCTAGGATGTCCCTGCTGTGGCGGTCTCGCGCGGGTTGCCACTTGCACCCTTGGAGGTTGTATTGCAACATTTTCTCTGCGGCGTTTTATCCCTTTTGTAACAAGGCCGCTTAATTGTTGTGTTGACTGATGATTGAAAATATCTAGGGCAAGTGTACTAGCTTTTAGGATCGTCGACAGTTTCATTACCGTCACTTCCCGCTTGCGACTTTATAGTATAGTATGCAAGAAGTAACGGACGGGCATTGGACAATGGTCCAGACAGGAGTGGTTTAGTGGATCGAATCGCCTTTTTTATTGACGGAGGTTATCTTGGAAAGGCGTTGAAAAACAGATTTGGCAGTCCGCGTTTAGACTATGCAAAGCTTGCCCATTGGATGGCGCAAAAAGTAGATCCGACAGGGACGATTTTGCGGGTTTATTACTATGATTGTCTGCCGTATCGCTCGGATTCGGTGACTGATGAGGAATCACGAAGGCATATTGATAAAAGAAGTTTTTTAAACAAACTGAATCGTCTGGATAATTTCGAAGTGCGAGAAGGTAAGTTGGCTTTTCGGGGTCATGATGAAAATGGCGAACCTATTTTTGAGCAAAAACGCGTTGATGTGCAATTAGCGGTAGATTTGGTGAGTTTAGCGTTGCGACATGCCACGGGCAAGATTGGCCTTTTAACGGCCGACTCAGACTTCGTTCCCGCCATACAGGTATCGAAAGATGTGGGTGTTGAAGTTGTCTTGTTTTATGTGGCTGGCATTGGTAATCTTGAAGAATTGCTAAACGCCGCAGATCGTCGCGTTGAGATTACGAGGCAAGATATTGATTCTTTTCGGCGGTATTGAAAATCGCCATAAAGTGAGGTTGGTTAGAGCGTGCCTTTACGCGTGATGTATATGCCTGAACAGTCTACGTATACGCTTGCAGAGCTAAAGAAGATCCATGACGATTTACCTAGCAGGGTCGCACAGGATCTGAAATTCCGCTCGGCGTTTGTCATTATGGACAATTTGGCACAGTATCACAGGCAAATGCATCGCTTGGCATTGCAAATGGCTTTGCAACATATACATGGTAAAATGCCTCCCTCCTGGCAGACAGGTTTTGCTTTTGCCCTACTAGGCAGTGGGGCGCGTGGTGAACAATCCATCCGCAGTGATCAAGATCATGCGTTTATTTATCCTATCGAAAATGAGGCATCACCAGGGGATGGGGATGCCTATTATCAACATCTTGGCGAAGTGACCGCGGCGATGTTGCACCAAATTGGCTATCCATTTTGTACTGGTCACATCATGGCAAGCAATGCACGCTGGCGAGGCACGTTAAGCACATGGCAGGAACGAATTATCAACTACGCTGATTATCCTGATTGGGATAATATTCGGTTTCTCTTAATTGCTGCCGATGCACGAACGATTATTGGAGAGTCAGGCCTTGTAGCCAATATTCGTCACAGTGTTGCTCACTCAATATCACGATCACCCTTTATTCGCTGGAAAGTGGCAGATCAGGCGCTTTCTCATCCTATAGCATTAACGCTGCTTGGGGGGATACGATCTGATCCTGATCCTCTTCATAAAGGATGCTTTCAAGTTAAAGAAGGATTTTATACGCCATTGGTTAATAGTGTTCGTCTTTGGGCACTGAGTCTTGATATTGGTGAACCATCGACAAAAATTCGCATAGAAAAATTGCTTCTTCAAAAAGCATGGTCTGCTGAACTTGCCAAGCAGGTGACAGACGCTCTTGAAACTGCGCTATTTGTGCGACTGCGACATCATGTTACGAAGGCGTTACAGGGACAACCGATCGATGACTACGTTGTTATCGAACAATTGTCTGATGAAGAGCGAGATCGGATAAAACGGGCGCTTCGTACCACGAAACAGTTGCAGCAAATCACTCTTCGCCAATTTAGAAGACCGGGGTGATGACGCATGGGCTTTGAACGCATTCGAGTATTGCGCCATCTCTTAGGTGGTCTTGCGGGAAATCCTTATGGTACGATGGATTCACCTACACCATCTTTGCAAAGCCAAGCGGAATTAAGGGCTATGATTAACGCCTTACAAGAACATGAAATGGCTGACCAAGTGTTGGATGAACTCTCGTTGGCTGTGTTTGATACGGAGACCACGGGCTTTGTACCGACGGAGGATTGTTTATTATCGATAGGCGCTGTGTGCCTTGACCCTGGCGTGCGGGAAACTATTCCTGATTTTCATACTTATGTGAAACTTCCGAAAGATCGGATCATACCTGATGTTGTCGTACAACTAACCGGTATTACGGAGCAAACCGTAGCGGATGCACCAGATCTAGGATATGCACTACAAATATTTCTGCAATTTATAGGTGATCGAATTCTCGTCGCACATCATGCTGCACATGATATCCGCTTTATTAACGCGAATTTGCGAAAGAGTTGGGGCGTTGAGTTACACCATCAAGTACTTGATACGGGAAAGATTGCCATGGCATTGCACCGATTTAAGAAATACCCTACGCTCGATATTTTACTTGCCCTTTACGAAATTGATACTGTCCATCGCCATACTGCGCTTGGTGATGCTTTGATGACAGCGTTAGTGATTCGACGCCAATTAGCTATCTTAAAAGAGGAAGGGGTTCAAACTTTAGGGCAACTCTGGGAGCGCTTGTTGGTCCTTGAACATGAACTGCGTCCGTAGTGGGTTCTAGTTGTGCGGGTTGACATTATTTGTTCTAGTGGCATATAATCGGCGTTGATACCGCTAAGCGGAATGTCTTTTCTTGCCGCGTTATGATTCAATGTTAGGCAGAGTTCGGTGGAGGGAGGGAAAGCTATATGTCCGAGATCAAGGTCCGTAAAAACGAATCTTTGGATAGCGCGCTGCGTCGGTTTAAGCGAGCTACGGCAAAGGACGGAATCCTCGCCGAAGTCAGAAAACGGAAGCAGTATGATAAACCCAGTGTCGCCAGAAAGAAAAAATCTGAAGCGGCAGCTCGTAAGAAAAAGAAGTACTGAGGCTAATGCGACATTTTTAGATATACGTGTGTCCTCGTAGAAAAGGGAGCGACAAAACCAGTGGGAGTTTATGACCGCTTGTCTGATGACTTGTTGCAAGCCATGCGGGATAAGAATAAAGTGCGCTTATCCGTATTACGGATGGTGAAAGCAGCCGTCAGGAACGCGGAGATCGATTCGCACCGTACGTTATCCGATGAAGAGGTTCTTGGCGTGTTTAAGAAGGAAGTCAAACAGCGAAAAGACACCTTGGCGAGTGTTGCCGGGACGGATCGAACGGATGTCGTGCAAGAGGTTGAAGCCGAATTGGCTATTTTGCAAGAGTATTTGCCAGCTGAACTTTCACCAACCGAAATCGAGGCCATAGTGGCAGAAGTTGTTCGAGAAACAGGCGCGACTTCAAAAGCGGACATGGGTAAGGTTATGCCACTTGTGATGAGTAAAACAGCAGGCAGGGCTGACGGTAGGACGGTTAGCAAGATTGTTCAAGATAGCTTGTCTTCTTAATCATCGAATCACATAGCGTATGGGTACGTGTAACGTTTCAGCGTGGGAAGCGACTGCGAGAGCAGTCGCTTTTTTGTTCTGTTTTGACTCGATAGAGCATACATGTGATTCGAGGGGGGATGTCCATGAAGCGCCGATGGCGAGAAAAAACAGCACAGCTCGCTATGCAAATGCTGGAAATCCCAAAGGATACATTACACAATGTACCTCGTATTACGATCATCGGAAATATGCAGGTGGTTATAGAAAACTACCAATCCATTGAAGAATTTGCTGATGATCGCATCCGTATCAAGGCTGTTAATCGAGATGTTACGGTACGTGGAGAACAACTCGTCATACGTTCAATCGTTCCAGAGGAAGTTATTATTGAAGGTATCATTAAAGGCGTTGATATGAACTAGGGGGGATCGCCGTGGCTTTCCGGATTTATGAATGGCTTTCCGGATACGTGCGGGTGCAGATAGTCGACGATCCCTTTCGCTCCGTGTTGGCGCAAGCCGCAACGCGTAAAATACGTCTGTGGGATATTGCAATAGCGAAAGCCGATTCGTATGCTGTATCGATAAACTTACGCGATGTAAAAAAACTTATGCAGATAGCCAGACTAAGTCATGCTAAAGCGCACTTTGTACGCAAAAGCGGTGTTCCTTTCCTATTGTGGCGTGCGAAGCGCAGAAAAATGTTTCTCATAGGGTTTATGCTGTTTGTCGCCGGTCTTTATATGGCGTCAAGTTTTATCTGGAAAGTGCAAATCGAAGGTACAGACCAGCCTGAGATTGTACAAGCTGCATTAAACAAAATGGGACTTTATCAGGGCAGCTTTATTTATCGTGTATTGGACCAAGATGCTATTCAATTAGCGCTGCTTGACCAATTACCATCCATCTCATGGGTAGGTGTCCGCGTTCAGGGGACAACGATTTATGTCAAGATTATTCCCAAGGTATTACCAACAAACCCTGTTAAAAAAAGTCCACAAGATATCGTCGCCAAAATGTCCGGTGTCGTTGCAAGCGTGCTTGCTGACTCTGGGCAGGCCGTTGTGAAACCAGGGCAATATGTGATGCCTGGTACGACACTGATTAGCGGGAGGCTAGAAGATGGGCGAACGGTGACAGCTTCAGGTTTGGTTCATGGATTTGTCTGGTATAGAAGCACAGTGCAGATGCCTGTTTCTACAGAGATCGATACGATCACTGGACAGAAGGTAACACATGATTATTTGCTTTTAGCAGGCATTCCCATTCAAATATGGGGCTTTTCGCATCCCCCGTTTCAACAAGAGACGGTGCAAAGTGTCGATCGCCCGATCAAGATTTTTGGCTATACCTTGCCGTTCATTTGGCAACATGATACGGTATTTGAAACGCGTATTCAAAAAGAACAAGCGACAGAAGCACAACTTAGGACAAAAGCGCTGCACTTGGTTGCCTCTGATGTTTTAGCCCATGCTGACACGGAAGCGAAAATTGTTCGGCAAAGTGTTTTACAGAGTAAACTCGAGCATGGTAAGCTATACATAACCATTTGGACTGAAATTTTGGAGAATATTGGGCGAATTCAGCCGATCGTGGCACCATCGCCTATTGGCTTGCATTAAACTTGAGGAGTTGGACCTTTTTGAGCGAGAGCGACACGGTTTCGCGCAAGATGGTGTTACGCGACAACGAAGAGGCGCGGGCAGTGTTTGGACCACAAGATGCGCACTTGAACATGCTAGATAAAGCTTTTGCATGTCATTTGATCAATCGTGGCAATGAACTCGGTATCAAAGGCGAGGAACACGACGTAGTACGCGTAGAAAGTGTAGTCAACGTGCTAACTCAATTGGTCAGAAAAGGTCATGTGCTTACCGAACGCGATATTGCTTATGCTTTAGCTCTTGAGGAGCAGGGCGAACTCGATGAGATGTTGGCTTTATTTTCTGAGGAACTTGCGACAACGATCAAAGGAAAAAGTATCAAGGTTAAGACAATCGGGCAAAAACGCTATGTCGATGCGCTAAAAAAACATGATATTGTTTTTGGGGTTGGTCCTGCAGGGACGGGTAAGACCTATCTCGCGGTTGTGATGGCGTACCTTGCCTTAAAACGCGGAGATGTTAAGCGTATTGTGCTTACGCGTCCTGCTGTAGAAGCGGGTGAAAACTTAGGTTTTTTACCGGGCGACTTACAGGAAAAAGTGGATCCTTATTTGCGTCCTCTGTACGATGCGTTGCATGATGTTATGGGACCTGAACAATTGGCTCGTTCGATGGAGCGTGGTATTGTAGAAGTAGCGCCGCTCGCGTATATGCGAGGTCGCACGTTGGATGATGCGTTTGTTATTTTAGATGAGGCACAAAATACAACACCGTTGCAAATGAAAATGTTTTTGACGCGACTTGGTTTTGGTTCCCGCATGGTTATTACTGGCGATGTTACGCAAATAGATTTGCCGATAGGGAAGCGCTCTGGGTTACGTGAAGCGACAAGAGTTTTAGCTGGAATTGATGGTATCACGTTTGTCTATCTGGAAGATTTCGATGTAGTTCGCCATCCGTTGGTGCAACGTGTTATTCGCGCCTACGCAAACGATGAAGAATCGCGGGGATAAGGCATGAGACGACGTCAGTCATCCTTTGAGACATTTGTAGAAAAATATGAGTTGCGTACAAGTCCCCGCTATCGCTTGGGGATTTACGCTTTGTTGGGGCTTGTATTGTACTTTGTACTGATTGGGACAGTCTTACCTGTCCGTTACGACCTTGTCGTCGGACAAGTTAGCCAAGTTTTAATCACAGCCCCTATCGCTGCTGTTAATACAACAGCATCAGCAAAAGCTAGGGTTCTAGCTGCACAAAGCGTTGCGCCGCGTTACGATATTAATCCGGCTGTAGAACGTACCGCTTTGCGGCAACTTGATCAAGTTTTCAATCAAGCGGCTATTTTGCGAGCTAAACCTGCCAAAGATAAAAGTAAAAACTTGAAGCTTTTGCGGGCGGCAAGTCCACCAAGCTTAAGCAATGCTGCTCTTGAATCGCTATTAACGATGACGAACAGTCAGTTTGCTTTGGTTAATAATAATGCCATACAAATTGCACAAGGTATTTTGCAAGGGCCTTATTCCACGGCTGATCAAACGCGAGCGACGATGATGGTGGATCAACAACTCGTTTCTCTTGATGTGGATAAGACTACGAGACTGAGCATTGGGCAGCTCGTGCTTTCTGTACTTCACCCCAATTTGGTTTATGATGGGCAATTGACGCAAGAGGCGCGTCTTGCGGCAGAACGTAGTGTGCCTGATGTTTGGATCAATCGTGGGGACATTATTGTGCGTAGAGGCCAATTGGTAACTCCGTCGATCATGAATCAACTTAAAGATTTAAAGCTGCTTAAAAGTCAACCGGATTATAGCATTTATGTGGGATTTTTACTCTTTGTCATGGTACTTGTCCTTGCTACAGGTGTGTTTATTCAGACAAGACGCATTCGTTTAGCGAAGGATAATGTGCGTCTCTTATTGTACGCGGGGCTTATCGTTCTCGTGGCCGTGTTGATTCGGATCACACGAGCTGCTGTGGATATGGGGTTACCTGCCGCTGTCTCATACGCGATACCCGTTGCGATGGGCAGCATGATGATATCGTTGTTTTTTGGAACATCGCTCGCTATGCTCACATCCGTGTTACTTGCGGTGCTTACGAGTGCTGCATTCGGCTTTGATTTTACGCATTTTTTTGTTGAATTAGCTGGTGCATTGGGTGCGACGATGGCCATGAAGCGTGTGCACCATCGGCGCGTGTTCATGAGAGCGGGATCCTTGGCCGCTATTTTTAATATCATCAGTATCGCTATTATGCATCTTGTTCTCGGACCCGGAACGCTTATACTATCTACAGTTGTAATGGAATTTATCTATGGGATTATAGGAGGTCTCCTATCTGCTATACTTACCATCGGTCTTTTGCCCTACCTTGAAACTACATTTGGTGTAATTACCCACATGGGACTTTTGGAATTGGCTAATCCTAACCATCCCTTATTGCGAAAACTTTTGCTTGAAGCTCCAGGTACGTACCATCACAGCCTAATTGTAGGTAATCTTGCGGAAGCTGCAGCTGAGACGATTGGTGCTGATCCCCTCATTTGTCGCGTCGGTGCTTTGTACCATGATGTCGGTAAAATTAAAAGGCCGATGTTTTTTATCGAAAATCAAATGGTGGGTGATAATCCCCATGACAAGGTCGCTCCAGCTCTATCTCATCTTATCTTGACATCTCATGTCACCGATGGACTCGAGATGCTTAGAGAGTACAATCTACCTGAGCCGATACGTGATATTTGTGCACAGCATCATGGAACCACCGTATTGTGGTATTTTTATAATAAGGCCATCAAGGAGGACGAACATCACGTACCAGAAGTCGATCAATATCGTTATCCGGGGCCTAAACCGCATTCAAAAGAATCGGCCATTGTCATGATGTGTGATGCGGTAGAAGCATCCGTTCGCTCAATGGGTAAACCTACACCACCACGCATTGAAACTATGATTCGGAAAATTATTAAAGATCGCTTGCAAGATGGACAACTGGATCAGTGCGATATCACGTTACAAGATTTGAATAAAATGGTTGATGCTTTTATGCGGACATTGCAAGGCATCTATCATGAACGAATTGAATATCCTGACCCTGCGAAAATTACGGCTGGTAAGGCCAAATAGCTAAGGGGGTAGATCTTTTGCCAGATATTGTAGTTGGGGTCCTTTTTGAGATTGATTCCGTGACGCCCATGACGCAAGAAACGATCACGGTTGTCGTCGAGAAAGTCTGCGAAGCCGTGGCACAAAATGAAAATCTCGCACTTTCGGAAGTCTCTGTGGCTTTTGTCGATAATGAGGCAATTCGTGCGCTTAATCATGAGTACCGATCACTTGATGAGGCGACGGATGTTTTGTCATTTGCTCTTTTAGAAGGTGAAGAGCAAGATGTAGAAGTGGCAGATGATGAGCCACAACAACTTGGCGACATCATTATTAGTTGGCCGCGCTTGTGTGAACAAGCGCTTGACTATGGGCATAGTCACACACGTGAGTTGGCTTTTCTTACGGCACATGGCATGTTGCATTTGCTTGGATACGATCATCAAAATAAAGACGATGAACATACGATGTTTTCGTTACAAGAAGATATTTTGACGTCTTTAGGCTATACTCGTTAACCGATGCGTCCATTGATTCGCAGTTTTCACTTTGCGATCCAAGGCATGGCGCACGCACTTTTGACGCAACGTAATATGCGTATACATTTTTTCGCGGCCTTTATCGTTGGTTTAGCTTGTGTTTTTGTTCGCGTTAGTGTATTTGAGACCATTGCTCTGTTTTTTTCCGTCGCTTTAGTAATTACGTTAGAGTTGGTCAATACAGCTATCGAGTCAGCTATTGACCTTTTTAGCCGGGATTTTCATGAAAGGGCAAAAATAGCAAAGGATGTTGCAGCGGCATCCGTATTTGTTGCGGCAGCCAATGCCCTTCTTGTGGCTTACTTGGTGTTTTATAACAAGGTATTTCCGATCCAGTGGCGACCGTTTACGACTCTGATCGCTCCGCCATTTCTTGGTGTTTTGTTATTTGGTTTTTTGTGTCTTTTACTTGCTGTAGTCGCGCATGCTATGCAAATTCATTTGGATCTAAGAAAAGGCGGTCATTTATGAAAAAATCAGGTTTTGTCGCTATTGTTGGACAGCCCAATGTGGGTAAATCCACCTTGCTAAATCGCATCATCGGTCAAAAAATTGCCATCATGTCTAGTAAGCCACAAACGACAAGGACACGAATTCGTGGTGTACTTACGAACAGTGCTGGGCAAATTGTCTTTTTGGATACGCCAGGATTGCATACGCCTAAACATCGCCTAGGTGAGTATATGGTAGATATTGCCGAAAATTCCATTCGTGAAGTGGATGCTATCCTCTTTGTCATCGATGCGACACATGTTGATAGTACAAAAGACGATGAAATTCTTGTGCGGTTAAAGGCTTCCGCTAATCCGGTGATTCTCGTCATTAATAAAGTGGATGCTGTCGATAAGCAAAATATTTTGAGGTTGATTGACCGCTACAAGGAAAAGTTTACGTTTCATGCGCTCATTCCACTTTCGGCAAAAACGGGCGATCAGGTGAACGTCTTATTAGATACGGTATTTTCCTTGATGGCAGAAGGACCACAGTATTACCCGGATGATATGATTACTGATCATCCTGAACAATTTGTGATGAGTGAATTTATTCGTGAAAAAGTATTGCGTTTGACGCGCGAAGAGGTGCCACACTCTGTAGCGGTTTTTATTGAGCATATGGAAAAAAGAGAGGACCAAAATACGCTTCATATACACGCTGTGATTTATACTGAGCGTGAGTCGCAAAAAGCGATTTTAATCGGAAAAGGCGGCGAAATGCTAAAAAAAGTCGGGACGCTAGCGAGGCGTGACATCGAAGCGATTTTTGACACTAAAGTCTTTTTAGAATTATGGGTCAAAGTGAAAAAAGATTGGCGCAATCGTGAAAATCTCCTGAGATCTTTTGGCTATGACCGTGATTAAACGTCCAGAAAATTCCTAGTATAGTAGTTGGCCTCTCCTTGGCATGCTAGATACGCTGGTTAGTACAGAAAGGACTGATTGCGATGCGAGATTTCCTGTGGAGGTATTTTATGTTGACGGGAGAAATCGACGCCTACCTGCTGTACAAAGAGCATCTTGCGGTAAGCGAAGGGGCAATAGAATCGACGATACAAGACACGGCATCACCGGGGGAAAGCGGGTATGCAGACTAAGCAGTTGGAAACGTTAGTGCTTCAAACTCGGCCATTTGGTGAGAACCACCGCATGGTTACGTTACTGACCGTCCATGTTGGAGTGCACAATGCCGTTGCTTTTTCAGCGCAAAAATTGCAACACCCACTGTACGCAGTTTGTCAACCGCTTGTGCGCTCCAGTGTGCTTTTTACGAAGCCTGAACGAGGTCTTCAAGAAGTGGTGCAAGGGCAAATAATCACGAGCTATGATCGCATAAAAGCTGACGTTGTCCTTTTGGCCTATGCACAAGCGATGTGTGAACTCGTCCTAAGGTTGCCGCAAGTGGATGTCGATCAAAGAGACTTATATACTGTGTTTACGGGTTCGTTTGCTTATATGGAAAAAAGTGATGACCCTTGGAGGCCATTTAGTTTTTTACAGTTGTGGATGTTGCATAATCTTGGGTTAGGCGATGATCCTTTTGCTTGGGATACGGTAGTTCAAGCAGGTGTCGCACACAATCTTGCTCAAACAAATAGAGGTACCTTAGATGACTATCTGTCATCGTCGCTTGACAGAGCGGTTTCTAAAACTATAGCTGCCGCCCTGTCACAAGAGCTTGATGATCGTGCTGGTATTCGATTAAAGTCAAGGCGTGTCATTGACTCTTTAGAACGTTTTTATTTATAAAATATTTTGCGCTGCTAACGAAAAATAACGTTCAAAACGGAAATCTGACCATAAAAAAACGAGAGCAACCCCTAGACCTAGCCAAAAATAACGGCTTCTCCACAGGGTGCGATCAAAAGCGAATGGAATACCTAATTGAAAACTAAAAAAGCGACGAGTCACTATACCGCAACCGATAAGTAGGACTAACGCCATGACAACATGCAACAGCGTATGCAAAAGAGTTCCTGCCTTTCTTTAGCTTGTTTCTTTGATTGTATCAGGGGCATCACTTTTCTTCAATCATCAGCGTGCTGTGCTGGGAGGCTCAGGTCATGGAAAGGTCGTCATCAGTTGTTTATGTATTGTCTGATTCAGTAGGTGAGACAGCAGAGTTTGTTGTACGTGCCGCCGCTAGTCAATATGACTATGCGCGTTTTGAAGTGAGAAAGATTTCTTATGTGAATGATGAAGCTACGTTGCGGGAAGTGGTGCTAAAAGCACAGAAAGATCAAGGGCTAATTGCGTATACACTTATATTGCCGCAGTTACGAGAAGCATTAAAGGAACATGCGGAACTTACTGGGGTACGCATTGTGGATATTATGGGGCCGATGATGCAGGCTCTAGAAGATGTTTTTCATATGCAACCGAAGCTTCGTCCCGGTCTTGTGCATCAATTGGATGAGGACTATTTTTTGCGAGTCGATGCTATTGAGTTTGCTGTCGCCGCAGATGATGGCAAGGATCCACATGCGTTAAAGAGAGCGGATGTTGTCCTTGTCGGCGTTTCACGCACCTCAAAAACGCCACTTAGTATGTATTTGGCGCATAAAGGACTCCGTGTGGCTAACGTTCCACTTGTACCAGAAGTATCGCCGCCTGACGAACTTTTTGAATTGCCGAAAGGGCGCGTGATCGGTCTCACCATTAGCCCACAAGATCTTAATAACATCCGTCAAGAACGAGTTAGGGTCCTTGGCCTCGATCTTGAGGCTATGTATGCCTCTAAGGAACGCATTGAAATGGAACTCTTATACGCTAGGCGTATCATGACCGATCTGTTATGTCCAGTCATTGATGTGTCTCGCCGTGCTGTGGAGGAAACGGCCAACCTGATACTTGATTATGTCTCAGCTACAATAGCGAAAAAATAGGCCACGTGGCCTGGCGTCAGTATAATTTCAAAAAAATGCATAAGGATCTGTATTCGTGGAAGGATTATTTTTGCTGTGTTGCGTACATCTATAGAGAGGGGGTTATGACAAGGAGAATTAGATCGATACGTTTAGATAAAGCATAGAAGAGACAGACTATTCAAAGCGATCGGTTTTGCATCGGGTAGTAGCAAAGGAGAATTTTTCTGCATGATTCGGCAGGAAAGTGTTGAATCTTGGCGAATAAAGTTAGCAATGAAAAAAAACAAATGAGGCCACGGTGTCATTTGTCGCGTGCTTGGAGGGATTGGGTCCTATGAGCATGCGCGTTTCGGAAGAATTCATTGCCTTATTACGTGAGAAGATTGACATCGTAGATGTCGTCTCTGAATACGTAAAGCTCAAACGAACCGGACATTCTTTAGTGGGTTTGTGCCCTTTTCATTCTGAAAAGTCGCCGTCTTTTCATGTAACCCCGAGTAAGGGGTTTTACCACTGCTTTGGTTGCGGTGCTGGTGGGACGGTTATTACTTTCCTTATGGAAATGGAACAGATCCCGTTTGTTACGGCCGTACAGCGTCTGGCTGAGCGCGCTTCCTTGCCTATGCCAATCATTGAAGGTACTGAGCAAAGCAATGAGAACGAAAAGCAAAAGGCGGCAATGTATCAGGCGGTCGATCTGGCAGCAAAGTTTTATAACCATATTTTAATGAATCATGGGGTGGGTGCGCAAGGGCTTTCTTATTTATTTAATCGGGGTGTTACAAAGCAGACGATCGTGCAATTTGGTCTTGGTTATGCTCCTGATCTTGGTCGAAAGAGAACGCTGATTGATTTTTTAACTCGTCGTGGCATACCGAAAGAGATTATCTTAGATGCCGGTCTTGGTGTTGTGACTGACCAAGGTGAAATGATTGATCGTTTTCGCGGGCGCGTTATGTTCCCGATCTGGGATCTACACGGCAAACCTGTTGCTTTTGGCGCACGAACACTGAAAAACGAAAAACCAAAGTATCTTAACAGCCCAGATACATTGCTGTTTCACAAAGGCCATATGCTATATGGGTACCATAAAGCTAGGGCTGCGATAAAAAAGTCAGGACAGGTCATCCTGCTTGAAGGGTATATGGATGCTATAGCCATGCACCAACATGGTGTCACGAACGTTGTTGCAACGCTCGGTACGGCACTTACGCCTGAACAAGCAGGACTTATGCGTCGCACTGCCGAAGAAGTTATCCTATTGTACGATGCTGATGCTGCTGGCATGGCAGCTTCAAGAAAAAGCATCGATATTTTACGCGATGCAGGTGTGGTTGCTCGCGTAGCCACCTTACCAGCAGGCGCGGACCCGGATGAGTATATGCATGATAAAGGGGATGCTGTTTTCGTCACCGAAGTTCTCGGCAAGGCAATAAGTGCCCTGTTTTATCAGTTGCAATATCTAACGCATCAGCACCCAGACCATCTAACGGGTGATCGTATTGGATATTTGCGTGATGCAATGGAGATCGTAGCACAAGAAGAAAGTTCCATTGAACGTGAATCTGCTTTGCAATGGCTAAGTCAAACGTATGGTATGGCATTGTCGGCTTTGCGTGAAGACTTAGAGCGGCAGATGCGGACTCGTGAGCGCCGTATCGGCCTATCACAGTCAACAACGTTCAAAGATAAACGCAGAGATAACGAACACGGTTCCAGAGCGGCACCCGCACCCCTGCCAGCCAAGCATGACGTCGCTGCACAACAATTGCTTATGTATATGTTAATGCATGCCGAGGTCGCAAGACAAGTGCAAGAGGAGCTTCTAGGGGATTTTTCTTCACCGATGCACAGTGCATTACAAGCTTACCTTTATGGGTATTATGCGGATCATACAGTGGCTGATCCAGAATTGTTTTTGAGCACCATCGATGATTCCGATGTGCGCAACTTTGCAACAGGGCTTTTGCAGCACGCTCTGATGCAATCAATGGGAGAAACTGTTCCTGACGCCAAGCTGATTCACGATTATATACAGTGCGTGATTGATTTTCGGATCGAACAAAATTTGTCACGTGTTGCGGCGGATATGAAAGAAGCTGGCATTCGGGGAGATTATGTAATGATGCGGGAAAAAGAGGCGGAGTTTCGCCGCTTGCAGCGATCGCTACAAGGTATGGACACGAAACAGAATGAAACAGGTTTGTAGGATTGAAGGGAGGGCGGAGGATGAGCAAAGAGCTCAAAGACGGTGCGCCAATTGAAACGACGTTAGAGGATGTGCGCCAACACCTTTTGTCCTCCGGTAAAAAGCGCGGCGTTCTCACCTATACAGAGATCATGAATCGCATGTCTGCGTTTGATCAAGACAGCGAGCAGATCGAAGAATTCTTTGAACAATTGACCGACCTTGGTATTGAAGTGGTCAATGAAGCCGATGAAGATACGGAAGATGAAGATAGCGACGAGGATTCCGCAGATCCGGAATTGCATGAAGAAGATGTACATGCAGAAGAAGAGTTTGACTTAAATGATTTGAGCGTTCCACCGGGTATAAAAATCAATGATCCTGTTCGGATGTATCTAAAAGAGATTGGCCGTGTTCCTTTGCTTTCTGCAGAGGAAGAAATTGAACTTGCCAAGCGTATCGAAAAAGGGGACGAAGAAGCCAAACGCAGGCTTGCTGAGGCTAATTTACGTCTTGTTGTGAGCATCGCAAAGCGGTATGTAGGCCGCGGTATGCTATTTCTTGATTTGATTCAAGAGGGCAACATGGGTCTTATCAAAGCGGTCGAAAAGTTTGACTATCGTAAAGGCTATAAATTTAGTACTTATGCCACATGGTGGATTCGTCAAGCGATAACACGTGCTATTGCTGACCAAGCGAGAACGATTCGCATACCTGTGCATATGGTTGAAACGATCAATAAGTTAATTCGTATTTCACGTCAATTATTGCAAGAACTTGGTCGTGAACCAAGTGCTGAAGAGATTGCAACGGAAATGGATATGAGCCCGGAAAAGGTTCGTGAAATTCAAAAAATCGCGCAAGAACCCGTCTCATTAGAAACGCCTATCGGTGAGGAAGATGATTCGCACCTCGGTGATTTTATTCCGGATGATGACGCGCTTGCACCAGCAGACGCTGCTGCATATGAACTTTTAAAAGAACAGTTAGAAGATGTTTTGGATACGTTGACAGAGCGCGAGGAAAATGTGCTTCGATTGCGGTTTGGACTTGATGACGGAAGAACACGGACGCTTGAAGAGGTAGGTAAGGTCTTTGGTGTAACAAGAGAACGAATTCGTCAAATTGAAGCTAAAGCTCTTCGCAAACTTCGTCATCCAAGTCGCAGTAAACGGCTAAAAGACTTTTTAGAATAAACGAAGTGTTTCTTATGAGCCGATCCCACTTTGGATCGGCTCTTTTTAAAGGAGTTTATCAGAATGAAACTTGGCAATCGTTTAGAAAATGTGGCTAACCTGGTTGGTCATGTTGGCACCATGGCTGATATTGGTGCTGATCATGCTAAAGTACCGATTCACCTTATCACACAAGAGAAAGCGCAAAGAGCGATCGTAGTAGAAGTGACTAATGGTCCGTTTGCGAGTGCATCACAAGCTGTACGTCAGGCTGGCTTAGCAGATCGCATTCGCGTGTTGTTAGGTAATGGATTGCATCCGATTCATCCAGGTGAGGTGGATACGTTTGTTATAGCTGGTATGGGAGGTGCTACCATATGGGATATTCTTACGAGTGAACACGCGCAAAATGTCTTGTCATCAGGGTCTAACGCGTTGGTCTTACAACCTCTTTCCTTGGGGGGGTTATTACGCTATGGAGCACCGCAGTTAGGGTATACGATTCAATTCGATCAACGAATTGAGGAAAATGGTATTATTTATGAATGTTTGCGCCTCGTCGCACAAGATGATGTACTGCGTAAGCAAATGAGTTCCTTGGCTCCTCTTATTCGAGAAGCCTATGATCGCTTATCAGTACAGGAAAAGATGCAACTGGCTTGCGGTGAGATGGGTCTCAAGGAACGTTCACCATGGTTACTGAAAGCGATCAAAGACGAGATGAAAAAGCGCGCGGAAATTCTTAAAAAAGTGTCGCGTGAAAACAGCGGAGCAAAAGGATTACAGGTGTTACAAGAAGAGTATGATGCACTATACACTATTTTTTGTGCCATAAGGTAGTCCATAATGCACCAAGACTGATAAACCATAACAAGATAAACAACAATATGCCGATGAAGGGGATATTCGTGAGCAGCAGTATACCAAGCGATCCCATAACAAACGGTGCAAAATGAGTAGATGGGATCATGGCACGCAGAATCGTTCGACCGAGCTTATTCGATACAAATATAAGACCGATCGTTCCCGAAACAAGGTACAAAACAAGAAAAATGGCTGATACAGGCAAGAGAAGCGGTGTGAGTATGCTTGCACCAACCAGCAATGCAAGAATGACTGTCATGATAAAACCGGTCAAGGCCATACGAGCATAATGTTCACTGATTTGGTCACTTATGGTTTCATCGCGCTTGATGATGAGCCAACCACCAAAGAGTAGAACCAACATCAGCAGAGCAGATAACAGAGCATGGCTTGCATAAAGAAATAGGCTTAGCAACGCTGCTAACGCAAGAATCATGGTGATAGAGTGGTCTGTTCCTACTTCCAGGATGCCTTCTGTAACTTCTGCTGTTGCACTTTGATGCACCTGTCCGCCGATAGCAAGAATGAAACCGGTGTGAGATCCATCCGCAAGCGTTACATCCTGACCGATGGCGATGATGGAATTACTCACTGTACCTCTGACGATCACAGGGCGATCGACTGCCACGATCGTGTCTACATTTTCCTTTGAAAATACGATAATAGTTTGCTTAGGGATTGTTGTTGCGGCTAGGGCATGTGGTAAAACGATAAAGCTCACGAACAAGAGAGCGATAAGGATAGAAACGATCGATTTGTTCCATTTCAATTCGTAATCACCCACCTGTCCGTACAAATCGTGTGCTTATGATAAGAAGCCATATTGCAACGCTAACTAAAAACACGGATAAAAAAGTTGAAGCAGTCATGATTTGACCATGCCATCCACTACTGTACACAATAACATTTTGCATGGCTTGCATAAGGTTGAGTGCAACCGTTAAAAGCCATGTCGCGGGCGATAAAAACAACAAGATAAGAGGCAAGAAAAAACCTGTCGACGTTACCGCAATCATAAGCCGACTGCGTAACCGTTTCCTGCGTAGAATGATCGAACGTGTACGGCTAAGAAGGCGTGCTTGGAAATCCGGAGCAGGTTCTTCTACCAAGGCGCTAAGTAAAGCTTCCTTTTGATGGTCATTCATTGGTATCACCATCTCTCTCAACCCGTAATCGCAAGGCTTTTTTTGCGTTGGCTAAACGAGACTTAACGGTTCCTATGGGGATTTTTAGAATCGCTGCAATTTCCATATACTCATAGCCGTCACGTTCACGCAAAAGTAAAATGGCACGGTGTTGTGGGGTTAACTGATCAAGTGCTTCTGTCAGCATAGCATGCGATGATAGATCGGTATGGTTAGCCATGAGCAGATCTTTAGTCTCATCCAATGGCAGATTGTAATGCTTTTTGTTACGTCTAGCATGGTCGATTGCCAGGCGCGTTGTCGTCGTCGTCAGCCAGGCATGAAAAGCATGTTCATCTTCTAGTGTACTTACTTTTCGATACATACGGATGAAAGTGTCCTGTGTAATTTCTTCAGCATCTAGTCGTGATCGTACGATGGCATAGGCCGTTTGATAAACATGTCGATGGTAGCGCAAGATAAGCTTCGTTAGGGCGCCTTCATCGCCTACTTTGGCAAGGCGAACGAGACTTGCAAGAGAATCATCTTCGCTTTGCAATTTCCCGTTTCCTCCTTCATACAGTGTCACGCACCAGAATGTCTGATGCGGCGTTCTATTTGTTCCCATATGTTGATTAAGGTTAAAATAAAAGGTTTCACGTAACGTTGATTTGCTAAAACAGCATAGCCACATAAGATACCAATAACCCATCCTGCCAATACGTCTGTTGGATAATGAACACCAACATAGACTCTTGCGAAACCGATTAAAAGTGAGAATACGCCAAAGAAAACACCGATTTTTCGGTCATAGACGAAAGCGCCAGCTGCTAAACCCATCGATCCTGTCGTATGATCACTCGGAAACGATGCATCAGCTGCATGATGAATCAGGGGTGTCGTATGTAGTGCAACAAAAGGTCTTGTTCGAAACCAGATATGCGAAATAATGATATTGATAATAAGCCCAATAACACCAGCTATCACTGCAGAGAGTGCTGCCTCACGGAAGCGTTGTCGATTGTCTGTCTGTCGACCGATAAACCAGATGATCAGTAAAAATATAGCGTATAAGTATAATCCGTCATTGGCAATATGAATCATCAGCGTATCAAATAGTGCGCTTTTTCCATGCCAGTGTTCTAACGTCATGTACAGATTGCTATCCCAACTCATTATACAGCACCTCATTTTATGAAGTATTCCTTACCTGCTACTTAAGGACGCATAAAGGGTGGCAAAAGTTCACCTCTACTAAGCATATTACAAAAGTACTTTGCCCTATTGCCATAATACCTTTCTCATGATAGTATAGGTAGTCGCAAAAGTGAGTGAGGCAGTCGCCGGCACAGTGCCGAAAGGCCGTGCGGGAGGAAAGTCCGAGCTCCTCAGGGCAGGGTGCTGGGTAACCCCCAGTGAGAGTGATCTTAAGGAAAGTGCCACAGACATGAAGACCGCCG
>JAKADA010000056.1 GCA_021820975.1 Bacillota bacterium
GAGAATCGTATCTCACAAGCTGACTTCACCTGTACAAAATGTGGTTATCACGCCAATGCGGATACCGTAGGCGCTATGAATGTATTACGGGTCGGACTGACCCGGATCGCCTGTTTGCCTGCGTAGCGACGCAGACAAGTTGGTTCTAACCCAAAAGAGTGGGACCAATCTAAGAAGTGCAATAAGGCTTCTGATGGCAGGAAGGAATCCTCCGCGTAAACGCGGAGGAGGAAGTCAAGGTCTAAAGTGTGCCTAATCTTCGAAATCTACGAGTCTGTCGCGTTTTTGGTATACTTGCAATCGGAAGGATACTTCCTCCTTTCCTCCTAAGCCGGAAACGGAACGGAGGTGAGGGGCATGGTATTTTCGTTGCTGATTTCTTTGTCCGGTGTGGTCGTAGCGCTCTTGGGTGTGATAAAAGCATACCTAGATTATGCAGTGGCGTTGGTATAATACTCTGTGTCGAGAACGATTCAATATGGTTGCCTTTCCACAGTGCTAATTCAGCTTCGAAATACACATCTATATCCGTTTGATCGTATCGATGTCATGACGTCCGTTCGGGAATTTTTACTAAGAATCTCCTTATCCGGGTCATGGATCATGAAGTCAATCGTCGCTTCCGCCAATCCCCTCATCAGGGCAGCGATGAAGTCCCGTGGAGCATCGCGCATGGAACCACTTTTCCTGCTTCGTTCCAGAAGTTTTCTGATTTTCGCGAATGTAAGGTGAGCAGTCTGATGGCTCTCCGAGGTGATATCGTTCGATACGATCAGATGCGCGAGCGTCTGATGTTTCTCCGGGAAGGACGTCGCCCAATACAACCAATGGGACCATATATGGAGAGCCTGCTTGTGGATGTCGCTCTCTGTCGGGACAGCGTCGTATCAGTCGTATCCAATAATCGCCATGTTGACATGCGTAAGGTATCATGATATTCTAAACGTCGTTGGAAACAAACCTGTGCGAAATAGCTGTCAACGCTAAGCGCTTTGAATGCTTATTTTCCACCGTGATTACTTGGAGCTGTGGTGTAGTGGCCTAACATGCCTGCCTGTCACGCAGGAGACCGCGGGTTCGAATCCCGTCAGCTCCGCCATAAGATAAGTTTCTGGGATTAAAGGGTTCTCCTTTAATCCCAGTTTGTTTTTGGTAAAAACTTGATTGACACGTTTTTGTATCACAGGTACCATGGTTGCACATGTTATAAATAGCTTAGTTTAACGGCTAGGAGTTGAGTCGGGTGATCCGGTATAAGTTTTTGGGGCATTCTACAGTGCTCGTAGAAATGCATAATGCGCGTTTTATTACGGATCCTATTGTGTCAAATCGAGCGCTTGTGGTACGAAGAAAACGCAGGGCGGGGTACGATCCAGAAGATTTGGCAAACATAGATTTCGTCTTGTTATCTCATGCCCATTGGGATCATTTAGATCGGCCTACTTTGCGTAAGATTGCGAAAAAGAGTAAGGCACGCGTGATATGCCCTCATGGTCACCTTTCCTTGTTATCCGATCTCGGATTCACAGAAATTCACGAAATGTCTTTCGATGAGACATTACTTATCGATTCGTTCTCGTTTAGCTTGACGCCAGTTAATCATCGCGGTAAGCGCTGGCTTGAACGTTATCGCTTATCATCAGGCTTGTTTGTCAAAGGACCTGACCATAGCTTTTGGTTTGCTGGCGATACAGGATATCGAAATGATTTTACGAGAGGCATGCAAAATACGCGGCCTGATGTTGCGTTGATTCCTATCGGAGCCTACGAACCAAGAGAGTGGTTTCATATGATGCATATGTCGCCAGAAGATGCATTACAGGCTTTTGTCGATATCGAGGCTAGCTATATGCTTCCGATTCATTGGGGAGCCTTTAAAATGACACGTGAGGAAATTCATGAACCTCCGATGGTTTTACGTGAATTAGTGAAAAACCATCCAGATCTCGAACGACGAATTTGGTGGCTTGAACCTGGCGAAGCGAAGGAACTTGCAACAAAACAACAAGCAAAAGAAATTCTCAGTTGACAACTGGCATTAAGTTGTTGTATCTTATTCCATGTCGCGCAATTGTTTGGCTCGGTAGCTCAGTCGGTAGAGCAGAGGACTGAAAATCCTCGTGTCGGCGGTTCGATTCCGTCCCGAGCCACCATGAAACGATTGCGGAAGTGGCTCAGGGGTAGAGCATCGCCTTGCCAAGGCGAGGGTCGCGGGTTCGAATCCCGTCTTCCGCTCCAATGTATGCCGTGGTGGCGGAATTGGCAGACGCAGCGGACTTAAAATCCGCTGGTCAGAGATGACCGTACGGGTTCAAGTCCCGTCCTCGGCACCATAGATTATCATTCATAGGCGCAGGTTCTCGATTATTGAGACCTGCGCCTATGTTTTTTGCGAAATCATGACAATGTATATATGCGATCGACTGTAAGCGGTTCCTGCATCTATTGTGGTTTGACAGTATGTCGCTCCTGAAGGAAGCTAGAGTAGGAAGAAGGAATGAAAATGCATTATGTTCAAAAGGGAACGAAGACGTTTCATCGCATCAATCTCGCGCTGTTTCTTGGCGGCTTTGCAACATTTGCTAACTTGTATTGTACACAACCCCTTTTGCCGATGTTCTCTCGGGAGTTTCGAATTTCGCCAACGTTTGCAAGTCTATCGTTGTCGGTAACCACGGTAGCGTTAGCCGTTTTTATGCTTATAGCAGGATCGTTGTCCGAGTCATTTGGGAGAAAACCCATGATGATAGTAAGTATGGTCGGTACGTCTTTGATCGCCCTACTTATCCCGCTGTCCCCGAATTTCGGCATACTCGTCGCATTACGAATCATCGAGGGGATTGTACTTGCAGGATTACCTGCTATTGCTATGGCTTATCTTTCTGAAGAAGTCGATAAAAAGAGCCTTGGTGTTGCGATGGGACTCTACATAAGTGGAAATTCTATTGGTGGCATGGCTGGTCGTATCCTTATCGGCCTTTTTACGTCATGGGTTTCTTGGCGCTTTGCTATATTTATGATCGGTGTGATCAGTTTGGTTTGTAGTGTTGTTTTTGTTTGGATTCTCCCTTCTTCGAGAAATTTCGTGAGACGACCCCTTATGTTATCCACGTTATTTTCTTCTTTACTTCACCATCTTCGCGATCGCGGATTGGTGTTCCTTTTTATCATTGGATTTATGCTAATGGGTAGTTTCGTGACGCTGTTTAATTACATTGGGTATCGCTTAATGGCGGCGCCGTATAACTTGAATCAGGGAGTCGTTGGATTTATATTTATCATTTATCTTATGGGTACATTTAGTTCAACATGGATGGGAAGATTGGCCGATCGCTTTGGTAGACGAAAGGTACAGTGGATTGCCATTGTGATTATGCTATGTGGAGTACTAATCACGGAATTTTGGCCCTTGTGGCTTGTCATTGTTGGTATTGGCATTTTTACTTTTGGTTTCTTTGGAGCACATTCCTTAGCAAGCAGTTGGGTGGGTCGGCGTGCGGTATCTGAAAAAGCACAAGCGTCAGCGCTGTATTTGTTCTTTTATTATGCGGGTTCGAGTATCGGAGGAACATCAGGTGGCGAATTGTGGAGCGCATATTCTTGGAGAGGGATTGTTGTGATGATCTCTGTGATGCTAGTTGTGGCGCTTATCATAACAGAGCGATTATCAGCACTTTATAAGAAAGAGGAAACAACACAAAGCTTGGTACGATAAAAGACATACATAGTATATTTTAATAGTATGAAAAGACTGTTTAAAAGTATCTTTTTGGATGTAGTCATATATAGTCTTGTTTTGGGACAATTATAACTATTAGAACTATAATACAGTTAGTTGAGAAGATGGAGGTATGAGCGTGAGTTCAAGATCTGGTGCTGATCTTTTATGTGATCTCTTGCATCAAGCTGGAGTTAACGTGATTTTTGGTTACCCCGGCGGTGCCGTTTTGCCCATTTATGATGCGCTCTATAACCATGCCATCGCTCATATATTGACGCGTCATGAACAAGGCGCAATTCACGCTGCACAAGGTTATGCTAGGGTATCTGGACGTCCTGGTGTTGTGCTCGTCACATCAGGGCCAGGTGCTAGTAATCTTATCACTGGTATCGCCGATGCGTATATGGATTCTACCCCATTGATCGTGATAACAGGACAGGTTGAACGAAAGAAGATTGGAAGCGATGCTTTCCAGGAAGTCGATACGTATGGCTTGACTATGCCGATTACAAAACACAATTATCAAGTGCGCGATGTGCGTGATTTACCCCAGGTGATTGCTGACGCTTTTTATCTTGCTACGACAGGACGACCAGGGCCGGTTCTTATTGATCTTCCAAAGGATGTGTCAAGTTCTACAATTTCCTTAGAAAACGATGCTCTGAAGGTGCCTTCTCCAAGAGGATATACGCTTGTTAAAGAACCTGAAAAACAGATCATGCAAATGGTTGCAGATGCGTTAAAGGAAGCGAAACGTCCATTGCTGATGACAGGCGGTGGTGTTATTACCGCTTGCGCAAGTGAACTTTTGCGTTCCTTTGTACGGGAGACGGAGATTCCTGTCGTAAGTACGCTGATGGGACTTGGTGCAGTAGATGCATTAGATGGTTTGTATCTAGGGATGGCTGGTATGCATGGTACCTACGCAGCGAACAAAGCGATATCACAGTGTGACTTGCTTCTTGCCATTGGCGTTCGCTTTTCGGATCGTGTGATTGGCAAACCAGGTGCGTTTGCGCCTCACGCAAAAAAAATCCAGATTGACTTGGATCGTACAGAAGTCGGTAAAAATGTACCTATTGATATTCCTGTTATAGCAGACGCTTTTGCTGCGCTAAATAGCTTAAATAAGCATGCTGTGAAACTAGATATAGCATCGTGGCACGAGGATCTTTCTCTTTGGAAAACAAAATGGGCACGTCCCGAACCTACAAATAAGTTACACCCTGTTTATGTTATAGAGGAAATAGCGAGAGCAACAAAAGAAGATGTTGTTATTGTGACGGATGTCGGACAGCACCAGATCTTTGCAGCTCGTTTTTATCCACATCAAACACCACGGCATTTTGTTTCATCTGGCGGTCTTGGTACGATGGGTTTTGGGTTGCCTGCTGCGATAGGTGCGCAACTAGCAAAACAGCATGGTACAATTATTCTCATTAGTGGTGATGGTAGTTTTCAGATGAATTTGCGAGAATTGCAAACCATCGTGGACCACCGACTTCCCATTAAGATGGCTATTATGAACAATGGGTATCTTGGTATGGTGAGACAGTGGCAAGAAATATTTCATGACAAACGTTATGCGCAAAGTAAGATTTCATCACCTGATTTTGCCAAACTTGCACAAGCCTACGGAATTCTTGGTCTTAAAGCAGCTACGCCAAAAGAGGCAACTGATGTTATTAAGCAGGCACTTGCTCATGATGGTCCCGTTGTGATGGATTTTTCTGTTCAGGATCAGGTGAACGTATATCCTATGGTACCTGCGGGAAAGAGTTATGATGATATGATTTTAGAGTGAGAAAGGAGATGTATACATGCCAGCATCCTACCGTACAAAGCCTACGCGCATTGTCGTTGTTGGATCAGGCGCGGTTGGAGCGACTACCGCTTATACCCTGCTATTGAGAGATCGTGCCCATGAAATTGTCTTGATTGATGCCAATCATGAAAAAGCGCAAGGTGATGCCCTTGATATGAGCCATGGTGCTCCATTTGTTGGTGGTGCTAAAGTTTTTGCGGGTGATTATGCTGATTGTGAACAAGCAGATATTGTTATTATCACGGCTGGCGCTGCACAACGCCCCGGAGAAACACGCCAAGACTTGTTGAAAAGAAACATCGGTATTTTAAAAGATATTGTGCAAGGTGTGCTACGTTATAATCCGAATCCTATCTTGCTTGTGGCAAGCAACCCTGTGGATGTTTTGTCGTATGCAGCATGGAAACTTTCTGGTTTATCACACAAACGTGTTATTGGATCGGGTACAGTTCTTGATAGTGCCAGATTTCGCTATTTGATTGGCGAAAAAGCTGGAGTGACTCCAAAAAGCGTACATGGTTACGTGATTGGTGAACATGGTGATAGTGAATTGCCTGTATGGAGTAGAACGAACATTGTTGGAGCACCTATCGTATTGTCTGATCAAGAGCAAGATGAATTGTTTTCCTCGACACGCAATGCAGCATATCAGATCATTCAAGCCAAAGGATCTACAGCATATGCCATAGCTCTAGCGCTTGATCGTATCTGTGCCTCTATCCTAGATAATGAACATGGCATTTTGAATGTTTCAACCTACCTTGAAGACTATTACGGGATCAGCGACGTATATCTTGGTTTTCCGACCATCCTAAGTGGCGGAGGTGTCAAAAGTATTGTAGATATTCAACTGTCGGAGAACGAATTTGCGGCATTACGGCGTTCGGCGGATTTCTTAAAAGAACGCATCGTTGAGTTATCTCTATCCTAAAGTAGGATTTATGACATTAATAGGTCGGCCTTATTCGGGTCGTCCTATTATTTTTACATAGAAAGGTTAAAGTTATGTTGCAAATTAAATCAAGATAGTTTATTATTTGACTCAAGGTTCCTGGTGATGAAATAAATTAAAAGTAAGCGTCTTCCAACTGAAAGCGCTAGCACTAGGAATTGAAAACATGGAGGGGGTCCTCATTGATGAAATATAGTCGCTTAGTTGCGATCGGCTCATCGGCACTTGTTGCAATTACCATGACGGTGTCAGCAGCTTTGCCAGCCATGGCTGCCACTGGTCCAAAAGGTAATTTACAAATTTTTAGTTGGTGGACTGGTGTAGCGAGTAGCAAAGCCTTGAAATCACTGATTAACGTGTACACCGGGGAATACAAAGGTATGAAAGTAACGAATGATGCTGTGGCAGGAGGAGCAGGTTCTAATGCCAAAGCTGTTTTAGCTAGCCGCATGGAGGCTGGAAATCCGCCAGGAACATTCCAAGTGCATGGCGGTGGTGGATCACTTTTATCATGGATTCAAGCTGGTGACATGACACCGCTCAATAGTCTTTATAAATCACAAGGCTGGTACAAAGTATTTCCAAAATCCCTACTTAATTTGATTACGTACAAGGGCAATATCTATGCAGTTCCTGTTGATATGCAAAGGGCTAATGTACTTTGGTTTAACCCTTCTATTTTAAGGAAATATCACCTTGCAGCACCTAAAACATTCCCGGCGTTTTTCCATGATGCAGCCATACTTAAAAAACATGGTATTACACCACTTGCTTTAGCCAACCATGGTAACTGGGAAGCTACTTTGCTCTTTAGTGATGTTTTATTGGGGACAGTGGGTACAGCAAAATACGACCAATTGCTAACGGGCAAAGCAAATTGGAATATCCCTGGTGTAAAAACAGCAGCTCAAACATTTGCCAGAATGATGACTTACACCAACTCGGACTATTCGGCTCTGCACTGGCAACAAGCTGATCAACTCGTAGCTCAAGGTAAAGCAGCCATGAACGTCATGGGTGACTGGGCACAAGGTTACTTTACGACAGACCTTCATCTCAAGCCCAATGTAGGATTTGGCTGGGCACCTACGCCAAACACACATGGTGTCTTTGCCGCTGTGACAGACGTATTTGGTTTACCATCTAAACTAAAAGATAAAACTCCAACGATTGACTTCTTAAAAGTCTTGGGATCGAAGAAGGGTCAAGATACGTTTAACCCCTTAAAAGGTACGTTCTCACCTCGCCTTGATTCGGCTGCAGCGAAGTATGATGCTTATTCACAGTCTGCGATGAAGTCTTACAAACGCGATAAATTAGTGCTCGTAATTGGTCAGGGTGCAGTCAATCCTGGATTTACGAACTCCTTTAACAACGCTATGGAGATTTTCGTCACGAATCATAATGTCTCAACGTTTGTTTCAGGCCTTGAGAGTGCTGCTCAAACGAATCCTTTGTCATAAGACAATTTTTTAAGATCGCGGGGACCCGTGTGCGGTCAATTCAAGAACTATAACTCGGGTCCCTGTAGTATGGGACTGATCCGATGGGAGGAAATTTATGGATTTTACAAATGTCCGTCGGCGTAAATTTCATTGGGATAAATTTTCTGCAATTGCAACATTAGTGCCATCCTTGGTTGCCTTAGGTGTATTTGTATATGGCTTTATTGGTTGGACTATTTATGTGTCCCTAACTCATTGGAACAGCCTATTGCCTGACTTTTCCTTTGCAGGATTAATGAACTACGCTGCTATATTTAACACGTATCGCTTTCAATCTGACTTGCGAAATATCGTCGTTTTCACGGTGTTATTCATCGTACTATGTTTAATTGTCGGTATGGTTTTGGCCATCTTGGTCGATCAAAAGATTAAGGGTGAATCGTTTTTTCGTAGTGTATTTATTTTTCCTATGGCTGTATCTTTTGTTGTCACAGGTGTTATTTGGTCATGGATTCTCAATCCAAAAACAGGTCTCAATTTGATTCTTCAGGCGTTTGGATGGAATAAAAACAACCTGCCGCAATGGTTTTTAAGTACTGTTATTGCACCGAGTTTTAATCTAGGACAAATCCAGGTTGGTATCCCCTTAGCGTTACTGGCTGTACTCTTTGCCGCTGTTTGGCAGATGTCAGGTTTTGCCATGGCTGTTTATCTGGCGGGTCTGCGGGCGATTCCAGAAGACGTTAAAGAGGCAGCACGAATTGATGGCGCCGGTGTATGGCGGATATTCTTTAAAATTGTTTTGCCGCAACTTAAACCAACGACGACAACGATCATTATCATTTTGACAGCTGCGTCACTGAAAATTTTTGGTTTAATTTACGCGATGACAGGGC
>JAKADA010000057.1 GCA_021820975.1 Bacillota bacterium
GGCCTTGGCGTCACCATCAGTCAATTGCCGAAAAAAAAGATCACCCTTCAATACCCCGAAGAGCGACCTAAGTGGCCTGAACGGTTTCGTGGTGTTCATGAATACATTCCGGATCTTTGCATTGTGTGTTATCAATGTTCACGCATCTGTCCGACGGATTGTATTTCCTTAACGGGTTATCGCGATGAGAACAAAAAGATGCGCATCGAAACGTATGACATCAACTTTGAAATTTGCATCCTTTGTGATCTATGTTGCGAAGTCTGCCCGACAGAAGCCATTCGCATGACAGATCAGTTTGAACTAGCTTCTTATACGCGCGATGGTATTTACAAGGACATGGCGTGGTTGTATGAAAACCATAAAGAGCATGGCAGTTACAAACAAATGCAAGTGGCCAAAGAACAAGCGGCGCTCGCAGCCGATGCGGTTGCATCTTCGACACACGCTGATGCCGATAAGGGGGCCTCTGACTGATGCCCGAATTGTTTGGCATTCCCATAACGGGAGCGAATATCGCCTTTTTTGTTCTCGCGCTCATCATTTTGCTCTCTGGCGTTACGGTGCTTATGATGGATAAATTGATGCATATGGCTGTGGCATTGGGCGGTGTGTTTCTTGGCGTAGCTGGGATTTTTATTTTGCTTGGTGCAGATTTTGTCGGTATCGTGCAAATTATGATCTACGCTGGCGCAATCACGATTTTGATGGTGTTTGCGCTGATGCTTACGCAAAACGGTGACGAGACTCGTACAGCACAACCGCATCCAACGCGAACCTGGTTGACTTTGATCTTTACCGTGGTTTTCGTTGGTATCATCGTGATTGTACTGCGTTCGGTGCAATGGCCTGTCAGTCAAAATGCGATAGAGCCATTCACACAACCTACGGTTAACTTGATTGCTCAAGCGTTGTATCACACGTACATGATTCCTTTTGAACTCGTGTCACTTCTGTTGACGGCAGCTTTGGTCGGCGCCGTACTTATTGCGCGAAAGGAGGAGGAGTGAAAGATGGCGTTACAACCGTTTTTGACGCTTGCAGCGATTTTGTTTGGCATAGGTCTTTTCGGCGCTTTGACAAAACGAAATATTATCATCGTTTTAATTTCGCTTGAATTGATGCTCAATGCGGCTAACATCAATCTCGTCGCATTCTCCCACTTCTTGCAAACTCCGAATATCGCAGGTCAGGTGTTCTCTTTGTTTACGATCGTAATCGGCGCGGCAGAAGTTGCTGTAGGCTTAGCTATATTGCTGGCCTTCTTTCGAGCAAAAAACAGTGCTGACGTGAAAGACGTCAATCTCATGAAGTGGTAATTTACACGTACAGAAAGGTGATCGTATGACTCAGTTGGCGTGGCTCGTTCCCGTTTTACCGTTAGCCGCGTACGTTTTATTGCTGATCGCCGGCCGACGAATTAGCGAAGCTTCGATCACAGGTTTGTCAGTGATCGCTGTGCTGATCAGCTTTATCGTGTCGCTATTCGTGATGGGCGATGTGGCAGTACACGGACAATCTCCTGCTGTCGTGTATAACTGGTTACCATTTGGCCTGCATCCCATTACGATGGGTTTTCAGGTGACGAGCTTAAATGCATTGATGCTCGTCGTAGTCAGTTTAGTAAGTACGCTAGTCCTGCTTTTCTCGCGTTCTTACATGCATGGGGATGATCGTTTTTCGCGGTTTTATCAGTATCTGAATCTCTTTGTATTTTCGATGTTAGGTCTTGTCATTTCACCGAACCTTTTGCAGTTTTATATCTTTTGGGAATTGGTCGGTGTCTGTTCGTACCTGTTGGTTGGATTTTGGTACTTCAAACCCGAAGCTGCCGCGGCAGCCAAAAAGGCGTTTATCGTCACACGGATCGGTGACGTTGGTCTCTTTATCGGGATTATCTTGATCTACTTAGCATCAGGTACGTTTAATTTTCAGGATTTATTTTCTTCGTCAACTCTAGCACCAGTAGGATCTTGGTTTGCGGTGCATGGCTTAGCTGGGTTTACACATGTGCCGGTATTTGGCATGAGCGCCCCAGGTTTTGTTACGCTGGTAGCCCTTCTCGTGTTTGTTGGAGCTGTCGGCAAATCAGCGCAATTTCCACTGCATGTCTGGTTGCCAGATGCGATGGAAGGCCCTACTCCCGTGTCAGCCCTGATCCACGCAGCAACGATGGTAGCAGCTGGGGTTTATCTTGTTGCAAGGACGTTTCCGCTTTTTGGCGCATCACCTGCAGCAAGTGAAACGGTGGCTATTATCGGTGGTATCACCGCATTACTTGCCGCCACGATTGGGCTAACACAACGTGACATCAAGCGCGTCATCGCCTACTCGACCATTTCACAGCTAGGTTATATGATGATCGGTCTTGGTGTTGGCGCCTATGTGTCAGGTATGTTTCATTTGATGACACATGCGTTTTTCAAAGCGCTGCTCTTTCTTGCCGCAGGTAGTATTATTCATGCCGTTGATACGCAGGACTTGCGGGAAATGGGTGGGCTTCGTAAATTGATGCCGATTACACACATCACGTTTTTGGCCGGTGCGCTTGCCTTGGCTGGTATTCCGCCATTTGCAGGCTTTTGGTCAAAAGACGCTATCTTGTCGGCAGCATTTTCTTCTGGACATTATGTGTTATGGGCGATGGGCCTTTTAGCCGCATTTTTCACCGCCTTTTACATTTTTCGCGTATATATTCTCGCCTTTGGAGGAACGTACAAGGGCAAGAAACACCCGCACGAAGGCGGCGTTGCTATGACGTTGCCGTTAATCGTGCTTGCCATTTTGGCGACATTAGCCGGCTTTATCAACGCACCATTTAGCCCATGGCTGTCGCGCTTTTTGCAACAGACACAAACGATTGGCATTGACCCTGCTGCCAATTGGGGATTGATGGCTTTATCTGCTGTGATCGGACTGCTTGGTATCTGGCTTGCCTTTTATGTGTATGGCAAAGAAGGTAGGGCGCAGCGGTTGGCTGATCGTATGGGTTTCTTGTATCAACTCAGTTACCACAAATTTTACTTTGACGAAATTTATAATGTGGTCATCGTATTGCCGATCCATTATCTTGGTGAGCTTCTGCAATTTATCGACCGGTGGATTATTGATGGCATTGTGCGATTACTTGGCGAAGCTGGGTATGCAAGCGGCTTTTCGTTGAAGTATTCGAATACCGGTCAAGTACAAACGTACGGGCTCGTTACGCTTTTGGGTGTTGTCATCGTGGCCGCCGTACTTCTTGGCATCGGAGGTGTATTGTAATGGGAGATGTCTTGTTGCTCCTTGTACTCATTCCGGTGCTGGCCGCTATCTTGACATTATTTTTACCAGCAGGCTCAAAATCTTTGATACGCGGCGTGGCACTGGTTGGCACGATTATTCCTACGTTGTTTGCCGTAGTTGCTTATGCGTCCTTTGGACACAACACAACAGGCTTTCAAGATGTATTTAGTACAACGTGGTTTACGATCAATAATGCTTTCTCGGGAACGCCGCTTGCGATTCAATTTGGCTTCGCAGTGGATGGCATCTCCATGCCACTTGTACTTCTTGTGGGCGTCGTAAGTGTCCTTGCCGTGATTCGCAATTTTGCGATTGACACGCGCGTTAAAGCCCATTATTTTTGGATGTTACTTTTGATCGCAGGCCTTTATGGAGCGTTTGCCGCCGCTGATATGTTTTCGTTCTTCTTCTTCTTAGAAGCGACGCTCGTAGCAACGTATTTTCTTATCGCTATCTGGGGTAATGAACGACGGCAATATGCTGCTACAAAGTTTTTGATTTATCGTGGTTTTGCTAGTGTTGTCATGCTTGCTGGATTGATTGGACTTGCGTACAGTTTTGCATCGCAATTGCAAGCAACCACGATTTCTCTGGTCGTTCCATACGAACCGAATTACTTAACTTTGTCTTTGACGCAAATGGCTTCGGTTGTTGGCCATGTCAATTTACCTGCTGCCACACAAGGCGGTTTGTTTCTTGTGTTTTTGCTAGCTGTGTTGATCGAAGAAGCGTTTGTCCCCTTTCACACTTGGCTTGCTGATACGCACGAGCAAAGCGATACCGGCACCAACATGTTAATCGGTGGCGTTTTGATGAAGATCGGCTTATACGCGTTGATTCGCTTTGCTGTTACTTTTTTACCGCAAGGGTTGCATGAATACGGAACTCTTGTTGCAGTGCTTGGTGTCATCAGCATCTTGTATGGTGCGCTTGTCGCTCTCGCTTCTCGTGACTGGCGGCGTTTGATCGCATTTTCTAGCATCAGTCACATGGGACTTGTGCTTCTTGCGATTGGGTCTATGCAAGCGATAGGACTTCAAGGTGCGGTCTTTATGCTCGTGTCTTCGGGGCTTCTTACAGCGCTCATGTTCTTTACTGTAGGTGCACAAGCGGATCGAACAAAGACGTTTACGATCGGAGAACTTGGCGGCTTATCAAGACCCTTACCTGTGCTGTCAGGTGTTATGTTGGTTGCGGCACTGGGGCTCGTTGGCTTGCCAGGTCTAAGCGGATTTGTCAGTGAGTTTACCTTGTTTGTCGGCAGTTTCGCCCGGTTTCCCGCGCTTAGCATCGTTGCCACGATCGGGATGATCCTCGCTGCTTTGTACTTGCTTTTCGCTATGCAGCGAACGACGTTTGGTCCACAAAAGCCGGAATATGCAGGTCTCAAAGATGCACGAGCCATTGAGTATATCCCTATGGTTGTGCTTATCGCCTTGGTGATCTGGATCGGTGTATTCCCAAGCATCTTGGGCGACGTCGTACATGGAACCGTGCAGGCGATCGCGGCAAGGATAGGGGGTTAACCGATGAGTACCAGTTTTCTGTCGTTTCAAACGCTGTGGAGTCTCATGGGTCCTGAGTTAGTTCTTGCCATCGCGGCGTTTATCATTATGCTTTACGAACTGATCGTCACGGGTGATGCCAAAAAAGCTGTCGCACCTTGGTTGTCTGTGATCGCATCGATTGGCGCACTCATTTTTGCGATGAGTCGCATAGGGACTACCGTCACAACTGGAGTATCCGTCGCTGTCGTCGATGATTTTGGCTCGATTTTTGCGATCCTGTTGCTCATCTCGACGATTCTCGTGTTACTTTTTGCGATTGCCATGAAAAAGCGACAATCGCTACCTTATGAGTATTCGTATCTCGTGCTTTTTGCTACAGTCGGTGCGATGGTTTTGGCCACGGCGACCGATCTGATTACGCTGTACGTCGGACTTGAGCTTTTGTCGATCACGACGTACGTTCTTGTTGCGCTGTATAGGAAAAGCCCACGATCGTCTGAGGGTGGACTTAAGTACTTGATCATGGGCTCCATTGCTTCTGCGACGATTTTATATGGCATGTCCTTTCTGTTTGGCATCAGCGGTTCGACAGATCTTTCGACCATTACTGTCGTGATGCAAACAAGTTTTACGAACTTCCCTGGGCTCGCCTACCTGTCACTTGCACTGATCGTAGTCGGTATCGGTGTCAAAATTTCCGCTGTTCCTTTCCATCTATGGACGGCCGATGTGTATGAAGGTGCACCGACACCCGTCACCGCCTATCTCGCTGTTGTATCGAAAGCAGCAGTATTCGCTCTTCTTATTCGCCTAACGTACATGGCGTTTGGCGCGGAAGTGCATATGTGGTATGGCGTTATCGGATGGATTGCAGTTATCACGATGATCGTCGGTAACTTTGGCGCTTTAGCACAAAAAAATGTCAAACGACTCCTTGCGTACTCGAGCATTGGTAATGCAGGCTATATGTTGATTCCTTTTGCGGTATCGGGCTTGGTCAAAACCACCAGTTCGTTTACGCAAGGGTTATCTTCGCTCTTGTTTTACCTGTTCGCTTATGCGTTCATGACGATCGGCGCATTTGCCATCTATGCAGTCGTCGCATCGCATGAACAAAGTGACGAGGTCGATGCGTTTGCTGGATTGTACAAACGCAATCCATGGCTCGCAGGTACGATGGCTTTGTTTTTACTCGCATTGGCCGGCATGCCATTAACAGGCGGATTTGTAGGTAAATTGATGATCTTTATTGCGGCCTTTAATGCCGGTCAATATTGGCTCGGCGTGGTGCTGTTTGCGACAAGCGTGGTTGCTTTTTATTACTACTTTAGCATCTTGCGCGCGATGTTTATGACAGAACCAAAAAGCGATAGTAAGTCGATGCATACGCCTGCTGTCATGCATATCGTGATTGTGCTGTGTGCAGTCGGTATTCTGTGGTTGGGCATATTCCCGACTACGTTAAGCGGTGTATTAGGCAACTTGCATTGGTTCGCCTAAACCTAAAGTAACTCTTCCATAGTAATTACCTTTTTACGCCCTTCATGATGATCATGGAGGGCGTAAGTTTTTTTGAATGAAAAGGAGTGTTGTTATGGAACGGCGCATGGATTTGCTGGTGGATTTTGCTTTTAAACGCTTGTTTGGACAGCCTCAAAGCTCCGATCTTTTGATAGATTTTCTAAATGCGGTTTTACAAAGACCTGTTAATAGACGTATTGTAGAAGTACAGTTTGCCAACACCGAATTTGCTTCAAAGGATAGCACAGATAAATCAATACGCTTGGATGTCTTAGTACGAACCGATCAAAATGAGTGGGTCGACGTTGAGGTTCAAGTGGCTCCACAAAAGGCTATTGTTAAAAGAACATTGTTGTACTGGGCGCGAATGTACGATGAACAGGTTCAACGAGGTCAAGATTATGCTATTTTGAAACCTGCCATTGTTATTCAGATTCTGGATTTTGTGCATATTACCTCGACAGAAAGATTTCATACGTCGTATCATGTGGTAGAAGACCAAGATGGATTTCGATTACCTGATATGGACATCTTAGAGTTACATTTTATTGAAATGACAAAATTTCACAGGCTTATGGAAAATGGGCATACTATCAATCAGGCATTGCATGACCCTTTGCAAAAGTGGTTGCTCTTTCTTCTGGCGCAACGTGATGCTACCTTTCGTAAAGAATTGGAGGCGACAAGAGTGTCTGATTCTACGATGGAAAAAGCTTTTAATCTCTGGGAAGAAATTAGTAAGGATCCTGAGAATTGGGCAGTTTATGTAAATCGCGATATGGCAATACGTGATTTAAACCAGATAAAACGAGAAGGCCGAGAGGAAGGAAAAGCTGAAGGTAAGCAAGAGGAACGAGTGACGATTGCAAGTAACTTGCTTAAAATGGGATTATCTCTACAAGATGTAGCAAACGCAACCGGCTTATCGAAGGAACAAATCGAAGATGTACAACAGCGTCTTGATGTAACAAAATAAACTTTATGACAGCCGTTCAACGGTAACAAGTTGGACGGTTTTTTAGCGCTACTACCTAGGAGGAACACCATGCTTAACTTTATACGTTATGAAGCGGATCAAGCCATGGTACAAAAAGTGGACGATATGGCGGCATCACTTGTTGATCTATCACAACAATGCGATCGAACTGGAGAATTTGTTTCTAAGCAAATGCAACGGTTACAGCAAGATGGCTACTTGGCTGCCACGGTGCCAAGGCGCTTTGGCGGACAAGAGGTCGGGCTTTATACGCTTTGCTTAATGCAAGAAAGACTTGCAAAAATTGATGCATCAGCGGCACTCGTAGCTGGATGGCATACAGGTATTATGCTTAGCTTGCGAGAGACTGGTGCCTTTCCTGATGCTATCTTTGCTGATCTATGTAAACGATCGGTCGAGGGTAAAGCACTGATCAATGCCTGCGCGACGGAACCTGAAGCAGGGAGTCCGAGTCGAGGTGGCCGACCCTTGACGACTGCAGACGTTGTGGATGGAGGTTTTGTTCTCACAGGTAAAAAGTCATTTGCCACCGGAAGTCCTATGCTCACGCATATCCTTGTAACAGCGTATGTCGAGGCGTGGGATCAGACAGCCGAATTTCTCGTTATAGCGCCACAAAATGGCATTACGATTGAGCCCACATGGCAAAGTATGAGTATGCGTGGCAGTGGATCTCATACGCTCGTGCTTGATCATGTTTTTGTACCTGAACAACATATGTTGGATCGCTTTGAAAAAGGCCATCGTGCTAAGCGAAGCGGTGATGGAGGTGGGTGGTTGTTACACATTGCTGCCACCTATCTTGGTGTCGCAAGTCTCGCTCAGGACTATGCGACAGCCTTTGCCAAAACCCATCAACCTGCAAGCCTTTTGCAACCGATCGCTACGTTACCGCAGGTTCAAGAGAAGATCGGTAAAATGCAGGTGATGCTTACGACCGCACGCAATCTTATGTACACCGTAGCTACACGCTATGATGATGCACCGCAAGAACGGCTCGCTATGCGTCCTGACTTTTCGATGGTCAA
>JAKADA010000020.1 GCA_021820975.1 Bacillota bacterium
AATCATCGTTTTACCTGCAAAACGTGTCATTATCAGCTAAACGATGATTTGATTGGAGCAAGAAATATTCGTGACCGTGGCGTAGAAAAACGTCACCAGATCGAGATAACAGAAGCATGACTCCTGTTGTCGGGCTGTGTGTCAGCCAGCCTAATGTCGCGACTGTGATTAGCAGAAGCTAACGTAACGTGGGAGGCGCAAGCCGTTTACCACTAGGTCAGTGGCAAGCCACCGCTTCTAAGCAAGGCGTAAACGGTGGTAGTTGACAAGGATTTAGAGATGGTGTTTTACCGACGTGGAGCAAGTATAACTAGCGTACTTCAAGGGCTTGAAAAAAAAGGATTTATTGAACGGCGTATCAGTGGGAAAGACGAGCGTCAAAAAATCTTTATGTTTTACCGAAAGGGAAGAAACTACTTGATGATTTTGACCGACTCTTTTCAGACATTGAAGTGAGAACGGTTGCTGGATTGACAATAAAGGAGCAAGACGAGCTTTACGGGTTGCTCAAACGAGTTGCGAACAATCTCATGGAATGAAGATATTTAGGTAAAAGATTTCTCCTTTGCCCATTTAGTTAGAATTCTAATAATACGAACTCTAACAATATGTGGAGGTAAGGACATGGAGAAACCCTTGAATTACTATTTGCAAGAAGCACCGATTATCCAATCCATTATTCATTTTTTGATTTCAATGATGTTAGGAATGTCCGTTAATGTTATTTATAGTATCATGAACGCCTTTTTTATCGGTTTACTTCATAACACTTTGATGATGGCTGCAGTTACTTTCGGACTACCCGTACCTACCATTTTAATGGCAGTGGAACGTATATTTCTAGACTTCTGGGGGAGAAACAAGCGAGTAAGGCGAAGGCAACTTCAGTATTTTCTTTTTATGGAAGCTTACCTGTAGGTTTGATTTTTGCTGGCTTATCCGTTGGTTATCTGCAATTTTGCATTGGAACAAATTGTTCGCTCTGAGGGTGCAACACGGGTTTCGATGACTGGGATGTTTATCAGTACCATAGCTAATTTGTTGCTTGATCCTGTTTTTATCTTATTTTTGCATATGAATGTTTTTGGAATGCTGTATTACGGTTGGTATTTACACAGGAAAAGTGAGGTTTTGTCCGTCTCAATAAAGGATTTCTTCGCCCCTGTAACCATCGCGGTAGAATAATGTCCTATGAAGAGTACAATGGGGGTGATAAGAGATGATTCTAAGGAGAGATTGCGATGAGTATTGTCTCGCCGTTGCCAAGAAGTACGCCCGCTAAGCAAGGGATAGCACAGTTAGGAATCGCTAAGTTTTTTAAAACGATTGAGGATCACCATCTTGAATTACATAGTATGATGTTAGTTCGTCATGGGCATGTGGTTGCTGAACATTGGTGGAAACCGTTTGCACCGGATAAGCCGCACATGCTGTTTTCCTTGAGCAAAAGTTTTACTTCGACAGCGATTGGTCTCGCTATCGCACAAGGTCTCCTGACCGAAAATGATCCGATACTTTCTTTTTTTCCTGAATACGTAACGCCTGAAATAGATGACAATATGAAGGATCTGCAAATTCGTCATTTACTCTCGATGAGCACAGGTCATGTAGAAGATACCATGCCATATTTGCATCAAGCAAAAGATGGGGACTGGGTGAAAGCGTTTCTTGGTGTGCCCATTCAAAAGGAACCTGGATCGCATTTTCTCTACAATACGGGAGCAACCTACATGCTCTCTGCTATTTTGCAACGAACGACTGGTCAGACGTTGCTAGAATATCTAACGCCGCGCTTGTTTGAACTGCTTGGTATCCGCAATCCCACCTGGCAAACCTGTCCTCGTGGCATCAATACTGGAGGATTTGGTCTCTCTATTTTGACAGAAGATATTGCGAAGTTTGGAGTGCTGTATTTACAGCGCGGTCTGTGGAGGGGTCAACGCCTCATCAAGGAGAACTGGGTGGATACTGCTACTCAATTCCATATTGCAAATGGCAATCAAGCGGATAGCGATTGGGCACAAGGTTATGGGTACCAGTTTTGGCGATGCAGGCACAATGTGTACCGAGGTGATGGTGCGTTCGGGCAGTATTGCATTGTTATGCCAGAGCAGGATGCGGTGCTCGCTATTACTTCTGGTGTGAATGATATGCAAGCGGTTTTGAATATCGTGTGGGACACCATCTTGCCTGCGATGTCTGATGAAACAATCCTTGAAAATGAAGATAGCGTGCCTCATCATATGGCTGATGATGTCATCGATGTTGTGAGCGGACCTATCGGTGTCGATCCTGAAAAACGCTTGACTCCAGCTTGGGCTGATCATTGGTTGGATCTGGAGGATAATCCATTCTCGATTCGTAAGGCCAAATTTACCTTTTCTACCGATGTATTTCTGTTTTCCATGATTCGTGATGGTGTTGAATGGACGCTTCGTGGGGGTTATCTGACATGGATGGACGATCAGCGCATGCAATTCGCACCTGAGATTCCCTCACAAGAAGTGGCTATTCAAGGTGGTTGGCGCGATGAATCGACTTTTGCGATGGCTATATGCTATTGTGAGACACCGTTCACGTACAACATGGAAGTAACGCCTTTCGAAGATGGCGTGACACTGAGGATAGCTGTCAATGTTTCTTTTCATGCGCAAAGCGATATTCTCATAAAAAGTAGCTTTACACCCGCTTCTTAAAAAGCCGGACGCTTCTGATTTTGCGTCCGGCTTTTTGTCTTTTTATAGCATAGGGAAAGTATTTACACGATTCACTTCGCTGCTGTGTGTAATTGTAATGCCCGTATGATTGCTACAGCCGCATCAGCCACGCTTACATGAGCACTGCCATCCCATTTACCGTGGATAGCGGGAAGCATCCCATCGTAAACAGCGATAGCGGCATCACCCTGGTAGGTGACAGGAATGGAAGAGGCATCTGCAAACGGCAACTTGAAGAGTCCACTTTGTGAAGCAATCCCACTTTCGCCAAGAAAGCGAATCAGTATATCGGCCGCTTCGTTACGGGTAAGTAAATGATTCGGATAAAAATACGTTCCGGGTGAAACAATTCCTTGCATGACCGCTTGCGAGACGGCACTGTAATAAGGACTGGTGATTGGGACGTCCTTAAAGTATACCTGAGTCGCATTACCATAGTATGTTTGAAGAGCACGAATCAAAATAGTAACGAATTGAGCGCGCGTGACGCTGCTATTTGGATGCACCTTCCCATTTGTGACAGACAAAGCACCCTCATTGATAAGTTCACGCATCGCTTTTTCTCCGACATGGCCTTTAATATCGGTGGGTTCCATTTGTTGCTGTGCTAGACCAGGTGGTGTTACCCAAGTTCCTGTTAGAGCATTTAATACCTGGTCATAGGGATTATCTGACGTATAGACAAGCCGTGCGGTGTTACTGAATTGAATATTGGGACTTCCCTCGGTAGACCCATTTTTTAATACCGGCAGAAAGTACATTAAGTGCAGCGGATTTTGTTTTAACATGGCCGTTGCAGCTTCTGACGCAGTGATCATGTGTGACGGAGTCGGAAACTTTGCGCTAAGGTCGTTAAAATTTACCCAGTATTGAGTAACTTGCCCTGTTATTGAATCGATCAAGACACTTACATTGTCGCTTTCGTCAGGAATGCCATGAATGAGCAAAACATAGTTTTGATTTACTTGATTTGCTGGTGCTGACAGATATGACGATGGGGGAGACAGTGCTAAAGCACCCGCAAGATCGGGCAAAAGTTTCGTTACGTAGGCTTTTCCTATACGCTCGATATCGGCAGAGGATAACTTATGTAGACCACTTGTGGATGAGAATTGGCCGCTTTGTTGCGCGGTATCAAACCAGTTAACGTTGTTGATGATGCCGTACAAAGGATTGACGCTTACATTTATTTGATTCGATGTTTTTGGTTGAACAAAACTAAAATTCTCGTAGAATGGAGCAGTTCCTGGCAGTGCATTGCCCACCATCGATTCATTTGACTGTTGAAACGTATAACCTGCAGGTACTGCCTTTTCGGCGATGAGAAGCATCTGGTTCACGGTCAGAGGGCTACTGTGTAGCCGAGGAATTTCTGTCGGACCACCAGGATGAATCGGTGAATAGGTAACCGCTTGCAAGGGTAGGTCTTGCCCATACTTATTCATGATATGGCCTGTTCTTGCGTCCACTAATGGGGATGAAAAATTGATCCCCATCCCGTAATACAGGTTAGGCACGTTGTTTGGGTCCAATGCATAGGTCAGTGTTGCTTTCTGGGATGTTGCTATCCCTAATGGACTTACCAAAGTTTCATAGATAGGATGCAAATCGAGCGCTCTCGTATAGGCAGCTACTGCGCTTGCAAGGGAAATGGTTGGTGAAATCGAAGGCAGTATGGCGTTGTTCCAAGTTGCCTGATAAGATTGAAGGCCGCCACTTTGATCGAGCATAATGGTTGCTCCCTGAAAAGAAACGGGTATACCATGGACCTTACGCACGAACGTAAATGTCGATGTACCCGAAGATGAAGATGTTAGTACCATAGCACCGGGAGGTTGATAAAGGGTGAGACTCGCGTGATGAGGATTGATTCGAGTAAGCCAGTACCATGCTCGAACTTTTTCTTGTGCGGCGGTCAGTGTTTGTCCTGAACCGACGTAACTTCCTGGTTCATTGTGTTGAAAAAAAATAACCTCGCCTGTCTTTGCGCTAATTTCTGCCATAATTTGATTGGCCGTAATTTGATTGTTGAAATTGGGGCCTGATGAAGATGAAATCGAAAAGGCGATGTTGTATACCGGACCAGAACTTGGCGTAAAGTTCGATTGGTAATTCGAACTTGTCACCACATATCCTTGAGGAATGGGCAATAACCGTTCGGCAATGGTTTGCGCCTGCGAAACCGTGATATTGCCAAGAGGTCCTTGTTGCGCTTGATCTACTACAGTTTGACTTGCAGCTTGTGCTATTGCCGTGAAAGAGGATCCAAATAGAGAGAGTGTAGCCAACACACTGCCTACAAAGAAGTGAAACGGCACTCTTTTCAATGATATCATCCCTTCATTCAACTGTCCAAAATTTTCCTACGTTACATACTATTTCAATGATATCTTAATCAGGGTACGATGTGTATAAAGCTATTGGTCACTTTCGAGATATTTCTCATACCGCGCATGATAACGTACGTCAATATTTTTAGCGAATTTAAAGTAATGTCCCTGATAATGCAGTTAAATCCAATCAAGGCTGGCAACGATGTGAAACGGACATCGTACTAAAAATACTCAGGGGGACAAAAACCTATGAAAACGTATAAAGCAATTATGGCTTCAGCTCTGGCTTTACTTATGTTTGGATCTGCTTGCCCCGCCTTTGCAGCTACCACAACTGGCGCGACGCAGAACACTCGCTTTGAAGCAAGGTATCAAAGCAACTTAAAGACGGAAACAACTTTATTGCAGAAAGCGCAACAGATAAACAATGCTCACACCGCCAACTATGCACAATTTGTTACTACAGTATCAGCGCAGGTCGATACACTGTATGCATCAGAACAGGCACTGGTACAATTAGGGTTTACGTGGGGTCAAGCTATCCGAGGTAATGCATATACCGGGGTTATCAAACAGGAAAAAGCGTTTCAAGCTCAATTGAAAAAATTAACATGGGAAGAGGAAAAACATAAAGCAAAAAATCGACAAGAAATCCTAAAGATTGCTAAAATACGTCGAGAAATCGCTATGGTCAAAAGCGAAATGAATAGAATCAACAAACTTGAGCTCTCTCTAAAACCGCTACTTGTTACTAATGAATCTAGATATTTTGATTCAAATGTCAGTATGTTACAACGGTCAATTCTCGGCCTGCAACAGGATGAAATTCGGGTAACAAAGACATGGATCGCATCGGGAAACACGAGTGTTACTGGTTCGGTATATAGTTCGCAGGACTCGTCAACATCTTCGACAACGCTTGCTGCAACGACATCGAACTAAACAGTGAGTAGGATAGAGGCCATCGCGGGGAGAATTTTTTCTGTCCACGCGATGGCCTTATCGTTTATAGTAAAATGAGGAACAGGTTCGAGCGGAACCAGAAAGGAGTTCAGGGTGCGATACGTTATCGTAATGATCAGCGTTTTACTTTTATTGTTTAGCGCAGGAATGAATGCCGAGATGGCCTTTGCAGCACAAGATCAAACGATTTTTATCGCCCATTATGAGCGTAATGCGGCGACTGAGGCTAAGTTACTTGCGACAGCGCAAGCAACTCAGGTGAACATGGCTATCGCTACATCTTTGCAAACGCTGGTGGACAATTTGAATCAACAGATTGCTAGTATGTATACGATGGAGCAGGAAACCACGAACACAGCGACGATTTCGACCGTACAAGGGACGATTATTTCTACGCTCTATAACGAGCGTCGGCAACTCCAGAAAAAGGCGCAACAGGAAGCAGCACAGATAAAGAAGGATCGTAAAATGCATCAGCCAGCCCTGTTGCAAAGTATGCAAATGCAACATCGTCAGACACTAGTACAATTGAAAAAAGTGATACAAGAATCGAATCAACTTGGCAAAGCAACGAATTGGAATCAACACCCCTATGCGAAAGGACTCTCTGATTTGCAATCTTCGATTTTAAATCTCCAAGCAGCCGTCATTCATTATACTCATTTGTGGATTGTGGCAGAAAGCTTGAGTTCTGGTTCATGAGCTTCCGAAATGGAGATGAAGAGATTGCGAGTCTTGCTGGTTGACGACGAGAAAAAGTTCGTACGTGCACTCAGGCAGTATCTGGAGCAGCAACAAATGGTTGTTGATATTGCGTTTGATGGGCAGGAGGGACTCGATAAAGCGATGACCGGGATCTATGATCTGTTGATCATCGACGTGATGTTGCCTTACTTGTCAGGATTTGAACTTGTACAGACACTTCGCGAGCAGGGCGACTCCACACCTACCTTGCTACTTACTGCTCTTGATACCGTACAGAATCGTGTGGAAGGATTAGATCGAGGCGCGGATGATTATTTGATCAAACCATTTTCCCAGGATGAACTTATGGCTCGTGTTCGGGCCTTGACTCGTCGACTTGGTAAAGTGGTAGGAACTGATGTGCTTACTGTAGGTGATTACAAGTTAGATTTAATCACGCGTTCATTTACCGTTTGTGGTGTTCCGATGGAATTGTCTACGAAGGAGTTTCAACTGTTGGAATTATTCCTACGCAATCCTGATCAAGTATTGCCCAAAGTATTGATTTTTGATCGCATTTGGGGTTTTGAAGGGTCTGCTGGTATCAATTTGGTGGAGATCTATGTCCATTTGCTACGTAAGAAACTTCCCACACAGTGCATTGAAACGGTCAGGGGAGTTGGCTATCTATTTAGGGGGAAGTGAGATGTTTCAAAGCGTTAGAATGAAGCTCACGATCCTTCTGGTTTCTACCTTCCTTATTTTATATGCAATTACTGCTGGCACCATTTATATTCTCATGGATCGATTAACGATCAATAACGAAGTGAGCCTTTTGCAATCGAGCGCAAAACCGCTCTCCACGCAAGTTAGTTTGGCATTCAATCAAGGTCGGTTTCCACAGGAATTTGTGGACATCAGAGCACTAGTTCACTTATTTCCGCGCTTGTCCGATGTTGTTTTGCGCGATGCTATGGGACAGACGCTTGCTGACACCAATTATAGAATTTCTAAAAATCTTCCCTATTCCTATTCCCAATTTACGCAGGTACTGTATTTACCTAACGCCAAGCGATGGATTCGGCTATTGACCATTCACCTGACAAATACCTATGGGCAAAGAGTTGGGGGATTGCAACTTGCCTTAGATATTACGGAGGATCTTGCTACATTGGCAAGACTACGCGATGTGATATGGGAGGTTGGTGTGGCTGGAGCAATAGTGGCCATCCTTATTGGATTTTATGTTTCAAATAGGGCGCTTCAACCCATTTCGCGCAGTTGGGGTCGCCAACAGCAATTTGTGGCGGACGCATCCCATGAATTGCGAACACCACTTTCTGTCATTCAAGCCAATTTGGATATCGTGCTAACACACGGAAATGAATCGGTGTTAGATAATATGGAGTGGCTGTCAAACGCTCGTGAAGAGATCGCTCGGTTAACGAAATTGACGGTTGATCTTCTTACTTTGGCACGAGTTGACTCCAATCAACCTTTGCTTCGTATTCAAGATGTGGATATTCGTCAAATTGTCAATGAGATTGGCGAAACATTTCAGGTGATCGCCGAAATGAAAGGGGTTCGTCTTGATTGGAATATTGCATCAGAATCGGCGAGGGATGCTTATCAGATCAAAGCGGATCCTGATCGATTGCGTCAACTGCTGGTTATTTTGGTGGACAATGCGATCAAGTACACTCCGGAACAAGGCTTAGTTCAAGTTTCTTTAGAAAGGCATCGTCAGACTCTGCGGTTTTGCGTGAAAGATAATGGTATAGGGATTTCACCGAGAGATTTGGCACGTATATTTAACCGCTTTTATCGAAGTGATCAGGCCCGCAATCGATCAGACAGCGGAGCGGGTTTAGGACTTGCTATCGCCAAGTGGATCGTGAAAGAACACAAAGGAAAGATGACCGTGACAAGCAGTTTGGGCCAAGGTTCCAATTTTGAAGTTATGCTACCCGTACGACTTCGCTAGTGAACGAATTCATATCACGATAGTGGGATGTTGTCTCTTTTAACTGGTAGTATCAATCCTTTTCCATTTTGGGTTGAAGTTTTTTATGTCCCCACCAAAACGCCACAAGTATCACGATAAGAATGGGAGCCGTCACATACCAATGGATCAACAATGTTTTACCATAATACTGCCAAATTAAGTCCAAGTAACGTCCCATGACTAAAAATGCTGCCGACCATAGCATTGCAGCAGGAGTATTATACAAAGTGAATTTCCCGTAAGTGACTTTATTTATCCCAGCCAAATACGGAATGGCAATGCGTACAAACGCGACAAATTTACCAATGAATAGATATGCTGACTGAAATTTTTTGAAATTCACCTCAACGGCATGAAATCGTGGTTCTGTGATTCCTATCCATCGACCATAGCGAAGAATTACTTTTCTACCGACAAGACGGCCAAGTAGATACGCAATGTTAGATCCTATCACGTTTCCAAGAATCGCCATGATCCACAAAGGAAGAAAAGAAAAAACGCCTCTGGTCATTTCAATCCCTGAAGTGATCAATATGGTTTCTGAAGGAAAAGGCACACCAATTGCTTCTAAAAATAGCGCAAGAAACACGCCCAAGTAACCTAGATGTTGCAATCGTATTCTCCTATCATGAGCAAGTGGTCAAATCAAGGCTTAAGACATATCTGACGGCGAATCATCCTCTTGTAGGAGTGTTTCATAGTACCTCTTACCTGTATGAGGATTAAACCAAACTTGCTGGGAAATTCCCGTGGTTGGATCGATAAAGCGATCCCAATGATGACTATCTCGAAGAAAAAGTAGGTGAAAATAAAGTGCATCATGCTTAAGCCTCATGTACAACAACGGCGGTTCCATAGGCGACAACTTCGGACATCGTCTGGCCAATTTCACTGGAATCAAAACGCATCATGACGACTGCATTGGCCCCCATGGCATGGGCGTTTTGTACAAGACGATCAATAGCAGCTTTGCGAGCATCCTCTAACATTTCGGTGTACTCTTTGATCTCACCACCCGCTAAACTTCGTAATGCAGCTGTAAGATTGCCGCCAATTCCACGACTGCGGACGACCACGCCAAAAACCTGGCCAAGGACTTTTTCGATTTCATGGCCATAAATGTGTTCCGTTGTGACGACAAGCATTTCATCATCGCTCCTCATTGCTTTTATAGCTAAGTATACACTTCTTAGTGCGTAGACATGGAGGTAGGAATCTCTATTTTGCGCTGTTTTTGTGATGTGGCGTAAGTGTAGATAGATTTTGGATAAATTTTCTGCTTGATATCGGGTGATCTTTAAGGTTATTGTTACAAAGTTGTTACTGTTATTACAAATGGATTACGTACGCGGTACATGCGCTGTTGTAATAAAATGAGGTGTTCTCTATGAAACAATGGATAGTAACGTGTTCGGTGTTGACTTTGTGTATATTTTCACTGATGAAACCGGAACTTTCACAAGCGCGTAGTTTGAATCAGGCACAGCATGTTGTCATTCGTAAATTCCCATGGCCATATCAGGCTATGTTAGCAATCGATTCGGATGCAGATCATACAGATTTACGAAAATTCAACGAAATTCATGAGTTTCTTAATACAACCGTTGAAACACCGATGGGGCAGGGATTGGGACTTGATATTTCGGATTCCTTCTTTCTCTATAACGGATCAAATGTAGATTTGCCAATTGATTATACGGGTGCAACTGTGGCTGATGAGATGACGATGTTTCAAGGGACAACCACTTTGCCTTCTATTTATGCGCCAATTTTATTGCATTATATTCGTCATGGATGGATCGACACGTTTCATAGTGCAGGTGATTTTTCACGCCTGAATCCAACAACTACATTGTTTCATCGCTCGTTAGAAGTTCAAGCCATGGGGTTTTTACGGAGACAAAACCTTCCGACAATCTTGGATTTTACCGATCATGGCAATCAATCCAATGTTGCCAATTTTGGTTCTTATGATCATTTTGACCGCTATATGCAGGGAGATAATTCACATTCACCGTACTATATCGCAGATTTGGTGCAGCAAGAGGGCGTCAAGTTCTTGTGGGCAGATAATTATGATAATCAATATGTGTATTCGTCGATGTTATATCCGATTCACTTGCGTAATGGTAGCAAAATCTGGGGATTTCATCGCTTTACTGGCTCGCGAACTTTCATGTATAAACGACATGCTAAAGAGGTTGTATGGCGTGAAGACTGGAATCCCTATAAATTGTCTGCTGAATTATCAGATATGCGATTACAAGCCTTAATTCAGGGACAAGGGTATTCTGTAGTGGCCACGCACCTCGAAGGTAACGCTGATGAGTTGCCATTACCTACATCAGCTATTGAAGCATTAACACATCTCGCACATCTTCAAAATAAAGGTAAAATCCTTGTTGCACGTACCTCACGACTTCTATGGTACAACCTCGTTCAGCAGGGAATTACCTTTCGCGTAGTGGCTGGCAGTCACCATCCTATTACGTACATTAACGTAACGGGTGTGAAGGATCCTGTGGATGGTAACTTTGTCCCAACGTGGCAAGAGTTGCGAGGCATAACATGGTTTGTTCCTCATCCGAATCAAGTAACCATTTTACTTGATGGAAAACTCATTCCTAATAATGTCATCGTAAGGACAAGCGGAACGATCGGCATTGCCTGGTATCCTACTGATACGACCGATTGGGCGGTAAACCTAGGTACGCCAGAGTATCAATTTTTACAACGAAAAATGAACAATTAGTGATTTTGTTTGATAAATACGACATAATGACTATAATTAACCTGTGAAATTATCATATATAAGATAGTTTAACAGGTGTATATATGATAATTTCAATTTGGTTTATGGAGGTTACTTATGAGGCTTGCTGCCAAATTATATGCTTCTTTCTTAGCGATTTTGTTGGTACCCACTATCGTGTCAGGCATTATTACCTATGAAACTGTGCAACATCAAGTAACACAAGATATTAACCAATCGGCCACAAATTCCATTCAACTTCTTAGCCGAAATATTAATCAACTTCTTGTGGATAACGAAGATGCAGTCAACATTTTAGCCAATAGTATTGATGCTGGTACAATTGGTGGAAAGCAAGGTGATGAAACTCCACAAATTCGTCATTTGATTGATCAATATCAGCAGGCTAACCCAGACATTGAATCGATATGTGTGGGAACCGACAAAGGCGTGTACATGAATGCACCTAAATCATTGACAAATCCACCGGGTTATGACCCGCGTGTCCGTCCTTGGTATCAGCTTTCTATGGCGCATCCGAATACAGCACAAATTAATGCACCATTTGTATCAAAGGCATCCGGTGGGGTTGTCGTTGCGATTGGACAAAGGACCAAAGATGGTCATGGTGTGGTGCTTGTCTCGCTGAGTTTGCAAAGTATTGCTAGTACGACGAAGGCAGTGAATATTGGTCAAGGTGGATTTGTACGTGTCATTGATCAAACTGGGCATTACTTAATTGATGCATCTTATAAACCAGGGTCAATGGTTCAATCTCCACAACTTGGTTCTATGATGAAGGGAAACTCCGGTGATTTTACTTATACATCGAAGGCAGGAAAACGCGATGTCGTGTATACGACAGATCCGTTGACAGGCTGGAAAATCGCGGCTGTTTTCTCTCAATCAACGATCAATTCATCTGCTCTTCGCGTATTTATGACGATCCTTGTAGCTATGATTGTTGCGCTTGTGCTTGGAGGTGCCTTGATACTTTATTTGGTACGATCTATTACAAAGCGTTTGAAAATCATTGTTGCTGCGACAAGTAAAGTGGCAAGTGGTGATCTTACACACTCATTGGTTGATCATCATAAAGACGAAATCGGTGAATTATCGGTAAGTTTTAACGCTATGCGGGAATCTTTACAAGATGTGTTGCATAATGCGTTACTTACCTCATCAGAAGTGATCTCTTCTTCACAAGCTCTATCGAGCATTGCTGATGAAGCGAATAAAGCGATTGAACAAGTCGTAAATAATACACAGGAAATGGCAGAAATAGCTTTGCAACAGCTTGATCTTGTACATAAAAGCGATAAGTCGATCACCAGTATGGCTCAGGGAATGGGACAGATAGCTCAGACTGTAGATCAGGTGAGTATTGCGGCGCAACATACGACTGACTTGGCGAATGAAGGGAATCAATCGATCGATAATGTGGTTTATGTTATGGAAGGTATTGAGTCGCATGTTCAAGGTTTGGCAATATCCATGGATAGTCTTGAGAAGTACTCAAGTCAGATAGGGCAAATCGTTCACATCATCTCGGAAGTTGCATCGCAGACCAATTTATTAGCGTTAAATGCGGCGATTGAAGCGGCAAGAGCTGGTGAACATGGACGAGGATTTGCCGTTGTTGCAGATGAGGTTCGTAAGTTGGCGGAACAAGTCACTGCATTTTCTGGGCAAATTGGAGAATTGATTGAGAACATCCATGATGAAATGGGCCGTTCAATGGCAGCTAGTGTCAGTACAAAAGATGTAGTTCAGGAAGGACTTGAAACGGTAAGAAAAACGGGTGACGCGTTTGTGAAAATTGTACAAGCTGTAAGAGAAGTAGCTGATCACATGAAAGATGCAGCACAAAATGCAACACACGTATCCGCTAGCGGCGACGTAATTATAGAATCGATTCATGAAATTTCCCGCACAGCACAAAGTAGTGCTAACGGGACACAAAGTGTTTCTGCGGCTACGCAAGAGCAGTTAGCAAGCATGGAGGAAGTAGCGGCATCTGCAGCAAGCCTAGCGCAGATTGCTGAGAGTCTGCAATTAGTTATGGCCCGTTTTAAGCTATAAAATATAAGGCACCTTGGTGAATTTGATCACCAAGGTGCCAAAACGAGTAGTTCTAAAAGTGGGTGCAACATCGTATTTAAGCCCCACTGCACGGACTATTTAGCCTGAGTTGCTTGTAAACGGCTTATAACAGACGCAAGCCAATGATAATCTGCTTTTAGGTGGACGAGGTGGTGTTCCATCGCTAGATCGACGCCAAGTCCATACCCGTGAGGTGGCGTACTTTCAAAAAGCTCGATTTGTTTGTGCAACTTTACTAAGCGTTCGTTCAGTAAAGGAAAAAATTCCTCGTATGGCAAATGATCCAAAAACATCATTCCAATGTCACTGGAAAAATTCATTTTGTCGGCTTTCGCCAAATTGAAACGTAATAGTTCAAAAAAATGGGTCGTTCCTCTTTGTGTAATGGAATAAACTTTACGAAAGGGACGATTGCCTTCTTGCTCTGCGTGCATATAGACATCACCAGCTTCACAAAGTCGATCAAGTGTCGCATAGGCAGTTGATTTTTTCATGTCTGTAACTCGCCCGAGATTTTTTTCGATAAACTCGTTAATCTGGTAACCATGCTGACTCTGTACCATTAATATACCTAGTAATAACAAAGATCGCTCATCCACATGCATATACTCCTTTTTTCTATGTTTCATTAAATACATTATAGTCATCATTGACTAATACGGTCAAAGGAATGTATTATCGTTTTGAATAGTCAAGGTTGACTATTTGGATATGATTATGAAGGAACTAGGAGGAGGTCGCGAATTTGCCGCGAACAAACAAGCAAGGGATAGCTTTAACTATTTTTGCCATCGGCGTATTTATGGGCGGGCTTGATAATGGTATTATGAGTTCAGCCTTAACGACGTTGATCCATTCTTTTAAAGTTTCGGCCAGTTGGGGCGCATGGATTATTACGATTTATACACTAGGTTTGGCTGTCAGTGTACCGATCATGGCTAAGCTATCTGATCGATATGGTCGCAAGAGAATGTTTCTCATTAGTATTGTTTTGTTTGGACTTGGTTCCATGAGTGTAGCCTTAAGTCAAAATTTTACTGTACTGCTACTTAGCAGAGTCTTACAATCACTAGGCGGCGGTGGCATTTTCCCGATCGCAAATGGATACATTGTCGCCACCATTCCTGTTGAACGGCAGGGTCGGGCATTGGGCATGGTCGGAGGAATGAACGGGATTTCTGCGATCCTTGGGCCGAATATTGGTTCACTCATCTTAGGCGTAACAAACGATTGGCACTGGTTGTTCTGGATTAATGTTCCGATTGCTCTCTTTTTAGTGATCTTTGGGCAAAGAGGAATTGAAGAAAGTAAGGCATCTGCAAAAGGACGCCTCGACTTCTTAGGTATCGTCCTGCTTTCCATTGGTATGCTTGGTGTCATGTATGGTCTAACCAACTTAAACGGTGCAAATTTCTTGCAAAGTTTGGTTTCCCCGAGTGTCTATGGATATGTTCTTGTGGGGTTATGCTTATTGTTTATTTTATTGGGTTATGAAAATAAGATAGACAAACAAGGCAAAGATTCACTCGTTCCTATGTCCTTGCTGCGAAGGCCCGAACTTCGGTGGACGTTGGCAGTAGGTCTTACTTCTGGCCTCATTTTATCGTCGGTGATTTTCTTACCAGCTTATGTACAAACTATTCTTGGTTGGTCGGCTAGTCAGGCAGGCTACTGGTATACACCTATGGCTTTATTCTCTGGTGTAGGAGCTATGGGCGGTGGAGCTTTTATGGATCGCAAAGGTCCGATCGTCACATTAGCGTTTGGATCGCTCGCAGCCGCACTTGGATCCATACTGTTCCCTCTATGGGTGACAACCACATGGCAAATGGTCATCGCAAGTAGTTTAATCGGTTTAGGCGTTGGTGTAACGCTTGGAGCTCCATTAAACTTTATGATTACGGAGCATGTTCAAAATAATAAATCCACAGCACTGGGCATTCTCTCGCTCGTTCGAGAGGTTGGTTTGACGCTTGGGCCCACGATTTTTGCTGGTTTTCTAACGAGATCGATGTCACAATTTCCGCAACAAGTCATAACAAACATGCGCAGTATCGGAATTTCTGCAAACCAAATACCTACTTCTGAAATGGCGCGCATGAAAGGCATGGAGAGCTTTGGTAATCTGGCCACGGAAATTCATCAGATTCCAAGTATTCCGATTCAAAATGCTATTTTAAAAGCTTTGCACACAGTATCGAATCTAGGTTTTAACCAATTGTACTTTGCGGCATTTGTAATTTGTGCTTTCAGTCTCGTGTTCATTTTGATCGCAGGGTCTTATCGTCGCAAATTGCCCCGTGATCAAGAAAGTGAGCCCGTGCGCGTTTGATTGAAGGAGGCCGTTTTGCTCGTGTTCTCTACCGATAGCGCTTTTTACAGGTTGGCTACTTGGATTTACACGTTTGCCTTACTTAATGTGCTATTTCTTATCGTGTGCCTGCCTGTAGTTACCATACCTGCCTCGACGGCAGCACTGTTTGGTGTGGTGCGTAAATTGATTCGTGGCGATGATTCTGCGATCTTTCGTCAGTTTTTTAAACAGTTTGCGGGAAATTTTAAACAAAGTCTTATCGCCGGATGGATCTTATTTTTGATTGGCGTTTTTGGGTTCATGGATTTTCACATGGCTCAATTGATTCATTCGGCGCTAGGTGTTTTTGTCACAACGACTTTGCTTTTAATCGCTTTATTGTACATCAGTGTTATTATCCATATTTATCCGCTGATGGTGCACGGCTATTTTACGTTGCGTGATTTGTTTACCAATGCTATCAAAATCTCACTTTACAAGTTTCATCTTACCGTAGCAAATATCGTGCTTATCGTAGTATTAGCGTTTGTGTGTTTGCAATTCCCGTTTCTTTATTTGTTTTTCTTCTTTAGTCTTGCTGCCTATCTAACCTATTGGATAGTCAATCTGAAGTTTAAAAAGGTATTTGCAAGTGAGAAAAAGCAGGATGAAATTTCTGCGAAGTAGCCTTTGTGTGATAGGAGTTTCGTTCAGGGGGAATGATTTGTGATTAAACGAATTGGTCATGTTGCACTTACTGTGAAAGACATGGAGAAGTCCCTTGATTTTTACTGCAATAAATTAGGTTTTAAGAAGGCTTTTGAAATTCATCGTGAGTCGGGAGCGCCATGGATTGAGTACATTAAAATCACGGATGGACAATTTATCGAATTATTTTATGGTGGAACAGAACGTATCGAGATTACTTCAAACACCATTTCAGTCAATCATGTGTGTCTTGAAGTTCATGATATCTTTGAAGTCGCCAACCATCTGAAAGCTCAAGGAATTTCCTTGGATATTGAGCCACAGCAGGGACTCGATCACAATTGGCAATGTTGGGCTCGCGATCCTGATGACAATCGCATTGAATTTATGCAATTGATGCCTGATTCTCCTCATATGAATTGTTAGGATAGTAGCGGGTTGCGGGTAACATGGCTTATGCGTTAGGGAAATGTTACCTGCAATCGGCTCTATACATTTCGAAAACCATAGCGAAATGAAGCGATGAAAGCAATAAACAAAAGTAGCATGTAGAGGACACGACCATTGGGAATGATTGTCGCTAAAAAATGCATCCCAACAAAAACGACGATAAGAAGCATTAGAAAGATACCGGTGATAGCCTGGCTTTGCTGTCCCGTTTGAAAGGGTTCTGAAAATGGGAGCTTCTTAGGCATAAGCCAAAAACAGATCATCGTAAAAAGCAACATGGACCAAAAAGCGATCACCAAATCCGGGATAATGTGTTCGCCAAAGATACCAAGAAAAACGACTGCATCAATAAGATAGATCGGCAAAGCTAAGCGTACAAGCACCATTTTGATCATGGCTTTAAAGACAACTTCACGGGTTAATCCTGGTGTTACAGCATAGATCCAGGAAGCTTTATGCTGATTGGAATAAGGCAGCATGAGTAAGACCGATGGGGTGAGTAAAGCCCCAGCGTAGATAGTGAGGTACAGTTTGCTTGTAGCAAGTGAAACAACGCCTGCTGTAAATGCTGGATTGAATAAGAAAATATAAGGTAAGACAAGTGCCAAACCTAGGGATGGGTAAACTTTTAGTTTGAAATCCCGTTCTCTAGCTGTCATGAGCGCAAGAAAACGAAAGATGGCTAACTCAGAGGGGCTAGTACATACGAGTTTTGCAATAAATTCCATAACGAAGTGTCGACGAATACGTCGCGATCCCGAATTATCGGCGAGTTTTTGTAAGCTTCTTTCAAAGATAGGGGCCAAAGCCATGTAGATCCAAAAAGCTATGAGAGGAACTAACCATGCAAGACATGCCATCACGATGAGCAATGGTTGGGTTGAAACGGTAAACAACCATGCAAAGGAAGCAGCAAACCAGACAGGTGGTAAGAATAATTGCCACCAAGCCGTATGAAAGACAATATGTGTTTGTAAGAGACTAAACGATCGACCGACAAATTGGTATCCTACAACAAGGGCAATGGAAAGCGTGATTTGCACGTAATTGATGACGTCCTTTAGACGCTCTCCATCAAAAAATCTCAAGACCAGCATGTAGACGAAGGCTGTTGCCGCGATGATCAAGCTGTCCATTAACAATAAAGTAACGATAAAATACAGGAAAAAGAGCACACCGTGAACAATGAGTAAAGTGATCAAGCTAGGGGTTGTTACAACCAAGGTAATTTGGCTAATGTAATACGAAACATGAATGACACGTGCGAGACTCAATGTTTTTTTATCGATCGGTTTTGTCCATAAAATGTTACGATCTCGAATATCCAGAAGCACGCTTGAAAAGTCAGCAATCAGTGCAGTCATAATGATGAACATGAAGATAGCAAAGACGATGCTCATTGAAAAAAGTACGTTTTGCAGCAAAGCGAATGGGATTAAGAAAAGGCCCATTAAGCCATACATACCGAGCACCCGCAACGAATAGTTACGATCCTGACCACTTTTTTCGTTTCTTTTTGCACGTTGAAAAAGAGTTGGCACACGGCGAGCATCTAGGGTGAGTTTGACCTGCAAGATCTTACGCATAATGGGATAATTACAACCGAGTTTAAAGAATAGAAAGGAAAATCGGTCGAGAAAAGTAAGAAGGAGATAGTCTCGCATCATTACACCTCTTGTACGGTCGCGACAAATTCGCGAGCGATTGCAACGTGTTCTTCGAAACCTGTGATTTGGTTAAATATTTGTTCAAGAGAATCCTCATGCAATTTTTCTTTGAGTGCTTCAAAGGTGTCGTCAGCCACGATTTGCCCTGAGCGAAGAAGCAAGATGCGATCGCTGATTTTTTCAACGACATCCATGATGTGTGAGGAATAAAAGATCGTTTTTCCGTGTAAAGCAAGTTCAGCTAAAACGTCTTTAACGACCATCACGCTATTTGCGTCGAGACCACTGAGTGGTTCATCAAGAAATAAAAGATCAGGGTTATGTAATAAACTTGAAATGAGTAACACTTTTTGCCGCATGCCTTTGGATAAAGAGGATAGGCGGGCATCGTACATAACATCAAGATCAAATAAGTGGATGAGGGATTTTGCTTTACGATCAGCGCGGGCTTTCTCTATGCCGTATAGTTCAGCAATAAATACTAGGTATTCTCTAACTGTCAATGCATCATACATTTCTGCTGTTTCAGGGACATAGCCGATTCGTCCCTTAAAGGATAAATCACCTTTTGCAATATCTTTTCCAAAAAGTTCAATGGTTCCCGAGTAGGTTGTCACAAGCCCTAACATCGTCTTAATAGTAGTACTTTTGCCGGCTCCGTTCGGTCCGATATAGCCTACAACTTGCCCGTATGGAACATCAAGATCAATACCTTGCAAAATAGTTTTTAAGCCATAGTTCAAGCGTAAATTGCGAATCGATATCGCAAGCGATGGTGACGTTGAATTCATCATGTCACTCCTAAAAGTGCGCTCTTACATCTTTTTAACTTTAACATAGCAGTTTCTTGCTGCCTAGATTATTCATAAATTTTGCAGAACTAGTCGTGCAATGGTACAATTGACCTATGCAATTGTAGTACTTTAAATAAGGAGCATGATGGCCTATGTTAACTAGAAAAAAAGTATCGGTCATTGGTGCAGGATTTACCGGCGCCACGACCGCTTTTCTGATTGCCTCAAAAGAACTTGCTGATGTCGTATTGCTTGATATCCCCCAATTGGAGAATCCCACGAAAGGCAAAGCTCTCGATATCTTTGAAGCTATGCCTGTTCTTGAGTCGGATGTTTCTGTAAGCGGTACCTCCAATTATGAGGATACGGCGAACTCGGATTTAGTTATCATTACCGCTGGCATCGCACGTAAACCTGGTATGAGTCGTGATGATCTTGTCAGCACAAACTCAGGCATAGTCAAATCAGTAACAGAACAAGTCGTCAAATATTCCCCAAATTGTGTTTTAATCGTTTTGAGTAACCCTGTCGATGCCATGACGTATGTAGCCTACCAAGCATCTGGATTTCCCAAAAATCGAGTTATTGGTCAAGCTGGTGTTCTCGATACGGCTCGCTTCAATACGTTTGTGGCACAAGAGCTTGGCGTATCCGTGCAAGATGTCCGCGGTTTTGTCATTGGCGTACACGGAGATGACATGGTTCCGCTCGTACGTTATTCAACAGTTGGCGGTGTACCGTTAGAGACACTTCTATCAAAAGAACGCATTGATGCTATCGTCAAGCGCACGGCAACGGGTGGTGGCGAAATCACCAATCTACTTGGAACAGGCAGTGCCTACTATGCACCGGCTGCATCCTTGTATCAAATGGCAGAAGCGGTACTGAAAGATAAGCATCGTATGTTACATTCGATAGCGTATCTTGAAGGCGAGTTTGGTTACCATGACTTGTTCCTTAGCGTACCTACGGTGTTAGGTGCAAACGGCATTGAGAAAATTATCGATGTGGAATTATTGCCAGAAGAAAAAGAAGCCCTAGATCGCTCGGCAGCCTCTGTACGCAGAGTGGTTTCTGTAATTACAGGAGCTTGAGTCCGCGTCTACTATAACTACGAATCAAAAGGCCTGAGTATGTCATTTACATACTTAGGCCTTTTGTCGTATTATTCCATTGAGCTACCGCCATGGTAATCTTACCATGAAAATAAGGGAACATAACAAAGCAATGGGTGCGACAGACCACCAGGCAGTCACGTTATCTTGATAGGATAAACCAACCAACAAGGCGATTAGTGCAGCAAGTACAAAGGCAACATCAGCGGCCCATAGCCGAATAAATACAAGCCCTGCCCCAATAACACATAATGCTGCAACGACGATGCCACCGCCGCCATCACCTTCAAGTTGTGGAATTTGATACATAGCACCTGTGTGAGCGATCAGATAAGATTGATCTGCTACATAGACTGCAAATAAACTTGCAACGGCGCATACAGCAACTTTCATACCTGTTATGATTTTCATTTTTCAACTCCTTATGGCTTGTTCTCTTTGGCATATAGAGGTAACGTATGCGCCATGGTGGTTATACATGAATATGTGGAGGTGAAGTAGTTGCACAAGGTTGTGGAAATGAATGCTGTAACAAAATCTTATGGCATGCGTAAAGCCGTAAATGAAATGGATTTATTCATCGAAAAAGGAAGCGCAGTAGCCTTGCTAGGGCCAAATGGGGCAGGAAAAACAACAAGTATTGCCATGATGTTAGGGCTGGTGCGTCCGACGTCGGGACGTGTGCAATTGTTTTCAGAAGATCCCTCAAAAGCCAAGGTTCATGAGAAAATCGGTGTCATGCTTCAGGATGTGAGTGTGCCTGATCGGTTGACGGTACGGGAGACTATCGATTTATTTCGCGGTTTTTATCCACGATCGCTAAGTACGCAAAAGTTGCTACAAATCAGTGGACTCACTGAAGATGCTCAAACTATGGCTAGTAAATTATCCGGAGGAAAAACACGTCGGTTACAATTTGCTCTCGCCCTAGCGGGAGACCCCGAGGTGCTGTTTCTTGATGAACCGACAGTAGGTATGGATGTTGCTTCGAGACGTACCTTTTGGGAAGAGTTGCGATCATTTATTGCCGCTGGAAAAACAATGCTTTTGACAACTCATGATTTGCAAGAAGCTGATTTGTTAGCCGATCGAGTCGTAGTGATGCAGTTAGGCAGGATTATTGCGGATGACGCCCCAGAGAAAATTAAGATGCAGTTTGGCGGTAGGCAGGTCTCCTTTGTAGCGGGTGATGCTGTTCTTCTTGAGGAACTTTCCAAATTGCCAGAGGTGACACAACTGCAAACGGTAGGACGAAAAGTAACATTATATACGCAAGATTCCGATGCACTCGTCAAAAGACTCATCCTAGCGCAGTGGGATATCCGAGATATTCAGATTAGTGGCGGTGGGCTTGAAGATGCTTTTGTACGGTTAACGGAGCAAGATGCGCATAAGGAGGTTTTACGTTGAAACCGCTCATGGCGCAAGTCCGTTGCGAGTTATTGCGTACCTTTCGGGATCGTCGATTTTTTATCTTGACGTTAGGCATGCCCGTGATTTTTTACTTGATCTTTATCAATCAAGAAGGTAGTGCTTTAAAAATTGCGGGAACTTATTGGGGACAGTATTTTATGGTATCGATGGCGGCGTTTGGCGTTGTTGGCTCATCCGTCAATACATTAGGCGTACGTCTAGCAGCCGAACGTCAAAGTGGATGGGTGCGTTGGTTGCGGACTACGCCATTGTCATCGCTAGGTTACGCGGTGGCTAAAACACTCACTCAACTGTCTTTATCATTGCTTATTATTCTTGTGATATTTCTCGTCGCAGGTCTCCTGGAACATGTTTCCATGCCAATGACACGTTGGCTTGAAGTGTTCTTGTGGCTTTGGCTTGGTTCGCTGCCTTTTGCGGCTTTAGGGGTACTCATTGGACTCGCAGGCAATGCGGCACAAATTTTAGGCACACTGGCTTATTTGGTGTTCTCCATGTTAGGCGGTTTGTGGACGCCGATTCAAGCGTTGCCACCCGTTATGCAAGATATCGCAAAATGGATGCCCACCTATCACTTGGCTAGGCCTGCATGGGAGCTTTTAGCGGGTCATGCGATAGCTTTCACAGATGTTCTTGTATTACTCGCTTGGGCTATCGTTTTTCTAGGCCTTGCTGCATTTATTACGCGGCGCATCGACAGTAGGGTTTAGCATGCTTGCCTTATCAATGTTACAATAAACGATGAACGTGTAAGGGAAGGTGTGGGTACGATATGAAGATTGGTTTAGTTGGATTAGGTAAAATGGGTTTTAATCTCGGGCTCAATATGATGGAACATGGCCATCAAGTCGTCGCTTTTGATCAAAGTGCAGAAGCCGGAGAAAAGTTCTCACAACAAGGTGGACAGGCTGTCACGAGTTTAGTACAACTTATTGCGAATCTTGAAGCCCCCAAAGTTATTTGGTTGATGGTTCCGCAAGGGAAGATCGTTGACAACTTACTCAATGAATTGGCACCGCAATTGGCTGCTGGTGATGTGATCATCGAAGGTGGCAACTCGCACTATAAAGATTCCATGCGTCGTGCGCAATGGCTTCGTGAACAAGGCATTCACTTTTTTGATGTAGGAACATCGGGCGGTATGGATGGTGCACGTCATGGTGCATGTTATATGATTGGTGGCGATAAAGAAGTTTTTGCTGCTATTGAACCTCTTTTTCGTGATACAGCCGTGGAAGGTGGCTATATCTATACAGGTGCGTCAGGTAGTGGTCATTACTCAAAAATGGTCCATAACGGGATTGAGTATGGCATGATGCAAGCCATTGGTGAAGGCTTTGAGATTTTGCAAAAAAGTGAGTTTGATTATGATTATGAACAACTCGCTCGTACTTGGTCACATGGATCGGTTATTCGAGGGTGGTTGATGGAACTGACGCAAAGCGCTTTTGCCAAAGATTCCAAATTGGATGCGATCAAAGGGATTATGCATTCGTCTGGTGAAGGTAAATGGACAGTGCAAGAGGCGCTTGATTTACAAGTATCTGCGCCTGTTATTGCACTGTCCCTCATGATGCGCTATCGATCGCTTGAAGATGACACCTTTACGGGCAAGGTCGTTGCCGCTTTGCGCAATGAATTTGGTGGTCATGCTGTCGAATCGGCGAAAAATTAAAGTTTGGTATTCATCCCTTCTACGAGTAACACCCTAGCCGGAGCAGCATCAAGCCCCACTAAGGCAAGCGGAAGGGCAACAAGGAGGTACTCGCCTTGGGGGACATCCCCTAGGCGCAGACCTTCAATGATGATAATATCTTTAGCAAATAAAGCTTTATGCGTAGGATGACTTAATTGGCTACGTTCAATGCCAAGTGCATCGATACCGACGCCTTTTATACCGATCGAAGCAAGCCATGATGCCGCATCTTCTGCGACATACACAAAGTTCATTTCAAACTCCTTAGCAAAGGAGTTTTTTGTTTTAAATAACAAAAATTCCCCTGCTTGTGGATTGTGCGCTTCGAGATCAACTTGGTGGATCGCATCGGTAACGCTTGTTAGATCTAGCACTCGACAAGGTACGATTAAGCGATCAAGTGTGATCGCTTCAATCGTACTGCCGCCTTCTATCATGTGCAGATGGGCATCGATGTGAGTTCCTGTATGCACGTCGATGTGAATGCGTGTCTCATGCGATGAGCCTGTTGTAAAGTCCGATGTCACTTCAAAGCTAGGTCGTTTTTCTGGCTTGTTTTTGTAGACAGGCATAGCAGGGTGGATTGGCATACTTACGTCGAAATAGTTCATGAGCGATGGCCCTCTACAGTACGGGCAAACTTATGTTCCATAGCCAACGCAGGCATTTCTTGTCCAAATACAGGCCACCATTGAAAGCCACGTTTTTTAAGAAGTTCATCAGCTGATAGAGGACCAGAAGATCCTGCCGCATAGGATTCCATCGAATCCGTTTGGTTTCTAAATGTCTCTGCTAAAGGATCAACAAACTTCCAAGCAAGAGACACTTCATCCCAACGCGTAAAAAATGTGGAATCTCCACGCATCGTATCATGTAACAACCGCTCATATGCTTCAGGGGTCACGTCGGATTCTTGGCTAAATTCCATTGCAACCGGGATCACCGATCCGTCAGATCCAGGGCGCTTGGCATTGAGTTGAAGGTACATGCCTTCGACGGGATTGACGCGAATCACGAGTAGGTTAGGACCTAGACCGCCATTGTGATTGAAGTAAAGATGTTCAGGCATATCTTTAAATTGAATAACAATTTCAGTCGCTTTGGTATCCATCCGTTTGCCTGTGCGAATGTAAAAAGGAACACCAGCCCAGCGGAAGTTATCAATGAAGAGTTCGGCTGCAATGAACGTTTCTGTTTGTGAAGATTTGTCTACCCCAGGTTCATCTGTGTAACCAGGGACCTCTTTGCCGCCATTGACACCTTGGCTGTATTGCGCATGAACGACATGTTCAAGAACTTCTTCCGGTTTGTAGCGACGCAAGGAACGAAGCACTTTGACTTTTTCGTCACGAATCGCTTCGGTTTTTAAGCGACTCGGTGGTTCCATCGCGATCATCATGACCATTTGCAAAATGTGATTTTGCACCATATCACGAAGGGCACCTGATTGTTCGTAGTAACCTGCACGATCTTCGACACCGACTGTTTCACTCGAAGTGATTTGAACATTTGCGATGGAACGATTGTCCCAAATCGGTTCAAAAATAGAATTGGCGAAGCGCAATACTTCGATGTTTTGTACCATTTCTTTACCAAGGTAGTGATCGATGCGGTATATCTGATCTTCTTCAAAGACTTGCCGCAATTGGTCATTCAGTTGTTGCGCCGAGGCATGATCGTGACCGAATGGTTTCTCGATAATCAAGCGTTTAAAACCAGACCCTGCGAGAAGTCCGCATTTTTTTAATCGCAAAGCTGCCTCACCAAAAAATTCCGGGGCCATGGCAAGATAAAATACACGATTGCCTGGCAAACTTTCCTTTTGTTCAAGAGATATGATCGTGTTGTTCATCGCCGTAAAGTCATCATCAGAATCCACATGTACAGATTGATAATGGAAGCGTAAAACGAAATTTGCCCAATCCTCTTCATCCGTTATGGTCATACGACCATACATTTCGATCGACTTGCGAATTTCTGCTTGAAAGGATTCATCGGTATGTGGTCGTCGCGCGACACCAAGCACGAGCCAACGATCGGCAAATAAATTGCGTCGATATAAGCTGTAGATAGCAGGATACAGTTTTCGTTTTGCCAAATCTCCGGTCGCCCCAAACAACACGAAGGTGTGTTCAGGTGCTTTTCTGTTTTCTTCTGGTTCTAACATAGCCATTCGTAGTCATCCCTTTACCTGTTACTCTAGAGTCCATTGTACTATATGTTGGTTATAGTATCATGAAAGTGGTCACCAAGTTCAAAAATGGGGGAGAAGGCATGGACGATTCTACCATCAATTGGGGAATTATGGGAACAGGGTGGATTGCACAGCAAATGCTGAGGGATTTACCCTTTGCTAAGGACGCTCGCGCAGTAGCTGTGGGTTCACGAACAAAGGAAAGTGCAGTACGATTTGCAAAAGAGTTTTCTATCGACAAAGCTTATGGAAGTTATGAAGAACTTGTGCAGGATCCTCTTGTTGATGTGATTTATGTGGCGACGCCGCATCCATTTCATTATGAAAATGTCATGTTGAGCTTACAAGCTGGTAAATCTGTTTTATGTGAAAAACCGCTTATGATGAATAGAGCGCAGACACAAAAAGTCATTGAACTTGCCAAAGAGAAACATCTTTTTTTCATGGAAGCGATGTGGACGCGTTTTCTGCCTGCTATTCAAAAAGTTCGCGAATGGATTGCACAAGGACGTATCGGTGACGTGCGTATGGTTAAAGCAGACTTTGGTTTTCAGGCGCCAGATGATCCAACAGGGCGTTTGCTTAATAAAAGTTTGGGCGGAGGGGCACTGCTTGACGCAGGCATCTATCCTGTGTCGTTTGCCTCAATGATTTATGGTCAACAACCGATGAAAATCATGAGTTGTGCGCATATAGGCGCAACAGGGGTCGATGAGCAATTCTCCTTAGTATTCTCTTACCCATCGGGTAAAAGTGCGTCACTTAACGGTGCTGTACGTGTTAATCTGCGAAGTGAAGCTTACATCTATGGTACGAAAGGATACATACATATCCCAGCCCCCTTTTTAAGTACAAAAGAAGCAAGTCTTTATATCGATAATATCGTGGCAGAAACGTTTGCTGATGCAAGTCCGTGTATGGGCTATGCGTATGAAGTACTTGAGGTGGGACGATGTTTACGAGAAGGTGTCGTAGAGAGCCTACTGATGCCAATGCAAGAATCCCTTGCTATCATGGAGACACTTGATCAGATTCGTGACCAGTGGAATTTGCGTTATCCATTTGAATAAATGAGGTCAAGGGAGATAATAGGGCGAAGGTTGCTCATTGTCTCCCTTGCTCATCTGGGAATACGTTAACGTATCATCACGGTTTAGTTACTTAATGAAAGCCGAGCACAGGGTGAGGTACGTAAGGTTCTTCGAGAAAGGCGATGTCATCTTTGGTCAGTGTGAGCGATACAGCTGCAACGGCATCATCGAGATGACTCATCTTAGTCGCACCAATGATTGGCGCTGTTACTGGAGATTTTTGTAACACCCACGCTAAAGCGACTTGTGCGCGCGGCACGCCATGTTGTTTGGCAACTTGTGCTACACGTTTTACGACTTTATGATCGACATCAGCGAATGGTTCATATAAAGTACGGCCAAAAGCGTCCATGCTTGAACGTTTCGTCACATCATCAAAGTCGCGTGTTAGACGTCCACGAGCCAATGGACTCCAAGGAATAACCGCGATGTTTTCTTCAACACATAACGGCAACATTTCTCGTTCTTCTTCACGGTAGAGCAAATTAAGATAGTTTTGCATGCTGACAAAACGTGTCCAACCGTGTTTTTCGGCAACAAATAGCGCCTTTTGAAATTGCCATGCATACATGGAAGAAGCCCCAATGTAGCGAGCTTTCCCTGCTTTAACGACATCATGTAATGCTTCCATGGTTTCTTCAATTGGCGTGTTGTAATCAAAGCGATGAATCTGATATAAGTCAACATAGTCTGTACCTAAACGCCGTAGACTGTTGTCGATTTCTGCCATGATAGCTTTACGGGATAATCCCTCACCATTTGGTCCTTGGTGCATGCGGCCGTTGACTTTCGTGGCAAGGACGATTTCATCTCTTTTAGCAAAATCTTTTAAGGCGCGTCCTACAATTTCTTCACTGGTTCCATCTGAATACACGTTAGCGGTATCAAAAAAATTAATGCCAAGATCGAGTGCTTTTTTAATAAAAGGGCGAGCCTGTTCTTCGTCCAATACCCATGCGTGATTACCACGCTCAGGTTCCCCGTAACTCATGCAACCAAGGCATATGCGAGATACATCCATCCCCGTATGGCCAAACTTTACGTAATCCATGTGGATCCCTCTTTTCGTTTATCCAATATGTACCTCACTTGCTCTATTATTGTGCAACAAATATTGTGGTGATCGCAACCACCCATAGGTATTGCAATTTTTGCAAGATCATCGTTCACTGATCATAGAAGGTGATTGCCATGTCAGAATCACACATTACAAAACATGTATTAACTGAATCAATCAAGCAATTGATGAAAACAAAACCGTTAGAGAGGATCTCAATACAACAGATCGTAGACAACTGCGGATTAAATCGCCAAACATTTTATTATCATTTCAAGGACAAATTTGATATCGTCAATTTTATTTACTATACAGAAGCAGTGGAAAATATTGCAGATTGCAAGAACTATCAAAATTGGCGCGAGGGAATGGAAAAAGTTCTGACCCATATCGCAAACAATAAAACCTTTTATAAAAATGCGTTGCAAACGCCAGGAGAAAATACATTTAAGCGCTATTTTTTCGATGTTTGTTATCAATTAATTATGTCGGTGATTCAAGAACTTTCTTCAACGCTGAAAGTATGCGATGAGGATTGTGTGTTTATTGCGAAGTTTTATACGCATGCATTTGTAGGCATGACAACGCAATGGATCATGAATGAGATAAAAGAAACTCCAGATCAACTTGCAAAGCGAATTCACGACATTGTGGAAGGAAGTATGCTGAGCGCTCTTAGACGCTTTACCAGGGACTAGCTAAGAAAGTAAGGAATCACGAAGCTCTTTTACGCCAAGTGATTCCTTGTTCGATCTGCTGTGAGGTAAGATTACCCGATCATTCGTTTGACTAATTCGAGTTCCATCTGGAGATTATCGTCTTTCAGTAATGTTTTGAGTGTGTTGATTAGCACGCGAACATCGTACTGGCCTTGGTAAATGGGTGTAATGGGCTTATTGATCGCAAGTAGGGTGTAGACGGCTGTCTGCGCCGAACGCACGGAATAATCCACGGTGAAGACAACATCATCAGGTATCTCCGAAAATTGGCCAAGAAAAGCGAGATTCGTGCTTGAATCGGGTACGACTTTCGGACGATCACCTTTTGCTCTGGTTAGAAATTGGCTCGTAATAAACGGCATGATACAAGGAATACATTTGGCGTTTTCACACATTTGGTCAAATTCATCTAGAAATCCCAATTGTCCACATAACTCTTGTAAAATTTCTTTGCCCGTACAATCTGTCATTTTCTTTTTGACAAAGTCCCCAACATTATCGGGAAATAGCGCATAACCCCAAAACACTTGTACGTCCCTTGGCTGATTGATGAAATGGGGTTGATAAGGCACAACGATCGACATCAACCAACTTGAGTCTTTGCATGTAAGTAGCGCACCTGTACCAGGTTGATTGTTGGAAAATGCAATGATCTTATCAAGTAATGCACGATCGTATAACGTGATAGTAAATGACTCCCATAGGGATTCAGGAATTCGTTGATCAAATATGCTCGGATTACCAAAATTAAGGCTTTTTTTCGCGATATTCTCCCATAAAGCCCAAGCACCATCTGCCTCTTTATCAAGGACGGCAGGGGCACTATTCATTGTGCCCAAACTTGCGCCTGATGTCATCGATCCGATGGTGACAAATACAACGTCTTGAGAGCGGATAGGCGTCACAAATGGTTGATTATCGCGTGTGCCATGGATTGCTATAACAGTTTGTTTCTCATTTTCTGGCGCAAAATCAAGCGCGGTTACCGTGCAATGGAAATCAAAATGGACCCCATGTGCTTCAAGCCATTTTGTGATCGGCAAAATGATCGAATCGTATTGGTTAAACGGCGTTCGACGGACACCTGAGAGATCAGAGATTCTCGGTAGTTCATGTAAAAACCGGTGCAAGTACCTTTTAAACTCCACAGCGCTGTGCCAAGGTTGAAAAGCAAACGTCGTGGCCCACATAAACCAAAAAGTCGTAGAAAAAAAGGATGGAGGAAAACATTCATCGATACGTTTTGTGCCAAGTACTTCTTCAGGTAATAACATTATATCAAGCATGGCTAAACGATGAGTACGGTCAAACCCTAACATGCTTACATCGATTTTATTCAGATTTTTATCGATAAGACGGGCTTTACCACTTGTTTTGATCTGCTGGTTAAATGAGTAAAACTCATCTTTGATCGTTAGTTTTTGATCATGCAAAGAGGGTATGGTATCCATAATTCCAAATAGGCAAGTATAGGCTTCTTCATCGAACATACGCCCGCCTCGAATTACGTACCCATGTTCTGCATCTCCAGAACCATCCATACTACCGCCTGTCACATTGGATTCTTCAAGAATATGAATATGGTCGCCAGCAATATGTCCGTCCCGAATGAGAAATACGGCACTTGTTAGTGACGCAATGCCTCCACCAACTAAGTAAAATTCTCGTGTATCGATGTCCCACTTTAGGTCTTGCACCATCGGCTTTGCCTCCTAGACTTTTGAATGGATCGTTTCGCAGTCATCGTAGGGCTAAAGGGCAAGATGAAGCTATAAACACTTTTCTTGTTTTGTCAGAATTTCAGACAGTCCTTCGACTTTGTCTAGCTTAGCGCACAGTACGCACAGTGCTTCGATGGGGAGCTAACAATTCTGGGATCGTGACAAGATCATAGCCTTGATGTCGTAATGCTCGAATGATTGCAGGCAAAGCCGCAACAGTTCCCGATAGATTTTCTGGAGGGAATGCTGAGCAATGTTGCAATATGATCGCGCCAGGGTGAACATGTGCCAAGATTTTGTGTTGCACTTGCATCGATGAAAGACTTCGCCAATCGGTAGAATCCACCGACCAATTAACGGCCCAATAGCCCATTTGATGCAGTTGATTCAATATCGTCGTATTGATATTGCCGTATGGAGCACGAAACCAAGGCGTATGGATTCCAGTGATGCGGCGAATGGCACGATCGGTAAATAAAATTTCTCGCACGATGTCAGGGGAACTTACACGAAATAAATTTGCATGATCAAAGGAATGATTACCAATGGAGTGCCCCTCTTGCACGATGCGGCGAAGCACAGAAGGATAGCGTATCGCTTGCGTACCTAAGATAAAAAAGGTTGCTTTGACATGCTCATGTCGTAAAATGGTGAGTATTTGTGGTGTATAACGAAGATCTGGGCCATCATCAAATGTGAGGGCGACTTGGTGGCTAACCGGTCCACGATAGGAAAAGGAAGCTGGGAAGTTATGCGCATAGAGTGTCCAATTCATCGTTTCTTTCGCTGTGGACGGTGCATACAAAGCTACAAAACTGCTTAACATTATAGCAATCAGTAGGAAGATCGATCTCATGTTCATCACTCCCTCTTCATATCTCATGAACAAGTAGGCATACTTTGCGCATTGTCCGTTAAGCCTATCCATCGACATGCTTATAAAAAGAAAAAATATAGGTTATTGCGAAAATGGTTGCCTTCTTTAACACTATATGGGGAAAAGGGGTATGTCGTTGGGTGAAGTAGGGTAGCATGTTACCATTGATTCTCAGATGAAGGAGTTTATGATGTCGCAAAAGTCGTATGCACACCTGACGATCATCCTGTCCATGCTTGGCTATCTATGTCTTGATACCTTTTTTTACACGATGCATCCGCAACGTTATTTTTCAGGGTTTGATGATCTGGGCTATATCATGACTGCACAAAATATTGTGTTACACCACATGATCTTATTTTTAGGTGATACAAGACCATCTGTTTACGTCATGCCAGGATATCCTTTGTGGATCGCTTTATTTTATGAGTTGTTTGGTATTGGACGCGATGCCTTATGGATAGTTCGTACATCGCAAATGTTTATGATGATCGGTTCAGCATTGATTATGTATCGCTTAGCAAAAAAATCCTTTGGTCAATTAATCGGCGTGTTGGCGTTTGAAGCGTGTCTTTTTTTACCCGACTTTGTGCTGACGCCGCTTTTCCTCTATACCGAATCCATATTTATCTTGTTGTCGACGGCGACTTTTTACATGGCTACTTTGCTATACGAAAGGCCAACAAAAAAATGCATGGTTATTTTTACCGTACTGCTTGGATTTTCTCTTTTAGTACGTCCAACGATCGCGATTTTCCCTGCAGTACTTTTGCTTTGGATGGCTATCTCTCGGCGCGTAGTTTGGAAAATATTTTTTGCGTATGCAGGCATCGGCATGGTACTTTGTTCTTTGTTGCTTACGCCTTGGTGGATACGCAATGCGACGTTATACCATACTTTTATCCCCTTTACATCGTCTTCTGGAAATCCGTTACTTTATGGGACATTTCCGATCGGTTATTCTACGAAATTTCCAGCTAAAGAACCGACGTTTATTGTTATGACAGAGCGTGAAAAACATCTATTTCAAAAAGACATGTCATCTTTGTATGCACGCGATCAGGCTGATCGACAAATGGCTGTTCGAAATTTTCGCTATGAGTGGGATAAAAACCCTTTGCGTGTCATGGCATCGTATACTATTGGAAAATTCATCAACTTCTATACGACAATGGATTGGTTTGGTTCCTTTCCTCGAATTACGCGTATCCAACGAATCTTACTTCATTGGACATTTCTTTTTTTGGCGGTTCTTGGTTTGATCAAGTATCGTAAAATTGCCTATGTCCAAGTTTTTTTCCTTTACGCTCTGTCGACGCAAGTCGTATATCAAGTCTATTTGTCCATGGCTCGGTATGCGTTACCTGTGGAATTTTTGTTGACACCTTTTGCGGCGCTTACTTTGGTTCGACTGGTGAAAGCGTTATAGTTGTAAGAGGTATGGTGAGAGGGAAACATCATATTACGGTCAATCAAATTGCGCCTGGATGGACGATCAGCGATCGTGACCGTGAAAATCGCACTGAGCAACAAGATGCCTATGAAGCTCATGTACCTCTTAGGCGTCGCGGTACAGACCAGGAAATAGCCAATGCAGTTGCATTTTTTGCGTCTGATTTGGCGAGTTTTACAACTGGCGCTTTTATTCCCGTGAATGGCGGAACAACCATGCCTGCGATTTAGTATTTTTACTGTAATAAAAGAGGGGAGAATGTACGTTGTTACAAGAACGCTTAAAAAAATATGCACAATTAGCGGTTGAAGTCGGTATCCATGTACAAAAGGGTCAACCTGTAGTACTCGGGTATTGGCATGACCCGGTACTTCCAGAACATGTGGAATTTGCACGTTTACTCGTTGAGGCAGCGTACGATGCTGGCGCTAGTTTTGTTCACGTCAACTGGGGGGACGAGCGGTGGACACGAGAAACGGTGCGTCGCGGTGATTTGTCGTTTTACGAACAACTAGCGGCAGACCAAGCAGCCTACATCGAAAAACTGGCACAGCAAGGTGCTGCATTTTTGCGTATACCTGCGTCCGATCCAGATCTGTATAACGGTCTTGATGCTATTCGTGTCGGGCAGGCTGATCGAATGCTCACGACGGCTTTTAATCCGTTTAATTTTCGCCGTACAAACGGTGAATATAGCTGGTCATTGGTTTCAGCACCGACGCAAGTGTGGGCTGATAAAGTGCATAGCGAATTGCCAAAAGATCAGCGCGTTGATGCGCTTTGGGAAGATATTCTCTACTGTGCTCGAGCGACAGGTAATGACCCTGTGGCAGACTGGAAAAATCACCTGTTGAATTTAGGAAAGCGTAGGGATTGGCTCAACAGTTTACATATTGCCTCTCTGCATTATGAAGCACCGGGGACGGATCTTACGATCACTTTGCCTAAGGAACATTTTTTTGCAGGAGCTGGTGATAAAACGACCTCAGGCGCAACGTATGTGGCGAACATTCCTACGGAAGAAGTATTTTCTGTGCCGACAAAAACGGGTGTACATGGCATAGTTACAAGTACCATGCCGCTCAATCACAACGGGGCGTTGATTGACGGGTTTACGTTAGAGTTCGAGCATGGTCGCATCGTCAAGTACCATGCTAAAACAGGTCAAGAAGCGCTACAAAACATTATCGAAACAGATGAAGGCAGTCATTATCTCGGTGAAGTGGCCCTTGTGCCAGTAAGCTCTCCGATTGCCACGCGAGGCGTATTGTTTTACAACACACTATTTGATGAAAATGCATCATGCCATTTAGCGATTGGGAAAGCGTATCCGTTAATTAAAGGAGGACGACAACTAAATCGAGAAGAGTGGGAAAGACATGGACTTAATGATAGTCTTATGCATGTTGATTTTATGATTGGTTCTAAAGAATTGAACATTACGGCCACTACGCAAAATAGCGAAAAGGTAAAAATTCTTGTGCAGGGTGAATGGGCTCACGAGCTCTAAAAAACAAAAGCAAGGTGATGCACAAAAGATCCTATGCATCACCTTGCTTTTTATTGTTGGATGAAGTGCCTGCCACCATCGTTTGTAACAAATAATCGTCCGGAAAGTGTCCACAGATAGCCGTGGTTGCTATCGAAAAAACCCATGGATGCAGGTGTTATAGGCACGGAGGACGGAAATTGATACCATGTGAAATGATGACCGTTATCGGTTGACTTGCCAAAACCTTGTCCGTTTTGTTCTTCGATCCAGCGGATATTTCCTGTGTTCCCTGTAAAATTGGAGGTATAGAAAGGTTTCCCAGGTCCGATTTTCCAAGTCGCACCACCGTTTGTCGTAACATAATTACGCGTACTCGTTGCGATTTGGCCATGCAATGTGCCATGTACAAAGTACACGCTAAAGACATTGCCCTTAGGTGTCTTTACAAAGCGCCATGTACGCCCGCCATTTCGTGTTTCATAGAGTTGCTGATTACCGCCAACGGCGTATCCCCTTTTTGTATTGATAAAAGAGATTCCCTGACCAAAGTAAGGTCCAAGATAAGCTGTGTCCTGCTTTACTGGTAAGCGCGATAAAGGGCTAAAGCTACGTCCACCGTTGTTTGTCGTAAGGACAAGATCACGATCCCCGACGATGCCTATGCCAAATCCCTGTTGTGTACTAACAAAACTAACACCCATCACGGGAAAATCATGCGCATGGGGATAGATGGTATGCCAGGTAACTCCACCATTAGTTGTATGAAGTAACGTAGGTGTGGTGACATTGCCATTAACAAGCCAACCATCCTTTGCGTTAACAAAGGACATCATCGATGAACCAAATGGGGTGCCATTGGCACCTGAAATGGGCATATAGGTGGTAAATGACGATCCGCCATTATGGGAGACAGCAAGTTCTGCTGTGCCAAGGCCAGTTGCCTCCATGCCACCTAACACGAAGATAGTTTTATTACCGACGACAGCGACAGGACCTGCGTCATAGCCAGGTCCTTGCGTCACTTTGCCATTGCCTACGCCGGGTGCGGGCCCACCACCAGCGGTTGATGTGCCGAGTATAGGTGACCATGTACGGCCATTTGTAGTCTTAAATAAGGTAAAAGAGCTTTGCGACATGCCGCCTTGACCAATCACTTGCATGTAAGCGGTAGTCGGGGTCACAGGAAAAACAGATGCTCCTTGGGCGTACGACCAAATTTGTGTGGCAATATGTTTGGTGAGTATCCAGTGTGCTCCAGCATCGATAGTGTGATAGAAATAGCCTCCTGATGAAGTGCTTGCGATGAGCCAGCCATGTTGGTTATCTGAGAAGCCGACATCAAGGGTCCCTTTTGGTGCTTTAACGCTATGCCATATGGCTCCTTTATTGGTGGTTTTGAAAAGTGCAGTAGACGTACCATAGTTGCCAACTACGACATAGCTACTAGTCGGAGAGATGAAATCTGAACTGATAAGAGTAGAAGATTGACTTTTTCGTTGCGGTAAACTATACGTGCTAAAATGTCTGCCTCCGTCAGTCGAAGTCATGATGTGATGCGGACTCATGGCAACGACATCATGACTTGAGTAGGCCTTGATCATGTACAAAGAATAGGCGCCTGGGAAAACTTGGGTAACGCGGTGACCGCCATCTGTTGTTTTGGCTATGCCGTGATTGGCGATGAGATAACCGACTGTCGGTGTAGCAAAGGAGACACCTGATAGTCTAGGCACTTTTTGTAATGTGAAGGACGTCTCGATGGTTTTTGATGTGCTAGATCTCATGGTCTTGGCCATAGTCAAAGGACTTATGGCTATAAGGGTAATTGCAAGACAAATGGTTAGGGCTGTCACGTAGGATTGCTTAGAGTTCATAGGATGACCTCCTCATCTATCGTACATGACGAGTGAATTTAAAAAAGGTTTCATGTGATACGATAGAAGCAGGCGTATAAAGAAACATACTCAAATAGTATCTAAGACGTTATATTATGAAATATGTGGACTTTGCGCAGTGTGGAAGTAATGATGCTATATAACGGATTAGATGGTGACTGATCCCTTGTTTCGTGTCATAAACAGTGTACAAAGGACGCCACATAGGCCTAAGAGAGCGCCGATCCACATGGTGTGCGAAAAGGCGAGAATAAAAGTTGTACTATAAGGATTGCTGTGATTGGCATATAGGGTAAGTAAAAAGTCAAACAAAGATCCCCCCACGGTGATTCCCGCCATCATACCAATGTAACGAAATGTTGCGAGCGATCCTGATGCAACACCTTGGCTTTCCCTTGGTGCAGCCCCCATAATGGCTGAGTTATTAGGTGCAGCAAAGGTTCCTGTCCCAAGTCCAGCAAACAATAAACCGACAACAAGTAATGTGTGTTCGAGAAAAACTGTGTGGCTATCGCCGATAAAGCCTAAAACAAGTAAGGAAATAACACTAAATACCATACCTAGTGTTGTGAAAAACCGTGCGCCAAAACGATCCGATAAATACCCTGTGATCGGCGCGCAAATCGTCATGACAATAGGTGCAATGGTGAGATAGAGTCCACTTGCAGCAGACGACAAATGCATGATCTGCGAAAAGTAAAACGGTAAAAGGAATAGGACAAGAAAGAAACATAGATAAGTGAACTGCTCCCGCCTTTGCTTCGCTTAGATGCGTGAGCTTCTTGCTTCATCGACCACCGCCTGCCGTAGCAGGTCTTACATGATCTCCGCAAGCGTGGATTCGGCACGTTCCATGCCTATGTGGCGCATACAAGTTAGCTGACTTGCTGTAGTATTTCTAACCCTCGATGCAGAATGTTGATTGCTGCGTTTACGTCACGATCAATTTCTAATTCACATGTCGGGCACTTGTGGATTCGCACCGATAGGTCTTTCTTCACCATCGTTCCGCATCCGCTACTACAAAGTTG
>JAKADA010000058.1 GCA_021820975.1 Bacillota bacterium
CCTGAGAATCGTTTTCCTGTACAGACGTATGTGGTAGAATATAGTGACGTTCTGCTGAAAGAAGCGATTGAACGAGAGATCGGCCGAGGTGGACAAGTGTATGTCTTGTACAATCAGGTCAATGGGATTCAGTCGATCGCCGATCGTGTCCTTCGCCTAGTACCTGAAGCGCGGGTGGCTGTGGGGCATGGTCAGATGGAAGAAGATGAATTAGAGCAAGTGATGCTCGGCTTTTTGCAAGGGGAAACCGATGTGCTTGTCTCCACGACGATTATTGAGACAGGACTTGATATTCCTAATGTCAATACGCTCATCGTCTTTCATGCTGACCGCATGGGACTGTCACAATTGTATCAACTGCGCGGTCGTGTTGGCCGTTCTAATCGTATTGCATACGCCTATTTCACGTACCAACCAGACAAAGTATTGTCTGAAGTGGCGGAAAAAAGGCTTCAGGCGATCAAGGAATTCACCGAACTCGGAAGTGGATTTAAAATTGCCATGCGGGATTTGGCCATTCGGGGGGCAGGGAACCTTCTCGGCGCTGAGCAACATGGATTTATAAGCTCAGTGGGATTTGATATGTATTCCGATATGTTAGCCGAGGCTGTACGGGAACTGCGTGGCGAAGTACTGGATAAGAAGCCAGAACCAAACGTGGAAGTGAGTGTTGAAGCATATATCCCAGATGAGTATATTGCCGATCCGATGCAAAAAATTGAAATGTACAAAAAGTTTGTGGCAGTTGGAACCCCGTCTGATGTGGATGATCTCCATGAGGAGTTAGAGGATCGCTTCGGTGAGGTGCCAGGAGCTGTCCTGAATTTATTGTCTGTGGCGCGCGTGAGGGCATTTGCCTATCTGTATGACTTGGCTTCTATCATTAAGCAAAATAACAAGATGGTGATAGCATTTCGGCCGGAACAAACAGCTAAGTTGTCGGGAGCAGGTCTAGTCTCCTTAAGCGCATTGACCCCACGTATCAGTTTATCTGCAACGGATGGTAGTTATGCGATTGCTATTGATGGGCGCATGCTAAATGATGAGCAGTTGCTAGCGCTGACATTGAAAGTGTTGGAAGCGCTAAAAAAGGTGTTTCAGGTGCAGGAGGAGTTGCAAAATGCCAATTAGATCAAAAATTAAGCCTACCCTTTGGGTGGCAACAGCAACACTTGCTGTCGGTGTTCTTGCAGGATGCGGAAGCCCGAGTGCAAGTGTCGTAGCCACATACAATGGGGGCACGATCACGCAAACGCAGATGGATACGCAGGTTAATTTGATGAAGCTCTTGTACCCCACGCTTAGTGTCACAAATGCGATTAAGACGCAGATTCTAGATGAATATATCGTCTATGATCGCTTGCTCGTCAATAAGGCGCAGCAAGCAGGCATAAAAGTGCCACAAAGCCAAGTGAACAACGTGGTTTTGCAGTGGAAGCAAAGCGAGATATCGCAAGGTTTCAGTGGTAATAGTCAGTCGTTTGATGCCAAACTACAAACACTCAAATTAACCAATACAGATATCGCTAATTTGGTGCAAAATCAATTGATGTTACAGGCATATGCAAAAACTTTAGTAAAAACCATCCCGCTCTCTCAACAAACGCAGTATTATCAACAGAACTTGGCGCAATTTGCGACAGTTACTGAGCGCCATATCCTAACGAAGTCGTTGCCACTTGCACAGAAACTTCAAAAGGAATTACAAAACGGTGGTAGTTGGAAGATTCTTGCTAAAGAATATTCACAAGATACAGGGTCAAAAAACAACGGCGGTGAATATGTCAATCAAAACCCGACGCAATGGGTTACACCGTTTAAAGACCATGCTATGACACAACCGATCGGACAAATTGGTGCACCATTTAACACGACTTACGGATATTTTGTCATGCAAGTGCTAAAGCGCACAGTGGCACCGTTTAAGCAAGAGCAAAGCACCATCTTATCGACGTTGACGCAACAACAGGAGTCAACAGCGATGTCTGCCGTAGCGGCACAAATTCAAAAAGCCGCCAATATTAAAGTGACTTTACCAACTGCCTAAATAGTTTTGGTATGCCAATTGGACAAACATGTCTTTAAGGGGCCTTTCCAACGAATGGCCCTTTTTCATGAAAATTACTGTGGTTTTCTTGGTAAAGTCAGCATGCTTAGGACAAGATAAACCTTAGAACGGACAACAAGGAATGGAAAGTGAGGGGCTGAGCCATGAAAGCGACAGGTATTGTAAGAAGAATTGATGATCTTGGACGGGTAGTCATACCTAAAGAAATTCGCCGAACATTACGGATCCGTGAAGGAGATCCCTTAGAAATTTTTGTGGATCGAGATGGAGAAGTTATCCTCAAAAAGTATTCACCGATTGGTGAACTTGGCGAGTTTGCTAAAGAGTATGCAGAATCCTTGAATGAAACCTTAGGACACATCACGCTGATCACGGATCGTGATACAGTAATTGCCACCGCCGGATCGTCGAAAAAGGATTATTTAGAAAAACCTGTAGGCCCTGATGTTGAAAAGGTCATGGAAGAACGTAAGACAAGTATTTCAACAGGTGAATCTGAGATTCAAATCGTTAGGGATAAGTGGGATAAGTTCAGTTCGCGCGTTATTGTACCCATTATCTATAACGGAGATCCCATAGGTAGTGTCGTATTATTATCTCGTGAAGATGCCGTGAGCATGGGTGAATTGGAGACGAAGTTGGCCGAAACCGCAGCGGGATTTCTTTCAAAACAGATGGAACAATAAGTATCCTTTCTCCAATCCATAGAGCACTTATTTGAGGCAGCCATCTGCCTCTTTTTTATTACCCGCAGTTTACCTCATAACTTTACCTGTTACCCCATATGATTGGTTAGAGTCTTTGTAGGACAGGGGTGCAGAAAATAGTGTCCACAAGTAGGGCGTTTGTGCGCGGAGCCATGATTTTAGGCATTGCTACAGTCATTTCCAAAATGATGGGATCCATCTACACCATACTTTTGCAAAATATGATCGGTGACCGTGGAATGGGTTTGTACCAAATGGCTTATCCTGTTTACTCCACGTTGCTCATTGTTTCGACAGCGGGCTTTCCTATCGCGGTTTCTAAATTTGTTAGTGAATACAGTGCATTAGGTGATTATCAGAGCGCGCGGCGCATTTATCACGTTTCACTCGTTTTGTTATCGGTACTTGGCTTAGTAGCTGCTGTAGTTTTGTATACGCAAGCACCTTTTTTTTCAACATTATCAGGCGACAGTGAGGCTGTGTATGCGATACGTGCTATTGCTCCAGCTCTGTTTATTGTTCCTGCTATGAGTACGATGCGCGGCTATTTTCAAGGGTGGCAATTAATGAACCCGACGGCTGTTTCACAGATCATGGAACAACTTATCCGCGTTGCTACCATCTTGCTTGGAGCCATGATTGTGTTAAAGCTTGGTTTTGGTGATACTGGTGCCGCCGCTGCTGCCGCCTTTGGAGCTGTTACCGGGGGCATTGCTGGTATTTTGGTGATGGTTTACTATATGGTTGCCTTTAAAAATAAAAGGCGGGAACTGGCGCAAAGGCACGCTGTAACGGAACGTCTTGTTGCAAAGCCTTTATCAATACGTGCGATCATGGGTAAAATGTTGTACTATGCCTTGCCGGTAAGTTTAGGCGCTTTGATTATTCCGGTGATTAGTAATGTAGATGCGTGGACCGTTACCAACATTTTAAAATCCCATGGTATGGCTCAAGCCACGGCGACGAGGGAATTTGGCTTGCTCGCAGGTCGGTCATTTAAGTTGCTGATGTTGCCGGCAGCACTCGCAAGCTCTTTAGGCGCTGCACTTATGCCGTCTGTTTCAGCCGCGTTTGCCCTGCGCAATCATCTGGATTTGCACGCGAGGATTAAGACGGGCCTCCATATGGCGCTGTGGTTTGCACTTCCCGCATCGGTGGGCCTGTTGGTTTTAGCAAAACCAATTGATATTGCTTTGTTTAAAGATGCCGCAGGGTACCATAGTATTCAAATCATGGGATTTGCTGTACTATTTAGCGTACTTCAGATCACCTTGTCGGCCAGCTTGCAGGGAATCGGTGCTGTGTGGGTACCTCTTTGGGGCCTGTTTGCTGGAACTGCGGCTAAAATTGCGCTAAACTTCATGCTGATTCCTTTCTTCGGCATTGACGGTGCAGCCATCTCTACGCTATTGAGTTATGCTTTGGCAACTGTCTTGAACTTCTTTTCGTTACGAGCCAAGATTGGCATTGCATTTCATTTTCGCGATGATATTTTAAAGCCTTTTGTGGCAACGTTCATTATGGGTGCATTTATTTTTGCTTTGTATGCGCAGTGGTCACGCTTGGCTATACCTATACCGCCGCGTATCGATGCATTTGCCGTGACTGTTCTTGATGTTTGTATGGGAATTGTATTGTATGCATTTCTCATGGTATTGATCGGTCTAGTCAATGAAAAAGATATTGCATCCTTACCGCGAATAGGACATCCATTAGTCGTTGTATTTCGCCGTTTTGGATTATTTGCTCGTTGATGCGAACTTGATGGAGGTGGTGTTTTGGGCATCATTCATATTGTTGGACTTGGCAGCGGGTCGGTTGACGCGTTGCCATTTGGCACGATGCGCCTATTAGAAGCGGGTCATCCAGTTTATGTTCGAACAGCGCGACATCCTGTGATGGATTTTTTGCGAGAAAAAGGTATTCCCTTTCAAGCTTTTGATCGTATTTATGATTCGGCAGAAACTTTTGATGAGGTATATGATCGGATCACCGATGAATTATTTGAACGATGTACGCAAGATAAAGAATTAGTTTATGCCGTGCCTGGTCATCCCGCTGTTGCCGAAAAGACGGTACGCCTTTTAATCGAGAGATCCCCAATGAAAAATCACGAGATTGTTCTCGGACCAGGACAGAGTTTTCTTGATGATCTATGGTTGCGTATTGGTGTAGACCCGATCACGGGGTTTACGTTACTTGATGTGGATGATATTGATGCATTCTCCTTTTCACCCAGGCATCATTTGGTCATCGTACAGATGTATGACAGGCAAAAAGCAACGGATGCAAAACTTGCCTTGTCACAAGTCTATGGGGATGATCATGAAGTGGTAGTAGCGCGAGCTGTCGGTGTTGCAGCACAAGAAAAAATTGAAAGAATTCCACTCTATGAATTAGATCGTTTACCTTATATCGATCATTTAACGACATTGTATGTACCTCCAAAACAAAATCGTGAAAAGCCAATTGGTGAGTGGGTTGAGTTATTGCAGATCGTCGATCGCTTGCGTTCACCTGAGGGTTGTCCTTGGGACATGGAGCAAACGCATCAATCTTTGCGCCCTTATATGATTGAAGAAGCTTATGAGGCTGTTCATGCCATTGACGAAGATGAACCAGAGGAGATCGCGCAGGAATTAGGTGATGTGTTACTTCAGGTAGTTCTTCATAGTCAAATCGCTAAGGAAGAAGGCGACTTTGATGCACGCGATGTGGTACGGCTTTTGTCGGAAAAACTGATTAGACGTCATCCTCATGTCTTTGGTGATGTTGTCGTCGCGAATGCAAATGAAGTTACGGAGAATTGGAAGAAGATTAAACAAGAAGAAAAGCGCACGCAAATGCCTATATCAGGTGAATCTTTGCTTTCAGAAGTAAGAAAGGGTATGCCACCTTTTGTCGAAAGTAGGAAACTTCAAAAACTTGCGGCAAGCGTGGGCTTTGATTGGCCGGAGATGGATGCTGTATATGCAAAAGTGAAGGAAGAGTGGACAGAATTTTTGCAGGCTAAAACGAAACAAGAGAAGCTTGATGAATTTGGCGATGTCCTCTTTACGCTCGTTAATGTCGCTAGGTGGCAAGGGATTGATCCTGACGAAGCCTTACGAATGGCTAATCGTAAGTTTCGTGACCGATTTTACCAGGTTGAACAGCAACTTTTCGCACAATCTAAGGGTTTTTCCGATGTTTCACTTGCTATTCTCGACGAATTCTGGCAAAATGCCAAGGTAAAAGCGCAGGAATAGCAGGAGTTTCCTACGTGAGGCACGAATAGTCACAGCGAATGCTAATTATGCCGTGAAAGGGGTATTCCGTTTCATGAATAAAGTGGATCTTATCAACAAGGTTGTCGAAAAAAGTGGCCTAAAGAAAAAGGATGCAGAACTTGCTGTCAACGCAATTCTTGATGCTATCTCTGATGCCCTAGCAGAGGGAGACAAGGTGCAATTGATTGGCTTTGGTACTTTTGAAACACGCCGTCGAAAAGCCCGTAGCGGTCGCAATCCGCAAACAGGTGAGGTCATTTCTATTCCAGAATCCCTTGTGCCTGCATTTAAACCAGGTAACAAGCTGAAAGACGTAACGAAGTAACATGCGTTTAGATAAGTTTTTAAAAGTTTCTCGTTTGATTAAGCGTAGGACGTTAGCTAAGGAGATCTGTGACGGTGGCCGTGTAGAAGTCAATGGCAGAGTGGCCAAAGCTGGCACAGAAGTTGCTGTTGGAGATACGTTACAGATTCGCTTTGGTTCTCGCAAACTTGTCGTGCGGGTGGAGAAGATAGCTGAAAATGTCCGCAAAGAGTTGGCTGTTGATCTCTATCAGATAGTTTCTGAAGAGCGCATTGCCGGTTCGCGCGATGATGACGATGAGGAAGACGGTCTAGAAGATTAGGCCGTCTTTTCTTATGCGGTTCTATCGTATGTCGTAAAACCATAGATTGAGGTGAAGAGGTTTGTCCGTCCTCTTGGCACAATGAAATCTATGGGAGGGCACAACAATGGCAGACGAAAGGCCACATCGCGAGCTTGACAAGCATCAGATTCTCATGATCAATCGTAAATACGTTGAAATAACTGGCGTTATCACCATTGAATCGTTCGACGTTCGCGAATTTATTTTGCAAACATCAACAGGCATGTTAGCTATTCGCGGCGATAATTTACACATAAAGGCACTCAGTTTAGAAAATGGGTTGGTATCTATTGAAGGTGTCATTTTTGATATGGGGTACTATGATGAGGCACCTCATTTGTCGGGTAAGGCCAAGGGGTTACTTGGACGCCTGTTTAAGTAACGGAGAGCCTGACTATGGATCTGACAGCGCAATATATGACAGCCATTCTAATGAGTGGCGCTGGGGCCATCCTAGGCACCATCTATGACATCTATCGGACATCGCTCAAGGAGTGGCGCTATCTACGCCCATTTTCTCCTTTGTTTGATCTTTTGTTTTGGATATTCTCTCTTATCTTTATTTTCACGCTGTTGTTAGGTGTTAATGACGGTGATGTTCGATTTGTGATTTTTGTCTTGTTATTTCTTGGATATATTGTATACCGCTTTACGCTTCATCGTATCATCGTAGCTAGCACACGTTTAACGGTGCGCTTCATTTTGCAAATTTTACGCTTTATGTTACGAGTACTGTATGTGATCTTTGTACAACCTATCCTTGTACTGTACCGAGGTGCAATACAGATCTTGCACTTGGTGGATCGCATGCTCTATCTGATGGAACCGATGATTGCGAAGCCTGTTATGTTGTTTTCTAAGTTCTTGTGGGTTAGTCTAAAATGGCTATACAGATTCGTACGAAAATTTCTTTTGCCGGTTGTTTTGTGGTGGAAGGAACTCATGCATCACCTGTCGAATAAATATCAGACGATATTAAGAAAGTGGCTGGTGCCTTCATCCAACGATAATGATGAAGATACATAGGGGACAGACGCGATGGGAGTCGGAAACACGACAGTAGTTTCTTTAGGTAAAAAGCCTAAAGGGGGACAAGGCGTACGCATAAAATGGCGGTACGCATTGATGATAGGCTTTTTACTCTGGGGTAGCTATGAATACATGTTTGTGCAGCGACCCTTACAAGCACAGGAACAGGCAGTAAATACGTCCCTGGTGACGCGATTGCAAGAAGCGAAACAGCAGGCGGGACAATTATCAAATCAAATCGCCAATTTGCACTCTACGACATACATTGCACAACTGGCTCAGCAAAAGTATAATCTGATTATGCCTGGGGAAGTGCTATTTGCATCAGGTAATTCAGGATCTTCAAGTTTACGACCTTGACACCTTTTTTTGCCCTTCGGTATAATTTGTAATGAGGCTGTATTTCAAGGGGGATTTTTTCTCTATTATGTCGATTGAGCTGGGCAGCAAGCTAGAAGGTAAAGTAACCGGAATCACCCATTTTGGGGCTTTTGTGTTACTGCCCGGAGGAGAAACCGGACTCGTTCACATTTCTGAAATTGC
>JAKADA010000059.1 GCA_021820975.1 Bacillota bacterium
CAAGAAAAAGCATATTTTTAGCAATTGCAATTGGATCATGTAAAATGGAATCGTTCCTTTCCCAATTATCCTTCAACATACGGTAATAAGCTTCTTCGTCAGATACATCCATATATTTCACCGGAACAGCATCCCAACCTTCACTCAACGCGATAGCACGGCGAAAATGGCCTGCAATAAGTAGGTTTGTCCCAGTTTGAGCTAGTAACGGCTCCCGAATACCCTCTTCCAGAATCGTCGCGTACAAACCCGCTAGGTTGGGAGGTATGTTTTTGAGCGCTTCTTCTGTATCATAACGACCCCCCGCTTCATCTCGCCTTGGATGAGGTACTAAAATTGCCGGATCTACTTGAACAACGTTTGAGTTTTCAACGTGTATGTTTGCCATTGCCTTCTCTCCTTTTTCGTCTCGCTGTTTCCACCTTATCGAAAAAGCAAGGTAAAAACTTCGCATTTTCATTCTCTTTTTTCTAGTTTTTGATTGTAGTTAAGAGAACCTACTCATACAAATGAGTGTCGTTATATTGAATATCCTCGGCTAGTCGATACAGCTTTTTGTAGCTCATATGTTTCAGCTGTTTGGTTTGGAAATCGGGGCAATTTTCAGCAATGTGATCAATGAGTTCCTTGCGTGTGGTTTGACCACTCAATCGTCGGACCCGATCTTCAAGAATCTGTTCTGCTGCATGTACGTCGCGTATGCGAATCAGAAGGAACGTACTAATGGCGGCCATGAAGATGAAGAGTTCACTAAGCCGTGTCATCGGCACAAGAATGCGCCCCCTTCGTTTCGTGTGTTAGAGTTTATACGCATAAACATCCACGCCCTCTGCATTAGCTGCGTCATTCAAAATTTTGCGCACAATGTTCCAGTCTCCACCAGCTAAACCGCATCCGATGTTATAAGGCACACCGATCATCATCGGCGCTTGGATGTGAGGCGGTGTGTTTCGTAAATAGATTAGGAAGTTTATCCACGCCGAAGTTAGCGCATCGTAATTTGTTTTACGGCCTATTCTACCGGCGCGATATTGGCCGTACAGGTTGGCGATGAGACGCTTGTCCTTTGGATCAAACCCAACGGAAAAGCCGCCAAGTCGTTCCTTGGGTTTACGTGCATCGTGACAATCGGCCTCGTATGCCACGGGATAGCGTTCCTTGATGGTTTTTGCAATCCCTGCACCCATCATGGAGAAGCAATTGCATTGGTGTGCAATCACGTTACAATGGCTTGCTAAAAGGTCTCCAGACTTTTCTATAAGCACGATTTTTTTTTGCCTCCTTAGGCTTGACTACTTTTACTCTATCGAAAAACGCAAGATGAACACCACGAGATTTCATTCTTTTTTGGGTTTTTATTCATCAACATAGCAAAAATAACGCACGAGCCAGTAGGCTTCATGCGCTTCTTTTTTGCGGCATCGGGTTGTCTTGTAGGATATGCGTAGTAGGCACCTATTGCCAATCGACTGCCATCATTTGTATTGTGCTTTTGTCCTGCCAGATATTTTCGTGCAGCTGAACCAAGAGATCGATCTTAAAGTGCAGCGATTTTGCTTTGTGTTCCTCTAATCTCTTGTGCCATTCTGGATGGCGAAACACCAAGGCTTTGTACGACATGGTACCAGGATGCGCTACCTTCAGATAGAAATATTTGTTCTCCTTGCCCAACCACTTCATTTCGGTCACGTATACATCGCGTAGCCAGAACATCGGTTTTTCGTTCCCGTTACCAAACGGTCCGATCTTCTCAAGATCGTTGAGTAGGCTGTAGGAAAGTTGGTGTAACGATAATTCCGCATCGGCCACATACTGTGCTTGCGGAATCTTCTGTTTCGTGCTTTCCACGTGCAAAAGATCGCGCAAGGCAGGGATGTTCTTTGCGTCCATGCTCAAGCCTGCTGCCATGGCGTGGCCACCAAATTTCTGAAACAAACCACGATCACTCAACTTGTGCAAGGCTTCGTACAAATCAAAGCCCTCCACGCTTCGACCTGATCCTTTAGCTATCTGATCGCGAACACTTAAACATACCGTAGGACGATGATACCGTTCGGCAAGTCGGCCTGCAACGATGCCAATAACCCCTTCATGCCACACTTCATGGGGCCCTGCAATTACAATGGTATCCTGCAATGTCCAATGTTTGTTGGCTTCAATTTGCTCAATTGCTTGGGCTTCTACCGTGTCCGTAAGTTCTTTTCGATGCTCATTGAGTCGCACCGCTTCTTCGGCCTTTACCTTGGCTTTGCCGAAGTTTTCCTCCATCAACAAACGGAAGGCTTTCATTGCAGAATCGATACGCCCCACGGCATTGAGTGCAGGGGCGAGTTTAAACCCGATATCTTCTGCATTCACGTATCCTGTGAGTTTCATTTCGGTACACAAAGCGAGTAAGCCGACGTTCATCCGTTCGTGCATCTGTTGCAGACCCGCCCGAACCAGCACACGGTTCTCATCGGTAAGAGGTACTTGATCGGCTAACGTGGCCACAGCCACAAGATCAAGCAACTCCGTCACTTCTCGGCCCGAAATAGCGCAAGCCAGTTTCCACGCCACGCCTGCACCACATAAATTCGCACATGCAACGGGAGCCTTGGAAGGATGCAAGACAGCGTAGGCCGCATCGGGAAAGGTATGTGTATGGTGATGATCCGTCACAATCACATCCATACCCTTTTCCTTGGCGTAGCGGATGGTCTCGTTGGCTGTGATGCCTACATCGACCGTGATGATGAGCCCGATTCCTTCGTTAGCCGCCCATGTTACCCACTTATCGTGAAAGCCATAGCCCTCTTCAAAACGATTGGGCACGTAACCTACAACGACGCCAAATAATTGTCGCAACGCTTTGACCATGATCGTGGTGGAACAGACACCATCTACATCATAGTCGCCATACACCATGATCTTCTCGTGCTGTTCGATGGCTTGGAGGATACGCTTGGAGGCAACCTCCATGCCCTCCATGTCCCAAGGCAATGTGATCGTTTTGTTATGTAACCAGCTCTCCACTTGCTTGGTTGTGCTTAACCCTCGTCGTGCAAGCACCTCTAACACTTTGGGATGTAATGGTGAAGTAATATCCGCTTCTTGTAATGTTTCGTTTCGTAAGTGCCAAGTATACCTAGCGGGTTTCATCGGCTTCATGCGCAAAAAGGCATCTTCATAGGCCACAGCGTACACTTCCTCATCGTTTCTCTCGCTCTATTATCCACGATCTGCAACGTGTTGGTTGGCCACTTTTCTATCGAGTTTTGGCATGAGAAAAGCGACCCCTGTTGGAGCCGCCCTTTGCAATGTCTATATGCACTAGCGTAGGACCTCGCTGTGTTTGATTCTACTCTATGTTGCCATCACGAAAGTATGTGCGATTTTACCAAGCTACTAGCGCCACTGTTTGTCTCGATGTATTCACCAGTTAGCGGATGTACACCGCTTATGGCCACGTCCCTACTGCTTGTTAGCGTATAGATCGAATGCGGATTAAGCAGAGCCAGCGGGAATAAAATAGACCATAGGCTGTCCGCTTTTGTGGTGTCTGTGGCAAACACCATCACCTGCAGTCGACGCCGATCCTCTTGGCTAATGCGAAACTTGAGGCGTTTGCCACTTACTGGCTTCGGCAGATACTGGCGAATGTCTTTCACAACGTCTTCGCTAGCAATCCAAACATAAAAGGTGTTATCCGAAGCCTTTGAGTCCCAATTCAAAGCGGCCGCAAAATGGCAAAAGGGTTGCAATCGATCAAGTACATGATGGTTCCATAGGCAATAATGAGCCAATTCATTCGCAAAAGCCGTTTTCGTGATTCCACGTACTTGGGCTAGATATTCTATCTGCTCGTGCAGTTCTATCGAAAGTGTTGGATAACACTCGACCTTTTTGTCCCTGCGCACACCTTCAATTTTTGCCGAGCCATTCCCCTTCTTCTGTACACTACCAACCATTTTCACCACTCCTAACTCGGGGACAATGTCCTTGTTTCGTATCATTCTATGAGTGGGGGAGTAGTAACTTGTCCAGGGACGTTTAAAAGCCTTCTAATCGGTCCATCATGTTACAAGATCGATTAGGAGGCAGATAATTATGCATTATGAGATAAAAGTTGGTGGCAATATAGCCATTACGTTACGTGACGGAGATGTCCTCCATGGTAAAGTACTCAAAGTCGTTCTTATTGGTTTATTCGTCGAGCGTAATCACAACAAATTATTTGTGCCCTTCTCTACCGTGAAAAGCATGGAAATGATCAGCTGAACCTTGCGCTTGGATACCACTGCTATGCCACTCAATCCAGCAGAAACGGATTCTCATCATCAGGTATCGTCGTGTCATCCTCATCGAATAGGGCATCCATTTCTTCTTGAGTGAGTTCGTGAGGTGATGTGACGAGCGATTCTTGCTGCAAATCGTACACTTGGCTAGGTGTTAATAGTGCTGAAACGCCTTCGAGAAAATGCTCAGGTTTAAGGACTCGGCTTATGGCTTCTGCCATGACAGGATGAAAAGTAAACAACCAACCATACACGGTTTTGCCATCCTTCACACCCGTTCTCGTGGTGTCCCAGGTTAACCATCCAAGCGCCATCTTCATATCGCCTCGAAAAACATCAAATCGAAATATCCTCGTGCCATGATACAAATGCGCATTGTGCTTGCCATCTCTTACAATTTCCGAACCAGGAAAAACCACGTTGGTTATCTGAAACTCCCTGTATTCTTTTTGATACTCGGCGTTTACTAACGATTCAAGGTAGAAATCCGGTTCCTTCAATACGGCCTCCCAAGGCAGTAAATACACAGAACCTGTATAAGAGTTTGGCCTACCATCACTGTTTTTTCGATTGAGATAACGTAACACGTCAGAAAACGCCTTATAATAATCTTTCTCTGGGCACAGCAACAAAACCGGACGATCCTCTTGTATTTTACTCATACGATAAAGATAGCCGGATGCCACTTGATACCGCTTTTCGCTGGTCTTGCTTCGACGAAATGGTAAAAGGTATACACTTATTTCATGTGTGCCATACCGTAGCATCGCTTGTGCCCCTTCTTCATTGTCGCTACATCCATCCGGTACCGACAAGCTAAACACCGTGTCCGACCCGTACAGCATCCCTTTTGACAGCATGCTGAGATTCAACGATTGCAGTGCTATGTGCAACGATAGCGACTTCTTGTACTTCATGTGGGGATACCATTGTTGCAATCCATCTCGTCCATAAAAATCTTGGGCATCACTTTGCATGCGTATGAAATATTTCGTGGTGTTTAATTTGTTCGTCCAATACGGACCCTTTCGATGTTCCGGTTCAATCTGCTTCTCTTCGTAAAACATACTTTCTTGTACCAAATCAATAATGTGGTTCCGATGAGCAATACTTTTCTTCGCTCCGTCCACCATCCCAAATAATTGCGGATACGTGATCACCGGTACCCGACTTAACGCTTCCTTGATCAATGTGTCCACCACGTCCATCTTCTGCTCCCAATATGCGTCCTTCTGCTGCTGCTTTTCGCCCATCGTTCACCGCTCCTTTCTGTACTACTACAACTCAATCGCAATTTAACTGTTACAGTTGAATCAGGCGGGGGTAAGGTGGTTATGGGCTTGTCGCGCTTCGCTTAACAAGACCATAACCACCAATTCATAACTTGATTTTTTACAAGGCGTTTTAGGGTTAAATCGATTCTTCCTACCCCTCCGCAAATTTCCGCCAATAACTTACGTCAAATGCTTGAAAAAAGCCTTATTTATCAAGGTTTAACTTTGAAAAATCATTTGAAAAAAACCGACTTACATTTTATCATTTTCCTTTTCACTTCTCATTTCATGGATAACGGAAAAATGGTATGTTTATTAGAATGGGTGGTTTGTCATTAATCGAATTTCTGCCATTCCACTGTTATCATCATTTGGTGGTTCATTAACAACAAAAACTCCATGTAAATGACGGCTTGAATCACTACGTAACCAGCCATAAGATACCAAGCTGTTTATCAATGGATGTAGATCATATTGATCCGCATCTATAGAATTATTAGACGTAATTTTTACAAGTACACAATGAAACGGTGTGATTTTTGGATTTTCATCCTCTTGAAAGCCCCATTCTTTTTGTGCTGGAGTAAAATATTGAAACGTTGTTTTGTAAATATCGTGACTGAGATGATTAATTACTTCGTTCCAGAATTGTCCTTCAAATAGTTGTTTGTGATTTTTGCTCGTTCCATAAGGAATCGAAACTTTCTTAGCTACTTTAGACCGAAAGAAAAATTCCGGAACGTGAAATGATACCGTAAAAGGATCTACAGACATTGAAGAATACAAAGAAGCAAATTCCAAAAGTTCCTTTCGTACATCATAAACAGCATCCGATAAACGTTTTGTGTCTGTTTTCTCAAACAGAATTGTATTTAGCTCATTCTTTACAATGGTATTTATCCCATCCATTGCATCTTCAATAACCTCTACGTACAAAGTATCGATGGTGTGCCCCGACTGAATAAACCGATCGTAAAAATACAAATAACGGGACTGCGCTTCGGTAAGTGCTTGACGAAAGCTCATGTAGTCCTCGATGATTCGCATAGTCTTTGCAGTGTTGCCGGTAAACACACGATCAGAAATAAACGTTTCTCGCATACCAGCTACAGCAGAAAATAGACGAATGCGTTGAATCCCAGTGTCCTTTTCCTTTCTAAAGATCTTGAAAAATCCACGATCCGCATTTTTATCCTCGTTATTTGAAGACGATGTCTCTTTCTTATCGGCTTGAGCGTTGGCTTGGGCCGCATATCGATTTCTACGTTCATCCTGTTTTGTCATTTTCCCATCTCCTTTACACAAATCATCCCACAAAACAAGCCCTCGAAACCCCGAGTTTTCAGTGCATTTTTTGCGATTACGTTTTAACCGCTTTTCGTATACACATGTCTACGTCTACGTTTGTAAACATGCTATGTAATCGCATGTAAACAAGTTACGATTACGACCGTATACATAATAACGATTACATATGTATACATAAAACGTCTACGTATGTAATCATTAAACTAAAATGCCTGAATATATCCATGATAATATGCTGTTTTTTTCTTATGTAATCCTATGTATACATCAATTTGTTTACTTACGTTTACATGATGTTGTAATCCTATGTATACAAATTCTTGTTTACAGATGTAATCGTTACGAGTTTTGATATGCTATACTGCACTTGTACATTACTTTGAGGAGGCCTATTTTGTGATAACTCGACTGGCGGCGGTAGACATTGGCAACGATTCGGTGAAAGCACGTTTTGATGACTATACCGTGCAAATTCCAAACGTGATTGCCGATGAAGTAGACGAAAGGAACATCGTGTCACTCGAAAACGAACCACTCGACGGCTTGCATGTTTCGATTGTCTCAGGCGCGTTGAAAAAAGGGAAAGGTACTTATGCTGTTGGAAAACTCGCGGCAGATTATGCAGAAAACAACGAACTTACACCATCGGACGACAAGGCGCTTAGTGATCAAGGTTTGGTTTTACTATTAACCACTTTGGCTTTAGATGCTGTAGAACACTTTGCTGATGATAATGGCATTGTGGAAGCACGATATCGCTTATCTACAGGGCTGCCACTCAAAGAGGTCAGAAACAAATTGCGGAGCACGTTTCAAGAACGACTGGAGAAAAATCAGCACGAGATAACTTTTCTCGATACACCGGTATACTCCGGTAAAAAGGTTCGCATCAGCTTTGAACGTGCTCTTGTCGGGTCCGAAGGCTATGCTGCCATGATTGAATTGGTAACCGATGATGAAGGCAATACGCGAAACGAAGAGTTATCCTCTGCTTTTGTTCTCATTCACGACATTGGTGGACTGTCTACAGACAGCGCCATCATCAAGCCGAACTGCATTATCGACAATGTCCATTCCGATGGCATTCGCTTGGGTGTGTCACCGTATTTAGACACCATCATCGACCGCGTAGACAATGAATATCGTTATCGTTTTCATTCTCGCTTGGGATTGCTACGAGTTATTACATCTGAGTCTAACCGTTTCCATATCCATGTGCGTGGCAATCGAACCAACATTAAACCGATTGTCGATGAAATCTTGTATCCACTTGCCCAAGAAGAATACAAGCAAATTCGCAAGCTTTGGAGTGCTGTACCTGAAATTCAGTACGCTTTCCTTATTGGTGGAGGTTCCATCTTGTTACGCGAGTACTTAG
>JAKADA010000060.1 GCA_021820975.1 Bacillota bacterium
TCAATCTACGAGGCAATCAACGAACATCGGGTGAACTTTCGCGAGAAGAAGGAGGCAAGATTTTCGGATCAGGCTCTCGTGCACCTGTTGCCATCACGGTCATGGTCAAAGATCCTGCACATCAGGGCTCATGCGAACTGCTTTATCATGATGTTGGCGATTACCTTAGCCGTGAAGAGAAACTCGTTATCACGGATGGGTTTCACGGTATAACTGGTGTTCCATGGCAACACATTCAGCCTAATGATGCGGGTGATTGGATTAATCAACGGGATCCTACGTTTGAGAGGTTTATGGAGTTGGGTAATAAAGACGACAAAACGGCACAAACATTGTTTAAAACATATTCTAGAGGTGTTGCTACAAGTCGTGATGCTTGGGTATACAATTTTTCCGAGGAAGAATTGACATCCAACATGCAGAATATGATTGGGAACTACAACCTTGAAGTAGAACGGTATACCCAAGTCCGTGATGGGAAAAATAAAGAGCCGTGGTCTACTGTTAATGATGTGGTAAGCGTAGACTCGAAACGAATAAGTTGGTCGGATGGATTGAAAAGTGATATTGAACGTGAGCACAAGCACGAATTTATAGCAAAATCAATTGTTTCTAGTATTTATCGTCCATTTACGAAACAATGGTTGTATTTTCATAAGCGATTTAACGAAAGAACATATCAAATGCCTCGCCTTTTTCCTACACCAAATCACGAGAACATCGTAATTTCCGCAACAGGAATTGGTGCAAGCAAACCATTTTCAGCATTGGCGACAAAAACGCTACCTGATCTTGAGATGATTTCTAAAGGACAATGTTTTCCTCTTTACTGGTACGAGAAGGTTGATGAAAATCAGACCGAGTCATCAACTCAATACACACAAGGCGAACTGTTTATCAATCCGGCTGCAACAAACATTCAAAGCAGCTACATTCGTCACGATGCCATCACGGATTGGGCATTAGATGAGTTTCGTGATCACTATCAGGATGATTCGATCGCTAAGGAAGATATCTTCTGGTATGTGTATGGCGTGCTGCATTCATCGGAATATCGTCAACGATTCGCGGCCAATTTGAAGAAAATGTTGCCACGAATCCCGTTCACGTTTGATTTTTGGGCATTTAGTCATTCCGGTCGAAAACTAAGCGAATGGCATTTGAACTATGAGGATATTGAACCTTGGCCCTTGGTGGAGGAGCAAACCAGCACAACAACCAATTACCGTGTGAGCCAAATGACTTTCGGAAAAATAAATAAGAAGCCCGACAAGAGCAGGATCGTATACAACGAGTGCTTTGTGCTCAGTGATATTCCGATGGAGGCATACGAATACGTGGTCAATGGTAAGTCGGCCATCGAGTGGATCATGGAGCGTTATGCGGTGACGGTAGATAAAGACAGTGGCATTCGAAATGATCCCAATGACTGGTCTGATGATCCGCGATACATCATTGATCTGCTCAAGCGGATTGTGAGAGTTAGCGTCGAGAGCGTGAAGATTATTAAGGCATTGCCGGCGTTGCATGAAGAATAAAGATATTGACATCCTCGCTAGATGGCGAGGATTTTTGATGTTCCATTAAAATTCACCTTGGCCAATGGGTAATCAGCGTTATATAATATGCACGAACATGTGTTCTACTATATTTTATGAGGTGAACCCAATATGAAGGTAACCAACGAAGAGATAGAAATTCTAATAGTTAAATTGAGCATGATCGAACAAGCAGCTCAGGAGATGTTGAACGACGGATTGTGTGAAACAGAGATAATTTGTCCATCATGCGGTCATATAATGATGATAAAGCTTGATTATTGTTGTGGTGTGGAAGGGAAATGCGAAGGCTGTAATGGGTATTTACATAAGAATATGGGACTAAATTTTCACGATGAAAACCAAATACTTCACTAGACATACAGGCTGTGCAAACCTTACTTGCGTGTAAAACCAAGCAGGAAATGATCTAATGGGAATTGGCTCTTAAACGTTGCCGGAGTGATAAGTAGTCCTACCCGTGTTGCTACATCTGTTTCACGCATGCTATCGTAAGAGCAATTACTTTGTTGATCGGAAGAAGGTGGATCGTTTTGCAAACCAACCATCACGCTGTACGCTATCAAGAGCTGCTTCTTCGCGACGGCACAGATCCGAAAGACGTAGAACGCCAAGCGCTTTTCTTCATCTTCTCCGGCATGGAAGACTTATATAACAAGGTAAACGGTCTGTATGATTTCGAGGATAACAGCATTCGGCCTGAGGCACTAGAAGGCGGCGTAGATCTGACCAGCGGCACTCGTGCCTTGGTAGAGCTGGCATTCAACCTGTACAACGGGTTTCCGTCAAGAACCATTCGTGACCTCATGGCACCGTTGTCTGAGGACAATCGACGGTTAGCGGTGGACGCCATTACGTTGAGGTTCGGGATGCTGGATGAGTAGATGTCGTCTTGTATGTTTAGCTCGGCTAATATGCCGGGCTTTTTTGTATGGGACGATTGTTTAAGAGCCTGTTTGCATTTTTACAACGCCCATCTATAATAATAAAAAGAACATATGTTCGATATTCGGGGGCGAAAACATGAAACGGCCAACGGCTTTACTTCGTCGACTCTTGATCGCAGAGGAAATTCAGGCGCATGTGACTCGAGAAATAACCAACATTAAAGCGCAAATGAAAACAGAAAAACTGAAAATTATCGATCGAAAAGATAACCAGGATGACGTCTGGATACAGTATCAATGCGATAACGAGTACGATGAGGCTGTCTTTATGAGAAAGATGCTGGATGCAGAAAGTAGTAGCCGTGCCAAGCGAACAGGGATTCTTTCATGAGCAAATTCATCTATGGATTATGTGATATGCAGTCATTTTACGCGAGTTGCGAGGTCGCATCACGAGAAGAATTTGCAGCACGGCGTAAGGAATTTGATGATTCCACCGATCCACCCTTAGTTGTAGCGGGTGATCCTGCCAGACGCAGCGGCATTATTCTGGCAGCAACGCCGACAGCCAAGCGATGGGGTGTTGCCAATGCCATGCGTCTTGGTGAAGCTCTTCATCTCAATAAGCATCTCATCGTCGTTAGACCACATATGGAATTTTACTTGCAAGTGAGCGTTCGTATCCAAGAAGTCATGCGACAAGTTTTTCCGCTCCAAGAACAATTTTCTGTTGATGAAGGCTTCTTTGCCTTTCCAGTCAATTCTCCTTTGTTCCCCGATCCCATAGAAGCAGCTAGAAAACTTCAGCAAAAAATCTGGGATCAATTTCGAATTCGTAGTCGAATCGGTATGGGCCCGAACAAATGGATCGCCAAAATGTCCAATGCCAGTGCCAAGAAATCAGTGAGTGGTATTGTTTGGTGGCATGAAGAGGATGTTCCGGCCCTGTTGCGAGATTTACCTGTCGAGGCCATGTGGGGGCTGAAAAAACGCGCAGAAACACTGAAAATGGAGTTTAAAGCACAGACCATCGGTGATGTGGCCGCCATTCCTGTGGGTCGTTTACGTGCGCGATTCGGCGTGTGGGGCGAGATTATCCACCGCTGGAGTCATGGTGAAGATTATAGTGAAATTAACCCGGATAGCTACTCATCTCCACACAAAGGCTTTTCGCATAGAACGACACTACCGCGTGACTTTTACGAGCGTTCTGATGTCGCTGTGGTCATTTTGGAGCTACTCGATGAAGTCTGTTATCGCTTGCGACGAGCACACCAAAGTGGGCGTCGAGTTGGATTAGGTGTGGTGTATGAGGGAATGAGCGGGGGTTTTTGGAAAGCCAAGACGTTAACTTATCCAACGAATTCACCAGATGAACTTTATCTTGAACTTCTCGCCCTTCTCGATCGACATTGGGATGGTTATACAGGCATTCGAGCGGTGAGTGTTGGTGTTGATATGCTGCAATTTGAAAAAGCGATGCAGCTAAATTTGTTTGAGGATGTGCCAAGGCGTAAAGAATTATACGCTACCGTGGATCGGGTTCATGAACGATTTGGAGAAACCAGTCTCATCAGAGCCGTCAGTTTGACCAAGGCTGGCCAATTGCGTGATCGAAGCGGCAAAATAGGGGGTCATTATGCGTGAATCTACGTGATGGAAATATCTTTGAAGCGATGCGTCTTGTATTGCCGGAACATCGCGGCATGATGGCGCATAGAAACCAAGAACGTAGTGTTAGGAAGTCACCGACGCTGGCGCAAGATGAAACGGATCAAATGTGGTACACGCTGTCCGAAGCGTTGGAAAATGGTTCACCCGTTCGCCTGACGTTGTTTGGCGTGCATAACGATGATGTATTAGAAGGCATGCCAATCTATGATGGACGGCTACGAATCGAAACAAAGAAGGGAATAGTTCAGGTGGATAGGAGACGATTGATTGGCGTGGAATATTTGGGATAGCATGGATCTAAAAACAATCAGGAAGAGCTTTGCGAAGTTTATGAGCAAGGCTCTTTTTTATGCCGAAATCGACGGAAAACACGGAGTTTTATCGTACTGAGACTTGCTACACTAAAGATATGGAATAGAAAATTCTACAGTGGGGAGTGTCTATATGGATGATAATACGAGATTGGAAGATTTGGAGCAATTGTACCAAGCGGCCAAAGCGTGGAGAAGGAATTTATCTGATGTACTCGGCTCTGTAAAGTTATCCGATGGTGTAGAGAGCTTAATGGCAAGAAGCGAACATACGGTATCTACTTTTGAGGCATTGCGTGATACGATTGATCGGTTAATGGGAAAAGAAGTAAATGAGGATAAGTTAGATGACTTGGAATTTGTCGTCATTGAGAAAACACGACTCAAAGTATTGTTCGAAGTTATCGCAGCAGCTCAACAATGGCGCAATGGCATGATTGATAAAATCGGGTATGCTGATACCGCAACAGAAATACAAAAACGTGTGCAGAAAAACAATGAGGATCACTTACAACTTACACTTGCTATAGATAAACTAGCTGAGGTGGGATTTAGGGAATATATGGTACCATCGAAATACATTAAATCGTGCTGAAGTAAGATATTTACATGAAATTAATGAAAAAACGTGTCAATAACTATGATGGAACGGAGGATTGGAAATGTTTCGAGTCAAACGGATTCGCCAGAACGTTGTATCTATTGTTCTTATTGCAATTTGTCTGTCGGCACTAAGTTTTATGGGGTGTTTGACATATGAACCGTGAAATGACCAGATTTCGACGCAGATTGTTGGTTTTTTTAGGGTTAATCGTCTTTATCAGCCTTGGTATCAGCCTACTTTCTTTACCTGTTGGCTGGCTATATTTTCTAATGTCGTCAGGCAGACATACCAATCCTTTCGGATATTCAGGGATGCAAACATGGATTATCGGTGCTGTTTTCAGTGTGATTGGATTGGTGACGTATAAAGTCAGGCAGTGGATGTTGAGTAAATATCATACGATTTGTTTTTGTTCTTAAAATTGTGGAACGTAGTGACAGTTGTACATGATTCTGTTTCCTATTTTGGCACAGATGGGCAATTTAGCTATCCAATGAACGTTTCTTGGCGCTGGCTTTCCAACACGCAAGTATTTTTGCTTATGATGGTGTTAGCGTTGGGTGGTTTTTTGGTTATTATGTTATCTCTGTACCAAAGAGAGAATTAAACAGCATGATATCCATATGTTTGTTGATCCGCCACTCGACAAAGAGCCTACCATAGAGCAATTGCATGCTTTGTGCAATGCGATCCTTCTTGTGGCAGAAAATCACTAACTGACCGATGACTCAGGTAGTATTTTACCTTTTTCACCCGACACAGCGGGTAATCATTAGCGTCTCACTGTGTACGGGGCGAAAAGGGGATAAAATCATAAAGAAACTTTTCATTCAAAAGACCAAGGGTTTGAAACGCGTTGGAATAAAGCTGTCTAAACTACTATTTCGGGTGTCTGCTGTGCTTGTTGCATGCGTTCTGATATATTGGATTACTACGTGGCTAACCACTCATGTGCTGCTATGGTGGAATCCGCCTGTTGTAACATCACAAATGGTCATATGCGAACCTTCTTTTTCGGCGAATTCGCCTTGTATTCCCATAGATCAGCCGCCACCGAACTATCAAAGGGCATTAGATATATCTAATGCTAATATGTTTGGGGAATTCATGGGATATACGGCGAGCGTAGAAACGCTTCTTCTTGTTTTGCTTTGGGCATTTGCTAAGGGGCCTGAAAACGAGAAGAAATTACCCTAAACAGGAGGTGTTTATATTGTTATTTCCATCTGTTATGGTCAAACCCTTGGTCGAAACCTACGCCTTATTAGCAATAGCGCTCGGTATTACGACTATACGTAACACGGTCAGAAGCAATAAGCTTGCCCGTTCTGGCATTCACGATATTGATCGCATGCAAGGCCGTGTGTTTGAGGAATACTTAGCTGTCGTCTTCCAGCGCAAAGGCTACCACGTCGAGTTAACACCTGCCAGCAAGGATCAAGGCGCTGATTTGGTGATTAGCAAAAACGGCGTTCGCACGGTCGTCCAAGCAAAACGTTGGAAAGGTAGAGTCGGCAATTCAGCTGTACAGGAAGTCGTTGCGTCGAAACCATATTATAGGGGAGATCACGTAGAGTTGTGGGACAGAAAGAAGTAGCGGCCACGGGTACTGTTCCAACAAAACCTGTCGAGTCAAACAACAACGGTAAAGTTTGCCCGAACTGCGGCGGTAACTTGGTCGTTCGACACCGCAAAAAGATAACGAACCATTTTGGGGATGTGCTCCAAATATCCCCGATATCGATACATAGAAACGAAGCGATGTGATTCCTTTGAATGTCTTGGAACAAACTAAATTTCTCGTGATTGACACGGAGACCACGGGCGTCAATCCGAATGAGGATCGTGTCGTTGAGATTGCGGCGGTTGCGTTTAGAAGGTTTAGCTCATAGTGCCGATGGCGATGCCTTGGTCACGGCCTATTTGCTGGTCTACATGATACGCGATTACCTGCACCAAGGGCATACTGACAGCGTGGATGAGATGATTCAATATGCTGAAACACCTTATGTGGTGCGCAAAATGCCATTTGGCAAGCATGGTGGAAAGCTACTTGAAGAATTACCACCTGACTATGTACAGTGGGCGTTGACGACTATACGTGATATGGACAAGGATTTGCGATGGAGCTTGGAAAAATTCACCGTTAGCAATACAATGTAAGTATCATATCCCCCTATGAGATATACGCACAAAAAGTCTCCCGTTCACTAGGATGCGGAGATTTTTTTGTGTCTGAAATCCCCTGAAAAATCGCCAATTCGTCCACGATCACTTGTTACACTGTTTGTAGAGGTGATGGCAATGGTGCCCATGATAGCCAAATTCGCGGGCCACTGTGTAACGTGTGGCAAAGTTATTGTTCAGGGGGCGCTCATTAACTACGATCCACAAACCAAAAAGGCGCAACATGCACAATGTCCCAAAGAAAATCAACGGTACTTCACGGCATCGTATTCGTCCAATACGAGCTGTCTCAAACCGAACGTTGGCGATGCAATTGAGCATGACGGAGCGCAATGGCGCATAGTCGAAGCCCACGCGATAAGCGTTGAAAGTGAGCGAGGAAGGTATGGTGGAGTGTATTGTTATACCAAGTTTCAGTTTTTGGTGGAGCTTGTTGAGACAGTGTTAAACGAGAAAGAATCACCAAAAATGCAAGGAAACGTGCAGTTTAGTTCTCAAGGAAATAGGTACGCTGTGAGTTTTGGGGAGGTCGTTTCATGATTGTTCATAGTTTTCCCACACCTGCCGATGTTGTCCATGCAGCGCTCCAATACGACAACGAAAGTAATGTAATTCACGTGTTTGACCTTGATCTTGGCGGTACAAGCCTCACCAACGCGATGAGCATGGAGCTGCAGATTGTCATAGCGCAGTGGCTGGAGCTAGACAACTTCGAGGTTGCCGATCTCAAATATCACTGGATGCTGTACCATACGGATGGCATGATCACCATGTTCGACAACGGCTTTGTAGCGCCTAGCGTGTTAGAGGAACAACTCGATACGAAATTCGTCCCTTTGCTTCGGTTTGAGTTGCTACAACAACAACGAAAAAAACCACTGGCCTTCTCTGCGTGAGA
>JAKADA010000021.1 GCA_021820975.1 Bacillota bacterium
TTTGGCAATGGCGGCACTTGCACACGAAGTATCACCTTCTTATCTTCCGCTCTCTTTTGCATACGCTCTACAACGGCGACCATCACTTCATCCAAAGCGATCGGTTTCTTATCGATGGTCATCATACCCGCGTCAGCCTGTGCAAGAACGAAGAGATCACCCACCAATCCCTCCAGACGTCTGGCCTCATCATGGAGAATGTGTAGATACTGTTGCATTTCCTCTTGCGACTGCACCATACCTTCTGCGAGAACCTGGCTGTACCCGATAAGATAACTAATTGGGGTTCGCAACTCATGAGAAATATCCGCAAGAAACTCTTTTCGAGTCGTATCTAAGTGATGCAAATTAGCCGCTAAGTCATTCATGGCTTGACCAAGTTTCCCGATCTCATCGTCACCTGTTACAGGAACTTTCGCCTGATAATTGCCACGACTCATTTCCTTGGCGACTAGCGCCATTTTTTGCAAAGGATTCGCGATTCGATTGGATAAAATGACGACCAGCCCTAACGCCAACAAAATGCCGCCAAGACCAACGAGTATCAACAGCCATTGCATATGGTGAAATGTGGTATCTACCATGTCGCCAGAGCGAAAAAGAACGACCGCACCCGTAACACGATTGGCTTGCCTAACCGGTATTGCGGCAATGATACCGCTTTTACCAAACAGCTGACTATTACCATCTTGTAAACCATTTTGGCCAGCAAGCGCCTTAGCAATAACGCTGCGATCACTGACATTCGGCTTTTTGATCAGAATGGACGGTGAGGCGCTGATCACCTTCCCTGATCTGTTTACGATTACCATCTCGACGTTTGACGTCGCACACAACATGCGCATCATCATGGTGCCACCCATCGATGACATGTTCGCATATTGCTGTCCTTGTGTGAGCAGTTGGGTTCCTGACTCTTGATAAAAAGCATTTTTGAGCAATTGCCCCAATGACACGTATTGAGCCAGAGCAACAGCAAAGATAAGCACCATCATCGACAGCCCAATTTTTATGGCCAAGTTGTTGCGGATCACGTCTCCACCTCAAATTTATAGCCAACGCCCCACACGGTTTTAATGGGATTTGGATCAACCCCCGCATCCTTAAGCTTCTCTCGAATGTTTTTCACGTGACTATCGACGGTTCGCGTCTCCCCCTCGTACTCATACGGCCACACGCGCTCAAGGATCTCTTCTCTCGGAAACGTCCGCCCTGGATGTCGCGCAAGCAACAAGGTGAGTTCAAACTCTTTGGGCGTCAGCGTTACCGCCTTATCGTCCACCGTAACCTGCCGCTTCGTCAAATCGATTGACAACTGAATCGCTTCAAAGTGCAGTCCCGTGTCTTCTTCGTTATGTGCCCGACGTAGAAGGGCTTGCACACGGGCCACCAACTCTCGGCCATCGAAAGGTTTGGTGATGTAATCATCTGCACCCACCGTCAGTCCTTCAACTTTATCATCCACCGATGTACGAGCCGTCAACATGATAATAGGAATCTCTGGCATCTTGCGTCGGATGGCCTCGCAAGCTTCCATGCCATCCATGATCGGCATCATAATATCCAAGATAACGACATGGGGCATAACGTGATCGAGTATCGCTAACGCCCCAAGCCCGTCCGATGCTTCAAGGACTTCAAAACCAGCATTGCGCAAATATATTCGTATCAAATTACGCATTTTATCTTCATCATCTACGACAAGCACGGTGTTTATAATATATACCCCCTAGTCGTATTTATGAAAGCTGTATCTATTATAGCAAACTATACAAAAAAGCTCCCGGTGTAAAAGCCGGGAGCGTCAATCGTAATCCAATATACAACAACATTACAATCGCTCGATTTTTACCGCCGTGTACTTAAACGAAGCCACACCAGACTTCTTATCCACAGCATCGTTCGTCAGCACATTCGTATCCACCGTATCCGGAAAGTGAAATGCCATAAAGACATTACCCGCTTTCATCTTGGTAGACAGACGTATCGGTACGTTTACACTACCTCGACGAGAAGACAGTTTCACGACAGTCCCGTTGTCCAGTCCATAGTGCTCAGCATCCTTTTCACTCATCTCAAGGTACTCCTCTTGATCTTTCACCTTTGAGCCATAATTGCTCGTCGTAACCCCCGTATTATAAAAGGCCAGCCTGCGACCTGTGATCAACACCAGGGGATATTGTTCATCTGTTTCATCGATTGGCGTTTCAAAATCAACCGCCACGAATTTTGCCTTCATCCCTACTTCTTGCGAATGCAGACGCGTATGAAGCGTCTTTGTTGGCGGTTCATCAATAGAAGGACATGGCCATGAAAGCTCATAGTCACGGTCAAGACGTTCATACGTCATTCCGTAATGAGCAGGCGAAAAAGATCGTAATTCATCCCATACATCTTGTGCTGATGAGTAGCTCCACTTTGCACCAAGACGATTAGCGATATCCATGACTATGAACACATCATCGCGAGCTTCTCCGGGAGAATCCACTGCTTTTCGCACCCTTTGAACACCACGCTCACTGTTCGTGTAGGTGCCATCGACCTCACCCCAACCCGCGGCAGGCAACACAACATCAGCCATGCGAGCGGTCTTCGTAAGAAACAAATCTTGCACCACGAGAAAATCTACATTAGATAAGGCTTGACGAACTGCTGTCGTGTTGGCGTCCGATTGCATCGGATTCTCTCCAATAATATAGAGAAATTTCAATTGTCCCTCGCGCATTGAATCGAGCATAGAAGATAGATGCAATCCGTTTAGGGATGGAATCGTACATTGCCACGACTCTTCAAAGCGCCGTCTCGCGACATCATCCTCAACATTAAAGAAGCCAGGGAGTTTGTTCGGTAGAGCCCCCATGTCTCCTCCACCCTGAACGTTGTTTTGTCCACGCAGTGGCATCAAGGCGCTTCCCTTTTTGCCAACATGGCCTGTCAACAATCCTAAATTCACAAGCGAATGTACGTTGTTTGTGCCGTTGTGATGTTCTGTGATACCTAGCGTCCACGCAATAACTGCACGTGGTGCTGTTGCATAAAGACGCGCAATCGAGCGAATCTTATCTTGTGGTATTCCTGTTATACGTTCAGCAAATTCTGGTGTGTATTTTTCAACATGTGCACGGTACGTTTCAAAGAAATCTGTCGCATGATCAACAAATTCTTTATCGTAAAGATTTTCCTCAATAATAACGTGCCCCATCGCATTCGCTAAAGCAATGTCTGTACCGACATTCACGGGCAACCAATCATGTGCAAAGTTCACCATAGGTAACTTACGAGGATCGATAAGGACCATTTTGGCACCATTTTTAATGCCCCGACGCATATGATTATAGATAATAGGATGAGCCTCTTGCGTGTTGGAGCCCCACACCAAAATGACATCAGTATGCTCAAAATCATCATAGGAGCCTGTATCGGCTCCACTTCCGAACACTGTCGTCAAACTGACGACACTAGGAGCGTGTCAAGTCCGATTGCAACTATCGATATTGTTGCTGCCAAGTACTTGCCGCATAAACTTTTGAGCGACAAAGTTCAGTTCATTGGTCGATCTCGAAGAACTAAAGCAACCAAAAGCATCTCCGCCAAATCCCGTTTTATATCGCCAAGCAACGGACTGAATAAGATCGAGCGCTTCATCCCAACTCGCTTTCTGAAGTTCACCATTGCGCCTGATTAATGGATGTGTCAGCCTATCTTGTGACTGGATGTAGGCCCAAGCTTGAGAACCTTTCACGCAAGTTTCCCCATGACTGACAGGTGATTTCTTATCCCCTGCTACCTTAACAATCTTTCCGTGATCTACGGTAATCTCGATTCCGCAGCCCGTGCCGCAAAAACTACATACGGTTGAAGTCGTCTGGATATTTGCTAAAGTTGTCGACATGCGAAACCCTTCTTTCACACACGTTACAATACTTGTTGTACTATGCTAATCACATCCACCAAGTCTGTCAAATTTTCGAGAGAGATCGTGTGTAGCGTCCACAAAGCGTAACGTCCCCGTTTTAGAACGCATGACAAGGGATTGCGTCTTTACGCGATGATTTCCGAGAAATCGGACACCATGTAACAGTTCACCGTCTGTAACCCCTGTTGCTGAAAAAATGACATCGTCCCCATTGACGAGATCATGCATGCGCAAAACCCGTGAAGGATCATGAAGACCCATCTGCCGACAGCGAGCAAACTGCGCATCATCTTGTACGACAAGTCTTCCCTGAAAATCCCCACCGACACATTTTAGCGCAGCGGCAGACAGTACGCCTTCGGGAGCACCTCCAACGCCCACCATCATATCAACACCGGTTTCATCAAACGCTGTATTGATAGCCGCAGCGACATCACCATCCATGATCAGCTTAATTCTCGCACCTGATTGTCGAACCTCTTCGATAAGTTGTTGGTGCCTATCTCGATCCATGATCGCGACAACGACGTCAGAGATGTTTTTTCCGAGTGCTGCTGCTACAGCGACTAGGTTTTCTTGTATTGGGCGATCGATGTCTACCTTTCCACGGCAACGTGGCCCTACGGCTAACTTTTGCATGTACATATCAGGCGCATGAAGCAGCATCCCGGATGGAGCAACCGCGACGACCGAGAGTGCATTAAATGAACCATTAGCTAAAATATTGGTACCTTCTAAAGGATCTACGGCGATGTCAACGGCAGGCCCTTGTCCCAGCCCAAGCCGTTCACCAATATACAGCATCGGCGCCTCGTCCATTTCCCCTTCACCGATAACGACCGTGCCATCCATAGCAATCGTATCAAACATTTCGCGCATCGCTGAGGTGGCGGCATCATCGGCCTCCATTTTGCGTCCCAAGCCCATCCACTTTGCACTTCTAATCGCAGCCACTTCGGTCACTCGAACAATCTCTAAAGCTAGCTCTCTTTCCATGACACACTCCCTCCCCCTTGTGATTCCATAATAAAAGACCCACGTCCAAAAGGCGAGGGTCTGCTTGACTTGTAGGTGACATTAAGCCTTTTCACCATGTACCCAATCCGACTGAATCCGTTCCATCGACTTACCAGACGTCTCAGGCACAACGCGTTTCATAAAGATCGCCATGATGATGCAAAATACAGCGAAGATCCAGAATGTGAACGTGCCGCCAATGGCTTGCAACAAGATCGGGAAAAATTGAGCCACAAGATAGGTTGCAAACCATAAGGCAAACGACGCAATCGACATGGCTCGACCACGAATACTGTTCGGATAAATTTCCGCAAGAACGATCCAAACACCGCCACCCCATGACAACTCATAAGCAATGGTATGAAGAAATACGAGTCCCATGACTAACCATGTGATCATTTGCGGTAGGGCAAACGCGATACCAAGAAGAGTAAGAAAACCAGCCATAAAAAATCCATTCCAAACTAATAAGCGTTTGCGGCCGACACGGTCGACAATCAGCATAAGTACAATAACGAACACTACCTTAATGACACCGATCCATACCGTATCATAGAAGGAAGCATTAGTACCAGCGCCCGCAGCTTTAAAGATCATCGGTGCATAGTAACCCACGGCATTGGTTCCGGTAAACTGTTGAAAGATAGCTAACAATACGCCAATACCAAGCGCTTTGCGGATACCTGGGCTCATGATTTCTTTCCAAAAAGAGTCTGGCACTTCTTTAATCGACTCACGAATATCCACCAAATCTTGTGCAGCCTGTGTCGATCCATTGACACGCCGCAGAATACCTAAAGCGTTATCATCTTTGCCGCGGGTAACCAGAAACCGTGGACTTTCAGGAACAAAAAATAAAAGTAGGAAGAAGATCAGACCAGGGATGACGCCCATACCAAACATCCATCGCCAGCCGATCGTTTGATTCCAAACGGCAGTGTGTGAACTTACGATAGCTGCATTGACAAAGTAAACAATGAAAATACCAGAAACAATGGCTAATTGATTGGAACCTATAAGACGTCCACGAATTCTTGCTGGCGCAATCTCAGCAATATACATGGGTGATAGAAGTGATGCTAATCCGATACCAATACCACCAAGAAAGCGGCCAATGACGAGCATAGCCACACCATTCGATGCAGCGGTAATCAAACTACATACAATAAACGTTACCCCAGCGATCATAAGTGCTTTTTTGCGACCCAAGCTATCTCCTAAAAAGCCAGCTAACAACACGCCAACCATAGCGCCGAGATCAATGCTGCTTGAAACCAAACCAGTCATCGCTGCGGTCAAATGAAATTCCGTCTGTAAAAATTCATTAGCCCCCGCGATGACACCTGTATCGTACCCGAATAACAAACCACCGAGTGAAGCGATAATGACGACCACAGTGACAAAGCCCATACTCGCCTCAGTCCGGCTTAAATCCCGCCCGGCCGCATTTATATTGGTAGTCACACACAATCCTCCTTAAATAGATGAGATAACACTTACTTATAGATCCGCAAACGCTTACGCACACATCACCACCTAGTGCAAGTCTTTTCTAGCTAACGTCATTAACATTTATATTTTTGTTATACCAGTTAATAGATCACGTGTAAAGGGTTTAATCATTCATATTTTATGTTATTTTATCATTTTGCATAAACAGAAACAAAAATCCTTGGTTTTTGTACGGTTTTGTTATATTGTAGTTAACACAATCATGTTATTAAATTGTTCGCCGTGAATGGTAGGGGATAAAAATGATTACGATGTCTGATGTGGCTAAAGAAGCAGGCGTATCCGTAATGACTGTGTCGAGAGTTGTTACCGGAACAGGGTATGTTAAAGAAGGAACGCGCAAGAAAGTACTTCGCGCTATGAAGAACCTGAATTATAAACCAAAGCGTATGGCAACCGGGTCACTTGAGACCGAAGCAACGACGCTAGCGCTCATTGTACCTGACATCACGAATCCGTTTTATACTTTCGTTGCGCGTGGGATGGAAGATGTGGCTCGCAAAAACGGGTATCGCGTTTTCATCGCCAACACGGATGAAAACTTGCGTAAAGAATCCGAGTACATCGAGATGTGCGTATCACTTAACGCTGACGGTGTGTTAATGGCACCTGTCGGTGATATGTCCGCAGATAACTTAACGTTGCTCCAGCGGGCTAACATTCCTTTCGTGTTGATCGATCGTCTGGTGTCTGGCGTTGATGCCGATATTGTCAAAGGTGATATAACAGCCGCCTCCTATACTCTAGTGAAACATCTTCTTAGTCTGTCTCATCATCACATCGCCATCGTGACAGGACCACTCGATAGTGATTCGAGCCGCGAACGCCTACACGGGTACAAAAAGGCAATCGAGGAAAAAGCGATCGCCTTTGATGAACGATTAGTCATTGAGTCCGTGATGACAAGAAACGTCGATACGCGATTTGTCGATGACTTGTTAGAACTCGATCAACCGCCAACCGCATTATTTGTAGCCAATTTATTCCAATACGCTCATGTATTTAACGCACTAAAGGAAAGGAATCTGCGAATCCCCAATGACATGAGTGTCGTCTGTTTTGGCAACAGTGACACCTTGGCAGGAGCAGATTCCCTTGCTACGTGCGCCATTCAACCTACGTACAATTTTGGATCGCTTGGCACGCAACTTCTTATCGAACGCATCGAAGGCAATCCCGATCGCATTCGCAAAATCATCCTTGAGGCAGATATTTTGTACCGTGGATCAACAGCTCCGTTACAAAACTGAAATCCCATCCCGAAAGTGATCATGCTTTCGGGATGGGATTTCATCAATCTCACGACAGTGTATTTATTTCGGTAAAACAAGTATAGCGGGTAACTCATACGTCTCATCCTGAAATGCGACACTAGTAACTGGAAAATGATGCTCTTGGGTTATTAGCTTAACCTTTCCGCCCCCCACCAATATCGTATCTTCAGCTTTCACCCCTTGAATGGTTGGATTCCAGGCAACAAGCATACCCGTGTCAAGAGGTATATCAAGGTTTGGTACAGCCTTGATTTCTCTTGAAATGTAACCTGCAATACCGCCTTGATGATGCAACGCCCACTCTTCGCTATATCCTTCTTGCGCATATTGTGCAATACCTGCTTGTAGAACTCCGCCAAGCGATCGGCCTGCTTTTGACGCATGAAGTAAAGCAGCCTCAACTTGCAGAACAGCTTTATACTTTTGCTGCAACTCGAGACTTACAGGGCCGAAATTAACCATTCGTGTTGCTGACACGACAAGGCCGTGACGGCGTCCGCTAACCGATAGGATAGCATACGAGCCAACAGGTGCATCGGTAGGCAAAAAGTGTCTATATAATGATGCACGGCGTTCCCCAGCAACTAAGTTCACGACGGGTTCCACATCACGCGATAAACAAGAGTTTGCAAGGCGACCCGTAATCTCATTTTCCGTCATGCTGGGACGCAACGCTACGCATGTTTCATAGAGAGCCATGGCAACTTGTTCGCCGAGAGCTTGTGCATCAGCCATTTGTGAAGTGCTCAGTCGTAGACGTAGTTGTTGTACTTCATGGACCAACGCAGATTCATGCACGACATCACCGCGGGAATCCCATTGAGAAAGAATAGCAGATCGCATCGCATCATCATACCAAGGATGCACATGAATCACGTCGGCTGCCAGGTGCTCTTCATCTTGCAGCCGTTTCGCTTCAATCGAATTGACCAATACTTCTACAGCATCTTGCGTCACTAAGACAAGAGCGCATGAGTCCTTTGTCGCGACCGAAATGTGATAGCGACCTTCATACAGCCAATTGACTGTCGCTTCTTCGGAAAGGATCAGACCCTCAAGACCGTTACTTGCCAATACTTGTCGAAGTAAGGAAAGGCGGGTTTGCATCAGACTCGCCTCCCTGTTACTTTTTTACCCACGCATGGGCCGGATCGTCATTAGGAATCATGACACGATCTTGTGCACCTGCCATCATCCAAAGATAGTACAATTGGTATCCACCTGCAGCACAGACCGGATGATATCCTTTATTGATCAAAAACGTGTCACCATGTTGCACACGAAATGCCTGATCAACAGAACTATCAGTTGTATACTGAGCTTGCAAACCGAATCCATTCTCAGGATTGAGTTGATAAAAATAGACTTCTTCCATGTTTGCTTCAACTTCTCTAATGTAGTTGTCATGCTTATGCGGTGGGAAACTCGACCACATACCAGGGGCATTAAACGTCTCACCTACGATAATGCGATGCACACGACCTTCTGCATTTTTTACTACAATATCGTGTACATCTCTTTGCCAATTATCTTTCCCTACTGTGCGCGCCCATACTTCATCAGGTTTAACCACAAATGGCTCAAAAACCTCATCGCAAGGCGTACCGCATAAAGCCATCTGCAATTCCGCTTCACCCACATTGGAAACGGCAAACGACGCACCTGCTGGCAAATAAAAAGCGGTGGCACGCCCTGCAAAGACACCATCTCGCTCGCCTTCAAACACGTGTCCTCCTACTTCTACACGTACCTTGCCTTTTAGCAAGGTGAGCACTTTTTCCTCACCCTGCGTTGTCCCTACATAATTTGTCAAAGGTTGTAATGTCAAGATCCCAAATGTTAATAAATGTAACGTTCCATTATCTGCACCCACAATTTCACGATATCCATCTTGTTTTGCTGCACGAAGTAAAGTCATTGTTCATCGTCCTCCTCATGAATTAATGATTTAGTATATTCTCGACTGCTTTCAATACCCCAAGTTCACGGATCTGCTCGATATCATAAACAAGGTGTTCCGAAAAAGAGGGGAGTGTGTTTAAATCCTGACCCCATACTTCTTCAAGCGAGAGCAATGCTTTCACACTGGCTTCTAATCCTTCTTGCTTTTCTAAAGCCCACGCTTGTTGCACGAGTTGCATCGAAGTTGCATCATCACGAATAGCATAGGGCGAAGTGCCATCTTCGTCTAAATGAAAATACAACAGTTGTCCAGCAATCGCCATCGTAAGAAGTTTTGGCAGCGTAGCAAAACGCTCGATATAATCCATGAAAGTCGGTAATAATCGGACCTTGACTTTAGAAAGTGCATTGAGTTGCAATGATGCAATTTCATGACGTAAGAGTGGGTTTGAAAACCGTTCCATCACAGCCGCTGCGAATGATTCGGCTTCTGTAAGTTCAACATGTTGTACTTGCAAAGCTTTATTTACTTCATCGTGCAACAAGTGCTGCACAAATGATCCAAGGACAGGATGTGTCACCGTTTCTCGTACCGTCTCAATTGCAGAAAGCGTCGCAAGACCAGCCAAGGAAGTATGCGCTCCATTAAGAATACGCACTTTAATCAAGCGAAAAGGTGCAACGTCTGGTTCATAGCGAACGTTAAGCCCCAAGGAGCCAAAATCCCATTTGTCCTTTAATCGCGCATCCCCTTGAATTACCCACAGGTGAAATGGTTCGCGAATAATGCCAAGCTTATCTTCATACGTCATGTCATGCGTTGCTGGATCAAGTGTCGATGTCTGAAAGCCTGTCACGATACTATCAACAAGCGTATTGTAGAATCGATTGGATTCTTGCACCCACGCAACAAACTCCGAAGATAAATTCCAATTCGAAGCATGACGAAGCACAAGCTCACGCAAAATATCTCCGTTATTTTCAACTAGTTCGCAAGGAACAATATCAAGTCCCATTTGGGCATCCCCAGCAAAAGCTTGAAATCGCTCATAAAGGTACGCCGTCAACTTAGCTGGGAATGATGCGTTACAACGTTCGTGATCGTAGCCTTCCTCTAGGTAAGTCAGACCAGCTTCCGTCGTGTTTGATACGACGATGTCGATTTGTGGATTTCTCGCACATTGCAAAAATTGATCCCATTGTTGATACGGATCGATTGCCCGGGAAATCGATTGGATGATTTCACGATCATCACGCACTTTCCCATTCTCCATACCACGCAACCAAACTGTATACAAACCATCTTGATCATTGATTTCTTGAATTTTTGCAGCGCCTAGGGCGAGCGGTGTAGCTACTACAACACTACCCTTAAACTTACCATTTTTATTCAATTGATGAATAAGCCAATCAACAAAACCTCGTAGAAAATTACCTTCACCGATTTGCAGAACTCTTTCGGGATGTAGCTCTTGAGCTTGCTCCGGCATTTCTTGTTGCAACCATGAACGAGTTACTAACATATGGACACCTCCAGATTGGTATTATAGGGTTACTCCATCTTTAAATATGGCAATTTCACGAAACTCATTTTGTTCATTGTGCGTGCGGTACGCCCCTGAGGCCGTATCGAGAATCAAACGGTATAGCTCTTCGGATAAATTGCTCATCGATTGTCCTTCCAAAAGCTGTCCAGCATCCACATCGATCCAGTGCGGTTTTTGCTCTGCAAGTGCCGTATTCGTTGAAATTTTTACCGTCGGCACAGCTCCACCTAGTGGTGTTCCACGTCCTGTGGAAAACAAGACGATATGGGCTCCTGACGCAATGAGCGCAGTCACCGATACCATGTCATTACCGGGCGCTTGCACCAAATTGAGACCAGTCATAACAGCTGGTTCTCCATAAAGAAGAACGTCCTGAACAATGCCATGCCCACCTTTTTGCGTACAACCTAACGACTTTTCCTCAAGGGTTGTGATACCACCGTCTTTATTGCCAGGTGATGGATTCTCATAAATCACCTGATTGTGGCGAGCATAATAATCCTTAAAATCATTGATAAGATGGACCGTTTTTTCAAAGGTTTGTTCATCTTTTGCACGATTCATCAAGATCGTCTCAGCACCAAACATTTCCGGAACTTCTGTCAAGAATGTCGTTGCGCCTTGCTTGATCAACAAATCTGAAACGGCACCGATCAACGGATTGGCTGTGATGCCTGAAAACCCATCCGATCCTCCACATTTGAGGCCAACTTTTAGTTTTGAAACGGGCACCGGTGTACGTTTAAAAGTTTTCGCATAATGGACCAATTGTGTGATTTTTTCGAGCCCTTCCTCGAATTCATCTTTTACACCTTGAACTTGTAAAAATTGTATGCGCTTATCAGAAATATCACCGAGAAACGGAAGAAACTCTTGAATTCGATTGTTTTCACAACCAAGTCCCATGATGAGAACGCCTGCTGCATTGGGATGGCGAACAAGACCTGCCAAAGCTTTTTGCGTATATGTCAAATCATCGCCAAGTTGTGAGCATCCATAGGGATGAGCGAAATGGTAGACACCATCCACATCACCTTGAAATTTTGCGTTTGCAATCGTCGCTAAGCGTTCTGCCGTTTTATTGATACAACCCACCGTATTGATAATCCAAATTTCATTGCGAATACCGACATCTCCATTTTCTCTTACATAGCCTTCAAAGAATCCCGCAAGCGAGTTAGCATCGGGCTCCAAAGACGCAGATACTGGTTGATAGGTATAATCAAGTTTTCCTGATAAATTGGTGCCAAGGTTATGCGAGTGAACATGCGATCCGCGCGCAATGGCAACAGTGGCATGGCCGATAGGCGAACCATACTTGATGATATTGTCGCCTTGAGCAAGATTAGCTAATGCCACTTTATGTCCTTTAGGTAAATCTTCTAAGACGGTGATTTTTTCGTCACCTAAAGTGACTGTTTCACCTTGTGCAAGGTTCCTGAGCGCAATCGCTACCACATCACTTTTATGCAACTGCAGCAAAGCTGTCTCAGCCATTGGTTTTTCCCACACTTTCTACGATTCGTCTTGCTCTCTTGGTGATCGATGCCCAATCATTATTTTCCAGATCCTTTGCTGGAAATAGTGAACTTCCTAGTCCTGCGACCGCGGCCCCCGCTTGAAGATAAGAAAGAAGATTATCCTCATGCAAACCACCTGTGACCATGATCGAAAGCCCCGCAAAGGGTCCCAAGACATCTTTGATAAACCCAGGTCCAACGACACTTGCTGGGAAAACTTTCACCATAGACACACCCGCTTTGATTGCTGTGCGAATTTCTGTAGGTGTCATAACACCCGGTACAATTGGGACATCTAATCTCATGGCATGTTCAATCAAATCAACGTCAAGATGAGGACACACTAGAAATTTCGCCCCAGCATCAACTGCCTCTTTTGCCTCATGTGGCGTAAATACGGTACCAGCGCCCACATGCAACGCAGAACCATATTCGCGAACGACTTTTTTGATGAGATTACCGGCATCGTGCGCATCCATCGTTATCTCGACGCTTGTTATTCCACCTAATAATAGCGCCTCAACGACGGCTTGAAACTTATCTACCGGCAGTCGTCGCATGACGGCAACCACTTTCTGCTGTCGTATTGTCTCAAGGACATCCACCATTTATCGTTGCACCTCCTCGTTACCGTATATAAGTCGTTGAACTTCAAAAAGACTTGGATAGCCACTCGAATCTCCTGCACTCGTTACTGCATAAGCACCAAGAATGGTGCCAAGCGTCAAAGCAGTTTGCAAGCTTTCTCCTCGCAATAAACCTGCAATGAATCCCGCATTGAAACCGTCACCTGCACCAACCGTATCGACAACATGCTGTACTCGCTTGGCTTCTACATGTGTCGATCCATCGGACGTATACGCGGTAGCACCGCGTTCGCCACGTTTCACGATTATTCCTTGTCCAGAAAAACCAAAACTCACAATTTCCTCGTACACTTTTGCTTCATCATCTGTTCCAAACAATAACTTCGCTTCGGTATCACCGATAAATAACCATGTCACAAAAGGGATAACCTCTTTAAGGTTATTACGCCACGATTCTGCGTCCGCCATCTTCAAACGAACATTAATATCAAATGAAGTGCGGATACCGCTTTCACTTGCCGCCTGTAAGACGCGATCAGTTTCCAGACGCGTAGACTCACAAAGCATACGAACAATACCTGTAGTATGAACAAAAGAGAAAATTCCTTCTAACACATCGTTAACACATTGATCAGCTTTCCATTGTCCAAGAGCCATCGGAGTTGCGGAGCGATAATAATAGACGTTCGAGTCGCTTTGCATACCTGATCTCATTTTAAATAAAATACCCGTAGCACCAAGAGGGCTAGCTATCACTCGAGATGCATCCACACTGTCTGCTTTAAGTTCTCTGATCAAAAACTCGCCAAAAGGATCATCACCAACTACTGCAGCATAAGCAACAGGGATGCTCAATCTCCCTAAAGCAATGGCTGTGTTTAACTCAGCCCCCGCCACATCCATACGAAAATCTCGATCGAAAGCTATGCGCTCAGTTCCCTTATGAGCGCACACGACAAGCGGTTCGCCAAAAGTTAATACACGATCTACTGCTTGATTGATATTTTTCACAGCGACATCACGATGAGTTTCGTCCATAGAAAGCCGCCTTTCAATCATAAACACTTGAGATACAATGTCATCTCTTTAACATCATTATAGATGTATTCATTTCATAGGTCAATAAATTAATAACATATTTATAGACAAAGTATGTTAATAAAACACTCGTTTTCTGTAAAAATACAAAATTGCACTGCCAACCTTATAAAGTCTCAGTTGGCAGTGCTGTATCCATATAGTAGAAAGGACACCTCGCACAAGATTGCTGAGATGTCCAACAAATCATTTGTTTCGAAGAATATCGCACAGTTGATTAAGTGCTACCTCTTCATCTTCACCTTTGGTAATAACTTTGATCTCCTGACCATGTTTTACGCCTAGCGCCAATAGATTTAGAAGGCTCTTACCATCAGCTGTTTTCCCATTGGCCTCAACCATTACTGTCGATTTAAACGTGCTTGCCGCCTTAACGAAGACGGTTGCCGGTCGCGCATGTAATCCTTTTTCATCTAAAATGGTGATACTCTTTTCCAAACTAGACCACTCCCGTTATTTTTTTATATTTTCCTGGATAAAATAATAATTTGATGCGATTTTTGCAACAACATCCTCATTGACATCTTTGCTGATATGGCGAATCGCATATTCGATACCATGATTAGCAATCGTGTCTTGCAATTGCTCAGCCTTATCATCACCAGATGCAGTGAACAGATAACCTGCAGCCATACCCATGGTTAGAAATTCCGGATGCCCACCTGCTGAGACGAATTGAGTTAAAGGCGACACGAATCTTTCATTAGGTCCTAATTTTCTGATAGGATCCCGCCCTACACGAGTTACATCATCTTCGAGATAAGGATTTAAAAATCGTTTCTGTATTTTCTGTGCGTACGATTCAAGGGACTGTCGTGTGAGCTTCGGATAGGCATACAGAAGTCCTTCAATGGCCTCTTGTTGCACGCCTGCGGCTATTTGCGAAATCCAAGGATCGTGCATAGCTTCATCAATCGTTCGATAGTTTTTTACATAACCCAAATAAGCAACTGTAGCATGGGTACCGTTGAGTAAGAAAAGTTTTCGTTCAAGATAAGGAGCCAATTCATCCACAAACGTAGCACCGTCGATCGAAACCGAACCTACTAGAGCTCTCTTTTCAATATCCCATTCAAAAAATTCCTCTACAACAACATCAAGGGGGCGACTATCTGCTCGACGTACGTTCGGTGCGATGCGATCAACAGCCACATTGGCAAACCCGACATGCGAGTCAACGTAATCAAGTACGGACGGATCTATTTGCTCCAATACATAGGTCTTTAAAATATCCGTCGCATTAATCGCATTTTCACACGCGAACACGTTCACAAATTGAGGCACACCCTGATTAGCTCGTTGCATGAGTCCCTGTGCAATGATTTTTGCAACAGCCGGAAGATTTCGCACACCGACTGATGTGGTTATACTGTCAGCACCAACAACTTCTGCAACACATTCATGCGAATCCAACATAACGGCAGATACGTCATTCACCGTAATTTCCCTTTGCTCATCGCCCACTACGATAACACGATAAGATTTTTGCTCATTTATTTTTTCAACAACTTCAGTTACTACGTCAGCAAAAATGACCTCATAACCTGCGTCATGTAACAAAAAGCCAATAAAACCGCGTCCAATGTTACCTGCACCGAAATGAAGTGCCTTCATTTAATTACCCTCCTTTTCAATCAAATCAATAATTGCCAAAGGATCACTGCTTTCTACAATCTCCTTTACATTAGCTTCTTCAGAGCAAACAATGGCTATTTTTGATAAGGCATCCATATGATCATCTCCAATACCCGCGATCCCAATCAACAGATGAGCGACATTACCATTGCCAAAGTCGACACCATTGCGGTACTGAGCAATAACAATACCTGAATGTTTAATATACTGCGTATATTCCGGCATAGCGTGCGGAATAGCTACTCCATTGGCCATATACGTGGTCAAGCTGTTTTCACGTTTAATCATACCTTCGATATACAATTCATCTACGTAACCGTTCTCGATCAATTTTCTTCCTAGCCGCTTTATAGCAGACATTTTATCCTCTGACTCTACGTCCAATAAAATATTTTCTACAGTTAAAATTTCCATTACGAATCGCTCCTATTGTCACTATTTGACGATACAATTTCTCTAATGAAGTTGTTCAGTTCTTCTTTACTTTTTGACGAAATAGCTTCAGAAAATCCAGCCCACATAATCGTTGCTACGCTTAATTTGCTTAACTTTTCAACCACCGAAGATTTTTCATTTAACGGTGCAAGCAAAACCATAATGGCTGAAATGTTTTCCACACGGTTACCTACGCCCATCATGTTAATCGGCTGATTCAATCGATAAGCTCCAACGTACGACCGGTGCATAGTTTCACTTCGGGCATGCAATAGCGCAATTGATTTTCCTGGTATTGTAATGCTACCGATTTTTTCTCTTCGAGTAATGACATCGATAATGTCTTTTTCATTATCACTAAATTGTTCTTGAACAACTTGATGAGCAACCCATTGAATAACTTCATCGATACTGGATACGGATGCTGTGTAAATATTTACCTCGAAGGGAAATTCTTGATTATCATGACGACTTCGAAGAATTTCCTCTCCATCGTTAGATGGTAAAGATTCCACGTATGGTACATTACGCTCTATATCTAAAAATTCTTGAATTTTCCTTATATCCTCTTCCATCAAAAAAGGTGATACTGTCACAACCCGATCATATAAGCTAAGTGGAACAGTCGATATAATAAAATCAGATGATTCGGGTTGAATAGCTGAGATGGCTCCCATTGACACAATCCGTAATTGAGGAAATTCCACTCGAATCCGACTTGCCAAAAGTTCTGCAGAACTGATTCCATTAGGACAGACGATAATTACTCGAATCCTCTGGCGAGCTCGTTGTCTTTCACGCGCAGCGCCAAAATGCATAGTCAAATATCCAATTTCAGTGTCTGGCATAGTAATACCAAAATCTCGAAAAACCTCTGTACTTGCTTCTCTGACAGTTGCGAACAACTCAGGATACTGCCGCTGAAGTTCAGGTAATAATGGGTTTCGAATACTCATTCCATTCTGAGCGCGGTAAATTGCCGGTTCCAAATGATAAGCAAGACCCGCAATCAAGTGTTGATCACTCAAATAATGATGTTGATCCAACCGCCCTGCCACCCGAGCAATCCGATAAGCTAATTCCATAATGGTGACATTAAGTGGGCGACCCCAATTTTCTTCCACCATCTGAACCTTAGTACCGCGTAAATGATTCGCCAGATATCTTATTTCCGATAAAGGTACGTCCTTATTAGAAGCGAGACGCATAAGCACCTTTTTTGCAACACGAAATTCCTCACTATCTTCTTGCATAGTCTCAGAAGTTTGCATCAAAGATTGGCCTTGACCTAGGCGTTCTAATGTTAATAGAACGTGAATCATGAAATTATAAAAAGCTTCATCGTGTAGTGGTAATTCCATGACCAATACTTCGTCAAGTAAAACGCGGCGAACTTCTTGGATACGTTCTTCAGAAAACCACAAACGAATAAACCGAAGATAGTTATCCTGTGGTTCATCCTCTTTCATCATCCATATTCGAAGAAAATGATCAATCGGGACAAACTCATGGAAAATTTCAGCCAGCATTTCTCTTTTCGCACGTTCTAATCCAATAATTTCTAGACCATAACCTCGTTTCCTCACCAATTGTAGCTGTTTCGTAGCTAATAGAGATTCAACTTCATCCAAATCGTGACTAACACTGGCCTCTGAAATATGCAATCGATGAGCCAGATAAGCGATTTTAGTCAAACCGTTTGCCCAAAGCAACTCAGACATAAGATAAAAAATTCTCTCCCGAGGATTTAGTACATAGACACTCGGAAGGCGACCAATCGACGACATAACATCCGCGATCTTATTTTGATCACCCTTTAAAGTAAAAACACCAGACGACAAAGTCTCTAACGCAATTTGGTATTCGGATAAGCATTCTTGAAGAACCAATAAATCCCTTTGAATGGTCCTTTTACTAACCTGTAATCGAGACGCGAGGATTTCAGTGTCAACAGTTTCGGTCTGTGCAGTCATTAAAATGTACTTCTGCCTAGCATTTAAATTATTCAACATTTTTAGGAACCATAGTAATCACTGTTGTAATTCAACCTAACAGACAAAGTATAATTCCTTCTTTCTCTGACTGTAATCGTTACCAACTACAATTAAACATTTGCCTTAAAACTTAGTCAAGAAAATCAAATTCTCTATTGACTAACGAACCAACGACAAAAGTAATTTGTATTAAGAACACATTTGCAGCCTGCAACTCAGTTTTGTCAAACTGTCATCGGTCAAATATAACGTTCATTTTCTTGACGGTGTTATAGAACATCCTGTTTAATTAGGCCTGTAATCGATTTCAATTTATATATAGGAGGTACAAATGAAATGGCAATGGTTGAAAAGGCTATACGCCATAATTCAGGTGGAGGAGTTCGCCGCATAAGTCAGCGGTTTGGGGATTTTATGGTTGGTATGATTATCCCAAACATTGCTGCCTTTATCGCATGGGGCCTTATTACAGCTTTATTTATTCCCACAGGATGGACACCCAATGCGCATATCGATGCATTAGTGACCCCATTTATCACTTTTTTACTTCCACTATTAATTGGATATAGTGGTGGTAAATTAATTTACGGGCATCGTGGCGGTGTAGTCGGTGCCATCGCAACCGCAGGGATTGCTGTAGGATCATCGGTTCCTATGTTTTTAGGTGCCATGTTAATGGGACCCTTAGGCGGATACTTAGTAAAAAAATTCGATAATTTGATCGAAAGTAAAATTCCGGTTGGCTTTGAAATGCTGATTAACAATTTTACGGCAGGGATTATTGGTGGCGGTCTTGCTATTCTCGCCTATCTCATCATCGGTCCGGTTATGAATACAGTGACTGTGGCCTTTGCTTCTGGAGCTATGTGGGTTACAAAAATGCATCTTTTACCGTTCATCGCCATTTTTATTGAACCTGGTAAAGTTCTTTTCTTAAATAATGCAATCGACTATGGTGTGCTGGTGCCACTTGGCGTTCAACAGGCGCATGAAGTGGGTAAATCGATTTTCTTTTTACTCGAATCAAATCCAGGACCTGGCGTCGGCATGTTGGTTGCCTATTGGATGTTTGGTAAGGGAAATGCCAAAGCATCTGCTCCAAGTGCCATAATCATTCAATTTTTAGGTGGAATTCACGAAATTTATTTTCCTTACGTGTTAATGCGGCCACTGCTCGTATTGGCAGTCATTGCAGGAGGGCTAGTCGGTGATACGACATTCATGTTGTTACATGCTGGATTAATTGCTCCAGCAGCTCCTGGTAGTATTTTTGCAGAAATTATGATGTCACCAAAAGGCGGACTATTTCCAGTTTTAGCAGGTATTTTCTTAGCTGCAGTTACGTCATTCCTTGTTTCATCTGTTATTTTGAAACGTGCAAAGACTACCGATACGGAAAACGACGATTTGGACAAAGCAAAATCTATGGTACAAACCATGAAAAAACAGAGCAAAGGTTTAGAAGTACCTGCTGCAGGTAACGAAACTGTTTCTTCGGAAAATGTTCTTACCGATCTTCCTAAACAAATTATTTTTGCCTGCGAAGCGGGTATGGGTTCGAGTGCTATGGGAGCTTCCATCCTTAAAAGAAAGCTCAAAGACGCCGGCTTTCAATTAGATGTGCAACATTTGGCCGTGCATCAGCTTCCTAAGGATTCACAGATTGTCTTTACACAAATAAACCTAGCACATGTTGCACAAGAAGTTGCTCCCACCGCAAAAATTTATACCGTCGATAATTTCTTAGACAAGGCAGTCTATGATAAATTTGTCGATGATCTAAAAAAACTAAAGAACTAAGTATTGAGCGTGGCAATTCAAGTATCTATGTTAAAATACCCCTTTCTAGATAAATCTAGGAAGGGGTATTTTAACAAGTGAAAGATAGTTGGTCTTGGCATCAACTCTTTGCGTGAACCATATAACGGTTGGGAATGATCATGGTAAACAAGGCTGAAACCACTCCAACGGCTGCTAAGATCCAAAAAACTTGTGAAATGGTCTGCTCATTAATAAGAAATCCGATAAGAAAAACGAGTAGTGCACCAATACCATTTCCTAAACCTAATGCGATGCCCGATCCCATGGATCGATTTTCCGGAAAAATGTCTTGCCCAATTAACACAGAGATCGGTGAGCTAGAAAAGAGAGCCATCCCGATAAAAGCTGCAATGATCCATATCCAGATGCCAGTAGCATACGTCATTATGGGTACAAGCAAAATCACCAGAATACTAGAAAGCAAAATTACTGGACGTCGTCCGATACGATCTGCCAAATGTCCACCGGTTAAATTCCCAATCACGCCAACACCAATCAATGTGGTAATGATCGATGCACCTGAAAGTAAACTTCCACCATGTACATGCCACAGCAGTGGTACAAAAGTGACGAGACCGTAGGTGATAAAGGATCGAGTGCCAGAGAACCCTACTAACCCTAAAAAAGGCTGAAGATGACTACGCCATGAAATTTTCACTTGATTCGCAGGCCTACTTGGTAGTTTAGGTGCCATTTTTACGATGAATGGAATCGTGATGATAGCAGGAATTGCAGTCATCCACAGACTAGAAAGCCCAAAATGAACCACGATAAAACTAACAATCACAGGCCATACTCCTCTACCAAGCTCTCCACCAACAAGAAATAGGGATAAACTCAAACCTTGTCGAGCCTTCACCAAACTTCGAACAGCAGCTAACGCTTGCGGATGAAATGTTGAATTTCCAACTCCTATAAGTAGAAGAAGTCCAATGAGTACAGGTAATCCATGGGCAAAACCGAGCAGTCCGCCACCAATGGCGCTTCCCGCTAATCCTATAGCGATCAAACTGTTGCCACCTAGACGATCAGCAATTTGCCCCAACACCGGTTGCAATGCTTGACCAATTAAAAGCGAAGCCATGATGGCACCAGCCATAGAGATAGGTTCATGCAAAGAAATGAGTATTGCAGGTAAAATTCCTGGTAAATAATTGGCTGATCCATCATTTAAAAAATGTGTCCAACTCATACCAATAAGTCGAAACCCTGTTGAACGTTCATGAACTGACATAGTATGCAAAGAAGCCTCCTCTAATCGTTTTCCATGTAGTTGGTTAAGATAGGAACTCTTTATCGTCACACTCATTTTGAGCATCTGACAAAGGCATCCACTTTTCACCAAATGCATGAAGTGCTTGTAAAACAGGGATCAACGCTAGACCCTTTTGTGTTAATGAATATTCCACACGTGGAGGCCGCTCTGAATAGACATGACGATGTAATACCTCCTGATCGACCAACATTTTAAGTCGCTCCGTTAATGTTCGAGGGTTGATTCCTGACTCCTCTAACTGCGTGAAGCGTAGCGGTCCTTCCATGACGTTGCGTATGATCATAATGGTGTATACATCGGCAAACACCATCGCCGCTCGTTGAATAGGACAAGATATTTCCTTCCATGATTGCATAGACTCACATCCTTAAACTATCACATTATGGAATGTTCTAATACTATACAATTGAAAGTAATAAAGCAATGTCCAATGTGGAACCTCATCAATCCGACGCCTCAGTTTGTGGGTTTTCTCAACTACGCATTGCTTTTTCAGATGTGAATTTCTGGGATGCTGCTTTGCGAACCATACTTTATTTTATAGGAACGACCGTGATCATCCTGCCATTAAGTCTAGTGTTGGCTCTCCTATTGCAAGATCGCATGGTCATGGCTATTTGAGGCACATCACGGTTTAGTAAATATGTTTTTACGCATGTTTCACCTCTCACCTCAACCATGGCTCAGCAGTCCGGGGGAAGCGCTGATTGTCATCATGTTTCTGTACATATGGCAGTTCACAGGGTATTTTGTCATCTTGTATATCAATGGATTGCAGTCGATACCACGACACCTGTACGAATCAGCAGCCATGGATGGGGCAGGAGGTTGGCAAAAATTATGGCATATTACGTTACCGATGATTACCCCTACCACATTTTTCATTCTCACGATGTCCATCATTTTTTCCTTTCTGTCATTTGATCAGGTATATGTACTGACGCAAGGTGGCCCTGCACAAAGTACCACCACTATCATCTATTACCTCTTAAGGGGGAGAGCCGATGGGTACATCACCAGATGTAATTCTTGACGGAACCCTAGAAAAAACGCGACAGCAGACACACGTCATCCGCCGATGGCACATACGTTCCATTCTAAAGTGGGCTGTTTTAAGTGCATTTGGCGTACTATTTGCCATTCCATTTTGGTGGATGATCGACACTTCGTTGCTATCCAACCAGCATGTCTTTGATTATCCTCCCGATCTATGGCCGCGCGTACCTCAGTGGTCAAACTTTTTGTTAGCTTTACAACAAACTAATTTTGTGCGCTACATTTTCAATTCAATCGCCGTCTCAACCGCCATTGTAATTGGTCAATTGATCATCGCATCCTTGGCAGCCTACGCGATTGCTCGCATCCCGTTTCGTGGAAAAAAGGTGGCCTACGGCCTGATTTTGTCCACCTTGATGATCCCGACACAGATCACGTTCATCCCGATGTTTCTGATGATGAAACAGGTGAATTGGATGTGCATCTGGCGGCAGATGAACAAGTGGTCGTGATGCATGATGACACCATCCAACGAACGACAAACGGTGAAGGTTCAATCGCCATGTTGACATGGCATGACCTTCAAGCGCTTGATGCCGGATCATGGAAGGGATCTAGTTTCGTAGGTAGTCCTATTGTAAGGCTCGACGATGTTTTGGCGTGGTGCCCGCCACAAATGTTGCTGAATGTGGAATTGAAAGGATCACCTCAAACGAGAAATCGACTTGTCGAAATCGTTGTACAAAAAATCCGAGAGGCCACAGCGATATCGTGGACAATGTTATCTTCCTTTGATCATGAAATGCTAGCGCATGCGAGGAAACTCGATCCTGATATCACACTTGGAGCTATATTTTACGGGCGATTATGGCCACCATTAGAAATGGCACAAAGATTACATCTCGCGAGTCTGCATCCTCACGTTTCTTCGCTGGATTCATCGTGGGTATCAAGCGTGCAAAATGCGGGCATCGCTGTTATGGCCTGGACGGTGACGACTCATGAGGAGGTTGCTATTTGCCGGGAAACTGGCGTCCGCGCACTTGTGGTTAATGACTTGAGCTTACTTTCGTCACATGAATAACCCACAGTAAGAAAGCCCAGAGGAGTGAGAGCATGCTGATGGAACCAATGTCTTGGCAATATTTCATCCGCCAATTTGGATTATTCACTCAGCGTGCTTGATCTCAAATAACGGGACTGTATGACAAAATGAAATCTTAGTCGGATATGTGGGCTTCCAAAAACCACAGGTTTTTGTCAAGTTGACGAGTTACTTCCGTAAAGAGGTCTGATGTATCGGGATCTTCTTCAGCCTACGCTACAATCGCTTCCCGTACACTGTTGGCGATCACCGTATCACGCACGTAGCCGTCCGGTAAAATACGATATTTGCGCAAAATGCTTTCTTGAGTTGCAAACGAAGTAAATGAAGCGTTTCAAAACAATAGGGTACTTCCAACGATTCGATCCGACTGTTGGTCAAAAATCGTGTAGGTAAATTTCGTTCCTGCCTTCATCATTTTCATGGCGTCATCATTTTCATGGCGTCATCCACGATTTTTTCCATATCCTCCAAAGAACGCACCTGTCCCGAGTTCGGTGCTGGACATTTTCGAATCGGCGGAACCAGCTGTTGAAGTTATAGGCCAGCATGACAATCTGCAGTTTTACGGCATTCTCTGCGAAGTCTGCACTGCTCATTTTATCACAAGCAAACCTTTTCTTGGCTTCCTTGATAAAGTTCTCCTGCAGGGCGCTTCATCTTGACGACAACCCGACGAGATCTTTCCCAACTTGATGCCTGATACATGAACTCTTGGTAATGGACTTGGTATTTGTGATGGTAACATTAAAGTTTGATAATCTGGAATCGCCATAATCAAACATCCTAACATAGTTTTTTACTTTTCTTCATTGGAATCTACTTTGCCAATATTGCCTCCACATATCTCTTCGCACTTCTCTCAATCTCCTCTTCCGACACACTTCTCGTTCCATTCAACACAAAGGACGGCATAAATTTTGTGCCGATCAAATTGCTGATCGCCTGAAACGGTTTCGTCAATTCACTGATCGTGAAATGATTCCTGCCTCCCGCCTGATACGCCTCAGACGGGGCACCTGTGGAAATGGCTAACATCAATTCCTTGCCATGCAGTTTGTCTCCATTGATTCCATATGCCCACCCATAGGTCAGGACGGTATCCATCCACTTTTTCAAGAGCGATGGTGAACTATACCAGTAAAAAGGAAATTGCAAGACAATCCGATCATGTTGAAGCAGTAACATCTGTTCCTGTTCCACATTGATCACTTCATCTATATAACGGCGATAGAGTTCGTGGATCGTAATTTCTGGGTGTTTCGCCAGTTCTTCTACCCAGCGTTGATTGACGGTTGATTCCTTCATGTTTGGATGAGCGACAATGACCAATACTTTCATAACGCAAGCTCCTCAATCGGATGGATTCTCGTACTGTCAATAAAGGGGAAATGAATATAACATCTAAATCTCCAACTTAACTTAACCTAATGATACTATAATAGAATGGAATCAACTGTAAATCCATGCTGTTACTATAGTCATTTGATTTTATTGATAGAGAATGGTGATTACTGGTTTTTATTGGGCTGTAGTGAAAGTATTAACCCGACCTCTGACAGTAAAGATAGGAGCCTATACATGAAACATTCTGCATTAGCTTGGTATACGGAACATCGGTTGGAATTTCTAAGAAACCGAATGCAGGAATTAAAAGCAAAATTAAACGTAGACAAAACTTCTTTGGAGGACTTCCCGTATGAATTACTGTTGGAATTGATGGAGATCAAGGGGCGAATCAAAGAACTTGAAAGCATCATTGAACATTCGAAACTTTGGTAATGATGACCATAGACACCATCACTTTACGGGCACTCGAATTCCCAATGTGATTCGTTTTCTCCCTTGGCGAAGATACAAGCGATAAGTGTAGACACGATTAAACCTGGATACCACGCCAACCCATAAAATGGTTATTCCCATTAACACTTGTTGAATTGTCATCGCTCTTTGAGAAAAGTGAAAATTTCCGTGAAAATGATTGGTCTTCATCCATGTCATCAGCGACATCCATAAAATCAGCACACCCAGTACCAACATCACCACACTAACATACCGATCACTGATACTTGCACCACCACGCCAAATGAACCACTCTCCCGCAAGGCGCTCGTTATTCATCCTCACCGTCTGCTTTTCGACATCCCGTTCAAACGTAACTTCACCCTTTGTATAACGAAAATAAAGTCCAAATATCGCAGAAATCGCAAGAAAAAGAAACCCAACAAACTCAATCACACCAGGTATCCACCAATTGTGAACAGTGAACGCCCCTATCTGTCTAGTGAACACAATTTGGCCACTATAAAAGAAAGCGGCAAAACACCCCACGAAGATCCAGTTCAGAATTTGATGATAGCGTTGAATGACTTTCCCTTGCTTAACGTTCAATTCCATCAAATATCAGTCACCCCTTACCTTGCTATGGCTCTATTGTAGTGCCAAAGTAACTTTAAACGTCATGATTGATATGATCGACCATATTAGAAGGGTGTACCCAACTTGATGTTCTTGTATTTGGTATAATACCAGATTCAGTCATCTAGTTTCTTGATGAAAAGGAATTTAATGTTTCGGAAATTTGTTTCGGTATATCTTCCCATACAAATGAATGATTGGATTAACCTTGCCTTATTGGACAATTACTCTTCTATTCACGCTGTATCATACATTTTCTAACGCTTTTACCCTGATCCAAAGTATGTTATCTTTCATCCATCCGTCAAGGGCCGCTATCGCTGACCTTCGGTCTCCCTTGACTGCTTTCCTCATGCTGGCACAAGACGGTTACAGGATAAAGGCTTTATGTCCCAGTTTCTGGGTCAAACTTTAACTTCACACTTGGGCTGTAGTCCGAATTCTTGATGTTGACGATAAAATTCCTTTACGGATGCAGAATCCGAAGCTGATGCCACCTCACGTTCCATCCCTTTGTTGCCACCCGTTGCTCATAAATCTCTCTTCTATTCAGTGAAATAAAAAATGGAGTCGGACGGACAAGCAAGTTTACCAAGTCATCAACTCCATACGGAGCTACCAACTTTACCTGACCATCTGCGTTCAAATAAGCACCAATTGCTGTACATACTTCTGGAAAATTTGATAGTCCATCAGCTGTTGATATGTATGGCACATGACCGTTCTTTGTGTGCATTCTCGCTTGATTTTTGACAGACCAAGGGGTTGAAGCATCTAATTTTTTAAGGATTTCCTCATGCTCCTTTTCCGCCGATTCATCAGCTTGATTGGCATCAAAATACGCAACATCAACATCGGATAAACATGTTCGCGCGAACCCATGAAGGTGATCCCAAACCTTGGAGCGAATGAATCCCGCACATACACACCAGTCAGGCAAGCAAAGTGACTGAACGATTCTTAGAACATGCATCATCCAATCATCCGATATGATCAAATCTATAATGTCTTGTTCTCTCACGCACAGTACCCAACCCTTTCCCATGTTGCGATCGCAACAGGAAGTTTATAACACCTTTTTCATTGTCCAAGAGCCACCAGCATCTTGACAAACACCGAAGGCGTCATCATTCAAATCGGCAGCCGTAACGCCATCGCCAAACAACAGTTCGGTGTCCATCTTTTCGTAGAACTCCGAAACCTTATACAGCGCTTTGCGGTCAGTTGCGATATTGATGAGCAATGCATTGGTCCGCGTGCCTACAGAGACTTTATGGTCACCTCGGCCAACGTGGTCGTCAAACATCTGACCCCACTGGAGCCAGTCTAACAAATGGGCAAAGATGGGCGATGGCCCCATATGAAGTTGCGGAGTGCATCGATCAACTGGAAACTCCTCCGGTGTCGCTGATCTGTCCGAAGTATCCTTCTACATGGAGGGTCTCAATTCCTACAAATATTGTTCGGGGGCACAGATCAGGCGCGGAAGCTGTGCTGTAGATCTTACCGTCGGCGTGTTTTGTAGATACAACTTGAGCGAACAAGAGGCTCTCCGCCACCAAAAATATTGCCTACGATGATATAACAAAAATCCAGTATTATCAAGGTATGAGTTATCCACATGTGCATAACATTTTGACCTACATTTTTGAGGGTAGTTTTTCACGCAAAAACGAAAAAACCGCGCAATGTGGATAACTACCGATCAGAGGAAACACTTTCAAAGATGAGCCACAAGAACTCCTGTTACCGGTTAGACTGGTCGACATGTTATAAATCTCGGCGGTTTACAATCCATGTTTACAAATGCGACTGGCGATACGCCTGCTCTATGCTGGCTCTCAAACTGCGTTCGTTGACACCATTTTGAACGAATTGAAACGCATGCCCTGTTTTCGTTTGCGTGCGATCAACAACCTGACCAAGGTGATAACTTGTATGTTCGATCAAGTGATAGGTACTATGGAGATCTATTTTACTCACCTCGTTATCCAAAAGGCCAGTCATTACTGTTTTCCATTTAATAATCTCTTCAGATAGTGCAGCTCTTAGTTCATCAGGCGTTAGTCTAGCACTAGGGAAATAGTCTTCGATTCCAGACGGGAACTGCCGGGCAGGATCAACATACCTTGACGTGTTTCTCGATACATGTTCACAGATATGCAGGACTATGGATTGTCAACACTAAACTAGACAACTTTTTTAAGGTGTATTGATTTGTACTCAACCGGAGTCAAGTAGCCGAGAGTACCGTGAATCCTGATGTGATTGAACCAGTGCACATAGTCATCTAACTCAAGCTTAAGTTGTTCCAAGCTTTCAAAGTGACGATTCCGAATAAACTCCGTTTTGAAGATTTTAAATGTTGCTTCGGCTACGGCATTGTCATAAGGACACCCCTTCAAACTCAGTGATCGCTTTATTTGGAACGCTGTCAGTGCCTCGTCAATGAGCTTATTTTTAAACTCATTTCCACGGTCCGTATGAAACATCTGGATGTTGTTTAGATTCCCCTGGACCGATGCGATCGTTTGATGTACAAGCTGTGCATCTTTGTGCGCACCTGCACTATGACCTATGATTTCACGATGAAAGAGATCAACTAATAAGCATACGTATTGCCACTTTCCCTCGACTCTGACGTATGTTAGATCACTGACAACGACGGCTAAATGCTCTTCTTGTTGAAATTGCCGATTGAGCTCATTGGCCACCTTTGACTCGTTGCATGAATCAACGTGAGGCTTGTACTGAGCCACTGTATATACCGAAACAAGTCCAAGCTCTTTCTTGATTCTGCCGATTTTTCGCCTCGATACAATCAGGTTTATTTTCTTCCATTCAAACTTGATTTTTCGAGTGCCGTAGGTGTTTCGGCTGTTGTAGAAAATCTCCTGAATTGCTTCGACAAGTTTGTCTTCAGAGCGCTTTTCCTGTGCTTCGTAGTACTACGTGCTTCTTGCAGGAATGAAGCTAATAAACGGTAGCCCCTGGTGATTTTTAGCTCTACGCGGTCGAAATGTGTATCCTAGAAAATCGAATCCAATCTCCGGATAATTATCCCGTCGATTATCATCTTTGCAATACACAATTCGCGTTTTTACTGGATGCAACTCCAAGCCACATTCCATGAAGCGTTTTTCGAGCTTGCATTGAAGTTCCTTAGCCGCCTCCTGGCTATGGCAGTGAACAATTGCATCATCTTATTGACTTAATACCAAAGCTATGGATTTTTCAACGTACGATCATGATGCCCGCAGTTGCGGAGATGTAATACACCATCGACTTCATATTGCCAAGTGATCCTAAGGTCCATGTTGGCGCTGGCCTCAAAAATTCCCCGTGTCCCCTGAACACGTTTGGTTCTAAGTGACGGATTCCGTGAATCGGTCATCAGCATCTTCACTGCTTCCCGAATCACAATCTGGGATTCTCGATCAATCTTTTCAAAATTTTTCAAAAATCTATCTGAGTAGCTTACCTGAAACTCACTGTTCATTGTGCTTCATCAGGCGATCCAAAACTGACAATGCCTCATCCGCTCTCATCGGTTTTGTGATTTCGTCCCGTGCCATCTGCTCGTTAACTTCCCTCTCCTCAGCCTGCCATTCCTCGCTCCAGTACCAAGCCTGATCTTTGGGAATGGCCACCGTCGGAATCAGTACGATCTTTCCATCCTCAAGGCGAGCTTCAAGAAGATCATCTTCCTGAAGGCCAAGCTCATCAGCCATAGCCTTCGGTATCGTCACCTGGCTTTTCTTCTTAAAGCGTATAGTTTCTCGCACGGTCATCACACCTAGATCTGTTTTTATAGCCATTTTATGCTCATCACCTCTTATTGTTGTCGGAAAGTTAGAATTTCATACTATAAGTATATCTCCTTCAAACATGCGTGTCCATCACCGTATCGCCGCCTCCTCCTTGGTGAATCGCTACATAGAGCATCCAAAGCAAATCCCAATGGCGACCATCTAAGCTTTGTCCCTGCCCTTTGGGATAATTGTTAAGGTTTTCCCATACGGCCTGTGATACCGCAACTGGTGGCTTAAATCCCGCTTCTTTGGCTACTTGGCTGCCATCGAATAAAATGCCGTCTTCGATGGCTTGTTTGCGGGTGTAGCTGTATAGAATGATTTCATTCATCACGCTCATTCCCTTTTATATAATATGCAATACCGTAATTATATTTTATATTCAATGATTAAAGGTAGAAAGGGAATGCGCGTTTTGCCATGGTTTAATCTGATTTGGAACTTGCCGACACAACCGAACGCATTGCACGGGTGTTGTAGTGCGAGGATCATTAGCCACCTCCAAGAATACAGAAGTGGCTGTCCGATACTCTTACATTAAATAGGTCTTTCATGTATATACTAAGTATATACGAACGCGGAGGGTTGTGTTAAAATTGATGCAAAAACAAACGAAAGGATCGTTCTTTGTGACAACTGCAACCGTCCGTAAGTGGGGCAATAGTTTAGCCGTACGTATTCCGCAAGAAATTTCTGAAATAGTGAACTTTGCAGATGGAATTGATATTGAAATGTATGTCACGGAGAATAAAGAAGTTCTTCTTCGCCCAGCATATCCATCCGCTGATGACCAAGAAGCATTACGTAAACACTTTCTCTTGCTTCGGTCAAAATGCAAACCAGGTATGGAATCGCATGAAGAAACCGTTACGGAACCTATGGGGGATGAAATTATCTAATGACTATTGCAGGAAATGTGGAGCGTGGGAGCGTTGTGTGGCTGAATATGCACCCAACACGGGGGCACGAACAAAACGGTTGGCGCTCCGCAATCGTACTTTCAGACGGACTTATTGATCCAGCAAACTCGACGTTTGCTATGGTTGTTCCTATCACAACTCAAGTCAAAGATTACCCATTCGAGGTGACTGTTCCTTCGGGGATCAAAACCCCATCTCTGCGAGTATCTTTCGATGAATTATCCGGCGTCGTGCTCACTGATCAAGCCAAGTCTCTTGACCTGAGCGCGAGAAATGCTGTGGTCATTGGAACCGTGAACCCAACCTCAACTTTTTACCAGAATGTAGTCACTAATGTGCGTTCTATTCTCGCCTGAATAGGATTGAGATTAAACAAGATTACCTTATCTGCGGAAACCGAAACTAACTTATCAAATACAGCCAAAAACGCTCGCAAGATCGCTTCCCTGAGGATTGGTTTTGCCACTTGGAGTGATATACCTCTTAGTTTTGCCGCATAAGGTGGATTGTCAACACTTAGTTAGACAGATTTATTAAGGTGTCTATATTTATACTCAATCGGACTCAGATAACCCAGTGTTCCATGGATTCTGATGTGATTGAACCAGTGGACGTAGTCAAATAATTCACATGATAATTGTTCAATGCTGTCAAAGTGACGATTTTTTATAAATTCTGTCTTGAATAGTTTGAATGTCGCTTCTGCCACTGCATTGTCATACGGACATCCCTTTTTACTTAATGATCGACGAATTTGAAATGTATCGAGTGCCTCATCAATCAATTTGTTCTTAAATTCATTGCCGCGATCGGTGTGTAACAAGCCAATTTGATGTAAATCGGTCTGAATAGAGGCAATCGCTTGATAGACCAGTTTGGCATCTTTATTGGGACCCGCACTGTGACCGATGATTTCACGGTTAAAAAGATCCACGACCAAGCAAACGTACTGCCATTGAAAATCGACTCTCACATAGGTCAAATCACTGACGACAACCGTTACTTGTTCTTCTTGTTGAAACTCCCGATCTAATTTATTCGCAATTTTCGCTTCATTGCAGATGTCTTCTGCGGCTTGAATTGAGCAACTGTATAGGCGGATACTAGGCCATTCTCCCTCATGATTCGAGCGATCCTGCGTCTGGACACCACATGGCCTTGTTTTTTAACTCCACCTTGATCTTACGTGTACCCTAATTTTGGCGACTACCATGAAAGATATCCTAGATGATCGTGCTCAGTTGGTCTTCTGATTGTTTTACTGTCGCTTCATAATAATAGGTACTTCGAGGTAATTGCAGGACGTGGCACAACGCTGATATCGAGTATTTGTGTTGGTTATTGCGAACCACATTTACTTTCGTCCTCGTATCAGCGCCGCTTGCTTTAAAATATCGTTCTCCATCAACAACTGCTTATTTTCTTTACGAAGTTGGATCAATTCACGTTCTTCTGGGGTGCGATTATCCTTTTCCTTAAATGAACCCGATGTTTGTTGCTGTTTGATCCAACGATCTAATGCCGAGGGAGTTAAGCTATATTCACGCAAGATGTCTTTTCGTGGTTTTCCACTGCCATACAACTGCACCATCTGTCGTTTGAATTCATCAGTAAATACTCGTCGTGCTGTCATTTGCATTCTCTCTACTCCCTAGATGTGATAGTTTCAGCCTACTTGACCTTATCTTTTCTGTCTAGTTTAGTATAGCCCATCCAATTCCTTAGTACTTGGGGAGGAGTGGAATTAAGAGCAGAAGTTGCTTGTCTTTTGGGCATTAGCAACCTCCCGTATCGGATCGTCAACATTGAAGGTACAGAGATCTTAAAAATTACTAAGTGAGAGAAGGAGGGTGCCCTCTTTCTCTCGCCCCACGATCACAGTCTCATGCACCAAAGTAGGGTGTTTCTCTTGCCCAGGTTCTTACTGCGGTGTGACAGTACCACATTGAACCTAAGTTTGCTCTATCTGGTTTACTAAGTAATTCCCAAACAACCTGATCCCTACTTGAAGAAGACGAGTAGGCTTGCCTTTTTCAAGTGCCAACAGCAGATTTTCACCCCAATGGACTGCGCTTGCTGTGTAAATAATCGCAGGGAATCTTTGTTCAATTTCCTTGCCCATTTTTTTGGATTTCCATCTATATCCTCTTCACCTCCTTTAACGGTGTACAAAAGATGCCACGCTACACCATGAATGCCTGCAATGAGAAAAGCCATTGCGAGATTGGGGAGTGTTTTTCCATTTTCCAAGTTCCAACCCGTTCGCTTGGAAACTACTATCTCCTAAGCTAAAGCCTCCTGAGTATATCCTACTTTCTTGCAGAGTTCCCGAATCCTCGGTTGTGGCTGTTAAAAGTATTATTCTTAGAATACACATCCTAAAATTTACTATATCATGAAGTTAAATTGTAATTATATTTTTATTTTTGATAAAATAGGATTTTCATATAGACTATCGATCTCGCTCGTACTTTAAATTTACTGAATCCCTTTTATCTTCATCATTCACTTGAGGTATAATACAATTTATAGAAAAATCAATTTGGAGGCATGTTTCGTATGAACATAGAAGAGCGCATACGCCAGAGATTTCAGTTCCTTAAGACCATTTACGAACTGACAGATGGAAATCCATATTCATATATCGATATGTGGAAGATAGGAGAAAACCAAGGGCTTAGTCGGGCAGAAACGCAAAACATTGTCACATGGTTATCTGACGAAGGTCTACTTGGTGATGGATCAATCGGTGGGGGAATTAACATATCACATCAGGGCGTTCAGGAAATTGAGACTGCATTAAGTCACCCCAAGCAAAGCACGCGATACTTTCCTCCTGTGATTAACATTGTCAGTATTGGAAATATGACTAACTCGCAAATTCAGCAGGGGACGATGGCAAGCACACAATCTTTTACACAGGCACCTGCCTCCATGGACAGTATCCGTGCCGAACTGGAAAAGTTAAAGTCCGCTGTTGCGAATCTCAACTTAAAGGATGAAACCAAGGCGGAAGTAGAAGCCCAAATTGCAACCGTCGAAGCTCAACTTAAAAGCAAACGTCCGATCAAAATCGTAATTGAGGAAAGCGCAAAATCACTACGCAACCTGTTGGAAGGAACGACAGCAAGCCTGGTCGCCAGCGGGATTTTGTCGATAATTACACAGCACCCTCACTAAACATCAGGATAATTAAAATACCATTTTCCCTTTTAACATAAAGCGTTCCATCAGCCCTCGTCTATCCTTAAAATCGCTGAAAAGACTCTTGCCGCGTCACTTAATGACTTCTTATCATTATCGTGAAATACATATGTATCTTGCATTCTTTGATACGCTGACGATAATAGATCGTGCTCAAAGGCTTGTCTCAAATAAGAGAAGTCTCGAATCCGCAATGATTCCTCGATACCACCAGTTCGAGCCTGTTCTTCATCACGTTTAAATCGTATCATTTGGCGTAATTCAATGCCATTCGATAGTAACGACTGAATGATTGGATGGTCATATAAAACCATCAAATCATAAATGTGCTTCGCCACATCAAAAGCATATCCCTCACGTTCTGTCCAATTCAGAGAAAGATCGTCCAATTTCCGAAAATAGAACTCGGCGGCAAACACTTTATCAATGAAAATTCGTTCCAATTTGATCGTCAGAATTGTAAATGGAAGTACCTGATAAGTATTCTTCAAAATGTCCTTTTCCCCATCTGTTGCAGATTCATATAGGAGAGCGGCAATCTTTATGGTTTCGATGGGTTCACTCACTGTAAATGACGTAGCTTCAATTTTTACTCTGCCGAATCGACGTAATGGATCATCCAGTTCATCATTGAAAATGGGATCATAACCATACACAACCGTTATGCTTCCCTTCGATTTATAATTGTCTGGATCGTTGATCATTAGAAGACAGTTGTAGCCTTCAGCGGACTTCTCCAACCGTTTCTTTTTCTGACTGTTTGTTTTGCAATCTTCAACATATACGGTCAAATCTATGTCCTCTGAAAAACGATTCATGGTACGCAATGCCTTGTACAGTGCTGTACCGCCTTTGAAATACGCCTTCAAATCTGCTTGATTCTCTGATAATTCGGCAAGCATCAGAGTAACATAATAGTCTTTCTCTAATACATCAGGTCGAATACCTTGGCGATTGGCAACACTCAGAATAATGGCTTCGAAGGCATCTCGATCCAAATGTAATTTCATAGTTTTGTTTCTGCGGCAAGCTCGGATAACCGCAGAAGAACCTCCTTACTGTAGCCCTTATTAACAATTGCGATCAACTTTCCGTAGTCCAAGTGATTCTTGTCGATATACTCACTCATAATTCGATATGGATGATGAGCATCGATCTTCACATTGTCTTTATTCTCCAAAACATCAATCAGTTGAAGATACAGTACATTGTCCTTTGTGACTTTCATTCTCGGTTTACGGATAACTAACTTTAAGTCCTCCATAATCCTTTTCCCATTTCCCGTAAATTTATTGGTTGCAATATACCGATACTTCGGGATTTGTGTTGTCAGTCCCAATCGTTGTATCAGTGATGCGCCCGTCTCATATCCAATAATTTCTTCTTTGTCCTTTAAAAACATTTTTGTGGTCACTTGGCTCGGATTTAAGGGAGCTTTACCAAACGCTGTGATTTTAGGTTTATAGTAAATCCCTTTTTTGAAGCTCGCTATGACATTCCCTTTTAGGCGATTCAAGTTCGTATTGACAATCTTCTTTGCACGATCTTCGTCAATGTGGAACTCTTCAATCAGCAGATCGACAATTTCTTCCGTTAAAATGGGGATACCAGGCGGAATTTGTTCAATATATCTTAAAATAAAATGTCCATAACCATTTTCATTTTTCATTACATGCTCACCTCCTGGATCATGATCTGCATTTGTTATTATTATAATACAAATCGGCACGATTTATACAACTTAAATAACAGATCGCTGATGAATCAAGAACCTATTTACGCAGATCATTGATTGACCTAATTCCCATTTTCTTGATTAGAAAGTTTCTTACGACAAGGTCTTATTTTGTTACTATTGATGTCCCGACTTTTACAGTTAGCATGGCAAATTAGCTAGGAACAACTAAATAACTTCTTGAGAAACGCGGATTCCCGCGTTTTTTTTACAGTTATATTGTATGTTATGCTAATGATGTGCTAATATATGTA
>JAKADA010000061.1 GCA_021820975.1 Bacillota bacterium
CATCGTGCTTTTTGATACCCCTAATAGTTTCGCGGCTTCTTCTAAACTTAATAGAATACCTAAATCATATCACAAAAACATGTTTTAGTGAACAAAAGGCAGTGTTTTAGTTACTGATTTAAGCCCCTGCCAAGTAGAGTAAGCTTGGTAGGGGCCCTTTTTAAGGTAGTTTGCTCTTACAAATTAACGATCTCCACAGGTTCCATATCATCATAAGGCGTAAATCCGAGGATTTTACCGTAGAAAAAAAGCTCTGCATCGAGACTTCGTTTTATATTCTGCTTTTGCCTAAAGCCATGTCCCTCTCCGGTAAATGCGATGTATGCCACCGGTAATCCTTTTTGACGCAATGTATCATACATGACTTGTGCTTGTGATGGAGGAACCACCTTATCATCTAGTCCCTGAAAGAAAATCACAGGACATGTTAACTGATCGGTAAAATAAAGCGGTGATCTTTCCTTATACAAAGCCAACTTTTCAGGATAAGGTCCAATCAATCCATCAAGATAACGTGATTCGAATTTGTGTGTATCCGTCGCAAGTGCCTGCAAATCACTTACGCCATAGTAGCTCGCACCCACAGCAAACACATCGTGAAATGTCAAACCGCAAAGCGTTGTATAGCCACCTGCGCTGCGACCTCGGATAGCTAACCTTTTACCATCTACATCGCCGCGATTGACGAGATACTGTGCACCGGAAATACAATCGTCAATATCAACGATGCCCCAATTTCCTTTAAGACGTTCTCGGTACGCTCGTCCATAGCCCGTACTACCGCCATAATTGACGTCAAGCACACCAATGCCACGGCTCGTAAAATATTGAATCCGCAAATCTAGCGTAGGTTCTGTAGCAGAGGTCGGCCCACCATGACTAACGACAAGCAAAGGTGGACGCTCTTGTGGATCTGTCTGTACGAAGTCATTTTTCGGCGGGTAATAAAAAGCATAAGCCGTTTGGCCATCTGCCGTCGCAAATTCGATACTTTCTGGCAACGACAGGTAAGCGTCATCGATGATAAGGATCGATGACTGGCGCACCACACGGTCTTGCCTTGTCTCTAAATCAATGGAAACGACACTCATTGGTTTTGTCGCTGATGCTCCGATAAACACAGCTGTACCCTCATAAGCTTGAACTTGGCTGATGGATGTGTACGGTGTAGCAATGTCTAAAGCGTCGCCTGTTCGATAATCTAGCAAAGAGAGATGCCATGTACCCATCGTGCAATAGGAACTTACGATGTGCGTATCGGAACAAAACGCATAGGTAGACATCCCAAAGACCCACTGTGCCCGTCCGTATTCCGCTTCCCTTGGGTACAATGCCGTAATAGCTCCGTTATCATAACGATAGAGATTCCACCAACTCGTCCTATCCGACACGAAAAGCAGCGATCCATCGGGAGCAAATTTCGGTGAAAAGATTGATTCTGATGTGCCCCCTGCAATTTCTTGTGTTGTCGCTATACGTCCTTTAGCGTCGAACGTACAGATCAATAGTTGCGTTTTATCCCATGGCATATCAGGATGATCCCACGCCAAAAATGCCATTTGACGTCCATCCGGACTGAGTGTGATCGAAGAATAAAAATCATGACCCTGCGCTAAAATCGTCTCTTCACCATTTTCAAGGCTCACAGAGACAATCGTGTTTTGTACATTCGGTGCCTCGTGGTGATCTTCACGAACACAAAGCAATCGATTATGGATGTGGTCAGCGACAAGATCAGCATAGCGCATCTGTTCTGTGTATGTAATACGCTTTGGCGTTGTAAACGGCGCCATCCTATAAATAGAGCTATCCTCCAAATTACTAAAATAAACTGTCTCATGCAGTACGGTATACGACCCTCCGCCATACTCATGAGCCATGGTATGAACATGAAATCCTGGAGGCGTTACATCCGTGATGGAACCGTTTGGCTTTTGACAAACAAGTACGGTTCGCCCATTTTCTGAAGGCCTTCGTTCAACAAAATAAATATCAGTACCATCTACCCGCACCTCATCAAGACCGATGGTCGCAGCAGTGATTAAATCGGATGTAATCGGTGAAGCAAATGCTCCATAAGCCACAGTTTTGGCCACGGTATAACCCTTCCTTTCCTACATTCACCTTTCAGTATACCGCAACCTGTTTCTAAAATAACGAAACCACGCTATCCGGGGAGCGTGGTTTCATTCCATGAGAAGGGTATCCAAGGAACTTCCTTTATCATACTGGATTTAGGTTTCGGCTACATGATGCATATGGAATGTCGCCCTTCCTTTTCCTACCGGCTCAAAGCAACTATGTCAACCAAGTTAGGGATCATGACTCATTATATCGAGTCATGATCCCTAACTTGCATTGCCTTATGACTAATCTATTTCACAACGGTGATAGTTCCAGCCATATAGCCATTGTGGAACATCGCCCAACCTGTCGGACCGCCATCACAAGGAATCATACAACGCCAGTGATAACTACCTGGTTTTTGCGGTGTGAACGTAAAGGTCGAAATACCAGGTGCTCCTTCTTTGGCTGCGCCTGGAAACACTTTATTTAAACCAAGTGCCGGTGATGTCAGGCTATGTTCACCACTGTCATAGTTGACAACAGTCACATGAACAGGGATGCCTGCTTGAACGGTAAAGTTAGTAGGTTCATAAGAGTCATGAATCTTTTTATCAGCAGCAGAAAATTTCAAGCCATCCTTAACGGTTAAGTAAACAAACTGTTGATCTTTATTGGCAAGTGCATGCACAGTGCCTTTCATGTAACCATTATGCGTCATAGCCCAACCTTTATTTTGGCCATCGCAAGGAAGTACGCATTCCCAACCGTAGTTACCCGCTTTTGGCGTGAATTTAAAGGTTGTTACACCTGGTACACCCGTTTTTGCAGAACCTTTTAACGTCACGTTCATATGCAAAGCGGAAGATGTAAAGCTGTGTTTGCCACTATCGTAGTTGTATACGGTGACAGTCACAGGTACGCCTGCCACGACATTAAAATCAGCTTGTGTAAAGGAATCATGCAATTTCTTATCTGGACCCAAATGTGATCCTGGTAGAATTGTCAAAGCAATGTTTTGATTCGTCACAGCTTTTGTTGCACGCTTTGTCACATGATGTGCAACCGCGTGCGTTTGTGCGAAGGTTGGAGCTGCAACGGATGCCAAGGATACCATGGTCATCAGGGCTGCGCCCGCCAAAAATAACTTCCTCATAAAATTTCTCCCCCTTATGCTTGTAAAGAACCCTACAATGATTGCTACAACAATATAGTGCACTTTTTTTCTTTTATTTTTCAGTTTGTATTGGACCATTCTGATAGAATTTCTCAGACTATCTTAAGTAGTCTTTTTGGATATGCATAAGCTGACTAATAACTTTATGTATTGCCCTTTTCAACGCAAATTTTAAATATCTACTTTAATACCAGAAATATCGAGGACATTCTGTGAAAATATATTCGCATGAAAATGCTTTTGCACTCAAATACAGATTTATATTGATATGTTTTTCAAGTACTAAACCGATCTAGTCTTTAAAATATATAATAATAGGCTCCCGACTAGGAGCCTATTTAACGTACCATGTAAACCAACAACAAATTATTGGTTATTACGTATATCTTGAATTTGTCGCGTATGATGATGTAAATGCATAACCGTTTTTTTTAGTAAATCAAATGCACTAACGCTTCCATCTACATCATGGGTACCTGTACGTTCCATCATCATAATAAGCGCGTCATTCTCAAGATTACGTAACGTCGAAGCATGGTAATTTCGCAAAGCGCGCAACGTAGCTATTGATAAGCCAATTGGTATCTCCCTAGCATGGAGAGCCTTAATCCAAGCATCTTGGGAAAAGGCGGTTAGCATTCCAGACCCTTCGGCCATGACCGTACGCATGCGATGGATCATGACTAACTCAGTATCCACCAAATGCGCAACAATCTGTGCAATCGACCATTTTGAAGACGATGGTGGCGTAGTCAGATGTTTTTCTGAAAGCCCTGCTACTGCCTCATCCACTACGTCCGCACCAACTTCATATTGTTCCAACCATTCAAGGACCTTTTCATACGTCAATTCCATTGGAACACCTCCTCATTTTGTGCTATACCTAGCGTATAACAAAAAAGCAACTTAGAAAACTGTCGTGGGGTGGATGACTATGTACGATGTTATCATTATTGGAGGTGGCCCTGCAGGCGCCTCAGCAGCCTTGTTTTGTGCTAAAGCGGGTAAGAATACACTGGTGGTTGATGCAGACCAAAGCATTACAAAGCGCGCTTGGATTGAAAACCATTATGGTGTTATGGCGGTGACTGGGCCAGAGCTTGTCGAAACAGGCAAAAAACAAGCTGCCCAATTTGGCGCAAAGTTCGTCACAGGTAAAGCTCAAAACGTAGTAGTAACTGATGATGGATTACGCGTTTTACTCGAATCCGAATCCTTTGAAGCAAAACAGGTTATTCTCACTACTGGCGTGGCTTCTGACTTAGCCGAAACCATGGGACTTCCTACCAAACCTGCCACAGAACCGCGTATGAAGACGCGCATCGTCGTCGATGAACAAGGACATACGGCGCAAAAAGGCGTATGGGCTGCTGGCACGATTGCCGGATGCAGTGTACATACGATAATTACGGCTGGCGATGGTGCTCGTGTTGCTATTAACGTAATTAGTGAATTGAATGGTGAACGGTATGTCGATCACGATGTATTAAAATAGAAAATTAGGCGCGGCCCCGTGTCATATGCCCTACAACGCTCTTTACCTTCACCCATACCTTATAGTGTTGTTCGAAAGGAGGGGTGGTCATGGGAGCGTTCGGAGGCTATACCCGTTGGGCCGTTGTTTTTCTGATTATCTTTGTGCTCTTCTTCCTGTTTGTTCCTTCCTACGGTGGCGGTGCTGCTGGATACTAATCGCTAAAGTGGATTGACATTCATGGAAAGGGAGGCTAAAGCAATGGGTGATGGCGGTGCATTCGGCGGCTATACACGCTGGGCTGTTGTTTTTCTGATTATCTTTGTTCTCTTCTTCCTGCTTGTACCAGCCTACACGCGAGTTTGCAATACGGTTCCGGTCAACTGATGAGGTGATCGACTGGTGTGTACAATGAATGAGTGTGTTCAAAGTCAAGGTAACTGGGTTCATTTTCGTACACCCTGGGGCTATCATCGTGGTTTTGTGGAGAATGTTACGAACCAAGGTGTTCTCATGCGTGTACCTCGACAATATGCACCAGCAGGACTTGTCGGAGGTACCATCTCTGATAGCATGCCTGCATCAGCAAGGTTAGATCTCGCGCTCGCTGGGTTAGGATACGGTCCTTATGGTGGCCCAGGTCCGTATGCAGCTGGTCGCCCTGGATATCCCGGTTATAGTTACGGCCGAGGGTATGGTCGCGGATATGGTGGATGGTGGGCAGGCGGATGGTGGTTATGGTGGCTCGCTTTTGCCTCCATCTTCTGGTTAGCCTTTTTATGGTAGCAAGGATTGTTTAAGAAACACATCTCGGCTCTAGCACAAACATTTCGATGTGCTAGAGCCGAGATTTTTTATGCTGTTACGAATGCTAGTGCTCTTTCGCCGCGCAAAGTTCTTTGTCGTCATGCGGATGACCTGCATCTTCCGTCTGAACGGTCACATGAGAGATCCCCATGTGAACTAAATGATGTTCAATGGTTCGCAAAACCCGTTGACTTGCTTCGATCGTAATTTGCCCATCTAATACCACATGACATGACAGCGCATTTCGCCCACTAGCAATACTCCAAACATGTACATCATGAACATCTTGCACAGCATCCACGGATTTGATAGTTTGTACTACCTTTTGGAAATCCACCTCACTCGGTGTGCCTTCCATCAGAATGACCATGGTCTTGGATATAATCTGAACTGCCCCAAACGCAATTAACACGGCAATGACCGCACTTAATATAGGGTCAATAAGGGAAATGTGCGTTAGGAGTATAATTACTCCGGCCACAATCACCCCCGCTGATGCAGCAGCGTCTCCGAGCATATGAAGTACGGCACTTCTCACATTAAGATCATGCTCATTGTGCATACCCAATCCTAAGTACAAATTAACAAAAAGGCCCACGGCTGCACTTATCAGCATCCAAATTCCATTCACAGGAGTTGGATGGTGAAAGCGATTATAAGCTTCCCACAAAATCCATAGCGTAATAACAATCAGGGCTAATCCATTGATCAATGCAGCAAGAATACCTAAACGGTAATAACCATAGGTCATTCTTTCATTCGATGGTCGCTCGGCTTGACGCAAAGCAAACCAGGACAATCCGATCGCTCCCAAATCTGTTAAGACGTGTCCTGCATCGGAAAGAAGCGCTAAACTATGGGATAAAAGCCCACCTGCAAATTCAACGAAGAGGATGATCATCGTAAGAAAGAAAGCGCGCTTCATTTGATGCGCCGGTGCGTGAACATGAAATAGCGAATTGTGATCATGGTCATGATCATGGTTGTGTTCGTGCATATCGGTGCCTCCTGCCTCCATCTTACGACAACCATCGACAATGTGAAACTAGAAAAAATTCGCTCAGTCGTTAACTTTCACGAGTAGCTTCCCTGTATTTTCCCCTTTAAATAACATAAGAAAAGAATCAATCACATAATCAAATCCGTTAGTAATCGTCTCTTCATACTTCAGCTTACCTTGTGCCAACCACGTCGCCAAAGCAGCAATTCCCTCTTCAAAACGAGTTGCATAGTTACCAACCGTGAAGCCCTGCATCATTGCACTATTGATCAATAACAAAGAGGGAATCGGTGTACTGATATGCGGTTTTTCTTCATTATAGTGCGCGATTTGTCCACAAACAGCGATCCGTGCACCGCGATTGATCATCCGTAATACGACATCTGATACGTCCCCACCAACATTGTCAAAATACACATCGACGCCATTAGGACATGCCCCTTGCAACAATTCTTTAAAGGAAGCATCTCTATAATTCACACTTGCATCAAAGTGAAGTTGTTTCGTCAAATACTCACATTTAGCTTGCGATCCTGCAATACCGACAACATGGGCGCCATGGATCTTTGCTATTTGACCTACGATCATACCAACCGCACCAGCAGCCGCTGATACGACGATCGTTTCTCCTTTTTGCGGCTTACCAATATCAAGTAAACCAAAATAGGCTGTTAAACCAGTCATTCCTAGTACGCCAAGTGCTGTAGTCACGGGAGCTATCGAAGGATCAATAAGGCGAACCTGTTCATCCATTTCGACACTATGTGTCTGCCAACCATATCCCGCCAGAACAATATCTCCTACTTGATATTTCACGGATTTGGATTCAATGATACGACCGATCACACCGCCTGTAATAGCAGTGCCTATTTCATACGGTGCTACATACGATTTTTGATCGTTTAGCCTACCACGCATGTAGGGATCCACAGATATGTACATGCTCTCAACAACCACCTGGCCGTCGATGAGAGGTTGCAGTTCAAAGGTTTCCTCGCGAAATGTATCCTTACTTGGCAAACCTTTAGGACGAACAGCTAGCACGATACGTTTTGAATTCATCAATGGAACGCCCCTTTTAAGCCGAAATTATCATCTTAATGGCTTGGCTTCATTATACCATGCTCAAAATAGGTTGCCCCAAAGGCTCATAGCCAGTAGGGCAACCCTCTACCACAGTATTACAAAAGTTAGTTTGTTAACTCATCTCGCAATTGATGGCGATCTAAAAATTCAACCACAGTTTTGTATACTTTTAGTTCGTTCTCCTTTTTAGAGAAGCCATGTCCTTTCGCGATTTGCTAACCGTTACAGAAAACTTACCCAAACTTACTCAGGCTCGTTTTCTACTTATTGTTCGCTCTCCGCTTTTGGAACCACGGTATCCTATGCTGGAGTCTGGCCGTTAACGGTGGCGAATGACTGTACTA
>JAKADA010000062.1 GCA_021820975.1 Bacillota bacterium
ACCTCCCATTGTTTGCGCTGCTCAAGCTGATCTTCTCGTGTCATGATCACTGCCTCCCTTGAAATTCATATAGGGATTATCTCAGGAGAACCAGCCAGTGAGTAGGTGTGGTAGGCTTGACGCTTACCGTCCATTAGTAAAGGATGGTTGACGGCTATGCACAAATCGACCTTGCACAGTACGGATGCTACCCTGAAGCGGTGATGGCAGGCGCAAGCCGTACCGAACTTGGGCAAAAATGCAATATTGTCGGGAACGAGGGATACGGCTCAGTGGACCGTGGCTCCCTCGGCCGACCTTCGAAGGCAAGTCAGCGCCCCCTAATCTAGCCGCTATTCCTTTTTTCGTTCCAACTAGAATTTCAATTCTGCAAAACGCTCGAATTATTGTTGTTATTATCTGATATACCAAACACGATTTATTGATGGGTAGGTTAACAGCATGGAAGTGATAAAAAGAGTGTTACAAGCTTATTCAATCCGAATATTTTTTGCTTCTCGATTCATCATTCCTTTACACATAGGGCAATTTGGTTCAGCCACATGAACAAACTCTGGTCTTGACCAACAATTGCATATTGAGCACTGCCAAATAATAATGTCCGCATATACGTGTTCAGAAGCAGGCTTTCTTCTATTATTAAAGTAGCTCATTGATATGCCTCCTTTCCTACAAAAGAGCGAATGATTGAGTAATACTAAAGGGACTGTCCGTAAGGTATTTAAGTAACACCTTACGGACAGTCCCTTAATTAGTAAAGAAGTTAAGCCACGTTTTCGGCTTGTGGTCCCTTGGGACCTTGCACGACGTCAAAGTTTACACGCTGTCCTTCTTCCAAAGAACGATAACCACTCCCTTGGATAGCGCTAAAATGTACAAATACGTCATCGGCGTTTTCGCGAGAAATGAAGCCAAAGCCCTTATCCGCATTAAACCACTTTACGATTCCTTGTTCCAAATTATTTCCTCCTCATGCCCATGGCTCGAATCAATTTGTTCACAAATTACATACAAAACCAAAAAGTACGAAAGCCGTTTTCCTTCTGCAATCCGAAGTGAAAGCAGAGAAAAACGGCACATTAAAATCATACCTTAATCCGATGCACTCTGAACAATTTAATTATACTGTTTGTGCAGTCGAAAGTCAAGAATTTACTTAAAATTTTAAATTGAGTATTTTAAGTTATTCCCCTAACATCCTATACACAGATAGTAGGACTAGTGACAGGGTCCTCTGCCGTATTTATCAGATTGTTGCTACATTCGACTTACATCAAGCTTCATGACGGGGATTTTAACTTCTTGAATAACATCCAAATCAGAAGGACCAAGTTTAGTGGTCGAATAGTGGTTTCAGTTCGATTTTCAATCACAATTTCATTGAATCCGACAAACCGATGACTGTCTTCATCCCACAGCCGGTAGCGGAGAGCGCGAAGGCTGGAGGATAAGGTGACAGATGGAACATCGCGGAACAAGTCAGTGCTTTCATGCGCTTGCTGGAGATGGTAATTCGGGACTCTCGGGCCCAAATGATGAACGTGGTGATAACCGATGTTCCCAGTTAACCATTGTAATATTTTCGGGAGTTGATAAAAGGAACTGCCCTGTAGCGCAGCACTGACAAAATCCCATTTATCCGATTTTTCAAAATATGTTCGCTCAAATTGGTGCTGGACGTAAAATAGCCAAATTCCAACTACACCGGCCAAGTAAAGGATAGGGCCCTCCACAAGAAGTACACCTTTCCATCCGAGGATGAAACTGAGGCCGGTTAAGATGACAATGAGCGTGAAATTAGTTACGTATATATTTATACGTTCCTTTCTTCCAGCACCTTTTCGATTGAACCGATACTGGTTGAAAAAAAGATGGATAGGCCCGATACCAAACATGATGAAGGGATTTCGATATACTCGATAAACCATTCTCTTGACAGGGGACAATTGCTTATACTCATTGACTGTTAATGTCCACATATCGCCGGTTCCTCGTCGTTCTAAGTTGCCACTTGTTGCGTGATGGACGGCGTGTTCGTACTTCCACTGGTGATATGGGAAGAAAGTCAAAATTCCAGTTATAATCCCGAATATCTCGTTAGCTCTTGGACTTTTGAAGAAAGAATGGTGTCCGCAATCGTGGAAAATGATAAAGAGGCGAATAAAGAATCCGGATGCTACAACTGCAATGGCAATCCCTAGCCAGATTGATATCGACAAACTCAAATAGGCGAATGTCCAAAGTGCCAAAAAGGGTACAACAGTGTTAATGATTTGCCAGATACTTTTCTTGGTATCTGATTTTTGAAATGGAGCAAGCTGCTCTCTCCAACTATGACGCAATTCCTCATTACTATGAATATTCCTCATCCTTTCTCGATTCTCCAAACGGTCGGAATAGAAGTCTCAACAAGAGATCCCGAACACCCTGAGTGTACAAATACTTCTTCGCTGTCTTCAGTTCAAAAATCCCTTTTCTGCATTTACAAATCAACTTGCAATAGAACGACTTAATTCAGCATCAGGATATAAATATCCACTTATAACATACGGATAAATAGTCAATTTGTCAAACTGATCGCACCGTCGATCGAATGATACAACGATTATGCCCAACGCGTAAAATTAGATCCCTTTTTAAATTCCATCCTAATTATAGATAATTTTTCTTTCTGATTCACAAATTAGGTAACAACGATGATTTGGATTTAGTATAAAGTGTTGGACACAAAAGAAAGGACTGATAAACTAATAGTGAAAGCGAACGCGAAAATCAAGAAATCCAGCGATAGCTGACAAAATACGACTTGCGCTGGTCTCTCAGCCGACCACCCAACAGGTATCCGCCAGTCTCCAAAAATCACAATCTGCGAAACTTGCGCGTGATCTGCACAAAGCCGTACGCGAGGAACACGTTCAGGACAGCCATCACCCACACGAGCGGCCACAGAGATATGTCCTTCTCTGCGTAGTGCGCGTTGAGAGTTTCGCTAATCAACACGAGGATATCGAAGAGTAACACGACTCCGAGCGTCCAATAAGTGCTTTTTATTTTGACTGCCAGCCACTAGGATCGACAAAATGCAGTTCAACAATGAAATGTATTTCGTACCTATAATAGCAAAGTAGAAGCTAGCAAGTGAAAGCTATTATCTCTCTAGGTAGAAAATAACTTTCACTAATTTCAATGAAGAAAAAGAATGATCAAATAAAAAACGGCTGAATTTCCCTACTTGCGCTTGCTTATTTTAATATGCTCCTTTAATTACAAAAAACGAACCCCGAATTGTTCCAGCCAGTTTAGACTTCTGCCTAGCAAATTTAAACTTCCCTTCTAATTCCTTTGGTACCTCCATCCCCTCAGAAAGCTTAAAACCAACGGCCCGCCTCTTAGGGTCATCAACCGTATACATGACGTTGACCACAAGACCATCCTCATAAAAGACGTAGGAAAATTTGATGTTTTCCACTTGAAAACGCGACGTTTCTAAAGGTTTGGCCGCAAACTCAATATCACGTTCTTCTTTCATAATTCGGTTCACATAATCAAGGGTCTCCTGGCTTTCGCTAGCTGGTACAACCGTAAATTCATGCTTGTATTTGTTCATAAAGTAACGGGCTTCATTTGCACGTAAACCAGCAAGCGATTGTACTGCAGGTGAAGACTCTAAACCGACCGTAGATACATTTTTAAAATCAACGATATAGGACATTTCCATCCCGCCTTTTATCTCTTTATTTTCTAACAACAGGAATCCACATTTCACCAAAAACTAAGCCGTTTCTCTGCCCCATCTCAACCATTGCGTTTGGCCCACCAACATAGGCAAAATTCTTTGCTTCTGGCAAGACTTGACCAAAGGCAAGGCCCGCGAGCTTATTGTTCAATTCATCAGCCGTCTTACCTTCCCCTTTAACAACTAGGTATTCCCCCTTAGGGAATTGGATAACTCTGGCTTCTTCTGGTGCCGATGCCTCTGTCATGACGCCAGCATAATGCATCATTTTGTTATTCACTGCTTCGTTCACTGCAAAAACGTAGTCATTTGTGGCTATGGATTTTAAAGTGTCAAGCCTTCCATCTCGGCTGACGGCCTGCCAAAAGTCTGACTTTTCCTTGTTTAAGCCAGCAAAGTCTGTGTAATCGCTCTTAAGTTCAGTTCCAAAACCTAAAACGATAAAGCTGTCTTTATTTTCTAGAGTATAATCTGTCATATTCAAAACCTTCCTCTATTTTAAATTTATCAAATGACTTGTATTCTTCACTAGATGTGTATATATTAGCCTTAAATCATGTCAAAAAATGATACTGTTTAGGAAGCCCTATGAAAAAAGTTGAACGGGTTAATATCATCATGCGGTATATCAACAACCGCGCCCACTTTACAATTTCTGAACTCATGCGAGAATTTAACATCTCTCGTTCGACAGCTATTAGAGATATCAGAGAAATTGAGGCCATGGGGGTGCCACTTATCGCTGAAGTTGGAAGGGATGGGGGTTATTTTGTCATGCACAACTCTGTCCTACCCGTTGTTCGCTTTACCGATCATGAGGTCAAAGCTCTTTTTATTGCCTTTATGGCCACAAGAAATCAACAACTCCCCTATCTAAAGAGTCGGCAGTCTCTAGCTGAAAAATTACTAGGACTCATCTCAGAAAACCAGCAAGATGATCTTGTTCTTTTAAATCAAATCTTGCTTTTTGAAGGGACCAACCCCAATAATCCCGATCTACTTGATCTTTCAGACATCCCCCATCCCATGTTAGAAAAACTCATCCAAATGCTTCTTTTGGATAGCTATTTATTGATTATTATCAAAGAAGAGAAGGTAATAAAGTCTTACTCAATTTATCTCTTGCACCTTTATCATGAAAAAGGCCTTTGGCTGATTGAAGGCTTTGACTTAAAGGAAGAAAAGAAGCAAATTTTTCCTGTCGACTATCTCAGCGATGTTAAATCCTACCCGACGCAAAAAAGATTAAGTAAGAAAAAAATTTTAGAAAAACTAAGTAAGCAGGAGGAAGTAATCAACCTTTTCCTTGAACTTGGTCCAAAAGCGATTGCGCAGTTCAAAAAATATCATCCCTTAAAAGTTTCAATTTCCTACACGAATCCTTACCAAACCACAGCCATTCTAAAGACTTTTATCAATGTTAATAAGCCCGAAGAATTGACCGAAATAACAAATTGGCTACTTTTCCTAGGTGGGGATATCAAGGTCAGGGAAGTGCCCGAAGAAGTCTTAAATAAAGTTATTGAATTGTGCGGTAGTCTTGTGACACCAAGATAGAGATACCTTCTCGCAAAAGAGTACGCCTGGTTAAAGGCTGAATATAGAAAACAGACCATTATATACATTGAACAATATCTTAATAATTAGATATATTTTGGAGAAGTCGAATCTTAAAAAGGAAGCATTTTAGAAAATGAGAAATTTAACCGTGCTAACCTCAGTTGGGCAAAATTTATTACTTCCAACTTTTCGGATGTATCTTTCGGTGGACAGCAAATACACGACATGTCAATGTGTCGTGTTTTAATATATCTACATCTTGAGTGCTAAGTGTATTCAGATAAATTCCTATTTCCAAATTGAACGAATCCAGTCGGCAATATCCTCAATAACGAGTTTATCAACGTGTTGTGCAACGTTATACTCTTTTTTCGTTTTTAATATCCTGCCGTAAACAGAAGGCATAAACAAATGATTCAGGTTCGGATACAGTTTACATGTTACATTTGACTTATCACCTAATAGGTTTTTATAAACAGTAAAGTCTTTTTCAACTGATACTTGAAAATCTTTATCACCTTGCAAAATAAACACGGGTTTATCCAATACTTTGAGATAATCCATGGACGGGTGTTCACCCATTTCTTTGAAGTAGTAGGCTCTGGTGTATTTCCCCACAACCTTTGTCGATTTTGCTTGTTCGTCACTGAGGTTATAGATGTTGTTAAAGTTGGATGATAATTTTGCTATTTGTTTCTTCGCGATCATTTTCAAAAACTTATTTAACGAGTGTAAAACATCGTTACCTTGATCCATCAGAATTTCTTCTAACTTGCGTGGAGAGCCAGCCAAAATGATGATTCCAGCAAATTTCCCACCTTCTGCATCGATTCGTGGAGCTAACATTCCTCCTAAACTATGCCCTAAAATAAATACTTGGTTTGGATCAATCCGTGAATCTTTCCTTAAGAAATCAGCCGCAAGAATAGCATCTTCAATGGTTTCTTCTCTAACCGATAACCCAGTGTTGTTTTTCATTTCTTTGCCATACACGAGTGTTCTCTTGTCATAACGTAAAACTGCAATTCCTTTTGTCGACAAGCCTTTAGCCATATCTTTAAATGGGAAATTATTCCCGATTTTTTCATCCATATTGCTCGGACCAGACCCATGCACCAATACAACCGCAGGGAACAATCCATTTGTTTCATCAGGAATGGTTAATATTCCATTCAATGGGTACTTGGTTTCAGCACCTATAACGATTTTTCCATTAGCCATTGCGGTTATCTCCTCTGATTAAATGCAGTCCTGTGCCAACTTTATTGTGTAATTCCGTATATCCGTTGGCCAGTCAGCAATGAGTTCACGAAATCGCGATGCATCTCCAGCATATAATGCGCGTAAAGCGTCTTCATAATGATCACGATCGCCAGCCATTACGGTCATAAAGCGATAGACTTTTTCTTTTGATCTCTGTAATGTGCTCTTGTTATCAAGAGTGCGTCGCGCTTCATCAACAAGCTTTCGTAAGGTGACCGATGCACCGCCTGGTTGACTTTTCAGCCACTCCCAATGCCTAGGCAATAAAGTAACTTCACCAGCGACAACGCCAAGCTTGGGTCGGCCAGGGCTGCGGAGATTTCCTGTTTCAGAAGGGGAAACTACAGGATGTGAATCAGGGTGATTGGCTAATCGTTCTAGTACAGATGCTACACTACCGCGAAAATCCACTTCAATCTGTTCACTGGAAGCATCTTTAAAGACCAGGACATGGGATAATTCGTTTGGATCAATAGCTCCTAGTACTATAGACACTACATGTTCTAAGGTTCCTTGCGCGATGATTCGCTCACGATAAAATGCGGTACAATGAGTTTCGAGAAAATCACGTTCCATGTTGCACCTCCAATTTTCTTATCTATGCGATAATATTACCCGGATAAAAACGAAAGTCAATATTACCCTGATAATATTTCGTTTACTTATACGTGGAGGGATGAGTCATGGCTGCTGATCGAAATAAAAGTATCTCACAGTATTCTCGACGGATACGTTTATGGGTCCGTATCTGGGGAGGTATTATCCTGCTTGTTTTTGTACTAATCTTTTCTCGACTATTTATCCAACTGCTTTAAAAAGCGGTTGTTTTCTTTTAAAATCATACATGGGTACGTTTTGTACGATAAGGGGGATTAAATGAACTCTAACGAGCGTGATATAATTAAATTTCGCGAACGGTTGCTAGATGGATGGAATAATAAAGATGCTCGCGAAGTAATGGAATGAGGGGTTTTTATGCATCGTAGATGGTATCATCCGAATTTGGGGTTGCATTCTTGGTTGATTAAGTTCATTCCTGAGCCCTTGGTACTTTTACTGTATGCAATGGTGATTGGCATCGGTGGTGGATTTGGAGCTGTAGGGTTTCGTAAATTGATCGATCTATTTACCAGCTTCTTTTTCGGCGTTTTGGCAACGCATTTGAGTTTTATGGGTCGGGCCGATGTACTGATTCTACCAATTCTCGGTCTAGTTCTTGTCAGTGCCATCGTCAAGCGATTTGCGCCGGAAGCTAAAGGGCATGGCGTTCCTGAAGTTATGGCGGCGATTGCGGAAAATGGTAGCATCATTCGTTTACGAGTTGTTTTTGTTAAGG
>JAKADA010000063.1 GCA_021820975.1 Bacillota bacterium
GGTTCAACAACAAACTTCCCGTACTTGCCGTCTTCGCTGATTGTCTCTGTCTCGATCCGTGGCCTTTCCAGCTCGATCATCCACATACCCCTCCTTCAGGGCAATGCCACCGCACATTCTTGTACGAATACAGGAACATCCTGCTTTATTGACTCCGCCTTAACGCGAGTAGTACTCGATGATCAGTTGCTCCGCCACTGGCGAGTCAATTTCTTCGCGTACGGGGACGCGCAGAACCGTTCCTGACCGAATTTCGAGGTCACGTGAAAGCCATGCTACCACGGTTTTACCTTCGGCAGCTTCCAAAATTTCTTTAAATTTCGGTGAAGTCGTGCTCTTTTCCTGTACAGTGATCACGTCATTGACGCGTACAAGGTACGAAGGAATATCAACGCGGCGTCCATTCACCGCAAAATGGCCATGTTTAACCAATTGACGAGCTTCAGGGCGTGACCCTGCGAAGCCCAAGCGATATACAACATTGTCTAAGCGAGATTCCAGAAGTTGCAACAAGTTGTCACCCGTGATGCCTTTTCGACGGGCGGCTTCTTCATAGTAGGCTTCAAACTGCCGTTCAAGGACGCCGTAAATACGCCGAGCCTTCTGCTTTTCACGCAGTTGCATGCCATACTCACTCGCACGTTTGCTGCGTCCTTGACCATGTTGGCCAGGTGCATAACCACGGCGATCAATAGCACACTTATCGGTGTAGCAGCGTTCCCCTTTCAGGTATAGCTTGACACCTTCACGGCGGCAAAGCCGGCATACAGGGTCCGTATATCTTGCCATTCTAGTATGGACACCTCCTGGTAGATTTATGCAAGTTCCGTATCCTTCACAGATCTCACACGATACTTTTTAACCAATCAATTACACACGACGCCGTTTTGGCGGGCGGCAACCGTTGTGCGGAATTGGTGTAACATCTTTAATCATAGAAACTTCGAGTCCAGCAGCTTGTAAGGAACGAATGGCTGCTTCACGTCCGGCACCAGGGCCTTTGACATTGACTTCGACGATTTTCATACCATGTTCCATAGCCGTCTTAGCGGCAGCTTCCGCAGCCATCTGAGCAGCAAACGGGGTACTTTTACGGGACCCTTTAAAACCCAATGCACCAGAACTAGCCCAACTGATCGCTGCACCCGTCGGATCGGTAATCGTCACGATGGTGTTGTTGAACGTTGAACGAATATGGGCTACGCCGGATTCAACGTTTTTACGATCACGACGCTTTGGCCGAGACGACGATGCTGTGCCCTTGCGTTTCACTTTCGTTGCCAACTAACAGTCCCTCCTTACTTCTTCTTACCAGCCACAGTACGACGCGGTCCTTTGCGCGTACGAGCATTGGTTTTTGAACGTTGTCCACGAACAGGAAGTCCTTTTCTATGACGAACGCCACGATATGAGCCAATCTCAATCAAACGTTTGATGTTCAGAGCAATTTCACGACGCAAATCGCCTTCGACTTTATACGAACCATCGATGGCATCGCGAAGCTTTTGCACTTCTTCTTCGGTGAGTTCATTAACCCGTTTGTCAGGATTAATTCCAGCCGTTTTCAAAATTGCATTGGAAGTCGGTCGACCAATACCAAAGATATAGGTCAAACCAATCTCGATTCGCTTGTCGCGAGGCAAGTCAACGCCTGCGATACGAGCCATACGGTGCACCTCCTACCATAATCGGTTGATCACTCAACCTTGTCGTTGTTTGTGTTTCGGATTTTCGCAAATCACCATGACGATCCCCTTGCGGCGAATTACTTTACATTTTTCACAAATGGGCTTCACCGATGGACGTACCTTCACGGTTTCCACCTCCTTGAATGATCCGCCGATTACTTATATCGGTAGGTAATTCTTCCCCGAGATAAGTCATACGGCGACAATTCCACTGTCACCCGGTCACCCGGCAGGATCTTGATGTAATTCATGCGAATCTTCCCGGAAACATGTGCCAATATCTTGTGACCATTTTCAAGTTCTACACGAAACATGGCGTTTGGCAGCGGCTCAATCACCTTGCCTTCTACTTCAATGACATCATCCTTCGCCATAGAGCACCTCCTTCTTTGTACACACGATTACAGCACTGTCATGAGTTCTGGACCGTCTTCTGTGATTGCCACCGTATGCTCGAAATGAGCACAAAGCGAGCCATCTTTCGTAATTACCGTCCAATTGTCAGACAGCGTTACCACATCGTAACTCCCGACATTCACCATAGGTTCAATCGCAATAGCCATACCTTCTCGTAGACGAATGCCACGGTTGGGCGGACCATAGTTCGGAATTTGCGGAGACTCGTGCATATCCCGTCCGATGCCGTGTCCGACATAATCGCGCACGATCGAGTAACCCTTCGACTCTGCATAGACCTGAACGGCATGAGAAATGTCTGACAGCCGATTACCTGGTTTAGCTTCGCGGATACCTTGAAATAACGATTCCTGTGTCACAGCAAGCAGGTCAACAGCCTGTGCGCTGATCGTACCAACGGGATACGTCCACGCCGAATCACCATGATATCCTTTGTAATAAGCACCCACATCGACCGAGATGATATCCCCGTCAGATAGAACGCGATCACTAGGTATCCCATGAACCAACTGCTCGTTCACCGACGTGCAAATGGACGCAGGGAAATCGTTATAACCTTTGAAAGAAGGCGTTGCTCCAGCTTTGCGAATGATATTCTCAGCAATGGTGTCAAGCTGCCGAGTTGTCACGCCAGGATGGATCACACGTTTCATTTCATCGTGGACCATCGCGACAATCCGGCCAGCCTCTCGCATGATCTCGAGTTCGTGCTTCGACTTGATCGTAATCACGCTTGCGCCTCCTGTAATGCGTTTGAAATGGCGTCATACACGTGTCCGATCGATTGCGTTCCATCAATCGTGCGTAACAATCCGCGTTGTTCGTAGAACTTGGCCAACGCTTCTGTACGCTCAAAGTTTTCCGCTAGACGAACGGCTACCGCTTCTGGTGTGTCGTCCTTGCGAACGATCAACTCCGCACCACAGCGATCACAAATTCCACCGTGTGTAGGCGGGTTAAGTGTCACATGGTAAGATGTTCCACATGATGAACACACTACACGGCCGGTTAACCGTTGCAGCAAGTCCTCTCGCGGTACTTGCAAATACAACACGTGCATGATTGGTTTGCCAATCTCACGCAGCATTTCTTCGAGAGCGATCGCTTGCGGCTCGGTTCTCGGAAAGCCATCTAACAAAAACCCATTTTTTGTGTCGGCCTGCTGTAACCTGTCACGAACAACCTGGATAGTTAATTCATCCGGAACAAGAAGTCCTTTGACTAGATACTCTCGAACCTCTTGTCCAAGGGACGAATCAGCAGCCATGGCAGCACGAAACATGTCTCCTGTTGCAATATGTGGAACATCAAAGTCCTCTGTAATGGAAACTGCTTGCGTTCCCTTGCCTGCGCCAGGAAGGCCCAGAAAGACAATCTGCATGAACCACACGACCTTTCTCCAAAAGGTCTATCAGCGAATAAAACCTTTATAACTCCGCTGCAACCTTTGACCTTCCAATTGTCGCATGGTATCGAGAGCAACACCAATAACGATTAAAAGGGATGTACCACTAAAGTAATATGACATACCTGACAAGCCTGCCAATGAGACAAACGCCAAGGGTAACACCGCAACAACAGCTAGAAACAAACCACCAACAAGAGATAACCTGTTCATTAACCATATGAAGTATTTCTCAGTCGGTTTGCCTGGACGAATGCCCGGCACATATCCAGCGTTTTTTTGCATCTGTTCCGCTAATTGTGACGGATTAAGTTGAACGAACGTATAAAAATACGTGAACAATACGATCAACACAAACTCGATCAACGCATAAATCCAAGATGATGGACTAAAGGTTGTCGTTGCCCAATCCGCCAAGCGATTCCCACGAAAGAATTGCCCGATAATTGTCGGTATAAACAACACAGATGTAGCGAATATCACAGGAATCATACCTGCTGCATTTACTTTAAACGGGATGTGTGTACTTTGTCCACCATACATCGTATTGCCGACTTGCCGCTGTGTGTATTGCACAGGTATACGTCGAACGCCTTGTTGTACGTAGATAATAAACACAACCATCGCAAGCATTGCCGCGAGTAGAATCACTACTTTAACGATGTTCAAAAGCAACTGATCCGGGTGAGCCTGAAAGACATTGGAATAGACAACCGGAATGATTTGTTCCAACTGAGACAAAATGCTCAGAAAGATAATTACCGAAACGCCATTACCGACGCCTTTATCCGTAATCTGCTCGCCCAACCACATTAAAAATGTAGTCCCAGCTGTCAGTGTAAGTCCAATGACAAGATACGTCCAGATCGAAGGATCATTAATAAAACCAGGTCCGAGTTCTCGACTAAATGAGAAGGTTAATGCCGCAGATTGCACAAGACCCAAAATAACAGTCAAGTATCGAGTCCATTGCGTTAACTTTGCTCGACCCGTCTCCCCTTCTTTTGACCAATCTTCCCATTGCCTGATTACACCCATGGACAGCAATTGTACGATGATGGACGCTGTTACGTACGGATAAATGCTCATCGACAAAATCGAGAATCGATTCAGAGCACCACCGGAAAACGTGTTAAGCATACCAACTAACGCATTTTTTGCCGCCAAGCCTTGAAGAAGTGATGCATTGACTCCGGGAACCGGAATCACGACGCCGATCCTGTATACGGCTAAAACCATAAGCGTAAACAACAATCGTTTACGCAAGTCTTTCGCTCTCCAGGCACCACGTAGCGTGCGAAGCATCAAATCACCTCGACACTGCCGCCTGCGGCCGCGATTTTTTCAGCCGCCGTGCCAGAAAACGCATGAGCACGAACAGTCAATGCGACGTGAAGATCTCCCTTGCCAAGAATCTTAATGCCATCTTTCATGTTGCGGACAATACGGTTTTCTTTAAGCAGATCTGGCGTTACCACCGTTCCTGCTGCAAAGCGTTCCAATTGTGCTAAGTTGACGATGTTGTACTCTTTTTTAAACGGCTCATTGCTAAATCCGCGCTTAGGCAGACGACGGAACAACGGCATTTGTCCACCTTCAAAACCCGGACGCACGCCACCACCGGAACGAGCCCATTGCCCTTTGCTTCCGCGTGTCGAAGTCTTGCCCATGCCAGACCCTATGCCTCGGCCAATTCGCTTTTTATTATGACGCGAGCCGGGGGCGGGCGATAATTCGTGCAAGTTCATCCCAATTTCCCTCCAGACCGCTTACGCTTCAATTTCAATGCATTCGACCATGTGACTGACTTTAGCAATCATGCCGCGCACTGACGGGGAATCCTCGCGAACCACCGATTGGTGAATCTTGCGAAGTCCAAGAGAGAGCGCTGTGGCACGTTGCGATTCTGTGCGTCCAATGAGGCTGCGCACCAAGGTGATTTGCAACTGTTTCACTGTGTTACGACCTCCTAGCCGCGAAGTTCGGCGACGGTTTTGCCGCGAAGTTTTGCAACGTCTTCAGGGCGTTTCAATTGTTCCAAACCTTCGAGCGTTGCGTGTACCATGTTAATTGCATTTGACGAGCCTAACGACTTTGTCACAATGTCTTTGATACCAGCCAATTCGAGAACGGCACGAACTGGGCCACCTGCAATAACGCCAGTACCTTCACGCGCAGGTTTGACAAGTACCCGTCCTGCACCAAAACGACCAATAACTTCATGGGGAACGGTGGTGGCGCGCATCGGGACAGTAATCAAATTCTTTTTGGCATCTGCGACACCTTTACGAACAGCTTCTTGCACTTCAGAAGCTTTGCCTAATCCTGCTCCTACATGACCTTGACCGTCTCCTACGACAACCAAAGCACTAAAGCTGAAACGGCGCCCGCCTTTAACGACTTTCGCCACACGATTGATAGCTACGACTCTTTCCGACAGATCGAGATGTGTTGGGTCAACACGCACTGTTTTCTTTCCCTCCTTCACACGTCAAACTAAAACTCAAGTCCTGCTTCACGCGCTGCATCGGCTAGCGCTTGGATACGTCCATGATAAAGATAACCGCCGCGGTCAAAAACAACCGCTGAAACACCCACAGCTTTGGCACGTTCAGCAACTAACTTACCGACGGCTGTTGCTGCTTCAATCGTACTACCGTGACCCACAGTTTCACGAAGATCTTTGTCTACCGTAGAGGCAGAAACAACTGTGCGTGATGTGGTATCATCGATAATTTGCGCATAGATGTGTTTGCCTGAGCGAAACACATTTAAACGTGGACGCGCCGAAGTCCCAGACAGGCGTTTGCGGATACGGCCGTGCCTACGCGCGCGAGAAGCTTCCTTATCGCCTTTGCTAATCACAGTCCCACTTCCTTGCCTGTTTATTTCTTACCAGTCTTACCAACTTTGCGGCGGACAATTTCGTTTTCATAGCGAATACCTTTGCCTTTGTATGGCTCCGGTTTACGAACATCACGAATCTTCGCTGCAAATGTTCCTACTTGCTCTTTATCGATGCCTTTGATAATGATCCGGGTATTTATAGGAACATCAAGTTCCAAACCAGCATCAGGAACGATCTCGACAGGATGTGAAAATCCTAAGGCGAGCGTTACATTACTACCAGCTTTGGTTGCTCTGTATCCAACACCAACGAGATCAAGAACTTTTTGAAATCCGTTTGTTACACCTTCAACCATGTTAGCAACCACACTACGAGTGGTACCATGAAGACTTCTGTGCAACTTGGAATCGGAAGGGCGTTCAACGACCAATTCGGTCCCTTCCGTACGGACTATCATATCCCGGTGCAATTCTCGCGTTAAGGCGCCTTTCGGGCCTTTTACTGTAATCACATTGTCAACTAAGGACACATCGACTCCTGAAGGAATCGTGATAGGTTTTCTGCCAATACGGGACACGTCTACACCTCCCTCAATTCTGGCTTGTGCTTACCACACGTAGCAGAGCACTTCGCCGCCAACATTGCTTTGCCTTGCTTGGCGATCTGTCATGAGCCCATGCGATGTCGAAACAATCGCAATACCAAGGCCCCCAAGCACGCGCGGCAACTCATCGGATGCTGCATAAACCCGTAAACCCGGTTTGCTGATCCGCTTTAGGCCCGTAATAATGCGTTGGTTGTTTTGACCGTATTTAAGATGAACGCGAATGGTTCCTTGTTTGTTATCCGGAATAAATTCCGCGTCCCGAATATAGCCTTCAGCCTTAAGAATTTCAGCGATTGCCCGTTTGATGTTCGAACCCGGGATTTCCACCTTCTCGTGGCCAACCATGTTGCCATTGCGAATCCGTGTCAGCATATCCGCGATTGGATCCGTCATTGCCATTGCGAACCAACCTCCTTCCTTCGCCTTACCAGCTAGCTTTCTTCACACCAGGCAACTGCCCCAGATGTGCCAATTCACGAAAGCAAATCCGACAAATACCGAACTTGCGTAGTACTGAATGCGGTCGTCCGCAACGTTTGCAGCGAGTATAAGCTTGCGTGCTAAATTTGGCCGGCCGTGAAGCTTTCACGATCATGGACTTCTTTGCCACGACAGTACCTCCTTTACATTAGGATTGACGAAAAGGCATGCCGAGTTCGGCCAACAATTGTCGAGCTTCTTCGTCGGTTTTGGCTGTCGT
>JAKADA010000022.1 GCA_021820975.1 Bacillota bacterium
CAATATGATTACCGATCGTGGTTACATCCTGAAAAGCGGCAGTTATATTGCCGGTAGCACCGCTGGCACCCAAATCCCCAATCACCCCATTTAAAAACCCTATCAAGATTTGTCCGATGGCATCAATGCCTGGCGACAAGATATAAATTGTCCATCCAGTAAAGAACAGAATAAGTGCAGCAGCTATCGGGAAAATCATCGTGAGTAGATAAGCCCAATTTAGCAACGCTGAAACAATCACAACGGCTAATAACATCCCCAATAATACAAGGAACGTATTCCCAATTGGCAATTGAAGCTGAATGAGATAAGGAAATATTAGAAAAAAAGCAATTATGTACAAGATCCCGGTTATGATCGCGGGATTCTTTAATTTTATAAGCCAGGCAATGAGATATTTTGATGAAATCACAAATAAACCCCCTATTAATATGCAATTAAAAGAAACGGTAGCCCATAACCTTTCTTTTTTAGTGAAGAGGCCATCGCTCCAGCTGCTGTTTGTTGCACACCCGCAAATGCGCCTCTCGATGAGCCGAATCCCAAACCACCTGCAGAAATTCCTATTCTACTCGAAGGTGTCTTACTTCCGCATGTTGGACATTCTATAACGCTTGGCAAGTACAATCGCCTCTCCTATTTTTGATAATTTTACCGTATAAAATATATAGACATTAATCACCTTGTTACATTTTCATGGCAGAATTGTCGATCCGTGTCGATAACAAACTTGTTCATACCAAAACAAAAAACGCCAACAAAATCGGCGCTTGGAATATCCCCTCTATGGAAAAACTCTTGCACGTATATATCACGAATGCTATGCTTACAATATAAAAAGCAGAAGGGCACGGCTGGAGACCAGCCCTTCTGCCAGAGCGTGATTACCGATTGCGGGGTTTACTCTTGCGGGAGGCCCCGTTTTCGTTTGTCCTCGTTTTGGCTTTTGTCACCGCATACTCCAGGTATGCTTTTAGCACACCAAAGAGTGCTATAACGACACCGCACAAAGAAATTAGCAACGAAAATACCATGTCCCTCACCTCCGTTCCGTTTCCGGCTTAGGAGGAAAGGCGGAAGTACCCTTCCGATTGCAAGTATACCAAAAATGAGACAGACACGTAGATTGCGAAGAGTAGGCACACTTTAGATCCGCAAATTTGCACTTGAACGAATAAACTGTGCGTGATACGATAAACATAACAAAAGAGCCGTGTGTCACCACGACTCTTTCGGTACAATGGCCCAATCAGGGGCAGCTCCTTCTTGTATTACTAACTTAAATGCAACAAGAAAAAACCGCTTGTCCTAACTGGGGAGTCAGGGGCGGTTTTTCTTGTTGAATGAGACAATCGCCAGAACCAGCATCGCAAAACTCACTGCGAACGAAAGTCCCTGCCATGTCACCATTCCACATCACCTCCCTATGTGGGAAGTGAGCCGCCCCTAATCAAACTACTGTACGTCTACTATTCTACCAAATTCCTACGTGCTTCGTCATGATTGCCACGACAGACCAGCCAATCACAAAAACTATCGTCACCAGTGGAGCCATTGGTACACCACGTTTATCGCTAAATCGTCTTGTAATCGGCCTCGCCAAAGGAGCCAGCGCTTGGGCGACAGCAAACACGATAAGTGCAGGAAAAAATCCCAATGCCGCACCCATGACCACGCCCATCTTCCAATCGCCTGCCCCAATCACGTTCCTATAGGCCACTACAAAGAGAATCACGCCCATGCCGAGCCATCCGATCAGTGATGCCATAGACATACCCGATGCACCAAAGAGTACGAATATGGCTATATAATTGAGCCAATTCGGTATGCGATGCGTGTACAAATCGTAGCCGGATGCGATGAGCAAATAGACGATAAAGAGAAGGAGCGTGAACAAGGAAAACACCTCTCACAACTCAACAAGTTCATCTAACGACTTGCCTACTGCCAGAGACAACTTTTTAGCAATATACACCGTTGGGATCTTTTTACCGTGTTCGATTTGACTAATAAATCCCTGGGTTAGTCCTGTTTGTTTCGCTAGTGCTACTTGAGATAGCCCTTTTTCTTCACGATACTGTTGCAAACGAAACTGCATTTGCATACACCTCCAGTTTGTGGTATTTCTATAGTTATAGTGATTTTGTGGATTGAGAAACAGAATCGAATGTTTCCGTCTCTTTTTCTGTATCAAATAAAGATTCTATAAAGCCATCAACAAACTTTTCCGATGATAAACCATGTACATCCGTAAGAAAGAAACGCGCGTTTTTTATAATTCTTTGCTGATCTGGATGTCTATTATTAGCTGAGGATACAGCATAGATATGCGCAACTAAACGTAGTATCGGGTCAATTTTTTCGTCGTTAAATCCCTTTACATAATCATTTGCTGTTTTTATCGACATAATATAATCCACCCTTTCGTAAAGGATATGGTTTTTATGAAAATTGATTTGCACCAATTAGGACAAATTCATCTTAAACAAGCAAAAACTTTTCTTGATCGGCACATTGGCAGCTATGACAAAGAGCTCGGTCCAATAATACATGATATGAGTGACCGTCGATCTTTCGATCAAAACAAAATTTCTATCTTTCTTATACTCGCAGAACAAGTTGAAAACGAAATTAAAAAAATTGAAAAAAGAACTGCCTATTTCCCGACATGCTCCCAAGGGTGTTCAAGTTGTTGTTACCAAGCCATATACGTTGCAAGTGAAGAGATCAAAATCATTACAGCTTGGATCAAGCAGCAGAAAGATTCTGCTTTTATACGCTTAATCAAGGAAAGAATACAATCGTGGCATTCATCATTTCGTAAAACTGGATTCTCCTACAATACAAATGATTCGAGTGATTACAAGGCAAAATACTTTCGAGCTCACATTCCTTGCCCTTTTTTAAACGAATCAAATTCATGTATGATTTATCCAGTAAGACCTGGTGCTTGTCGTACTTATTTTTCATTTGGTGATAAAAGAGCTTGTAGTTCAAGTGCATTTGTAGAAAACACCTTCGACGTTGTTCCCTGGAGTACGGCATTACTTATCAGTTACATACTTGCCCACGAAAGTGTAATTAATAATCCTGATTTATTTGATACGCATATTGATACATCGTCTACGCTTTTGCCCATTCGAGTAAACCAATTGCTTTAAGAAGCAAGAGATCCCTCATCGCCGATATTTGCCCATCTGAACATACGACTTGAGGTTCCTAAAAGTTTTCAATATGTGTTACCTCAATCAGCCTCTCTCCTGCTTCTTTTCTTACTATAATCCTACCAAACTCATCGCTGACAGCACCTTCAAATTTCAATCGATTTTCTTGCATAACAAAGGAAACCTAGTACCGTGACACAGGACGTTTAACCATGTCTCCCTCAATGTACCGTGTTTTAAGTTCCGCAAGCATCTTATTGATCGGCTTCATTTCTGCGTTGGTTGTCGCTAGAATCACGTAGTGGCGTAGGCCGGAATAGTGTGGCGTGCTGAAGATGTCCCAAATATACGGAATCTCATAGGGGGATATTTTCCTCGGATTGTACTTGTCGCGCTTGGCATCCATCACGAAATAAGCTTCATCCCAACGAGCTTCGATAAGCTTTATCCCGTAGCTTGCGTCGATGCCCCAACCATCCTCATGTTTGGATCGAAACAGGCGTGTGATCTCATCCACGACTTGCATGCGAAACAATTCGTATTCTTCTTTCGCTTGGGCAATGGTACGCACAGGCTGTTTTGCTTTTTTAGTCCTCATCGTAGACCATCCTCTCGCCATGCGGATTTTTGGGTTGTTCTTGCGTTTCCCAAAACGGATTGTCAGCACCGAGCCAAGGTACTATCCGGTTATTAATATCCATTTCGTTTATAAGATGAGGAAATTGTCTGTTGTACTCAAGAACCTTTTTATACATAAGCGCATTCTCTTTTGTCGATTCATCACACAATTCTTTGCATTGCTCGATATATTTCGGTTTTAGCAGACGATGCGCACGTTGAAACGCATGAAAATCGAATACCTTTGTTTCCGCTTTGACAGGATACTCTCGATCACTGCTGAACCAAACCGCCATCTTATCTGTAGGAAGAAATTGTGTTGTAAATGCGGAGTAACTTCCGCCTTGAAATGCGCTAGACCATGTGAATGTTTTAGCTACACGATACAAATGTTTGCGTATCAGTTCGGCATCTTCTTGAGATACCCAAGAAAACTCTTCGTCTAGAAACCTCTGATTAAAAACTTGAATAAGCGAATAATAGGTATTTTTCTCGTGCCACGTTGAAATGTATTCAATTTGTTTCAGAATCCGATCTGCAGAAAGACGGTACACACCTAGATGCCAACCGTATTTGCGAACAAGGTAATCTAAGGTTCGCCATGCTTGAGTTCGTTCCTTTTCATACACTTCAAAACGAGCTACCCAAACAAAATCATGCATTTGTTTACTCTTACTTCGATCATACCGTTTGTGCTCGATGTCGTGTTCTACGTACCATCGAACTACCGTGTAAATAAGCAATCCCACAGCAATAACGATAAGCATGAAAATGCCTTCTTCCATAGACATAAACATCGCCCCTTTTCCGGTTTATTACTATTTTTCTGGAGCGGATTGATTACGCTCAACCCGCGAAAAACGTTAGCATCACAACACGACACACACAACCTTTGTTAATAGGCTTTACTAACAGCTAAGCGCACCGTTTTCTTTTCCGGTACGATTATCTCTTCACCTGTTTGCGGGTTACGGGCTTTACGTTCCAGACGCACCGTTGGTTTGAGTTTACCGACGCCCGGCAAAGCAACCTCTTTATCGGCTTTAAGAGCGGCTACTATCGTATCGTGATACGCATCAACAATAGCCAGAACATCCTTTTTGTTCTTGCCTGTTATCTCAACAATTTCTTGTACCCAATTTTCTTTTTTGAATTGTTCCATTACTAGCCTCTCCTTTTTTGGAAATCTATGTTCCTGAAACTACTGTAGCACAAAGAAAAAGAGCCCGAAGGCTCAAAAGCAATCAATTTATTTCAGAACCCACCAACGCTTCATGATCGATTTCTCGTGGTGTAGCATCTTTAATTTGTGCTGTACTCGGCGTGTGATAGGGACTTGTTCGCAGCGTTCCTGCTCGGTAATCTCGTACAAAATCTTCGAGTCGCAATTGCATTTTCGTTTGTTCCGACATAGGACGAGCTGGCTTACGAATTTCACCGTCGATTGATGTTGTGCCTAGATGATTAATCTTACCATGATCGATCATCGAACGTGCCTGCATATCGCGCACAGCTGGCGCAAAATTGGCTTTTGCGTTTTGGTAATAACCAATTGCCGTTTTTGCGCGTTGAGCAATGTCATTATTCGGTGAAGATTGTGCTTGTAACATTTCGTGATACATCGGTGCATCATTACCTTTTGACCAGTATTTTTCAAAGGTGTCTTGCATCAACACTGATGTCGGTACTGTACTAGCTTCTAGTTCCACTGTAGGTATTCCCTTGGCGTGTGCTGTTTTTGCTCGATCATATAAGCTGTAACCATTTGCTAGATTCGTGCTTGCTTTTTCATACTTCGCCATCGCTTCTGTAGGCCCGCTCCAAGATGCTGTAGGGTTGTCTTCTGTAGCTGGATAAAACGTCTGCCCTGATGCATTGACTGCATACTTGGACGCCGCGTTCACGTCGGCTTGGTCACGAAGCAAGGTACGTGCTTGACGAAGGGTTTGCTCTTGACGATAACGACGTTGCAACGGTGTTGCCAGTCTTGTACGATTGGCCAACGTTCCTTTCTCGATCTTGCTTTGTAACTTATCGTCACTGGTGAACGCCAACATGCCGGAATTTTGCCATCCTGCCTTAGCTTGATTCCAGATCATGCCCATGTTCGAATTGGCCATCGCTTGTTTCGTGTCGTCGCGTAAATCACGTAACGCATCCGCTGTCCGTGAGTGCAGCAATGGGTGACCACCGTATCGTTTTCGTGGTGTTGGACGATTCCCACCGCCACTCATACGATCACCAAGCGATCCACCGCCATGTACACTGTTGCCGCCCACGATACCGAGCAAATCCCCGTTCGCTAGGGTATCGTTCGAACCTTGGCCACCCGTTCTGTGCATCGCAGTAATATCATCAAAATCAGCACCTTGCGCAATGGCGCTCGCATGCGCTTCCGGATGCGCTTTTAGTGATTTTTGTGCCATGTTGCGTACGATCTTCGAATTATCCATGGCCTTAAACGCATGGCTCGCTACCGTTTTTGCAGGGATAGCACCTACCTTGAGACCTAAAGAGGCCGCTTTATCGCCGACCAAGGCACCCACTGCCCCACCGACCATACCGCCCATCGTATTGACACCCAAAGAGCTTGTCTTAAATTCGCCAGCAATCGTGTCAACAAATTTGCGGATATAACTTCCGGCAAAGAAAAAGCCGAAGACACCGGCTAATGATGTGAGAATATCACCGACATCCACAGAAGTTTGTGAAGCGGTTGCCCCCGTACTCACAATGCCCATGCCAATGGAAAAAATCAGCGATTGGCCTACAGGCAACAACATTTGATAAATCCATTCGGCCCACCACATCTTGAAAATACCGCGTGTTTTTTCGTGTGCATAGCTCACCATGGCAAACGGGAAGATAGCCACCCACACGTCCACGAAAATGGCCCGAAAACCATACAAAATATCAAGCACCAAGGCCATGATCGCTGAGAAAAACATGATCATGGCATACCATAAATCATTCCATGCGTTGGTATGTTGGGAAACCGTAGGACTGTAGACATTGCCAATAAGCGTTTGTGCGCTATCACCTGATTTTGCAAACATCCAACTGGTGATATCGTACGAGCCTTGTGTGACGAGCGTGGCCACGTGTGCGCCGCCTTCGAGAAACAACGCCGCGATGATTAAGCCAACAAACTCATGTTTGATCCGATCACGTTGAATGCTGCTGTTACTCGCTTGGGTAATACGAATGCCCGATGTGTAAATAAAGAACAACGCCATTGAATACGCGAGCCAGTAGAAAAACTGTTGAAACGTCGCAACAACTTGTTGCTGGCGTAAATTGGGTACAACTGCCGAAAAATCATACGCACCAAAAGGCATCTTGGCATAGGATGCACCACCACTTGGCGTTATCACGTAGTTTGGATTGAGCAAATGCCCTAAGACCACCTTTTGGATGGTGACGCCCCCAGCGGACAAAATGCTTGTGATAGCTGTAAAAAAACTCGTTACAAAGCCGACAATGATGTTGCCAAACCAGTTAAGAGCAGGTGGCGTTGGTGTTTGCTGCACAGCAGACTTACCAACACGATACGCACTATACTGGATGCCTTGGGACGTGTCCTTTTGTTGCAGTCCTGGCGGGTTACCCACGCCTTGATATACAGCGCCCGTTGTTTGGTCAACCCATTGACGACCGCGATTCATAGCAAACGGATCGACTACATGTTGTGCAAGCGCAGGGATTGTTACCACAGCGCCAAAAAACAACATCACAAAGAGTAGGCTAACACTGAGCAACTTCCGCTTGCGCTTCGTCATCGGGCCATCGACCTTCTTTCACGTGCCAATTCCAGTTCTGATTTTACAAATCTTGTATCCAATAGCTCAACTTCCCCTTCAAAAGCCACGAGTTGGTTGTAAAAAATCTCTTGTCCCACCATCCATCGCGCTTGTCCATCGGTGTAACCCAAGAGATCCTCAAACTCACGTTCTTCCAATCCAAACGTCTTCATAACGGCGTCTTTATCGTTTTTATCCTGCTTGAGCAACACTTTCGTTTCTGAGTTTTGCACGATGGCACGTCCCCACTCGTTATCCGCAAATTTGCGAAAATCTTGTGTAGCCGCCACAGCGGAACCCGAGCGCTTACGAATTCGGCGAAACACATTGTCGATAAATTTGGCGTGCTCCTCTTGCTCAAGCATCAATTGCGCTTCATCGACAACAACCCGCTTACGAACTTTGATGTTGCGCTTGTTTTTTACGAATCTCTCAAGCACCCACTCCAGCACCACTTGCATACCGAGCTGTCGTGCCATGGACTTTTCGGGCAAACTGGATAAATCAAAGTGAATGATATGGGCGTCTTGTAATTGATGTCCTTGCAAATTATCCGGTAACACGGTTTGTGTATCGAACATGCCTTCTGTGCCACCAGCGAAAAACCGACGTAAACGCATGGTAAGATCAACTAATTGCGGATCATTTTTCGATCGTTCCAGAAGCAGGTTATAAAAATCACCAAATTGCGGTTGGGGACGTTTGATACGATTGACCAGGCGATTTCCCCTTGCGTCTCGTGTCCAATCCGAGAGCATTTGATACAATGATTCGGCATCGCCTTCCACAAAACCGAAATGATCTTGATACAACTCTTGCAAAAGAGTATTGAGTGCAGCGGCAGCATAGGAACCTATCAATTCTCCACCGTACAATTGCGCCATCGACGTAATTAAACGTTCCATATCCGCAATTTTTTCTATAACCTCCAAGGTTGGACGCATACTTCCGTCTTCGGCTTCCGTTTCTTCATCCTCTAGCTCAAACGGATTGAACTTATACGGTGAGTGAGCGTCAATTCGAATACTCACACCACCTAATGCTCGCGTTAAGGAGCGATATTCGCCTTCATAATCCACAATCACATGTCGTATGCCAAATGCCGCACTGCGAGCTACAAACCCTTTAACTAACCATGATTTACCGGCTCCTGATGCACCCACGATAATTGCGTTCGCGTTATTGACATGTCGTTCCCAGGCATCATACCGATTTAAGTGACCTGTAGAAAAATCGATTCCAATGGGTACGCCGTACTCGTGGCTAAATCGGCTATTGTTAAAAGGAAAAGCGTTTGCCAAAGCGGTACTAGTCATTTCGATGCTGTGTTTTAGCGCGTTATCTCCAAGTGGTGCTACCGCACGAAATCCAATATCGTGCTCTAAATAGGCTTCTCGAACAAGGAAACCGCTAAAACCTTCCCGTTCAATGCGTTGACAGGCTGATTGGAATTCCATTTCACTTGGCGAACTCACGGAAAAGAGGATCGTTACATAAAAGAGACGTTCTTGGCGCATATTCAGTGCCGTGCGCTCTTCATCAAGTAGGGCGTACATCTGTTGGTTGTACGCGATGTGTTTGTTTGTCCCTGCTTTATCTTCAAGCATAATTTCCGATTTTAGTTGCGTCATCATTTTCGTACGCTTGGAAATGGCTTTAGCGGTATCAGCTGGTTCAACGTGCATGGTGACATGCACATCGGCGCCGACTTGAAAAAAACGATCCAAATAACCAAATTGTACGATGTTCGGTAAGGCGGTAACGTAATAAATTTTCGTGAACCCGCTTGGCGAAATGTAGATTCGCGACGCTTCCACACGCATACCGTCCGCGACGGTCATCACGTCCTTAATGGTTGGCGCGTGATTCTCGAGTATGTCTTGCTGATCAAGTTTTGTCACGACCCTTTTTGTTTTTTTACGAAACATGTTGATTCACCTCTTTTTCGCCATCCACGCGCGATGTATGAACACCTTCTTGCATGGCATCACGATAGCGCTGACTTACCGCACGTTCCCGACTCCAGAAGTTTTGGATAGCTTCTAAAATTTCCACGCGATGAAGCAATCGAAACGGTACACGCATGCCATGTAACCCTTCGATCACATATTCCGTTTCACGATTTAATTCCTCAATTTGTACCTCTTCTTCTGATCCGCCGAGTTTGGGTACAACACCTGTAATCACCAAGTTTTCACGATCCGTTCTTGGTTTCGCGACCTCTTCACTCAAATAGACTTTAAGCCCTTCGCTGTAGACCTTGAAACGATCGTTTTGATACACCGCGTTGGCATCATCGATCTTTTGCTTGGCATCTTGCAGATAGTCAGTGTAATTAGCACGCCGTGCTTGTACGCTAATTTGAAAAGGTTGTTGAAGATGAACGACCATCTCTTTGAATTTATCGCGTAACGACTTGATTTCCGAGTAATTCAAGGAGTATAAATTCACGTCACCTACACGAATCATGCGATGAAACCGACCATTCACGATCATGGCACCGGATTCCTCATGAAAACCTTGCAAGGGTAAATAGTCTTGTAACGACGCACTGCTTTTCTTCACCTTTGTTGTTGCATCCGACGTGCCTGCTTTTCGTTGCTTTCGTACATCACGGACAACGATCACAGCAAATGCTATAACAAGACTTGTACCAATAACCAAAATTTCCGTGTTCAAAAGTCAATCACCTCACTCGCGGAATCTTTGTATTGCAGCCGATGTGTGCGACTATACAAGCGCACTTTCGGACGAAAGTGATAACGTACTCGTAACAACACGACTTCACCTAGTGTCCATTGCTGACGAAATTGCAAAACCGCAAAAGCGGCACCAATAGCGCCTGAAAACAGCACAAAAAATACGATAGACAAATGCGTAAAAGGTGACGTAAGAGCGCCTAGAAGACTGATTGGCAAAGAGAACAATACCCCGTACGTAAACTGAATCAAGTGTTTCGTTGATACACCAAATGCAATTATTTCGCCTTCCGTCATAGGGAGCGGCGATTGGACTTCTAACATGTAAACCCGCCTCCTGCAACTTCATTACCCTGTCCGAACGTCACGTGTTCGCACGGACAGGGTTGACTTTCCTACTACGCGCCAAGAGTTTTCAATAAACCGTACAATACGCCTAAAACAAGGCCAGAGCCCCCGACAAGTACAGCACCTACTGCTACGTGCAAAAGATGAACCTTGGCCTCTTCACGTCGCTGTGCGTTCGCACCTCCACGCATAAAGCCAATGATCGCTTTGTATAGTTCATACACGGTATAAGCCAATGCAACAGCACCTGCGATACCTACCACGTCATTGACTAAACTACCAATAACCACAAATACGCTTTTCCCGCTACCCGCAGAAATACTATTTTCAAAGGTTCCAAGGCCACTACCACTGGGTGGCGCAATAGGCTGAGTGTTTGCAAACGCTTGTCCACCTTCCATCTGTACCGTAGCTGCTAGCACGAAAGCCGACACGTATAAACCGTGAAAGCCGCGCTTTAGAAGTTGTTTCAAACTCATCCACTCCTATCCTTGAAAGAAATGATTGATACCCATAATGACACCTGGCCCAATCATGCCAACGACAAAACCGATAATCGCAAACGTAATGATTCGACCTCCTGTTTGTTTCCAGCGACTTTGGTGGAATAAGGAACCCACTAAAAACACAAGTGCTCCGATCATGATGCCGAGCTCAGCGGCGAGAAAAATCCAGTCCATCACGGTAATTAAAATGCTGATTGCGCCATTCGTGGCGTTTGTCAACAACCCACCCACATTTACGCTATGGATTCCTAGTCTGCTTTGTAGTGAATTCATCAGCGAGTTGGTATTCAAACTATTGTTCAAAAGCTATAACCCCCTTCCTTATCCATTCAAACCTCCTCTCCTTAGATCAAGCGTACAAAATTTTTCAACACCAAAACCCCGAGTTTTCATTCGATTTTTTCGGCTTTTTGATTTGCGTTGAAGTAAAGATGAAAAATGCACGGAAAACGCGAAGTTTTTCTCTTGCTTTTTCTTGCATACTCAAACTAGAAACCAAGGAGGGGATTTTTTATGAAAGTGGTTCGTATTCATCCCAAAGCGCGAGAACGATTGTTTCCATCCTCTTTCGCACTTTGTACACCTAATGTCCCACAGCGTACGTTTGAGCAAGGGGAAGTTGTCCGAGAGGATAAAGAACAGCAAGAACTATCTAACGAATCACTGGTTCCCTCGTTAGCTCCAGAAGAATTGCATCCGATGCTTCATGAGCTAAAGGATACGCTCAGTGCGGTGATTGACACACAAGAGGATGTAGCTCAGGAAGAATCAAGCCATGAAGACGCCATTGAGGGAAGTTGCATGGAAGAAAGTCCAGAAGATCAACAAGAGATTACTCAGCAAGAAGTTGCCGTAGCTGTCATGGAAGCGGAAATACCCGAAGAAAAGGTAACCGTAAGCCAAGATATAGAAACCAAAGAAGCTGAAACAACCTTTCTCTCTTTGCAAGAAGACGAACCTATAAAAATTCAGTATATTGATCGTGTAAAGCACGTGTTTAGCCACTGGCACACCACGGATGAAGAAGTGGCCTATGCTGAAACCCTGATGGAAATTGTCGATACCATCGATATTCAGACCAAGGAAGATGGCACGTGCGAAGTCATCGTGCAGACCGATCAGGCCGTGTACCATTTTTATCGTTTTCGCACGAATTATGAAGGTCATTCTTCGCGTGCTTTACTCAAAGTGCTTGACCACTTTATCATTGCGTTATCCATGGATTTTCTCTTGGAGAATCCATCCTTGACCATTTACGTAACCGGTCAAAAAGTTGTTGTCGGTGATACGGATTACCTTTTGCATTATCGGCTGTTTAAGCATCGTATCGTAGAACCTGTGCAGTGGTATTTGTCGAGTGATATGCTTGACCGTTTAGATGCATTAGCTTCTGCTTATGAAATTGACATTGAGCTTGTAGTGGAGCAGCTATTAACCATGCAAATACAAGAAAATGAGCAAAAGGAAAGCCCTGCTGATCTCTAGCAGGGCTTTCAAACCATGGAATCAATTTTATTTTGTCGAATCATCATTTCCCGTGTTTCTCGAGAAAGTACACTCTCAGCACTTCGGCCCAAGTGATATTTTATATCGTTAATCCGTTTATTTACGCTGGACTCCGCTTGGTGTAACTCCCGCGAAATAGCAATAAACGATCGATCTTTTTGGTACGCTAACACCAAAACATCGTGGTACATCTGTTGCTCTTCGGGATCGTCTGAAATGCCTTCCACCGTCAAATCGACAAAATCGAGCAAATCCGTAAAGTGCTTTCGTTCCTCTTCCGTCTTTTCGTGCCAAAATCGTTTCACAAGTCGGTATTCTTTATAACTACGACGATAGCCCAGAAGAATTTCATGGCCTAAGTACTTGTAGTTTTCTTTTTGCCGTTCTCGCTTTTCGATTTCTTCTTGTTGACGTCGGCTTATTACAGGCGTGTCGTCGGGGAATAAGGAAAACTGTTCGGTTGAGATATCACCCAAAAGTGGAATATAGGAAGCTTGCTGTTCATCTGTAACATATAAGGATAAAGGCACTTCGACTTTACAAGCATTCAAAGCGTCGATGTGATACAAAATTTTCTCTTGCAGGCTACTAGGATCTCTATCAGATGCAATGACTTTCACTTCATCCGAAATGCCGTTCTGCCGGATGGCATAATAATACATTTGTTTTCACCTCGTTTGCAAAATAGTAACGTGTTATTTTTTCGCCAGACAAACCGAGATAGGAGGCGTACTCTCGAACGATTTCTCGCGCCAACGAGGGCCAAGGAATACGATCAATCTCTCCAAACTCAATAGCCTCAAGGTACCGACAGCGAAAACCCAAATCTGCTGCACATACTTCTATCGTTTTTTGCAAACGAGTGCGTCGACGTGCTAGCTGATTCCCCATCTCTATCGTAGCAACTAAAGTTTCCCACACCGTCAGCACACCTCGCTTAGTTGTTAGTATTCCTCGATTCCTTGGCAAACAGTGATGCAACTTCGACATTGCTCTTGTTCTTTCTCTTTTTCTTTCGCTAAATCCAACAAAGAGAATTGTGTGCAAGTTAATTCAGGAAAAAGCATGGAAATACAGGATGGAAATCGTAACTCAATATAATGGCGAAATGTATTGGCAAAAAACCGATAACCCTGTCGACGTAATATTCGTGCAAACGCCCGTTGTCGCACTTCGGCGCGATCCGTGTGAGTAATCGTATATTCCTCCTCGGCCAACTCATTCTCACTCATACTGGGCGATAAAACAGGCACTTGTACAAAAATTACCTCATTTTTCCGTTTTCTTGGTGTGTAGATTCTCGCCATATGAATTCCCCTTTTCTCTGGCTGTCCTGTCCCCGCGATGCTAATCAATACGCTGAATCGATTTATCGTAGAAAAGTGTTACTTGTCCCAACGGACCGTTTATATGTTGGGCTACCTCTATGATCAACGCGTCTCTTTCTTGATCTCTCTTGTCACTCAGCAACAAAATCACATCAGTCGCTATCGCCAAGTCTTCGTTACGCCACAAATCCAAGAGTGTAGGTTGCCCATCGTTACGTTGTTCAACGTCTCGCTCAATGACAGATCCTAGCATCATGATGTGGCTGTCTGTGCGATAGGCCACTTTTTTGAGATGCTGCAAGGCTTGTGTTATTGGCCACTTTGCCATCTTTCTATCAAGCCGATGTATACCGTCGATGACAACGAGGTCTAACGATTGTTTGCGGTTTTCGTACTGTATTTTCTGCACCAGGGTTTCTACTTGACTCTCGATAGCGTCCACAAAACGATAGCGTCGCAATTCTGTGGCTGTTCGCAAGATGGTTTCTCGTTCTTGCTGCGTAATATCGCCAATTGTGATTTTTGAGAGCATGAGACCTGTTTGTGATGCAATTAATCGATTGAGCAATTGCTCTTTTGGCGTAGCCAACGAGATATACAAGGCGTTATACCCAAGTTCCGTGATTTTGTGAACGACATTAAGCGCTAAGGCACTTTTCCCCACACTGGGTCTACTTGCTACCAGACTTACATTTCGTCGTTCTAAACCGCCTAGCAAATGATCAAGCGACTCATAACCCGTTGGTATCATTCGACGTTCTGCACTATCTGCATAGGGCATACGTTGTTCTAGCGACTCAAACCACGTGATACGATATCTTCTTCAAAATCAATCAATCTTCCCGAAACAGCAGACGCAACTGCCTCTAATCGACGAGCTGCCTTTTCAAGATTGCGGTTTGGATGGTTTTGCAGTTGTGACACGGTTAATTCTGCCACGCGAAGCAAGGATTTTCTCGCGCCTCGTATAACGAGTGCATGAACATATTCCGCTAGGGATGCCTTAGCATAAAACGCCGCACTCGCATCGATAACTTGTTCTCGTTCCCGTTCGCTTAGCTCTAAGCACTCCAAAACAATAGCGAGATCCGGTGCTATCTCACGTTTTTCATAATACCCTTTAGCAAAACGATATACTTTTGCAACCAGCAAACTATCGAATTCATGGCCACGAAGTTGATCGCTATACCGCAACCAAAATTCCGGCTCCCGTAGCATGACGGCCAACACGATATAATCCAGTTCGATGGGTTGTAGCAAGGCAACGGGTGCAATCATTTTTTCACCTCTTTTCTTTGTTTAGCTTAGCAAATTTTTGATAATCGCCACCCCGAGTTTTCAGTCGATTTTTGCAGTTTTTTGTTTTTGAAGAAGGCTATCCCTGACTTTTTCGTCCTCATCGGTTCATCGCAAAGAGACTCGAGGGAACGGCGGCACGGAATCTCTTGTTTCGTTACGATGCCTAACTTTGCTTTTTAAGATTTTGGCTATTAGGATTACTGCGTTGAAATCAGCCAGCAGATGAATTGGCATGTTGTTTACGTGCCTGGCTCACCGCATCGTTTAACGCGATCATTTCTTCATGACTACCGCCCATATCTGGATGTGCTCCTTTCGCTTTCTTGCGGTACGCTATCTCAATCTCTGTGAGCGGCGAGTCAGACGATACACCCAATACATCCCACCATGCCTGCGAAGATGAAGAGGCAGTTTCGGGCAATGCTTGGAATCCTCTGAACATACGGTTCATCATTTCGGTGGAACCCCATCGTTCAATGCCTCGTATTGCTTCAATGGTCTTACGTATGGCTTGAATGTTGTCCTCAACTTTTGACCATCTATCGCACGCAAACACCTGAGATTCGCCTTTGAATTGAAAATATACGGCAACACCAGAATCTTCAGGATTCCGTTGGTTCGCATAAGGTAGCCCATCCCGCCTTAATTCCACATTGGTGGAAAGGATAATTTGCTGACCTCCGAAGCGTCGAATCTCACTCAGCAATCCGTCTCTTGCGGTGGCAAACCGAGTGCTGAATTGAGATGGTTTTGTGCTCTTTGTCCGTGGCCAGCCTTCGGGCCAATACAATGGATAACTGTGGATAGTCATTTTCATTTATCTCCTTGAAAATATAAGAGCGTAGGTGCAGAAAAAATCCTACGTTTTCTGCCAAATTTCCCGCTATTCTTTCTCGTACACGCCAGGCTTGTCCGTAACATGACCGAATACTTGATAAAACCGCTCATATTTCCCTGCTTGGGGTTGACAAATATTTTGCGAAAAATCATACACCGGACGTTGTGACCAATTTCCGTTCGACCGTGAAGACCGCATTGGACGCGAATCACTCATGCAAGTTTCGTGTTCTATTTTTTGCGGGACGTGTTGTTGGTGTTCATGCAACTCCCAGATTCGTGGTTCACAGTATAGCAAGCTACGAATACGATCACGTGAAAATTTTGGTTGGTAGAGATCAAACGATTCTTGCATGCCTTGCAAGATGGTTTCAACCGCTACACCCGATTCCAGTAAATCGTCAATCATATTAAGTTCCAGCGCATTGAGCATAGGACGTTGTAAGAGTGATGTGGCTACTGTCTCAATGGCTTGATAAGCAGGGATGGGTTCATCACTCGTATCGCTTGGAATTTCAACGATGGATGATAGAGATATTGCTAAGCTTCCGTGCGTTGAGTAGTTTGTGTCAGAAACTGCAGGCGCTTGGAAAGTATCTTGTGTTCCTTGAAATTCCCCAAGCGCAGGTTTTCTATTTTGAAGAAAATTTGAAATATTTTCCTTCACGTGCGCATGCGCGCTATAAGCATCATCTTTTAATCTATTAATAAGTCTATTCACTGGAACCTCAGGTCCTAAATTTGGGACTTCAGGTTCCAGTAGGTTAGCTACCGGTACTTGAGGTTCCAGTGGCTTTTTATGGGCATTTTGAGCTAGTGGAACTTCAGATTCCAGTGGCTTTTGATATTCGATATCCCACTGTTCTGCAGTCTCCGGAAGTGGCTTTTCCCCCACAAGTTGTAATGCAGCATCAATAAGTGGGTGAAAATTGTACACCATGGGACCGAGTTGTTTATTTTCTTTATTACGGCGTCGACCGACCCTTAGTAATTGTTTTGCTTCGAGATTATCAATCCATTTACGAACTTGACGTGTGCTGCATTGCAAATGTTCGGCTAGAGTTTCATGACTCGGGTATGGATCACGATTGTCATGTTTATACGTGAGAATTGTACAGATCAGTCCAAATTCACCATGTTCGATGCCGAGCTGACGATAGTTGCGAACGACAAGGTTTGGCATTCCTAAAAAGCCTTCGTCTAAAAGACGGACTCCCCAAATGGCTTCCAGTGTGCTCGTTGGATTTTGTTCAATAATTTGCGTCATATGATATGACCTTCTTGCATAAGAAATGAATGAATAGGGTGAGTCAAGTTTACTAAGTGGTGTTTTAATACTCGTGAGTCGTGAGTGGAAAGTTTAAAAAGTAGACGAGTATATGAAATAAGTTCGGAACATATAGAAAAGTATGATAGGATCTGTTCGAAATTTTCTTTTTGATACATGAATACCGCCCCTATACAGTGCTGTATTTGCAGGGTTGGTTTAAGCGCCAGTGACGGTTTGCAATATGTTTTTTATTGCAAAATAGTGTTTGTGTCGTTATACTAAAATAGAGTAACACAAACTAGGCACTTAAATATTTCCCTTATTCACCAATCACAATTCCTTTCTGTTGCCGGCAAAGCTGGGAAAGGTTTATCGTGATTGGTGTTTTATTTTCTTATCAGGGACGGTGCGTTAGGCAATAACAATTCATCTAATGAGTTTATCGAACACACGTTCTGGTAAAAATTATAGACCGAACTTATGTTTGATGCAACTCAAAATCTTAAAGCCTACGTTTCCGCTGCCCTCTTGCAAACTATGTGTTAGTAAGTTATGCCCATGATTGATTTGTTCGGCTTGTTCTGACTTTGTTTTCATTGTATCAACAAAGTATTGATCATTTTTCTTGTTTTTGGGACGAATTTCACTTTGATTACTTTTTAAGATCCCAACGTAGCGCCACATAAGCTTTATCAAGGTTGCCTATATCTTACTAGAACTAGACAACAAGGGCTTTTGCATGCTCCCACTTCAAGCGCCATTAGGCGCTAAGTGGTGGGTTGCTGTCACGCCGTTAGGCGTTAAGTGGTAGCTTGTTGACTAGCAAGGTTTGGTAACTGAGTTTAATTTACTAGTTATTTAATATTATTAGCAACCTCGTTGTTCAATTGACAAAACCACGTGGGTTAATTGACAAAACCACGTGGTTCAAATGACAAACCACGTGGTTCGATTTACATAACCTCGTTGTTGAAATAGCAAAACCACGTGGTTTGAATGACGTTAACCACGTGGTTTAAATGACGCAAAAGAGTGTAATTTGTCGGTTTTTCATGATGAAATTGTATTTTAGATTTCTTTTGCTAGAGTTTCAGTTGTTTTGTCGAAAGACCAGCACTTGATATCACCCTCAAATTGTTCCCAGTGCTCTTTAATTACTTTATCTTCTTCAAGTAAAATGCTGCCTGGTACTACCCAAATTTTGGTTAAACCTGAATAATCATCCCAAATACGAAAATTACTAATGTGCTTGTAGGTTTCAAGTTCAGATAGGGCTCGTTGAATAGAAGTTTTTCGAGTGGATGGTCTTCCTGATGTTAGGTCTATCATTTGACACACTTCATCCAAGGTCCACTCGTAGATACTTTTTCTAAATTCGGGCTGCAAAGCAATCATAAGAATTTGTGCTGTGCTCGTTGATAGATCGGTTAGTAATGCCCCACTAAATCGTTCGAAATAGCCGGCTGCCATGGAATTGTATATGCGATCCGTGAAGAGTAAGGTGAATTTTGCATCTTTTCCTTGTTCGGCACGTCCGCGTTCGAATCCCACCTCTTGGAGCAGATGAATGAAAGTTTCACCTTCTGATTCTTGATTGAGATCTTGAAAAACAACTTCGGCTCTAAATAATCTCAAAAGGGAATTTTCTAATAAATTGTAAGAATCACCACTTGGATTCATGTGGCATGCCCGTAAAATTTCATACATGTTTACTGTAAGTTCTTTATGTCTACCTTTATTCTCCCAAAGTTTATGTAAGGACATCAAGACTTTGGCGTCAAATGCTGTTAATTCTTCGCCAGGAGTATATCGAAGAGATCCCTTGCGAATTTTTCTAACAATCTTACTTTCAGAACTACGTTTTTTATTATTTTTTTGTACAGCAAAAATTCCCGCTTCGGCAACTTTTTGCTCAAGAAAATACGTGCGTTCTTTGTGCAAAATTTGTCGCTTGTCTATAGCTGATTCTAATAATTTTACTTGAAAACTTAATTTTTGAAGTGTTTGTTCTATTTGAAGATCATTTCCTGTTTCTTTAATCTTTAAAGCATCAATAAGTAAGGCTTGTGTAGACGAAAGTTGTTTGTTGAGTTTATTCAATGGATTCTCTTGTGCTAGTGAGATAGCCGCTAACTCCATAATAGATTCTTGGGGGTCCGCATTAATAATATCCATTGTCCAATTTTCAAGTGTTTTTGTACGTTTTATGCGTGGCATTGAGATTTCCTCCGATTTTCAGTGTCCTAATTGTTTTAGAAAATAACTGATACACACATTGATGAAGGAGGATTGGTCGATTTCAGTTTGCTTAAGAAATTTCTTTAGTTTAACTTCAAGCTGATTATCTAAATATAAGCTTGAGTGAGTGTAGGTGTCCATTTTCTTTTGTTTAATAAGCTTTCCGTTTTGAATTGTGTAAAGACGTTGAATCGAATCTCTTAAATAAAATTCTAGGTAATCATGGGCTTCTTTTGATGAAGAGGAAGGTAATTTTTTATTTCTAGAACCAATTTCGGTGCCAGTGTTAGAACCAGTCTCAGCACTAGCATTGGAATTAATACCTGCACCGATGTCAGAACCAAAGCTAGTAATAGAATTAGCATCGGCATTGGTATTAGAACCAATATTAATACTGACGCTAGATTCAATATCAGAACTAGAATTAGAACTAATATCATTGTTAGAATCAGAACTTAAATTAGAATTAATGCCAGGATCAATATTAGCACTAGTTTTAGAACTAATATCAACACTGGAATTAGAATTAACATCGGTATTGGTGTTAGAATTAAAATCAGCACTAGATTTAAAACTTGAATCAGTGTTAGCGTTAGAGCTGGTATTAGTATTAGTGCTAGATTCAAGATCGACACCGGCATTAGAATTAATATCGGCATTGGCGCTAGAATTAAAATCAATGTTAGAATTAGAATTGGGTTTAATATTAGTGTTCACATCAGAATTGGATTTAGAATTAATATTATCACTAGAATTAGGTCTGGCATTATCTCTGCTACTAGAACTGACTATAGCACTAGTGTTAGAACTAGCTTCAGCACTAATGTTAGAAGCGTTTAGTTTATCACTGTCGTTATTGTTAAGAACATCTGGAATAAAGGTACTGTGAGCAGATCGTGCTTTATCAGAATGCAAACTGGATCTCAAACGATCACGATTACTAGCCATTAGATCCACTCCCTTGCAATTTTTATAAATTCAATAAGATCTTCTCGTGAGTTTTCAAATCGTATACGCTTTACTTCGGCTAAATTTTGTTGAAGCTTTTCTTCTACATAATCAAGCCTAGCTACCAATGATTTTACGTAGATGGAATTATCGTAAAAATTATTTTCTATACGGGATAGTACCTCGTCAAGCAGGGATTCATACATTTCTAAAGCAACCTTTTGATCCTTACGGGCATCACTTATTCCTAAAGTGGCAAATTCAGCAACTCGTGCTAAACGTTTAATGACTGTATTAAATACTAATGTGCCGTACTCTTCTTTGGATTCTTCTAAAATAGAGTCTTGCAATGTATAACGATCGATTAACCCAACTGCGATTCCAATCATAGTAAGATTTCGATTAACATTATTTCGAATATGAAATAAGGTTTCAAAGAATCTTGGCAACGCTTGATATGCATAGACTTCGGCTTGTAAAACGGTAATGACGTAATCAGAGGCGGATAATGCCGATGTGGTTTGTTCATTCAAACTAGGGGGGCAATCAATAAAAATGTAATCATATTGGTCTGCTATTTTATTAATCGTATTTTTTAAGTAAAGGATGGAAGCTCCTGATCGGCCTTCGTCTTGAAGCTCATAAATTCTTCTTCCGTAGATAGCTAACAAATCATCAGATGGTAGTAAATCTAACCTTTCACCACATGAAATTATGTAAGGTAATGGATTCTCATCTTCTACAGCTTCAAGAACTGTTTCATTGGAAAAAGTGTATGTGCTACGTTGCGATAGCAATGTACTGACATTTCCTTGAGAATCCATATCAACAACTAAAACACGTTTTCCTCGATTAGCTAGTAAATAAGCCAAAATACCAGCAGTAGTCGATTTGCCAACGCCACCTTTTTGAAGCATAAATGAGATTGTAACAGTCACAATAATCCCCCTAACCTACGTGTTGATTCTTCAATTTTAACTAAGGAGGTAGGCTGTTGCAACAAAATATAATAACTAACACTAATTTTAGTGCTAGAACTAGTGCGGGAGTGTAATCAGCCAGCTTCGCTGACCGAGTTTACCCATTCACTCCATTTAGTTACTTACTTGATCCGCTCTGGTTGCACAGCCTCTATAAGTGTTCTTCCTCCATAGGGCAAACAATTTCTTTCAAGATGGAATTAGTGAAAAGATTTATCGGGCATTCCATTCTTAAATTGGACCTGGGGAAAACTAGCACCGGCTATCTCATGTTCAGGTATTGCGGCTTCAATTCTCTGTACATCGTTTTCGCTAAGCTTAATATCAATGCATTTTATTGAGTCTTGAAGCTGAGACACCCTTCGAGCCCCGATTAATGGTGTAATATCACTGCCTTTAGATAAAACCCATGCCGTAGCAAGCTGTGGGGTATCTGTCAAATGAAGATGGCGTGGAGCACGAATCGTTGGTTGCTTTGCGAGTACGTATGTATGATCTTGCGGACTTGCTTGGAGCAGCGATTGAAAAATACGCAACGCAATCGGGAGCGAGTAATGATGACTTGGCTTTTATGGAGGGACACTTTGCCAAAAAAGCCCTGCAACTCTTGTTGACCAGTGTTGAGAAAGGCAAGGTTTTCGACCAGTTTGGCTTTGTTGAGCATACAACGTCGATAGAGTTGGTTGAAAAACTTATAGGTTTGCGCGAAGGACAAGGAACCGCTCTTATTCCTGTCGTGGAAGCATTAAGCAAAGCGAACTTGCACATGGCGGATGATGCTGGAGACAATTGAACAACGTTATCGACAACCCCGCCACGGTTTTAGGCCGAAGGCGGGGTTCGTTTTATTACACGAACAAATCATAGAGTCACTATGACCCAATTTTACCATATATTTACATATAGTTAGTAGAGTGCTATTATGTCCACATGAAGGAACCTACGCATGGGGCGGCGTTACAAGACTCGGACGCAGAGGAGATAGGGACGATATGATGACAGAGACAGTTCTTGATGCTATTTTGGATGACATTGAAGAAGATGACGACTATGCAAAGGTGAATAGTGCACTCGCTAGTGCGATCCTTGCCGCGATTGGTAACGATGATGCGAAATGGACGATGGTTGATGATGCCATATCCACCTGTACGTTTGCTTTAGTCGATAAAGGTGTCTGGGATAGTAACGCTCCGAGGAATGAGGATGAACAGTTTGCCGCTGCACTTCGTGACCTTACGGGTGAAAAGTGGCCAATGATAGATGACGCCATGTCTGCCTATGCGCATATCGTACTCAGCAAAGGAGTCGAGGTCGGTAACGCTCTAAGGGACGTGGACAAGCGGTCGATAAAGGTTGTCGCCACGGCACTTGGCAGATAGCTTTTACACTGTTGGTGGTAGCGACAAAAACCCCGCGCACGGTTCTCACGGGCCGTATGCGGGGTTTTATGTTTTGGTGGTACACTGCCAGTAGAGGCAGTTTCGTGTAAAGCAATCAATAGATACTCAAAGGGGAATTGAAAATGGATGATTGCTGTGTTGTTCCATCCACATCGAGAAAGAACACTTTACTTTGTCCAGAGTGCAAACAACAAGGTAAAGCCGTCGAAGTAATTACACTCAAAGCGTTGCTCATACCGTCTGCTTTAGCAACAATTGCTCCACAATCCTCTTATGGGTTTTGCCCCAATCAGTCGTGCGAAGTTGTTTACTTTTCCGATAATCAGAAGTTCCGCAAACTAGATGTTAAAGTGCCTGTTTTTCAGAAGGATGATGGGGCGGATGTACCAGTTTGCTACTGTTTTGGATGGACTCGACAAAGATTAGGACACGCCGTCCAACAAAAGAAACAGCCAAGTCAACAAATCACTGAACATGTTCAAGCCAATCGTTGTGGATGCGAGGTCAATAATCCCCAAGGGAGTTGCTGTTTAGGAAATGTTACGGCATATGTTCGTAGTCTTAGTGAAGACACGATTTAGGACTATCATGCTCGACGCTTGGTGATGTCTAAATCTTGTACACAAGGGGGCGAACACGCAATTGGCTCTAGTTTCTGAGCCATCAAAAGAACCCCGCACACGGCTCATGAGAACCGTTTGCGGGGTTTTATTTTACCCGTGCAAGTGCGGTAGCAGTTCAGGCACTGCCACCCCAAACTGAACTCTCCACGTGTCACGGTAGACCTCGTACATTCCTTCACCGTCCAGTTCCACCTCTCGCAAGCTGTAACCCGCGATACTGTGGACTGCCATCCATGCTGCGACCAAAGGGATTTCTTCGCGGGTGACAAAGAAGCGGTCAATTGTGCCGTTTGCAAAGGCGTAAAGATGGTCACGTAGCATTTAGTTTTTCCCCCTTCAAACATGCAAAAGGCCGCCAGCTTGGGTCTGACGGCCTTTTGCGATGATGTCAGTTCAAACGTCCTTTGATTTCTGCGCTCGGCGTGAATCTCACTGTTCTGTACGCTTTCGCCTGAATCACTTCGCCACTAACTGGATGGCGGCAACGCCGCGCAGCATGGTCACTGATGGCAAACGTGCCAAAGCCCCGTACAGTAACTTTATCCCCGTGCGCCAACACGTTTGACACTGTCTCTTGCAGGGCCGTCAACATCTTATTTGCGACTGCCGGAGACACGTTTGCACCTGTGGCGATGGACTTGATCAATTCGCTCTTGTTCATTGTTCATTCCTCCCACTCATCCGGCGAGTGTATGACAAAATCGAGGATGGCGGGGCGGTTCAAGAGCGGAGGTACTGGTACACCGTTTCACGGCTGATGCCGTATGCGCGTGCTAAGGCCGATTTCGGTTCGCCAGCCACCGCACGTTGACGAAGTTCGTCAGCCTGCATCTTATTGAGCGATGGTTTCCGTCCCTTGTAAACCCCCTTTTTCTTTGCAATTTCGATGCCCTCACGTTGACGCTCTCGGATAAGCGACCGTTCAAACTCTGCAAATGCCCCCAACATTGACAGCATCAACATGGACATGGGCGTCTTGTTGTTCCCGTTAAACACCAAGTTTTCTTTGAGAAAGTGGACTTCGACTCCTTTATCGTTGAGTTGTTTCACCAACGATAGCAAATCTGCAAGGTTTCTGGCGAGACGGTCTAGGCTGTGTACTACGAGTTTGTCTCCTTGTCGCACGTAGGCCAACATTCGCTGCAACTCGGGACGCTCAGTGTTTTTGTCAGAGAGTTTCTCCATGAACTTGTAATCAAGTTCAACATCTTCCAATTGCCGTTCCGCGTTCTGGTCAAGCGAAGATATCCGCACGTAACCAACTGTCTGCCCGTTCATATTGGAATCCCTCCAACCTGTCAGAGATAGTTCATAGAGGCGGGCTTACAAGCGTCAGTTAATTCCGCCACCTCACCCTATCTGGTCAGGTATGACAAGGAACGCGAATTGTGATGGTCGGGTAGACCCTAAACTTACAATCTATGTTATAAAAGAGGTAAGACTGGAACGCAAAATGTTTGATTCGGGTAGGTGCAATAATGACAGAAAAGGTTCTTGCTGTCCAAGAGGCTACGAATGAACCGCCTTCCTGCGATTTTTTAAAAGATTTTTTAAACACTGTTACGGGGAACGGTTCATGGAGCGGGTGGAACCGTTTATAAATGAAGCTACGAATCATGGGTGGGTAATATTCGAGCCAATATTGGCTCCGTATTCCATCTTAATGATGTTGAAAGCCTTTAACGCCGAAAGACCCTTCTCTCCCGAGTATTTTCTCACACTGTTATCGAGAGTTATGAGAAGATATTACCTGAGTGATTCAAACGTCGATGTCATGAAAGAAGAATGGGAGAAACATGAATGGTCACGTATGAGGTGGCCAATCTTCCTTGAGGCGATTGACTGTTATAAAAGAGGCGCATACTTCGCAAGCATCTCCACTACCGCCCCACTTGTCGAGGGCATCCTTACCTATCGAGGTGACATGAAACCATTTTCGCGGACGGATAAATTAAAGAAACGGGTACGAGAGATCGATGAAAGTGGTAAGTTGGCAGAGATAGTTGACAGATTTTTCGCTGATACAAGGTCACTTGATGATTTCATCGAAGGTTCGCTGAACCGTCATGCCATTCTACACGGCATGGATGTTAAATTTGGCACGCAAGAAAAGGCGTTGCAAGTCATAGCAATGCTGAATGCGCTGGTTTATATCTAATTGGCTTTCTAAAAGCAAAGTGGGGGCCCAGTCAAACACTGAACTGAAAAATGAAGTATCAATGGAGGTACGAAGTGATTACATCAGATGAAATCAAACGTAGGTTATGGGACGGAGCAAATGAACTACGCGGTTCAATGGACGCCAGCCGTTACAAAGATTATATGCTAGGATTGATGTTCTACAAGTTTTTGAGTGATAAGACTTTAGAAACATTCAAGGTGACTAGCGGTTTAGGGCAAATGACTGAATCCGAATTGGTTGAGGAATACATAAAGGCAAAAGCAGAATACGGCGAAAAGCTAGATAAAATGATCCAGAATGTACTCGGTTATTATGTTTCGCCTGAGTATCTCTATCAGACTTGGTTAAAAGATATCACTTCAGGAGATTTTGAAGTTCAAAAAGTAACGGATAGCTTGAATAATTTCGAGCGTACGATTGCCGTGTCTGGTGATTCGGATGACTTCAAAGGATTGTTTTCAAGTTCTACGCTTGATTTAACTGATACTGCTTTAGGGAGCAATTTAAACGAACGCAGTAAAAATATTAAGGCCCTGATTTTACTATTTGCAGACTTGAACATGGTGGCATTGCAAAAAGGTGATGTACTGGGTGATGCGTATGAGTACCTCATCGGTCAGTTTGCGATGGAGTCTGGAAAGAAAGCAGGGGAATTCTATACACCACGACAAGTCAGTGAAGTCATGGCACAAATTGTAGCGAAAAAGTCAGACATCAAGTCAATCTATGATCCAACGGTCGGTTCTGGCTCGCTACTCTTAACGGTTAAGAAGCATTTAGATGAAGATGTTCAAAAGAATTTGAACTATTACGGACAAGAAAAGAATACAGCGACCTATAACTTAACTCGTATGAATTTGCTGCTTCATGGTGTACGTCCAGTAAAGATGACCATTAAAAACGGTGATACACTTTCTCAGGACTGGCCAGAAGACCCAGAACGTCCAAATGAAGGCGTACAATTTGATGCGGTGGTTATGAACCCTCCATATTCTGCGAAGAATTGGAACAAAGCAGGGTTAAAAGTCAGCGACCCTCGTTTTGAAATTGCTGGGGTGTTGCCACCAGACTCTAAAGGGGATTTTGCTTTCCTTTTACATGGACTATTCCACTTAGGTCAAAGCGGCACGATGGCGATTGTCTTGCCTCACGGGGTTCTGTTTCGTGGTTCAGCCGAAGGCGAAATTCGTAAACGATTGCTTGAGAAAAACTATATTGATACCATCATTGGCTTGCCAGAAAAATTATTTACCAATACAGGTATTCCAGTAGTAGTAATTATTTTGAAGAAGAACAGAAAAATCGACGAGCCTGTATTACTCATTGACGCTTCTCACAGCTTTATTAAAGTTGGAAAACAAAACGTTCTACAAGAAAAAGACATTGCTAAAATCGTTGATACGTATGTTGAACGTAGGGAAGAGGAAGGGTACAGTCATTTAGCAACTCGTGAAGAAATACTGGACAATCAGTATAACATGAACATTCCGCGCTATATTGAGGCGATTGACGAAGAAGTTCCTCAAGATGTGGATGCTCATCTCCTTGGAGGAATTCCTAAAAAGAACATTGACGACTTAAAGATTTTGCAGTCTACAGTGTCAGATGTTTTGGGACTTTCTCTGAAAGAAATCCGTGACGGCTATGTAGGTCTTGTGAAACCCGTTGAGGAGATTTCTAATGATATATTGAGTGACTCTCGTATTGTTGAAAAGTCAAAGGAAATTGAAAGCAAAGCAAAGTCCTATATTGATAAATACTGGAAAATTTTACGAAGTGTAGACAGCGGCAGTAGTTTGACTCAGTTAATGGATGAAATGCTTGTTGAAATCAAGGCGATTTTGTCAGAGTTCAAATATATTGATGTTTATGACGGGTATCAGATTGTGGCTGAAATTTGGAAGAATGCACTGACACATGATACGGAAATCATTGCGTTAAGTGATTTCTATTCTGCTGCACGTAGCCTAGAACCAAATATGGTAACTAAAGGGCAGGGAGATAAGAAAAGAGTAGAGCAAGACGGGTGGAAAGGAAAAATTCTACCATTTGAATTGGTTCAAAGGGAATTATTATTCGAAGAATTACAAGATGTTTCAAAACTCGAAAATCAAGCGGAAACCATTAATGACAGATTGGCAGAAATACGTGAATCATTATCTGAAGAAGATGGGGAATTTGATGTCTTAAATGAGAAAAATGATGGTTTCACTGAAAGAAATGTCAAAATAGAGCTAGATCAAGCCTATCAATCAGTGACTTCAGAAGAAATAAAGTCATTAGAAATTTACCTAGATTTTCTTGATGGAGAAACCAAACCTAAGAAACAGGAAAAGCTAGATTTCGTTACTAGCCATCCCGAAATTGATTGGACACAACTTGAAATAAACAAAGATGGTACGGTTGGTAAAGGTAAAGTGATACAACGTATAAATGAGTTAATAGAATCTTTTGTATTTGAAAACGATAGCTTCGAATCTAAATTGGTAGAAGTGATGCAACTTTTGCAAGAAGCAAAACAAGTAAAGGAAAATTTAAGAATAAAAAATGCAGCACTAGTAGTGAAAACAAATGAGATTTATCCGAAATTAACGACTGAACAGATTGATAGTTTAATGTATAAAAAATGGTTCGGAACTACAGTTGAATTTTTAGCTGGCTTGGTAAGAAAATCACTAAAAGCAGAATTGAATACGCTACAAATGTTGAACAATCGCTATGCCGAAACTTTGTCAGCGATTGACGAAGAAAGTCGTGGGCTGGAATTATCGCTTGAAGCATTGATGAGTGAATTGGTGGTGAGATAATGACGGAACAATTAAATTTAGTACCAAAAAGGCGATTTAAAGAATTTCAAAACACTCAAGCTTGGGAACAGCGCAATTGGGAAGAGACTGTAGATATATCTACAAATATGGTGGATCCGAGGACAGGAAGTTATGATGAATTATTGCATATCGGTCCAGGAAACATAGAGTCATTTACTGGAAGGATTTTAGATAATGTACTAAAGGTTAAAGACAGCAATTTGATAAGTGGAAAATTCCATTTCTACAAAGACGATATAATCTATGGGAAGATTAGGCCGCAGCTTGGAAAGTACGCAATTGCGCCATTTGAGGGGCTTGCCAGTGCTGATACTTATATATTGAATACTAAGAACGGAGTGGTACAAAATTTCTTATATTCTGTACTCCAGACTAACGATTTTTATGGATATTCAGTGTCTGTGTCGGCCCGGACAGGAATGCCCAAAATCAATCGTGATGAATTAAATGTATATAATTATAACGCTCCAAAAATGGAGGAGCAGGCGAAAATAGGATATTTTTTTGTGGAACTCGACCAGCTTATTACCCTTCATCAACGTAAGTTAGAAAAGACGAAGGCATTAAAATCCGCTTATCTTTCTGAAATGTTCCCCGCTGAAGGTGAGTGTGAGCCAAAACGGAGATTTGCAGGATTTTCTTACCCTTGGGAACGGCGTCAGTTAGGAGACATGGGAGAACCTTTTACAGGATTATCAGGCAAAACTAAAGAAGATTTCGGGCATGGTTCTGCTGAGTTTGTAATTTACATGAATGTATTTAGTAACCCCATCTCAGACACTTCAATGACAGAACATGTTGAAGTTGATTCAAAGCAAAATGAATTAAAGTATGGCGACGTGTTGTTTACTACGTCTTCGGAAACACCTCAGGAAGTAGGAATGTCATCTGTTTGGCTTGGTAATAGGCCAAATGTGTACCTAAATAGTTTTTGTTTTGGGTATAGACCTACAGTTAATGTCGATTTTCTATTTCTTGCGTACTTGCTGAGATCCAATACAGTACGTAAGCAAATGATGTTATTAGCACAAGGTATATCACGTTATAACATTTCAAAGAATAAGGTAATGGAATTAGCAGTAGGGTTGCCTGATATACAAGAACAAGAAAAAATAGGAAATTTATTCAAACACCTTGACCACACTATCGCTCTTCATCAGCGTAAATTGGAAAAACTACAAAATTTAAAAAAGGCATATCTAAACGAAATGTTTATTTAGAGAGGAGTGTAAGTCTTGAGCAATGCGCCAAAAAGTGTGGCAGAGAAAACTTTTCAAGAGAATTTTGTCAATGAATTGCAAAAATATAAATGGGAAGCACCCGATTCCTTAGACGGCAATAAGAAAAAAGTAACTGTTACTGACTTGATTAATCACTGGCGTGGCGAACTCAACCGTATCAATGCTGACCAGCTTGAAGGTGTGGAATTAACGGATAATGAGTTCCGTCAAGTTATGGCAAAAGTTAATCAAATCAGCAACAGCTACGAGGCTTCGAAGATTTTAGCCATTGAAGAATCAAAAGGCAAGATTGATGGCATTTACCGTGACGACAATCATAAAATCACGCGAAAACAAATTACGTTGACAATTTTCAAAAAAGCTGAAGTGCGAGGCGGGGACTCAAGCTATAGAATTGCTAGAGAAGTACAAACACCAAAGAACAACCGTTTTGACATTGTCTTACTTATCAACGGCTTGCCTTTGATCAATATCGAGCAAAAACGTACGGACAAAACGCTAGACGAGGCATTTGGACAGTTTATGCGCTATTATCGTGACGGCGAATACAGTAATAATTTCATGGCTTTTTCGCAGATGATGGTCATGACCTCTGAAATTGCCACTCGATATTTCGCTACTCCCAAAACAGCAGGAGACTTTAACCCTAGTTTCGTATTTCACTGGTCAGATAAAGAAAACAATGTTGTAAACGCTTGGGGAACAGTGATTGAGCAATTCTTGATGATTCCAATGGCGCACCAGATGGTCGGAGATTACTTAGTCATTGACGAAGCTCTTGATGAGGAAAATAGACGACATATGTTAATGCGTCCATATCAAGTTCACGCTTTACAAGCGGTTGAAGGGGCGGCATTTGGTTGGGACAATAATGAAAAAATACCTCATGGCGGTTTTGTTTGGCACACTACTGGTTCAGGGAAAACTATTACGAGTTTCAAGACAGCTTTGTTTTTATCGACTAGAGCAGGATTTGATAAAGTCGTTTTCCTTGTGGATAGACGTGAGCTAGACAATCGTACCAGTGAAAACTTTAAAGCATATGCTGCTTACGAGCCCGTTTCCGTTGATGATACCAAACACACCTATCAGCTAAAAAAGATACTTAAGTCAGCTAAAAACGGAATTGTGGTAACGACAACATTCAAATTGAATTCTTTAGTTAAGGAACTGGATGAAGCTCACGATAAAAGTCTAGCAGAAAAGAAAATTGTTTTTATCATCGATGAGGCCCATCGTACGACAATGGGGCAGATGATGGGAACCATCAAGAGTTATTTCAAGAAAAACGGACTCTTCTTTGGCTTTACCGGAACACCTTTATTTGACGAAAATAAGGTGAAAGGAAAGGTCAATGAAAAAAGCGAAGTCATAAATACGACTGAAAAGTTATTTGGGCCTAAGTTACATCAATATACGATTGATGAGGCGATTGCGGATAAAAACGTATTAGGTTTTCACGTTGACTATATCAACACTGGAGAATTCAAAAGTTATGATGATTTAAGGGAGCAATTAGCTGAGAGGATTAAGGAAGAACACCCTGAATTGAGTGACAGAGAAATTGAACGCCAAGTTCAAGCAATGTCAGAAGTTGACCTTGAAAGGCAAGCTAAAAAAAGAGAATTGTTTCAATACCAAGATGAAACGCATATCCCGCGTGTAGTTGAGGAAATCCTGAGTAACTGGGAATCACAATCACAAGGTAGAGAATTTAATGCCATTTTGACAGTTGCCTATAAAAATCGTGTGATCGCTTATTATGATGAATTTAAGAAACAACTTACAGAAAGTGGAGAGAAGTTGAATGTGGCTATGACGTTTAGTTTCGGTAACGAAAATGATCCTACGCCATTGGACCCTAAAATTGTAAAAGGCATATTTAAGGATTATGCTGAATTTACCGGCATTGAATTTGTCGCCGGTGATAAAAAACACGGCGAAGATGCCTACTTTGAAGATGTCGTGGAGCGTTCCACTCGGGGCGGTGGCGGACGCAATCCCAAGAATATAGACCTCGTGATTGTGGCAGAACAACTGCTGACAGGTTATGACTCTAAACGTCTTAATACGCTTTATGTTGACCGATCACTTGAACTTCAAAGTTTGATTCAAGCCTATTCACGTACAAATCGTGTGTTCGGCTCAAATAAAGAGTTTGGGACGATTATCAACTTCCAGTATCCGCGGCTTACCGAGCAAATCGTAAATCAAGCTTTGAAGCTGTATGGAAGCGGTGGTAAGAGTAGTAAGGCAATTGTTGATACATATGAAACTGCCGTAAAGAAATTAGCAATAAAAGTGACTGAACTGATTCCGACTTTACCTGATCCTACGGATTGGCAGACTATTGAACATGATGAGAAGAAAAAGGAAGCATTTGTACTTGGTTTTAAAGATGCTGCCGAGCAGTTAAACTTGGTAGAACAATACTATGAATTTAAGTGGGATGACTCAAATCTCGGCATCAATGAGCACACTTGGTTGCAGTATGTCGGGGCGTATAAAAACTTAACATGGAAGCCAGGAACTCCTCCACTGCCAACACAAATTAATACGCTTGTTGGAAAAACTAAGTTAGCGGGAACACAAGTAATCGATGCGAATCATATTCTTAGTTTAATTGGTTCAAAAATTACCTCACCGTACGGCGTGCAAACGGTGGATAGTGAAACACTCCGTATTATTTATGAACAAATTCATGAGTTGAGTAACATGGGGGAATATGAGCAAGCACAGTTATTGAAGGAATTTGTGGATACTGAGCTTGTGCCGGGTAACTTATCGAGTGGTTTGGGCTTTGATGAGGCATTTGAAATTTGGAAAGCTGGTAAGCTACAGAATGCGGTTATTAAATTTTCTTCGGAGTGGGGTCTAGATAGTGAATTACTTGCAAAATCAGTGAATTTATATTCCGCTTCGCAGCCTAATGTTGTTCCTTACATCAATGAACTCATTAGTAGTGTTGATTTTAGTAAGGCAACGAATCAAACGTCTGGCAATTTGTTAAGGCACAATATGACCCTAACCACCAAACTTCCAAAGTGGATTGCTGAAATCAAGCAAAAATATAATTAGCTTGATCAATGGCTTTAAAGTGACTGTGAAAGAGAAGAATAACCAGTAAATACATTCCTTGGCTCTGATAAACCTGCTAGTGGAGAACGATATATAATCCAGTGTTGCGACTACCGATCGGACAAACTAGAGGAGGTAACATGACTGACGCGAATCGGGTACAGGTAATAAGTGGAGGGTTCGAGCGTGACAGATATTAAGTTTGAGATTAAAGAAACAGTAGGCGTCTTATCTGAATCAACTAAGGGCTGGAAGAAAGAGTTGAATTTTATGTCTTGGAACGATAAAGAAGCTAAGTACGATATTCGCGACTGGTCGCCCGAATACGACAAGATGGGCAAGGGAATTACACTGAGTAAGGACGAGTTGATTCAGCTACTTGAAATACTTAACAGTATGGACTTATAGGCCAAGGCAATTCTTCATAGTGGCAAAGAATACATGAGATGTGGGAGTAGTCACACGGCGGGGCATAAGCGTAATTGAGGAGGGAAACACGCATGGACGAACATCATTCTGGATGGGCGAGTTTTATTGGAACGACGGAATTGAATTCTGAAAGCAATCAAACGGGATTTGAAGTGAAATTGTCAAAACTTGACGACAGCAGCGAAATAGAGTATGCACTGCATATTCGAATTGCCCGATATGGTTCTAAACTAGGTACGACTAGAATTGAGATTAAGAATTATCTTTTAAGCCAAGGGTATGAGGAATGCTCCAACTGCATAGGTTCGTGTAACTTCGTTACGTGTTATTGCAAGACTGTAGAGGTTCCCGACATAAACGTTTGGACAGATGTGGCTCAGATCGAACTTAACCCATTCATATAACGGCTCTTATAATTCTAAGGTCGCCCCATTTACTTGTAACCATTCTGGAACAGTATCATTTTAGTTGAGTCAACAAACTCGTAAATCTGGACAGAATGATAAAAAAAAGAAAGCAGGAATCCAGATGCGAGTGTATGACAAAGAATTCAAAGAAGAAGCGATAAAATTGTCCTATGAAGTCGGGCCATTGACTGATATTACGAGTTTCGGGGCTAAACTAAATTTGACAATTCCATTCTTTATCACGTCGAGAGCAAGGGACAGTTGTTCAACGTGCCGTTTCATTTCGGAATCATCTTCATTCACTGGCGTTTCAGTCAACACAGTCACCACACTGACGCAAATATCCTTGTTCACCTTGTAATATTTCACATTGTGGTACAAACCGTCAAGTTCGTGGAATGTAGATTTAGATACTTAACTCTATAACTCTCCTTATAAGGAAATGCTCAAAAAACCCTTATGTATCAAGGGTTCCCGGATGTGTTTAGCACCATACTCGGAGTGAACACGCCACGAAACCCTCGATTCAATCACCTTAAAACTTGCCGTCCAGCCATTCATTCAACGCTGTCTAACATGTCCTAATCCTGGAAAAATTGAAGCTATGATTCACTCATAGAGGGGATCATAACCATGATGGATACTTGGATAGAAGAGTTACGCATGTTCCAAGATGCCTTAGAGATTGAATTTCCATGGTATGTACCTGGTTACAAGTTTTTGTAAAAAAATCTTTGTTGGCGGCCGTTTTCAACAATATGAAGCGCTGATTATGGCGCTTTTTCTTCAATCGTGTTGAAATATGGAGAAAATTGGCGTACAATTCACGACAATTGAAGATAGGAAGGAATATTATGTCGTTAGGGAAATGTAATAAAGAAATAACTAGGATACCAACATATTGAGGTGAAGATCGTGGATAAAAAGGTGAA
>JAKADA010000064.1 GCA_021820975.1 Bacillota bacterium
ACTACCAAAGGTTGGGCTCTTTTCCTATGCTATCACTTCACTTTTTGGGTGAATCGTCAAATCCCCATAGAACCTTGCGCTGCTTAGTTCTTTAGCCCCTCCACGATCACACCATGAATATTTCAGGTTATATAATCCTATTGATCGTATCAACGATTCTATTGGGGCTTGGTTCTTCGACGTATCCGCAGGTATTTGCTTATGCGAGGGAATCTGCCTCGCGATCGATGAAACAGGATGCAACCTTTGCTATCTCCGCTCTACGTTCATTTTTTTCTTTAGCTTGGGTGATCGGGCCCCTTGTGGGAGCTGGAACCTTGGGACTTGTTGGATACGATGGGTTGTTTACTTTAACAGCGAGTCTTTTTGTGGTCTCCTTCCTTTTCATCGTCTTTAAGATTTCCAAGAATCAGGCTAAAGTACAGGAGCCTCATGAACGTCAACCGATATCCTTACTAACTACGTTAAAACGTTGGGACGTCCTAGCGTCTAGTATTGCTTTTATCCTTGCCAATAGTGCTTCGCAAATGAACGGGTTGTATATGCCGCTTTTGTTGACAAAAGTGATCCATGCACCTGAGCATATGGTGGGTTTTGTCGTTAGCTCAAGCGCAGCGCTTGAAATTCCAATCATCATTGGCCTTGGCGCGGTTGCCGAACGTCTCGGTAAACGTCTGTTTTTGTTGATGGGTTGCTTATCTGGTGCGATCTACTATGCAGGGATTTCGTTTGCAAACCAGGCTTGGGAAGTGCTCGTACTGCAAATTTTTTGTGCTATCTTTATATCGATGTTAGTCAGCGTGGGAATGAGTTATTTTCAGGAGTTTCTACCGGATGCCCCGGGTACTGCTACCACATTATTTAGTAATACCGGCAATATCGGGTCCTTGCTCGGAAGCATTGTGGGCGGATTTATCGCAGAACTTTTCAACTTTCGTGCTGTTTTTATCGTTTGTAGCATTTTCGCCCTCATATCTTTCGCGTTCTTACTTCGTAAAAAATCAGCGAGTAAGCCTATACCAATAACTGACACACAAGTAGGCGTATAAAAAAATCCATTTTCATCCACGTAGGTTACTTGTATTTTCCAAAGGAATAGACTATATTTCGGGTGAAATTCATTATAGTTTAAAACTTTGGGGGTGCTCAATGAGTAAGAAAAGTACATGGTTTGGGGGCATAACCGCAACTTTGGTTACGAGCAGTCTCTGCTTTGCGGGTTTCATAAGCCCAGCTAGGGCGGCTCAAACGGTTCCACAGGGAATTGCTGCTACTGTTGCTCAGAGCTCTACCGTGATGGGGAATCTACCTGTTGATCAACCTGTAACCGTTAGCATGATCCTTCGTGCCACCAATCAAGCTCAATTAACACACTACATTCAACAGACGGTCACACCAGGTAACCCTAATTATCGTAAATTCTTGACCACGCAGCAATTTGCTCGGGCATACGGTCAATCACCTCTGATTATCGATGCCATAGTAGCTTATTTCAAACTCTACGGCATTTCGGCGCAAGTCTATCCAGATAATCTTGCTATTACATTAAATGGAACAGCGGGTCAGTTTAATCAGGCTTTCGGCGTTGTGTTGCAAACTATGCAGTGGAAAGGGAAGAAATTTTACGGAACGAAGAAAAATCCAAATCTTCCGTCGAATTTGGCGAACCCAGTTTTAGCTGTACTCGGGTTATCAAACTATGCACCATTTGCAACGAATACGGCTAAAACGCCAGCAGCCTTGCTTAACAAATTACCATTAGCCGATACGACAGGCACTACAACCACGCCACCTGCTGGCTGGGAATCTCCTCAAAGTATCGAACGATTGTATAATATTTCGCCTGTGCAACAAAAGGGAGACCTTGGTCAGGGACAGACACTGGGTATTGTGACGTTGGCAAGCTTTAATCCAAATGATGTCTATGCCTATTGGCAAGCTTATGGCATAAAAGTGGCCTCTAACCAGCGAGTTTCAGTTGTTAATGTGGACGGAGGGTCCGGTACTCCGTCTCTTATAGCAGGTTCAGGTGAGGCAACGCTCGATGTTGAACAATCAGGATCCTTAGCGCCAGATGCCAATATCATTGTGTATCAGGCACCCAATACGGACTATGGATTCATGGACGCATTTTTTCATGCCATCTCAGATAATCAAGTCGGATCACTTTCTGCCAGTTGGGGCATGAGTGAGGATGCTGTGAATACGTCTATTGCGCAGGGGCAAGAATCGCCTAATTATGCGCAAGCTTTCAATGAGGCGTTTGAGGAAGCTGCTGCGCAAGGTATCAGCTCGTTTGCCGCTACAGGTGACTACGGAGCGTACCAAGCGGTCAGCGATGTGGGTACGACAGACCTTAGCGTGGGTAACCCAGCAGATAGCCCCTATGTGACGGCGGCGGGTGCTACGACACTGCCAACATCCGATAGTGCAATTTTTCAACAACTAGGAATTTCAATCCCACAAGAAAGAGCCTGGGGCTACGATTATCTCTATCCTTTGTGGCAGGAGTTTGGAGCGTCGAGTGAACAGGCTTGGGCCGAGAGTGCAATTGGCGGTAGCAATGGCGGGTACAGTGATATTTTCACAAAACCGAGCTATCAACAAGGAGTTAGCGGTGTCGATCACTTTCACGCTGTGCAGTGGTTTACGCCGACGAATCATAACACCAATTGGACGTTTCATGCGAATCCACCCGTTGTTTCTGGTCAGAGCAACGGTTTTCGTGCATTGCCTGACGTTTCCATGGATGGTGATCCTGATACAGGGTATGCGATTTATAGTACGTTATTTGGCGGCGATAACTGGAGCGTCGGCTGGGGTGGCACTAGCTTTGTAGCCCCGCAGTTAAACGGAATCGCTGCATTGATTGATGAAGCGAATGGGTCACGCGTAGGTTTCTGGAATCCACAAATCTACAGATTTGCAAAAGAAGCAAATTCACCGTTCACGCCCCTGAATGCAACGGGTACGAGCAATGATAATTTATATTTTACTGGTACAAAAGGAACTATCTACAATCCTGCCACAGGACTCGGAACGCCTGATGTAGCGAAGTTGACGGCAGATTTTTAGAAAGAAGGATGCAACAATGAAAATTGGAATTATTGGAACGGGGAACATTGGTGGTACGCTAACGCGTCGTTTGACGAAGCTTGGTCATGAAGTAGCTATCGCCAATTCGCGCGGTCCTGAATCATTAAAGGAACTCGCAACAGAAACTGGAGCTCGAGCATGTACAGTAAAAGATGCTGTTCGTGGAGCCGAACTCATTGTGATAACAATCCCTCAGAAAAACATACCAAACTTGCCTTCTGATCTTTTTGATGAGGTGCCAGAGGATACTGTCGTCATTGATACAGGAAATTACTACCCGAAACAACGAGATGGAAAAATCAAGGAGATAGAAGACGGGCTACCAGAAAGCCGTTTTGTTGAACAAAAGTTAGGGAGACATGTGGTCAAAGTATTTAACAATATTTATGCCAAACATTTGTTGGAACGAGGTGTTCCCGCTGGAACCAAGGGACGCATTGCGCTTCCTGTAGCTGGTGACGATGTAGCAGCTAAAGATAAGGTACTGCGTTTGGTGGATCAACTGGGTTTTGACGGTGTCGATGTGGGGGGACTTGATGAATCCTGGCGTCAGCAACCAGGAACGCCATGTTATGGGGCTGACTTTGATATTCGTGGATTGCGTGAGGCATTGCAGCAGGCTAGCCCAATTCGCACGGAGGATTGGCGCAACTAAATAGCACGTGGAAAAAAGACTTGCACTTAGCCTATTGGTGCAAGTCTTTTTGGCATGAAGATTGCCATTGTTGATAAAGATGATAAGATTCAATGCACTGCCTTGCGAAAACGTGAAATTGACGAAAACAAAAAGATATGTAAAATAAACAGTGTTAGCACTCTTAGATGATGAGTGCTAATATATGCAATGATGAACCAAGTTGAAAGGAGTTATTTTTATGGAAAAAATACCTTTTAAAACGGAATCAAAAAGACTATTAGACATGATGATTCATTCGATTTATTCTCATCGTGAAATTTTTTTGCGGGAATTGATCTCGAATTCAAGTGATGCTATCGATAAAATCTACTACAAGGCATTAACGGATAGTTCGTTAGTTTTTGATCAGGACAATTATTACATAAAAGTGGCTGCTGACAAGACATCTCGTACATTAACGATCTTAGATACAGGCATAGGCATGTCTCAAGAAGAACTGGAAAACAACCTCGGCGTGATAGCGCAAAGTGGGTCGCTAACGTTTAAGCGTGACAATGACGCGAAAGATGGTCACGACATCATTGGACAATTTGGCGTTGGGTTTTATTCAGCCTTTATGGTTGCAGATGAAGTCACTGTGATCAGCAAAGCTTTGGGAAACGACACGGCGTTTAGGTGGCAGTCATCTGGTGTGGATGGCTATACGATTGTACCAGATCAAAAGGATGCAGTCGGTACAGAGATTGTCTTAAAAATTAAAGAAAGTACAGAAGATGAGAATTTTGATGAGTATTTGGATGAGTATCGATTAAAGGCAATTATTAAAAAATATTCTGATTTTATTCGTTATCCGATTAAAATGGATGTGACGAATCGACGTCCAAAAGAAGGTAGCGAAGGTGAGTTTGAGGAGTACCAAGAGGAACAGACTGTCAATAGCATGGTACCTATTTGGAGAAAGAACAAAAATGAATTAACGGATGAAGATTATGAAAATTTTTATATGGAAAAGCATTACGGGTTTGATAAGCCTTTGCAACACATCCATATCAGTGTCGATGGTGCTGTGCGTTATAATGCCATCTTGTATATCCCTGAGCATACTCCCTTTGATTACTATACGAAGGAATATGAAAAGGGTTTGGAATTGTATGCAAACGGCGTGCTGATTATGAGCAAATCTCCTGATCTCCTTCCGGATTATTATAGTTTTGTTAAAGGTATGGTCGATTCGGAAGATTTGTCGTTGAACATATCTAGAGAAATTTTGCAACAAGACAAACAGTTGGCGCTCATTGCAAAAAACATTAAGAGTAAGATAACAAGTCAGTTGCAACGCATGGTAAAAGATGAGCGGGAAAAATACGAAACCTTTTATCAAGCATTTGGTACTCAGTTAAAGTATGGAGTATACAGTGACTATGGAAGTAATAAGGATGTCTTGCAGGATCTCCTCTTGTTTTACTCATCCAAGGAAAAGAAAATGGTTTCACTGGATGAATACGTATCGCGTATGCCCGAAGAACAAAAATTCATTTATTATGCAGTTGGCAATTCGTACGATCGGATCGAAAAGTTACCACAAACCGAGCTCGTGCTTGATAAAGGATATGAAATTTTGTACTTCATTGAAGATGTGGATGAGTTTGCCATCAAAATGCTGATGACGTACAAAGAAAAGGAATTTAAGTCAATTTCAAGTGGCGACTTAGGTATTGATGCGTTTGAAAACCAGGAGCAGACGGAACAAGAAATACAGGATAACCAAGCTCTATTTGATGAGATGAAAAGGATCCTTGGTGATAAGGTTAAAGATATTCGCATTTCTAAGCGGTTAAAAAATCACCCGGTATGCTTGACAGCCGATGGCGATCTGACGATTGAAATGGAAAAGGTACTAAAAGCCATGCCAAATAGTCAAAACGTTAAGGCGGAAAAAGTGTTGGAGATTAACAGCCATCATGAAGTGTTTAGTTCGTTAAAAACAGCGTTTGAACTAGACAGACAAAAACTGAGTCTTTATACGAATTTGCTATACAATCAAGCTCTACTCATTGAAGGATTGCCGATCCAAGATCCTGTTGATTTTACAAATGACATTTGTAAAATTATGGTATGATGGAGTTGACCTATGACGCATAAAGTGTATTCGGTAGTTGGGGATAGTGCTGAAGTGTTAGCCTATGGCATGGCAAAATACAGTCGATCTAGCATGTCACTTGCACAGAGCATGGCTGAATTGTCGGTGCAAAGAGCGGAGCAATTTTTAAACACGTTTTACTTTCAATACGGGCATGGATCTATCGCTGATTTGGCTCATGTAGCCCTGGCGATTGAGGATATCTCGATTTTAGCCGCGTTGACTGTCGTCGATGAACCCCTTTGGGATGGTCAGGAACGTTCAACGCGTTACCAAACCTTCACGAAGAATAGGTGTTATACCCCAGCCGATGCACCTGATGAATATCATGCTTTTATGGAACAATTATTTTCCAGGTACGCTGATTTTACCGAACACACGCTACAGATGTTGATGCAACAGTATCCTAAGCCGGATGCGATGGCACAAAGTACGTATGATCGAACCATGAAGGCACGTTCATTTGATGTGGCTAGGTATTGGTTGCCCTTAGGAACACTGACAAGTCTCGGTCAGATCACAAGTGCTCGGACCTTGGAAAAGCAAATCAGTCGTCTCATGAGCCATGAACTTGCAGAAATTCGTGCTATTGCATCGGATATGCGAAGTGCTGTGGTACAAAATGACCCCGTTGTTTTTTCGGTGATGAAGGATAATTTTCACCATAACCCGGGGCCACTTCTTCCAACACTTGCTAAGTACACGGAAGCGAGTCTATTTTTACAAGAGTCCCGAAAAGATTTGCAGCAAATGGAAAGCAGGCTTCTGGAAGGAATTTTGCCTGAGACTTCCTATGGTGTGCAATTATTTGTCGAACAAGGAGATCCCTTGACACACGCATGTACGGTGCTCCTGTATGGCGTGTCTAACTTATCGTATCGACAAATTCGTGCTGTGGTGACAGAACTAACGCAGGTGCAAAAGGAAGATATCTTACGTGTTGCCTTTTTGCATCGAGGAGATCACGATGCCTGGTTAAGGGAGCTAAGTAGCGCGCCGCTTATCTTTGACATTACGATGGATATCGGCTCGTTTCGCGATTTGAATCGGCATCGTAAGGTCACGAAAGTTCTGCAAAATCCGAGTGTAGCACTCGGTTACGCCATACCAGATCCGATTCGTCATACGCCTCTTGAGCGCGCTTATACGGATGACATGGATGCCCATTTTGCTGAGTTGAAGCGCACACAGACTAGCTTCAACGATGAAATGGACTATCTTCTGCCACTCGGGACCTTGTGCCGATCTCTTCATCAGATGGATCTTGCGGAGGCTGCGTATATCATTGAATTGCGAACAGGTTCAGCAGGTCATTTTAGCTATCGAGAAATTGCGTACCAAATGTATGAACGGATAGATGAGATTTATCCTTATTTCGCCAAGCACATTTGCGTGACGAATCCCCGGGAAGTATTTAACCCGTTTCAGCGTTAACGTACAGGTAACGAGTAGCAGGTGAAATCAGAGGTTGTCACCTTGAATTGTGTTGCTGAGCACGTCCTACTTGGACGTGCTTTTACTCTATGTACGCCCGGCACGGGCGATCTCTATAGGGTGAAAGTCCCGAACGGGGGTTGGCGACACACCTACCGTTAGCCAAGAGCAAGGGTGTCCATCGCGAGGTGGAATCTGAAGGAAGCTGGAGGC
>JAKADA010000065.1 GCA_021820975.1 Bacillota bacterium
CTTCCGTCATAGGGAGCGGCGATTGGACTTCTAACATGTAAACCCGCCTCCTGCAACTTCATTACCCTGTCCGAACGTCACGTGTTCGCACGGACAGGGCAATTACTTTTTTTCTTTAACCTAACGTTTTGAACAAGCCGTACAATAAAGCCAATACCGCACCCGAACCGCCGATGAGCACAGCACCTACCGCCACATGCAGAAGATGCGTCTTAGCTTCTTCCCGTCGCTGTGCGTTTGCGCCACCACGCATAAAACCGATGACCCCTTTGTACAACTCAAGCAAGGTGTACGCAAAGGCTACTGCACCGGCTACCGTGACGATATCCGTGATCAAGTTCCCAATGAACGAAAAAACATTTGTTGTGCTTGAGGTGTTTCCTCCAAGCACTGAGTTTTTTGTGTTACTGAGTACTTGATTGGCCGTTGTGGTTGCGGTGGTTGCAGCAAACGCTTGTCCACCTTCCATCTGTACCGTAGCTGCTAGCACGAAAGCCGACACGTATAAACCGTGAAAGCCGCGCTTTAGAAGTTGTTTCAAACCCATCCACTCCTATCCTTGAAAGAAATGATTGATACCCATAATGACGCCTGGCCCAATCATGCCAACAATAAAACCGATAATGGCAAACGTAATGATTCGACCTCCTGTTTGTTTCCAACGGCTTTGGTGAAACAAGGCACCTACTAAAAACACAAGTGCGCCGATCATGATGCCTAGCTCAGCCGCAAGGAAAATCCAGTCCATCACGGTAATTAAAATGCTGATTGCACCATTCGTTGCGTTCGTCAACAACCCACCCACATTTACGCTATGGATTCCTAGTCTGCTTTGTAGTGAATTCATCAGCGAGTTGGTATTCAAACTATTGTTCAAAAGCTATACCCCCCCTTCCTTATCCGTTCAAACCTCCCTTCCTTAGATCAAGCGTACAAAATTTTTCAACACCCACACCCCGAGTTTTCATTCGATTTTTTCACTTTCACGATCGACATACGGCAGAGGATGAAAAATGCACGGAAAACGCGAAGTTTTTCTCTTGCTTTTTCTTGCATACTGAAAACAGAAACCAAGGAGGGATTTTTGTGAAAGTGGTTCGTATTCATCCCAAAATACAGGAACGGTTATTTCCATCATCTTTTGCACCTCGTACGCCCTATGCAGAAATTGAGCAAGAAGAGCCAGCTCCTGACATAGAGCGCCAAGAAATGTCCGAAGAAACACGCATACTATCTTCTGCTACTCAGGAAGAACATGATGTGATCGGTGAATTAACGAATACACGCAAAACAATCGTTGAAACACAAGCAGATGAGATTGTACAAGATTCAGTGATGGAAGTAAGTCTCGGGGATGCCGTGGAGGAAGACGATGCGAGAATAAACCAAAAGGACCCAAGCGAACAAGAAATCACTCAACAGGAAGTGGCCGCAACCGTTATAGAAGCCGATAGGGTGCTAACTCCCGTTGACACATTGGGCAGTCAAGAAGCAACCGTCACAGACGCTGTTTTAGATCCTCTTCCTTCACCAGTGGACGATGATCCTATGGAAATTCGCTATGTGGATCGTGTAAAGCACGTATTTATTCACTGGCACACCACGGACGAAGAAGTGGCCTATGCCGAGACCTTGCAGGAAATTGTGGATACAATCGACATCCAAACCAAGGAAGATGGCACGTGTGAGGTCATTGTGCAAACTGATCAGGCTGTGTATCACTTCTATCGTTTTCGCACGAATTACGAAGGCCATTCCTCTCGTGCGTTACTTAAGATGCTCGATCACTTTAACATTGCGTTATCCATGGATTTTCTCTTGGACAATCCGACTATGACGATTTACGTCACTGGACAGAAAATCGCTGTGAATGATGTGGATTACCTGTTGCACTATCGACTCTATAAACACCGCATCGTAGAGCCTGTACAGTGGTTTTTATCCAGTGATATGTTGGATCGTTTAGATGAATTGGCGATAGCTTACGATATCGACATTGAGCTTGTGGTGGAACAGTTATTGACCATGCAAATACAAGAAAACGAGCAAAAGAAAAGTCCTGCTGATCTGTAGCAGGGCTTTTCACATCATGGAATCCACTTTATTTTGTCGAATCATGGCTTCTAGTGTTTCACGAGTAAGAACATTTTGTGCGCTTCGACCCAAGTGATATTTTATATCGTTAATCCTTTTATTTACGCTAGACTCCGCTTGGTGTATCTCCCGCGATATAGCAATAAACGATCGGTCTTTTTGGTACGCTAACACCAACACATCATGGTACATCCGTTTCTCTTCGGGATCGTCCGAAATTCCATCGACCGTCATATCGACAAAATCCAAAAGATCCGTTAGGTGTTTACGTTCTTCTTCCGTTTTCTCGTGCCAAAATCGTTTCACGAGCCGGTACTCTTTATAACTTCGACGATAACCTAGAAGGATTTCGTGACCCAAGCACTTGCAGTTTTCCTTTTCCCGTTCTCGCCTTTCGATCTCTTCTTGCCGACGGCGGCTTACTATAGGCGCGTCGTCGGGGAACAAGGAAAACTGTTCGGTTGAGATATCGCCCAAAAGTTGAATATAGGAAGCTTGCTGCTCGTCCGTAACATATAAAGATAAAGGCACTTCGACCTTACACGCATTCAAAGCGTCGATATGATACAAAATTTTCTCTTGCAGGCTATTAGGATCCTTATCGGATGCAATGATTTTTACTTCATCCGAAATGCCGTTCTGCCGAATCGCGTAATAATACACCTTGTTTCACCTCGTTTGCAAAATAGTAACGTGTTATTTTTTCGCCAGACAAACCGAGATAGGAGGCGTACTCTCGAACGATTTCTCGCGCCAACGAGGGCCAAGGAATACGATCAATCTCTCCAGACTCAATAGCCTCAAGGTATCGACAGCGAAAGCCCAAATCCGCTGCACATATTTCTATCGTTTTTTGCAAACGAGTACGCCGACGCGTTAGTTGATTTCCCATCTCTATCGCAGCAACTAAAGTTTCCAACACCGTCGGCACACCTCGCTTAGTCGTTAGTATTCCTCGATTCCTTGGCAAACAGTGATGCAACTTCGACATTGGTCTTGTTCTTTCTCTTTTTCTTTCGCTAAGTCCAGTAACGACATTTGCGTACAAGTTAGTTCGGGAAAAAGCATAGAAACATATTGTGGGAATCTCAACTCGATATAATGGCGAAATGTAGTCGCATGAAATCGATACCCCTGTCGATGCAATATTCGTGCAAACGCCCGTAGCCATATCTCAGATCGATTGGTGTGAAGAATGGTATACTCTTCTTCGGCCAGTTCGTCCTCTCCCATACTAGCCGGTACAGACACTTGCACAAAAATTACCTCGTTTTTTCGCTTTCTTGGTGTATACTTTCTCGCCATGTGAATTCCCCTTTTCTCTGGCTGTCCTCACATATTTCGATACGCTTTTTTCTATGTTTAGGTTAGCAAATTTTTGATCATCAACACCCCGAGTTTTCAGTCGATTTTTGCAGTTTTTTGTTTTTGAAGAAGGCTATCCTAGACTTTTTTGTCCTCATTGGTTCATCGCAAAGAGACTTGAGGGAACGGCGGCACGGAATCTCTTGTTTCATTGCGATACACGCTGCAATCAGAGTTAGACAAACTTGTCTTTTAACGATTTTTAGCTAAAAGTAAAACACCTATAGCTTTTGTTGAATTTTGCTATTCTTTCTCGTACACGCCAGGCTTGTCTGTAGCACGACCAAAAACTTGATAAAACCGCTCGTATTTCCCCACTTGGGGTTGACAAAGATTTTGCGAGAAATCATTCGCCGGACGTTGTGACCAATTCCCGTTCGACCGTGTAGACTGCGTTGGACGTGAATCACTTATGAGTTTTTCATGTTCGTTTTTTTGCGGGACATGTTGTTTGTGTTCGTGCAATTCCCAAATTCGTGGCTCACAGTATTGCAAGCTACGAATACGATCACGTGAAAATTTTGGTTGATATAGCTCAAATGATTCCTGTATACCTTGCAAGATCGTTTCAAGCACTACACCCGATTCAAGTAAATCGTCAATCATGTTAAGTTCAAGCGCATTAAGCATAGGACGTTGTAAGAGCGACGTGGCTAATGTCTCTATAGCTTGATAAGCAGGGTTGGGTTCATCACCATCGCTTGGAATATCAACGATGGAGGAAATAGCTAATGCTAAGTTTCCCTGTGTTGAGTAGTTAGTATCAGAAACTGCAGGTGCTTGGGAAATAAAGTTCTGTGTCCCTTGAAATTCCCCAAGCGCAGGTTTTATGTCTTGAAGGGGATTTGAAATATTTTCCTTCGCGTGCGTATGCGCGTTATAAGCATCATCTTTTAATTTATTAATAATTCTATTCACTGGAACCTCAGGTCCCAAATTTAGGACCTGAGGTTCCAGTAGGTCGGCTACTGGTACTTGAAGTTCCACTGGCCTTTTACGGGCATTTTGAGCTAGTGGAACTTCAGGTTCCTGTGGCAATTGGTATTCGATGTCCCACTGATCTGTTGTCTCCGGAAGTGGTTTTTCCCCCACTAGTAGTAATGCAGCATCAATGAGTGGGTGAAAATTATACACCATTGGACCGAGTTGTTTGCTCTCTTTATTTCGGCGTCGGCCAACCCGTAGTAATTGTTTTGCTTCAAGATTATCAATCCATTTACGAACTTGACGCGTGCTGCATTGCAAATGTTCTGCCAGAGTTTCATGACTAGGGTAAGGATCACGACTGTCATGTTTATACGTGAGAATTATACAGATCAGTCCGAATTCACCATGTTCAATGCCAAGTTGTCGATAGTTGCGAACAACTAGGTTAGGCATACCTAAAAAGCCTTCGTCTAAAAGACGGACTCCCCAAATGGCTTCCAGCGTGCTCGATGGATTTTGCTCAATAATTTGTGTCATATGATATGACCTTCTTGCATAAGAAATGAATGAATAGAGTGAGTCAAGTTTACTAATTGGTGTTTTGATACTCGTGAGTTGTGAGTGGGAAGTTTAAAAAGTAGACGAGTATATGAAATAAGTTCGGAACATATAGAAAAGTATGATAGGATCTGTTTGAAAAATCTTTTTTGATACATGAATACCGCCCCTATACAGTGGTGTATTTGCAGGGTTGGTTTAAGCGCCAGTGACGGTTTGCAATATGTTTTTTATTGCAAAATAGTGTTTGTGTCGTTATACTAAAATAGAATAACACAAACTAGGCACTTAAATATTTCCCTTATTCACCAACCACAATTCCTTTCTGTTGCCGGCAAAGCTGGGAAAGGATTATCGTGATTGGTGTTTTGCTTTAACTTGAAAGGGACGGTGCGTTAGGCAATGACAATCCGTCTAATGAGTTTATCGAACACATGTTCTGGTAAAAATTATAGACCGAACTTATGTTTGATGCAACTCAAAATCTTAAAGCCTACGTTTTCGTTGCCCTTTTCTGTAAACGACGTAGATGTGTTTATGGTGTTAGCAAGCTATGCTTATGATTGATTTGTTCGGCTTGTTCTGACTTTGTATTCATTGTATCAACAAAGTATTGATCATTTTTCTTGTTTTTTGGACGAATTTCACTTCGATTCTATTTTTAATAGCAAGGTTTGGTAACTGAGTTTAATTTACTAGTTATTCAATATTATTAGCAACCTCGTTGTTCAATTGACAAAACCACGTGAGTTAATTGACAAAACCACGTGGTTCAAATGACAAACCACGTGGTTCGATGTACATAACCTCGTTGTTGAAATAGCAAAACCACGTGGTTTGAATGACGTTAACCACGTGGTTTGAATAACGCAAAATAGTGTAATTTGTTGTTTTTTTGGCGTTGCAATAATATTTTAGACGTCTTTTGCTAGAATATCAGGCGTTTTATCGAAGGACCAGCACTTGATGTCACCCTCGAATTGTTCCCAGTGCTCTTTAATTACTTTATCTTCTTCGAGTAAAATACTACCTGGTACTACCCAAATTTTAGTTAAACCTGAATAATCATCCCAAATACGAAATTTACTAATGTGCTTGTAGGTTTCAAGTTCAGATAGGGCTCGTTGAATAGAAGTTTTTCGAGTGGATGGTCTGCCTGAAGTAAGGTCAATCATTTGACATACTTCATCTAAGGTCCACTCGTAGATACTCTTTCTAAATTCAGGCTGCAGAGCAATCATAAGAATTTGTGCTGTGCTCGTTGATAGATCGGTTAGTAATGCCCCACTAAATCGTTCGAAATAGCCGGCTGCCATAGAATTGTATATGCGATCCGTGAATAGTAAGGTGAATTTTGCATCTTTTCCTTGTTCAGCACGTCCGCGTTCGAATCCCACCTCTTGGAGCAGATGAATGAAAGTTTCACCTTCAGATTCTTGATTGAGATCTTGAAAAACTACTTCGGCTCTAAATAATCGTAAAAGTGAATTTTCTAACAAATTGTAAGAATCACCACTGGGATTCATGTGGCATGCTCGTAAAATCTCATACATGTTTACTGTAAGTTCTTTATGTCTGCCTTTATTTTCCCAAAGTTTATGTAAGGACATTAAGACTTTGGCGTCAAAGGCTGTTAGTTCTTCACCAGGGGTATATCGAAGAGAACCCTTACGAATTTTTCTAACAATCTTACTTTCTGAGCTACGCTTTTTATTATTTTTTTGTACAGCAAAAATCCCAGCTTCGGCAACCTTTTGTTCAAGAAAATACGTACGTTCCTTGTGCAAAATTTGTCTATTTTCTATTGCGGATTCTAAGAGTTTGACATGCACACTCAACTTTTGAAGTGTTTGTTCTATTTCAGCGTTATATCCTGCTTCTTTTACTTTCAAGGCCTCAATGAGCAGCGCTTGAGTTGAGGATAGCTGCTTATTTAGTTTGTTCAATGGATTTTCTTGTGCTAGCGAGGCTGCTGCTAATTTCATAATTGATTCTTGGTTTTCTTCATTGATAAGATCTGTCGTCCAATTTTCAAGCGTTTTTGTTCGTTTTATTCGCGGCACGGATCATTCCCCCGATTCTTTCAGTACCCTAATTGTTTTAAAAAATAACTGATAGCCACATTAATGAAGGAGGATTGGTCGATTCCATTTTGTTTGAGAAACTTTTTTAGCTTTACTTCAAGATGGTTGTCCAAATATAAGCTTGATTGTGTGTAAGTGTCCATTTTCTTTTGCTTAACGATTTTCCCATTATGTACAGAGTAAAGACGTTGAATAGATTCTTTTAAATATAATTCTAGATATTCATGAGCATCTTTAGATTCTGACGATATAGACTTTTTATTGTTAGCACCAACTTCAGTACTAGCATTAGTACCAACTTCAGTACTAGCATTAGTACCAACTTCAGTACTAGCATTAGTACCAACTTCAGTACTAGCATTAGTACCAACTTCAGTACTAGCATTAGTACCAACTTCAGTACTAGCATTAGTACCAACT
>JAKADA010000023.1 GCA_021820975.1 Bacillota bacterium
GGAGTGCTTCATTGCGTTTATTGTTTACAAAAGTCCGGTATTCCGTTTCATTCGTATGCGCTACAATCATTTCATCGGCTGAGATAAGGGCAAAACGACCGGCTTTAAAATTGCCCTCTTGCGATAACGAAAGGAGATGCCAGAGGAATTTTTCATCAGACTTTAGCATTTCTTGAAATTCCATCAGTCCCCGATTAGCCTTGTTCAGTTCACCATCAAAACGGTATGCCCGCGGGTCGCTCTCTGATCCATACTCAGCGATCGTGGAAAAATCAATGCTGCCTGTGAGATCTGCAATATCCTGACTTTTGGGATCCGATGGGCTAAATGTGCCTATGCCCACCCGTTCTTCTTCCGATAATAAGACACGTTCCACTAAGACATTTTCAATCGTGCCTCCGTACTCAGTTTGTAACCTCACACGGCATGACGGGCAAAGGCTCCCTTCGATGCGTACACCAAGTTCTTCTTCAACATCTTTTCGCATTGATTCAGGAATGAGGTGCAGTGGTTCCTCGTGCATGGGACAACCTTTAATGCCATACAAAGCACCAGTCGGTGTCCTTGAATATCGTTCAAGGCCTTTCTTGAGTAACGTAACAATAGTTGACTTTCCGCCACTTACAGGTCCCATCAAAAGTAAAATGCGTTTTCGTACGTCAAGTCGTTTTGCTGACGAATGAAAGTATTCCTCGATCAATCGTTCCAAAGGTTGATCCAGGCCAAACAATTCATCGGCAAAAAAACGATATTGTTTTCTTCCATTCTCCCCTTCATCAATACCTGCCCGAGCGATCATGTGATAGATACGTGAATGTGCAGTTTCAGCAATACTAGGCTGTTTTTTTACAAGTTCAATGTAGTCAGCCATGGTTCCTTCCCACAACAATTCTTCTTCTTGTGCTCGGTAAGCAGCCAGACGGTCAAGTATTCCCATGCCATTTACCCCCTTTGACACACGGACTAGCGATTCCATCTCGAGGGATGTGCTATTATGCTTATGCACGGCTTGCGTGCGGGTTGCCGTTTTTTGAATGATCATTATACGAGGATGTGAATAAGATGGCTTCTTTAAAAACGCGTCTGATCTTTCAGGCCGCTATCGATGTATTTTCATTGCGAGGTTTTGAAAAAGCAACCATGGATGAAATTGCATCGCGTGCCAATGTGGCTAAGGGAACAATTTACTACCATTTCAAAAGTAAGGAGGAACTTTTTCTTTTTCTCGTTGTCGAAGGTACTGAATTACTTAAAGAAAGTGTCTTATCCAAAGTCGATGACACCGACACACCAATCGATCAAATTAAAACGATCATAAGAGAACAGTTAAACTTTTTTCGGGAATATCGTGATTTATGTATCATTTTGTTACGCGAAGCATGGGGTGATGACAGCCGACAGCGAGAGTTTCGGCGCATGTTGGTGCACTATGTGAATGCCATTCAAAGTATCGTACAAGCAGGTATACAATCAGGAGATTTTTTGCCGGGTGATCCCCAGACCGGGGCATGGTCCATCTTTGGATCAATTAGTATGGCAGCACTACACCACTTATTCACTGATCCTAATATGGATCTTATAATTCTTGCACCCGATCTGGAGCAGTGGGTTCTTCGTGGGTTCACCCCATCCCCTAACCTAAACCAGGAAAACTAAGTTGCCGCAATGCCTCGTACAACGCAATGGCAACCGTATTAGAAAGGTTAAGGGACCTCATTTGCGGCCCCATTGGAAGCCGTAAACCTTTATCTGGGTACGTAGTATGGACATAATCTGGCAATCCAGTGGTTTCCTTGCCAAAGACGAGATAATCGGAAGCATTATAACGTACATCGCTATACGTTTTCTTTCCAAACTTAGTAAAAAAGTAAAAGTTTGCTTCATTTGCTTCAGCTTCTTCAATCACTTCTGTCAAGGATTCATGTAAACGAACATCGACTAGATGCCAGTAGTCCAATCCAGCACGTTTTAAGGATCTATCATCGATCTGAAATCCTAACGGTTTTACTAGATGTAACACAGTTCCCGTTGCGGCACAGGTTCTTGCAACATTGCCCGTATTGGGCGGAATTAATGGTTCGAACATGACAATATGCATAGCTCTCAATCCTCCGTGCCTACTATACATGACACGACGAACAACCGCAATGAGAACCACTTTTAGTTCGTAAAATGAGTGAAAAGGTACCTGGTTGATGGTGTAAATGCATAGCTGTCTTCATAGGAGAAAAATCTCTTATGACTGTCAATTGTGTGTGCATTTACAAGTGGATAACCGTTAGCATCCATACCTGTAACGACCGTACTATGCGTATATTGCCCGGTTCCCTTCCAATCATAAGAAATCATGTCACCAATAGTTAGATTCTCCGGTTGATCAACAATTTGTGCATGAAATGATTCCGGGTGATTTATCATTAATAGAGCTAGGGCATGTGCGACAGACCAAGAGAAGCTCCAATCAGGTTTCGAACCAAACTGGTACCACCAGCCTGCTTCACGTTTTGTCATTTTACCTGTGAAAGGAAATCCTCCTGCATGCAGTACCTGTGACACGTAATTTGTACAATCAACGCCCATATTGACGTATTCACGATTGCGCTCATTCCACCAACGTTCCGCATATTTCATAGCAAGAACACGATCATATAAAAATCGATAGTCCCTGTTCGTTAATACAGCATCCTTATCGAAGTTGATCAATTCCGTGTTTTCGTGTACCGCTTCATTCAATTGTTGATGATCTATCGGTTCATTTTCACCTCGTTGCCATGTCAACACATGCGGAATAAAACGTTCTTCGTGTTCCATGGAATCGCCGATGTCATACAAAAACCGGATGTATTCAATCACATCGACCTCCATGATTGACTGCTCATTATCAACATACCGACTACCTGTGATTTGTACATCTGTAATGACCTTGCGATCAACTGCGGCACGTCGTTTGTTCATCGTTTGTCTAAGAAAAGCTTCTTGATCCATTTTCGTGCTATGCCCAGGTAGCCAACGAGCGCTACGTTGCGAAAACCACTCTTTTATAAGCTTCGATGTGTCGTCCATACTAGGTGCACCTCCTGCACCAATGTATGCTCACAAAAGCCCATTGTGGTACACTATCGCCAAAGAGAGATGACATATGGAACGCACCAATACCGTACGTGCCGTTGAACGGTCACTGGATATTTTACTTTGCTTCACCGAATCGGACGAAAACAAACTGGGTTTAACAGAAATTGCAAGACGCGTCTCCCTTCATAAAAGCACGGTACATCGTCTACTATCATCACTAGAAAGTCGCGGATTTGTGCGGCGTGATACGCATTCCGACATGTATCAACTAGGTTGGAGCATATTGCAATTAGCTTCCCATGTTCACCATGATCAAGATTTATCAGTTATTTTATTACCTTTAATGACCGAACTGAGAAACCTGCTCGGAGAGACGATTAGCCTTTACATTCGAGACGGGGCAGAAAGAATACGTATCCAAGCCGTTGAAGGAACTCAGGCTGTTCGCCGAGTGGCTAATATTGGTCATCGTTTTCCACTTTACATAGGTGCCTCAGGGAAAATCTTTCTTGCTTACGGTGGTCTTGCATTACTTGAGGATCTCAAACACATACATGCTTTCCCTCAGGACTTTGCCTTTGAAGAACTCACTCGTCAAATGAATGTGGTTCTTGAGCAAAAGTATGCTGTAAGTATTCAAGAGAGAGAGCTAGGCGCAGCTGCCGTAGCAGTTCCTATCACAGATCACTTAGGTCGAGTAATCGCCGCATTATCTGTTTCAGGTCCTGTCGATCGATACGATGAAAAAAACGTCCTTCATTTTGCTAAAGAAGCGACGACTTTTGCTGAAACCATGTCTAATTTGATCAATCAACCTCATCTCATCATACGATAAAGGCAAAGGGTATTTGCCCGTGTGGGGGTGTGTCATATTGAATGCAGGTAATGTGCCTCCTTGGCTACAAACTTTATGGTCTGAGCTAACGAAACCACCAGCCATTTTGCGGCAGGAGCACCAGGAAAGAACCGTTGAGGATAAAGAATCGATGCCTGAAAGCCAAGCAGATCCCATGGACAACGCGAAAAGAGTAGCGAGACAGTTTTTTGCAGTAGATCACCAACCTGCCTCACGTCCACGGCCAAAGTCGACAAAATCTATCAAATCAGGTGCGCCTTATAAAAAGGCGCATTTTCACAGTAAAATCCAGAAAAATCCGCTAAAGAAACCGCTACCTTCGGTAGTCAGGGAGTCTCAAGCAAACCCTGAAACAGCGAATATTGTCCGCCCAAGTGGTTCTCACCAAAATGGTGCAATGATGCGAAATACAGCTTACGCACCGCCAAAAGAAATAAATCCAGAGATTTCACAACCCCTAGAAGCTACCATTCATTCAGCTTACAAGGAAGATATTGCACACATTCACCGTGTACAAGGTATTTGGCAAATCGAAACAAGCTCAGGTAACCTTTATGCTTTAAAGAAAACGCGTCTCAATCGTGCGCGAATCTTATTTTTAGCAGATACACTCGACCAATTACGCGAAAAAGGGTTCGCCTATGGTACTCGAATCCTTCGTACGCAGCAAGGCCTTCCTTATGTAGTTGAAAATGGGGCCACCTACTATGCATCCGAGTGGTTAATAGGTGAACCAGTACGACTAACATCCACGAGACAAGCGGGATCCTGTGCTAAAACACTCGCTAAATTATACGAACGATCCTTAGACATCATCTCAAACAAAAACTCCGTAATTCCAGGCACATTTGATGTTAATGCAGATCTTGAAGCGAAGAAAAAAGCTTTGCTTTATTCGTTGCATCGTACCTCGCATACCTCAATCGCCAAAGATATTGAACACACCATCGCAGAACACGCAACACGCTTAGAAGCGGATGCGGGCCGCGCGCTTTCCCTGCTGCAATCGTCAGATGCAAGAATCACTTTGAATCGATTTAAGCAAAAGCCCGGTCTTTGTTATTTTAATGTCACAAGTAAACACCTATTATTACATCCATCAGGTTTTATTCAACTCGCCGACTTTGAAGAGATGAGGTACAGTCCACGAGTAGTCGATTTGGCACATTTGATCCGTCACATCATGCAAGAAAGCGGTACTTGGTCAAATGTCACTTTACTTGCTCCTTTGATCGCCTATAATCGCACGCGTCCGCTTTCCCAAGGGGATTATCTTATCTTACAAGCGATGCTGACATTCCCGTTTCGAATTGAAAATCTTCTTTATCAGTACGTAAATCAGGGAGATGTCTCTCTTTCCTCTCGCGAACAATGGCTAAAAACTTTTAGACAGGCTATCTTCCAAGAGGAAAGTCGTCATGAATTTCTTAACGAATTTGCTAAAAAAGTCACTCACCAAGCCTAAGTACAGAAGAATCCTCCCTTGCCCATTGCATATCTTTGCGTACAGCAGTATCTTGTTCGTTTTCATACGCTTGTCGTACCTTTTCTTGCCCACCCTTTGGATCAATTTGTGAAATGGCCCATGCAGCACTAGCACGTATTTCTGGTCTTACGTCAGCTAAGAGGCTAATAGCAAGCGGCATGGCTCGACGATCTCTCATATTACCTAGAGCAATCAGTGCATTTCTGCGCCACACATTCGCTCCACGCCATGCTGCGGATGTGTGGCCAAACTCACGCAAAAATGCGCGATTGGATAAAGACAATATATGATACAAATCAGGAAAGCAAAGTTCTGCGTCAGGGCTAAAATCAGGCTCTTGCGCTACTAAACTCCCTTTATTTTTGGGGCAAACTGTCTGGCACGTATCGCAACCCCATACGCGGCGGCCAAGCGGTGCTCGAAATTCCTCTGGAATGATGCCTTTCATTTGTGTCACGTACGATAAACATCGCTTCGCATCAATTTCAAAGGGCTTGATGAGTGCCCCCGTTGGACAAGCCGTTAAACACAACGTGCAATCAGCACAATCATCCCACCGTGTTACATCTTCGTGCATTTTTTCAATAATCACATCGGTCACAAGCGTTCCTAAAAATACCCACGATCCGTATTCATCAGTAATTAAAGAGCAGTTTTTACCAATAAATCCAATTCCTGATCTGGCAGCTACTGCTCGATCAACAAGCGCACTCGTATCGATGGCGCATACTGACAGAATCGGTCTGTTTACCGCTTCTTCAATCTTTTTAGCCACGTGTTGTAACTTATCACGTAAAATGCGATGGTAATCATTACCCCATGAATAGACGGACACCATTCCGCGCGGCTCCTTGGGGCGTGATACAGTTCTCGTCTCTTGCGTAATATATGGCACGGCAATACTAATCAAACTTTGTGCATCCGCTAACAACGTTTTAGCATCAATTCTTTGCTCAACAACAGGGTATTCAAACCCTGACGCTCGTCCTTCTTCATAATAGCGTTGTAAAAAGGGCATCAAATCATCAAATGGTTCTGCATCCGTTACTCCAATAACCTGAATGCCAATTTCTTTGGCAATTGCTTTTAACTTCCCCTGTGACAATTCAAAAGTAATCATATGCAACCTTTCACTTTACCCTTTTTTAACGGCAGCACGTGCCAGAGCATCACACCGTTCATTGTAATGATGACCGCTATGCCCTTTGACTTTGCCAAATTGAACATCGTGTATCTCGATTTGTTGGAGTAATTGCTCCCATAAGTCCTTGTTTTTTACTGGTTCGCGTTTACTATTAACCCATCCTGTTTTCTGCCAAGTAAGATACCACTTTTTCGTCATCGCATTGACCAAATACGCTGAATCACTGTAAAGAATCACCTGGCAGGCTCGGTTTAGCCCCTTGAGCCCCTCAACGGCGGCTTGTAGTTCCATACGTTGGTTTGTTGTATGTGGTTCTCCACCTGAGAGCTCTTTTTCATGAATTCCAGAAACCAAAATAGCTGCCCATCCACCTGGCCCTGGATTACCACTGCAGGCTCCATCCGTATAGATTTGTACTTGTGTCAACATCGATCACTCCAATTACCTTTGCTTATTTCATGCGCAAAACTAGGCATACTACCTATAAACGGCGAGGGGGGTCTGTCTTGAAACGATTTCGCAAATATCTACTTTCCCTACTTTTGTGTTGTTCTCCACTTTTTGTACAGACTGCACAGGGGGCCGTCCGTGGTAGTCCCTATTGGACGCAAAAAGGGGATGGATGGATCGTATACTCCATAACTACCAGCCAACCCATAATTGCTATTACGTTTGATGATGGACCAAGCCAACAATTCACACCAAAAATACTGCAAATATTACATCACTACCATGCCCACGCAACATTTTTTGTCATTGGATCGGTAGCCAGACAGTATCCTAACTTACTCCTTAGTATAAAACAGGACGGCCATGAAATTGGCAATCATACTGAACACCATCGACAGCTATCAGAAGTTACAACATCTGATATTACAATGTGCGATAAGACCGTACAATCCTTAACAGGTGTTCGACCTTCCTTGTTACGACCACCTGGCGGACATTTGACTATGCAATTTTTATCGATGGCGCGAAAAACCAATCATAAAATCGCGATGTGGACTTGGGATGTGGATGCGAAAGACTGGTCTCGGCCAGGTGTGCAAAAAATTGTGAACACAGTGATCAAAAATGTGGATCCAGGGGATATTTTAATTTTACATGACGGCGGTGGAAAACGATCTCAAACGGTCGAAGCTCTTTCCATCATATTAGCCCATTTGCATAAAGATGGCTATCAGTTTGTGACGGTAAGTGAATTACTACAGCATGGATCCATCCTTCAAAAAAAGAGTTTCGATACTAAATAAGTGATACTTAAAACACTGGTCAAAAGGGTCAAAACACTCGCACCCACGGTTGAAAGAATATGCTTTGCGCTCCAGAGCCAGCGGATGAAATTTAACGCATAAAGCAAAACCCCAATGGCCACCAAAAATTCAAGTAAAAATGCCACTGCATTCATTGTATCATCCCCCTCTAGGCAGGCACTTAACTTTGTGCCTGCTGATTTGCGCCGCGTAGGCGATTGATAAAAACGGAAACGATCACCAGCAACAAGGGTGTTAGTAACTCCACAATCCAACCAAATGGCTCGATAATCCTTGATTCAATGGCTTCTATAGTCATGATGTTTTGAGGCAGAAAAACAAAAATATACAGCAACAAGGCCATGGGAAATATGATCGGACGGTACACCGGCATCCGAAAAGCACTTGCATATAAGTAACCGCTCAACCATAAACCAAACCCCATTTTAAGCACAGCTCCCGCCGTCCATAAAAAAACGAAGACTGATTCTAATCGTTGAACAAAACGACCGACATAAATTAATCGTGCTAATTGATACAACGGAAATGACACCTGTCCGCTAACTGCATCGGTAAAAACACCTAACACAACAAACAATACAGCAGACATTGTAAGCGCAGTAAAGAAGATACTCATCAACCCTATTCGTACAAAATGTTGCTGATTGCGCACCGCAGGATACAAAATGGCTAGCATGAGCACATTGGCAAAGGCGCTTGTATTTAAGAATGAATGTACCAAGGTAACAGACCAGCCGCGGCCTGCAAGTGGCATCAAGTAAGGAAGATGAAACCACGTCAAGGGCAAAACCAACAAAACCACGAAACCTACGCCAAGGATATAGGCGATCAGAACGGCTACCCGAGTCAATCCTTCGAGCCCTTTATAGGCGTAGTACACGACCACAATCAAAAAACTTGCAGCGACAATCTCCGATGGCGTTCGCGGCAATACTGTAGTGACCACCGTTTCCGTAAATTCGCGCATAACGATAGCTGTTTGCAAGAAAAAGAAAATACTAAAGGCGATCGCGACCGGAATCCCGATCACAGGCGACAACGAGTTCGTAACAAGTTCCATCAAATTTTGCGTTGGTGTTTTTCTCATCGCAAGGTACAAGAGTAAAAACACAGCAAAGCTAATTACACCTGCAAAGAGTGGAATCATCCATGCGGCAGTAGCACCTTCAACAGCAACGCGTGATGGATAACTCAAGAACACATCCGTCGAACAGTAAATTGTAATAAGTGCTGTGAGTTCTGCAATACCTACTCGGCCGATGCGGATCGACGACGATGAATTATTTGCGCTTTTCTTCATCATTATCACCTCGATCCTGTGCCATCTGATCTGCATCTTTGGCAAGTGGGCTCCAAGATCGAGACATAGGCGTTTGTCGTCTTTTGCGAATAGGAAAGTATGGGTTGGGCCGCACCTCCATTTTATAAGCGGGTGCTCGCCAAATCGTATCAGGCGAACTGTTTCGTCTAGGGGCAATTGGGGAAAGAATGGGCACCCCAAGACTACGTAACGTAACCGCGTGCATCATCAGTACCATAAAGAGCAAAATGATACCATAAAAACCAAAGACAGCAGCGCTCGCAATAAATCCAAAGCGCAATACACGTACCGTAAATGATAAATTGTAGTTTGGCATCGTAAAAGAACCTAATGCAGTAACCGCCACGACAATAATCAAAAGTGGACTGATAATACCTGCCGCTACAGCCGCTTGCCCTAAAATAAGTGCACCGACGATGCCAATAGTAGGGCCAATTACTGACGGTATTCGTATTCCCGCCTCGCGGATTAATTCAATAGAAAACTCCATAATCAATACTTCAATCACAACAGGAAATGGAACCCGTTCACGCGATGAGGCGATGGATAACATAATTTCCGTCGGGATCATTTCCGGATGAAAATTCGTAACAGAAATATATAAAGCTGGTAAAAGCAAAGCAATAAACAAAGCAATGACCCGAATAAAGCGGATAAATGTGCCAAAAGGCCAATGTAAATAAGCATCCTCTGCTGTCTGCAACAACGACCAGAAGAGTACTGGTACAAGCAGAACATACGGACTATGCCCTACAAAAATAGCAACTTGACCCTCTGTTAGACCGTATGCTACACGATCTGGGCGCTCCGTCGACAGCAACTTAGGGATAACACCCATCGGTGCATCCTCGATAAATTGCTCCACAAGGCCACTTTCTGGCACATAATCTACTTTAATGCTCTCAATTCGGCGCATCACTTCTTTTACGACGTTCGGGTTAACCACACCATCCATATACATAATCGCAATATCTGTGGAGGCAAGCGTTCCTAACTGTCTCATCTCGGTAATAAGATTCGGTGATCGAAGTTTTGAACGAACAAGTCCTGTATTGGATCGAAAATTTTCCGTAAAGGCATCATGTGGCCCTCGAACTGCGGCCTCGGTCTGATTGATTCCCACAGGCCGATGTTCCCATCCCTTAGTTTCTACAGAGATAACTACATTAACGCCATCAATAAACAAGACAGTACTACCAGCTAGGATATTTTCAATGGCATCTTTATACGTGGAAAATTTCATCACCTGATTGCCAGGCAACAAGACATTTTGTACTCGATCTTCTAATGTTAAGGAAGCAATGTCATGTTCCAAATCAGACAACATCATGAGCGGTTCAAGAATGTGGTTATTGATGATTGTCTTATCAGCGATTCCATCTACAAAAATGGCCATGGCATCAGCTACGTGTTCACCGCCAAGGCGAAATTTACGTATGATGATGTCCGCATTGATAGGCAGACGAAAAACTTTCTCAAGAATCTGTTGATTATCAGCTAAAGCATACTGGATAAAAACGGGGGGTTCTTCTGCCGACGATCCTTTTTTCATCTTACTTGTTCGCTTAAAAGCTCTTTGTTGTAATTCAACATACGAGATCGATGTGACTTCTTTGTGCCCATGAACGGTATTTACCGTTACATCATCAACTCGATACCGCTCGCCAAACCGCACGATCGTTTTTTTGAGGCGAAAAGAACCGCCTGAAGCTCTTTGCTGATTGTTCCTAGGTTGTGTTTGCGTTTCTTTATACGATGGATTTTCATCTGTCACAGGGGTTAATTGGAATTCTTGATCTAAAATACGGTCATCCACTGACAAAAGTCGCTTGAAAAAACTTGTTATAGCCAAAAAATCCACCCCGCACCATAGACAAAATGTCCTATGGCTACTATCCCCCGGGATGGAAGGAGTATGCATACCGACACAATGTTTGTAATGCACAGGAAGAACACTTAGGGGATCGCGCATGGCATACTAATCTGCCATGGTAAATTAACCAGTGGTGTGCAGAAGACCATAAAGGACGAGGAATTTTCTTCATAAGTTGTTGTTCTGTTTTTGCAACATCATCACTGTTAGCCAGACCCAAACGATTGGAAACGCGTTGTACATGCGTATCAACAGCGATCGCAGGAATATGAAAAGCGTTTGATAAAACAACGTTGGCCGTTTTTCGACCAACACCGGGAAGCGCGATCAAAAGGGGAAGTTGATCAGGAACTTGACTATGATAGTCTTGCACAAGAATTTGGCTCGTACGAATAATGTTTTTCGCTTTTGTCTTATATAATCCACAACGAGCAATCATCATCTCTACATCTGGCACCGCAGCATCGCTTAAAGCTAGTGGTGTAGGATACTTTGCAAATAAGGTTGGCGTCAACTCATTGACCATTTTATCTGTACATTGCGCAGACAAAATCGTTGCGATAAGAAGTTCAAACGCATTTCTATGATGTAGTGCACATTGCGCGTCCGGATACAAACTTTCGAGCATACGCAAAACAGCAGGAACGTCAACTTTAAAACGCGGCATTTTTATTTGCTCCTAAAGAATCTTCTGATCTTGGTGTCGATAGCGGGGCTTTCTCGCGCTATTTAGTATAGATTGAGACTGCAATCCCTTCTCTAACATGGTACGAAGCATCGGTGCCTGGTACCTGAATGCGGGACCCTTTATCGCCTTAAATAGAGAAGACAATGCAACGTATTCACACACAGCTATGCGATATGTTTGCGTGAGATCGATAGGTTTCCCAGCGATCATCATGGTGAGAACCTGCTCATCACACAATTCTTCCGACATCTCACGATCGATCCATACTTCGCCGCCTGCAATATGCAGGCGCCCGACAAAATGTCCACGAAATCCGAATCCAATACCTTGACTCGCAATGAGATCTTTACGCAAACTATCACTAAAAAGTTGTAACAATTGATGACCGGTTACGTCTATCACTACGGCACGCATAGGTGTTGCACAAACGGCGAGTAGATCTCCCCTTTTTACCGGACCCATACGAAAACCTGCTGTTATCACGCCACCATTGACGATGGCCACTTGCACTTCTAATGTCTCTTTCATCTGATCACATAACAAATTCACCATTTGTGATTCACCAAACAAGGAGTGCGCTAGATGGGTAGGGATTACCGCTACTGACTTTTGCAATTCATCACGAGCGATTGGCACGTACGTGTCAATGACTTGCGCTACGGCTTCATCCATGGGTGTATCTTCTTGCGTATACTCTAAGCACCCCGTGACACACTCCAAATGCCTATCCTTGCCTACGGTCATCGTGATATGACCAAAAGCTTTTGCGTGTTTGCCTGCTTGAAAAATCCACACATTTTTTCGTTTGATACCGTTTGTGAGAAATTGATGCGTATGTGATCCTATGATAATATCTGCAGCAATTCCTTGATCAACCAACATTTCATCAATGTGAAGTCCGAGATGAGATAGTAGGATTACCACATCTGCGCCCGCATGGTATAAATTTTGACATAGGTTAAAGGCTAGAGAAACAGGATCTTGAGAAGCGACGCCAATGGTCTCTAATAGGTTCCTATACTCCACCGTAACTCCGCAAACGCCAACTTTTACGCCGGAAACCGTAAAAATCATACCAGATGGAACAAGCCATTCATTATCCGGCATAGCAATGTTACTGCAAAACATTGGCGTTTGCGAAAGGATTGCTAATTCGCTCCATACTGCATGATCTACGGTAACCGTTTCGTTATTACCATAAACTAAACCATCATAACCTACAACGTTTAGTACATTCGCATTGATCCTACCCATCGTCGCATAGGACAAGGGATTTGATAAATCGATATGATCGCCTAAGTCAAAGCACAGTACATCAAAACCCTCATCAGTCAACTTTTGTCGTAATGATCGCATTTGCGTTACAAGTCGAGCATACGACAAAAGTTCACTGTGAACATCATTTGTGTGTAATATATGAAGTTGCAATTCTGTCACCTTAGTAACCACTTGCCTAAAATACTATTTATATCCGTTTTAAAACGCGTACTCGCATAAATATCATCAACCTGTGCTGACTGCGCCCTCGCCACAAGATCCCGCTTTGCATGTGCTGCATAAGCCAGTACTCTACTACCATGCTCTTTACTTTGTCGCACCAGCGACTCAAGCGTTGGTCCCACTGCTGCCAAGTCAAGCACGACGATCGATGGTTTCACTACCTGTAATCGATCGATAAAAGCTTGATCGTTTGACACGATGGATACTGTGCAATGAAAATTTGCTGCTGCCTCACGCAACCGTACGGAAAACATGAGATCGGGAACAAAAGCCAAAATCGCTTCTCCAGCCATTTCGAACCCCTCCGCCTCATTCTTTATGTTTTAGTGTATCACAGATACCAAGTCTGTTCATGCCCACCGAGTAGACATATAATTGGCTTATTCTTGACAACAAATGAGGAGGCACCACTATGGTTGAACATATCGTTTTAATCACTTGGAAAGAGGATGTAACAAATGAAACTAGAAACCAAATTCTTGCGGAGTTATTGACATTAAAAGATAAAATCCTTGGAATTGTCAGCTATCACGTAGGTCATAACTTTTCATCTCGTAGTCAAGGCTTTGACGCAGCGATTACCTCAACATTTGTCGATGAAAAAAGTCTGGAGGCCTACAGTGTACACAAAGAACACGTAGCCATTGCACAAAAGCTACGTACTTCTACCAAAAATATTCTCGCCCTAGATTTTCATCATCTATCAGCTTAATCATCACTAGAACACTTCTATAAACATATCATGCATTATCGAACAACATTGACAGGTATCTTTCTTCCAGATTTCGGACATAAAGATATTATCATGATTTGGAGGGAACCTGAAATGGAAGTCATGGAGCGATGGGCTTCACGTTCGGATGCATGGACTCCCGAGGACGATGTCACGTTAGCAGAACTTGTTTTGCGACATATTCGAGAGGGCAGTACTCAGCTTGTTGCTTTTGATGAAGCTGCCGCACTTTTAGGCCGAACCGCAGCAGCTTGCGGTTATCGCTGGAACGGTGTTGTACGTAGGCATTATGAAGACGCCATTCGCGAAGCCAAACAGATACGTAGAAAAGCACTGGAGGAAAGACGTAATCGACGGCCAAATCGTACACAAATTGTACTTGGCGCAGATCATGAATTCACCTTGGATCTCCTGATTCGAGGGCTACGTGATTTTGAACGTCGTTATCACGAACTTTCTGATGAAGTGAAGCAATTAGCAAGGGAAAAACGAGACTTAGAAGAACACATAACACAACCGGTGGTTTCCACGACATCGTCCGTTCTGCCACAGATCACTGCGATTAGTGCGACGCCACCTACTGCACCGGCAGTAGCCACAGAGCAGATCGAAGAAGATTCGCGTACACTTCTTGCAATCATGGAACGAGCTAGAAGACTTCTCGATGCCGAAAATGATGCACTAAAACCACGATTTCGTGTTGATGCCCATGGAAATGCAGAACGCTTTACAACAGAATGACACAACGTTAGTGGTCAGAATCCATTTTCTGGCCACTATTTGCGTCTTTTGATGGTAAGCCCAACTTCTCGGAATTCGGGAAAAAATCGATGAACATTCGTGCACGAATCAGGGACCGCAAGGCAATTAGCAAAATGGGACCTAGCAACAGACCGATAAATCCCATACTCGTCAACCCTACGTACATGCCAAACATCGTAGCAAACGTCCCTAACTCCATATTTGAAGCAAGAATTTTAGGTTCAATCGTATGACGGACAAGCGATGCGACTGCCTGCAAGAGTAAAATCTTGATAGCGAGCACGTAATTGCCTAAAGCCACTGCCCCGATCGCCCACGGTAACGTGACAATACCCGATCCTAAAATGGGAACCCAACCCGTAAGCCCAATGAGCGTCCCTAAAATAAGCGCGTAGTGCACACCCATCACAAGTAATCCGATCACACAGATGACACTTGTGACGATAATCAAAATAGCTTGGGCACGGGCCAAGCCAGCCAAGGCGCGGCCAACATCTCCTGCAACTAGCCCTAACTTCGGTGCCCACCCAGGGGGTAAGATCTTTTTTAGACCACCTATCATGGATTCTCGCTGTGCCATAAAAAAATATGCTGCAACAACAGAAATTACAACAACCACGATCACATCGGGCAAAAAAGCTACACCAGAGAAAAATCCTGATAATAAAGCCAAGGCCACTTGTCGAACTTGATCTACTGCGGTCAGAGCTGCAGATTGTACAGCAGATACGATTTTCGGAGGAAGATGCCCATAGACAGCCATACCCTGCTCTATCCATTGCGACACAGAGTACGCCCAAGTATGAAAATAATGCGGCAAACTTTGTGAAAGACTGATCGCTTCTTCTGCCCCCTGCACAGCGACAAATCCTATTAAACCAAGTAAACCACCTATCACCAACACCAAAGTGGAAACGATCGATACACGGCGAGACATTCCCCACCGTTCAAAAACATGGACAAGCGGAAAGAGAACCACGGCAATCACAAACCCGATGATAAACGGCAATATGTAGACGATGATTTTAGCAAACAGCAGCAAGGCTATCATAACAAAGACTAATAAAACAGCCACCTCAAGCAAGCTTAACAAATAGCGTTGTAATGCTGGCTGTAGGGACACCCGTTTCACTTGTTCACTCTCCCGCTAATCGTGGCAATCGCACTTGAAAACGTGCCCCACCCATCGTTCCATTATCTGCAATAATTGTGCCATGGTGCTTCTCAATAATCGCGCGCGCAATTGGCAGTCCTAAACCAGTATCGCCTTTCGCTCCATGAAAGAAACGTTCGAAGACGCATGCCGCATCATCATCTTGAAAACCTTCTCCGTCATCTTCTATCGTGAGATACACAAAATCCTCGTAAGACGAAGCAATAACTACACAACTTTTAGCATGGCGAATCGCATTTCCAATAATATTGATTAATGCCTGTTCCATCTTTTCCATATCAATATTCAAAAAGAGATCTGTCATCTCCTGCTGCCACAAAACCTTAACTTGACATTGCTTCGCCAAAGGCGCAAGCAATTCTATCGTGAGGCGAATAACATTTTGAAATGACGCAGGGGCGAGGTCGTAAATTTCTTCTAACGTTTCAAGTTTCGATAGATAAATTAATTCATCAACCAGTTTTTTCATTCGAACGCTTTCTTGCACAACAATATCTAAGATTCGTGCTGATTCACTACCTGAAAAAACGCCATCTCGCAATCCTTCTGCATACCCGCGAATTGCCATTAAAGGTGTCTTCAATTCATGGGATGCATTTTGCAAAAAACGCTTTTGCGCTTCATCATACGATTGCAAAGATTGCACCATGTCAGTAAACACCAAAGAGATGTCCTCCCATTCATCTCCTGTATGTACGGTATGTACAGGGGAAAAATTACGCTTTTGCACTTGACTCATAGCCTTTTTTAAGATCCCTGCGGGTCGCATAAGCCGCTTCATCATAAATGCGCCAACAAGGATAGTAATCAACGTTGAAGCTAGGAGTCCTTGCTCTACCGCCAACCCTATTTGTGACGCTATGCGTTGCAAATCGGATACTCTAGCAAACAAAGCGACAACTTTGGTCGCTTTGTGCTCCACGACAGGTGGATTTTGCATAAAGAGTCTCGGGGGAATATGGGATTGTAATGAATTTATAGGAACTGTCTGGACGTAGGTGAATGGGATAGCGACAAACACAAAGATCGGATTCTGTTGTGGGTACAAACCTGTAGCAATTTTGCCGGCCAGTGCCCGTGTGACCACAACTTGAATTTTACTTAACAAATGAAGATCAGAAGGTACAAAATTATTCCATAAAACCTTACCATCGGATGCAACGACCACATATTCGTGAGGAATGTTTTTCTCTACGATGTGAAGGTCCGGCGGCGGTATAATACGCCTCGAATCTTTTTGTGAGGAAATAAGATTGCCATATAACTCATAGCTGTCAATAATACGAGATCCCTCGCGGATGAGACTCGTCTGCGTCGTTGTAATAACGTAGTTGTGTATACCTTGATTAGTTAAATATCCTGCTAAAATCAACGAGCCAATAGCGATTACCGTATAAACGGACACCACCTTGAGTGTGATCGATACTTTCATCGTCTCACCCTTCTCTCGTGCGGCATCATCCCTGTTCAAGTTTATACCCATAGCCCCACACAGTCACGATTTCTGCATGAGATGCCTTCGAACTCAGCTTTTTGCGTAATCGCTTCACTAAATCGTCGATAGCTCGTTCATCACCGATAAAGTCATATCCCCATACTTGTGTGAGCAATTGTTCCCTTGTAAAGGCTCTTCCTTTATGTCTTATAAAGTAGGCTAAAAGTTCAAATTCCTTTGCTGTTAATACAAGATCTTCTTCGTTACACAAAATGCGCCGCTCATCATCATGCAAAATAAGATCAGCACATATAGGGTAGGCTATATGTATGGGAACAGTAGGCACTGATGGGCGCAAACGCCGAAATACTGTACGTATGCGTGCCACAAGTTCACGTGGTGAAAAAGGTTTTGAGAGATAATCATCAGAACCTAATTCCAGCCCTAAGATACGGTCCACTTCTTCATCACGAGCAGAAACCATAATGATTGGGATATCACTTCGTCCTCGAATCCACTTGCATACATCATAACCACTGACACCAGGTAGCATGATGTCAAGAATCACCATGTCAGGCATGGCTTCTTGCATACGAGCAAGCGCTGTCTCACCATCTTTAAAACTAAAAACATCGAACCCTTCACGTTCTAGATAACGCTCCACGATAGTCCTTACACTTTCCTCATCATCGATGACAAAGATAGTGCGCATCGACTCCATGAATCATCACCATTCTTTCCTTACAACGTAGGTCTATCGACGCAAGATTCTACCTCGTGCAATAAAACCACCACCTGCTGCCAAAAGTGCAATGACAAAAAGAAGTAAGGCAAGTCCCAAATTACTCTCCATCATAAGAGCTCCTATACCCAACATGACAATAACAAACACAGATAGAAAAAAGAACATAATCTTATGACGTTTCGTCACCGTATCAGCATCCCTTTACTCATGATCAGGCATATCGCGCAGAAATTGCGCAAAGTCCAATAATTGTTGCCTATACAAAACAATTTGCCGCTCGGCTCCTGTCGAGTTCCTCAAACAAACACTATCATACAAAGTTCGATGCATTGCTACCAATACTTGTGAAAAATCTGATTCTTTTGCCAGTAAATGATACACACTGACAAGAGGTTGGTACAAAACCCGTAAAAGGTTAGCAGCAATCACATTGCCCGATGCATCTGCCAAAGCCAAATGAAAAGCACGCTCTGCTTCTGTGAGTATGGCACTATCGGGATATCCTGTTTCCATAGCAAACAAAGCCTCAGCGAGTTTTGCGCAATGCGCTTCTGTTCGCCTTAGTGCAGCTGCCGGAGCAAGCCCTGACTCCAACCACAAAGCAATTTCAAGAAGCCCTTTAACGTCGGATGTCCCTACAAGTAGTGCCGCGTGCATAGGACGTAAAATGGTCTCGGGGGAAAACAAACGGACATACGTTCCATCACCTTGGCGTAACTCAAGTAATCCCGATCCGATCAGCAAACTACATGCTTCACGTATCACGGTCCGAGAAACTTGAAAAAGCGCGGCGAGTTCGGCTAAAGTCGGCAAACGCTGACCCGGCAACCACTCGCCGCGCATGACGGCAGCCTCAATTTGTGCCGCTACCTCAAGGTATAGTGTCTTTCCTGTGCTAGGCACTCTTCCCATAACTTAATCCATCCACTCTATCTATCTTACATCAACAACAATCTGAATCCAACTCAGGACCTGTGACATGAAAACTATCATAGGTTTCATTGTAGTGAATAGAGACTTGCCCTTGTACAACTTGCAAAGTAAATGGATCAAAAATTAGCGGAACATCCTGTACTGTAAATACTCGGTCACGCGCAGATTGCTCATCCAGAGCAATGGTAAAACGAACTCCACCTCACCCAGGCGATGCTACAATACGAATTCGCAACTTTTCATCCTGTTCTTGTTTGAGGATCTCTGCGAGACGCACCGCACCTGGCTGATCCATTTCTATCATCAAGTCTTCCACCGATTACCATCCTCCCTAAAAGCTTATGAACTCTTGCATCATTCTATTAAATATCGTGCCAAATGTCATGGAACTACGCTCATTTGGTGACACGAATCGACAATCACTCGCACATTCATCTGATGACACACAGATTTCATGCAATTGCATATGCCATTTCACATGTGAAAACGCATGCTCATATTCTCCTAAATATACTACAGGACGGTCTATCTTAATTGAAAAAGCCATCATAGCATCATGATAAATGGACTCTTCATCCACTATAGAAGTTCCTTCACATGGAAGATTTGGCAATTCCCACATTCTACCTAATAGTCCCTTCTTTGGACGTTGCCGCACTAAGATGCGATCGTCATTGTGAATCAAAAAAGCGTGATAAAACAAAGTGGGCGTTGCCTTTTTGGGCTTTTTCACAGGGTACCGATCCTGCGTGGCAGATACGTTTGCACAACACATGGCATGAATCGGACAAGACTCGCATTTAGGTCTTGATCGCGTACATATAGTTGCACCAAGATCCATAACAGCCTGATTGAATTGCCCTGCGTAACCAGGCGGTAGTATCTCCTGAACCATTTTTGTAACAATGCGTTTAGCATTTGCCGATGCAACATCTTCGTTTACACAGTATACCCGTGAAAAAACGCGCATGGCATTACCATCTACTGCTACTGTATCCTTACCATACGCGATCGAAAGAACCGCTCCCGCCGTATAGTCTCCCACTCCAGGTAACAAACGAAACGATGTAAATTCCGAAGGAACACTACCGCCGTACGTTTCATCTACTTCACGAACAGCTTCATGAAGCCTTCGAACCCGTGAGTAATACCCCAAACCTTCCCAATATTTGACCACTTCGTCATCTGTAGCCTGCGACAAGCTATGAATATCGGGAAAGCGAGTAATAAAACGCTTAAAATAAGGAATTACCGTTTCTACCCTTGTTTGCTGTAACATGACTTCAGATACCCAAATTTTATAGGGATCTGTTGTCTCCCGCCAAGGAAGTTGTCGACTTTTTGCAGCGTAATATTGTAGCAAAGCTTGTGCTATCTCGTGCAATAACTCACCATCCCACGTGATCATTTGCCTCACTCTTGCAAGTTTACCATAGCAAACTTGCAATGGAATACATCGGCGTATTCCTTAGTGCATTGAACATCAACGGTCTGCACACGTTAGTAGCGGAGGTGGTGCAAGCCATGTGGGACATCATTGAAGGAATGCGCAGACCCGCTCATAAACAGTCAAGGATGAATGTCATTCCCGTCATGCTACTTGGTGCAGGACTTGGAATCGCAACTTGGGAAGTTGTCAAGCGCCGGACCAACAATGGTTCTTTCAGCGCTTCCGAACTTATGGAAAAGGTCAGTGATGCTGTAAATATGGATTCTTGAGGGCCGTTGTACGGCCCTCTTTTCCTATTGACATCATAGAAAATTACGGCATACACTATAGACATCATAATGTCATGACAATACGATAGGCGATAAGGATGATTCATGTTGTTGCGAACTGGATATCCACTCTATCTACAAATCAAAGCCATCCTGCTTGACAATATCAATTCAGGTGCCTTCCCTCCTGGCACGATGATACCGACTGAGCAGGAATTAATGGCGATACATGGTGTCTCTCGAACAACGGTGCGGCAAGCTATTTCGGACCTCGTTGTAGTCGGCAAATTAATTCGTCATGCCGGGCGTGGAACGTTTGTTGCAAAACAAGAACAAATCATCACCTCATCACCGCTGTATGGGTTTGCTGAAGAATTGGAGCAAAGCGGAAGAGCAATTGCACTTGAACATAGTATCTCCATGGTGCAAGCGGATTTTCGCGTCGCCACGCACTTACAAGTACCTCTCGATAGTAACGTTGTATTAATTGCAAGAACAGCTAAAGCCGATCTTCACCCTGTTTTTTACGATGAGTCCTACCTCCCCGAAACGCTAGCAGGGCTATTTAAGGATACCGTAGATAAACCACCTTATATTTATTCCATGTTAGAAGCTCATGGCATTGTTATTGCCTCTGGTGCACAGTCCATCAGTGCCGAGATTGCCAATGAAGCGTATGCCGCATTACTGCGTTGCGCTCCATCAAGCCCGCTTCTTGTGATTGAACGAACCACACAAGATGTGACGGGCAAACCAGTCGAATATTCCATTGCCAGATATCGTTCAGACTTATATCAATATAAAGTTCGATTACAACGAACTGCACCTTAGGAGGCCGTTTTTGTGCATACATCGGATCCCTTGACAGACATCGTTCAACCTAGATTGTCACTTCCCCTTCGCAAAATTACAGCAAGACCTAATTATCATTGGTTTGTTGTTGGTACAGTATGTATTGGTGCCTTTATGGCAGCACTTGATGGCAGCATTATTACGGTCGCTTTGCCGTCCATTGGGCGACAATTTCACGTGAGTTTTAGCGCTACGGCATGGGTTGCTCTAAGTTACTTACTTACATTGACTGCGTTGTTGGCCGTCTTTGGCCGTATCGCAGATATCGTGGGGCGGCGTCCACTCTATACGATTGGTTTTTCTGTTTTTATTGTAGGTTCGGCAATTTGCGGTGCCTCACCCAACATTACCGTTCTTATCCTAGCGCGTATTTTGCAGGCGATTGGCGCTGTGATGCTACAGGCCAATAGTGTTGCTATTATTACAGCTGCCGTGCCAAGCAAAGTTAGAGGTAAAGCGATCGGTATTCAAGGCTCTGCTTTAGCAGTTGGTTTATCCCTTGGCCCGGCAATTGGCGGCTTGCTCATCGCAGGGTTTGGCTGGCGGGCCATTTTCTATGTTAATGTCCCTGTCGGAATCATCGGGACGACGATGGCTGCTCTCATTTTGCCAAAAGATCAAATAAAAGATGAAGCAGCCAAAGAACAGCATTTTGATTATCTCGGTGCACTATTACTTAGCATTGCATTAGTCGCTGTATTACTTGGTTTAAATCAAGGTAACGAGAAAGGTTGGGCTTCGCTTTTTATCCTTTCCTGTTTCTTTATATTCGTTGTATTCGTAGGGGCTTTTTTATGGCAAGAAAACCGTCATAAAGCACCTTTGATTGATTTGAAACTATTTAAAATCAGTCAAATTACTTGGGGGAATATTACAGGCGCCATTTCCTATGCACTCATGTATGGTGTACTGTTCATCATCCCTTATTTTTATGAAGATGTGCTCAAAAAGCCATCATCTGTATCAGGGCTTCTCACCACACCACTTCCTATTGGCATGATGCTTTTAGCTCCTATCGCAGGACGTATAGCTGATCGCTTAGGTTCTAAATTGCCTACCATCATCGGTATGGCGCTATCGACACTTGGCGTTATCGCACTCACGTTTATTACCGCAACGACCTCATTTTTCTATATTACTTTCGCTTTACTATTTATCGGAATTGGGATGGGGATTTTTACACCTCCCAACAACAGTACGGTCATGGGCAGTACCCCCAAAAACCGTCTTGGCGTTTCTTCCGGAGTACTCAATATGGCTCGATCGCTTGGGCAGGGCTTCGGGATTGCCTATTCCTTTGCGATCTTTCAAGGAGTCATTCAGTCCTTTGGGTATAATTCCTTACATGCGCCGGACGCTACACTGCTCGATGGTTTTCACTTCACCTTTATCGGAGTCACTATCTTAGGTATTGTCGCCATTGCTATTTCTCTTTTGAGAGGTAACGTAGAAAAAGCGAAAGGATAATATCCCTTCGCTTTTTTTCTACCGTAACCGATCAGCCTTTTAATGAGCTAAAGAAAATATACCCAACGAGCGGAAGCGCTAAAAATACATAAATGCGCAATGACCACATCAAGATAAGGAGACCAGGACCTAGAGCTTTTCGCCCTAGACGAGTGCGCCGGGATTTCGAGAGCTGACCGGGTTCCAGAATACCTTGCAATGGCTCTTCAGGAGACATCACACTCACTGTTACCACCTCGCATAAAAAACAGAAAATTCTCTTTCTGTTTTGATTATATCACTGTTTTGTGATAAGGCAAAAGTTTTTCCCGCCTACAACTTTTATATTCAAACCGTAGATTTTGTGTGCACGCTCACTTGATTTATTTAAACGCAGGTTCTATGTTTAAATGGGATAATTTCTCTAGGAATGGAGATGGGAGTCGATAGAAGGTGCCTATTCATGTGAACGTTGAAAATGGGTTCTTATTGGCTTTTGGCATTATTATCTCATTACAAATTATCGTCGTTGCTGTCTCTGCATTAAATACCCGCTTTCGCCGCCGTCGTCATAACACCATGCTCGGACGGTTTCCTCTTGATCCACTAACGATCGGCAACAACCAAGTGCAATTATTTACTTATGGCAACGATCTTTACGCTTATATGCTTGAGGATATTCGACGAGCTACACACCGGATTTGTTTGGAATCCTTTATCTGGAAATCCGATAGAATCGGTACCGAAATAAAAAACGCTTTAATTGAAAAAGCTAATGAGGGCATTGAAGTGTATGTTATCTTTGATGCTTTTGCTAATCTGGTCGTTCGTCGGTCTTTTAAACGTTTCCCTGAAAATGTACATGTATGCCGTTATCATGCTTGGCGGCATTTGATCGACATCGTTGATCCAAGGCGCTTGGCAAGAGATCATCGCAAATTACTCGTCGTTGATGAAGAGATCGGCTACGTCGGGGGATACAATATCGGTGATTTATATGGAAAAAAATGGCGTGATACACACGTTCGCCTCATGGGTGATGTAGCCACAAATTTATATCAATCATTTATTACTATCTGGAATGACAACACGAAAAAAGATCTTGCACTAGGGTCAACCGTCACAGCGTTACAGCCTAACATTCGGGTTTATGCCAACAATCCATCGCGAATCACATTTCCTATTCGGTCAATGTACATCGATGCAATCGACTTAGCAAAAGAACAAATTTATTTGACTACTCCTTATTTCATTCCGGATCGCTATGTATTACATGCCTTAATCAAAGCCGCAAAGCGCGGAGTTAAGGTGCAATTGATGGTTCCTGAGCAGTCAAACCACTTACTTGCGGATTGGTTGGCTCGGACCTACTTTACCGACTGTCTACAACAAGGCATTCGCATTTGGTTATATCAAGGGGCGATGATTCATGCTAAAACGGCAATGATCGACGGAAAATGGACGACGATCGGCACTGCCAATCTTGATCGCTTAAGTCTTATGGGCAACTACGAGATGAACTTGGAATTTTTCCACGAAGAGTTAGCAGAACAAATGAAGTCAGTCTTTGCACATGACAGCAAGGCTTGTAGAGAATTAGAGTTACATGAATGGGTTCATAGACCCCTCGTGCAAAAATTAGGTGAGCTCGTGCTCTCTCCTTTATGGCCCTTTTTATAACAGATTGCCGCTTCCCTATTTGGAAGCGGCAATCTGCTTTTTATCACCTACATGACAGGCTCTTTGAAGTCCTCAAGTTTTTTCTTTGAAAACTGATCAATATCGAAATGTAAGCTATTACCGTGAGAATCCATCGTAACAATTGCCGCAAATTCCTTAACCGTGATGTGCCACATCGCTTCGGGAATGCCAAATTGATCTAAGAAATCAACCCCATCCACTTGTTCCACACATTTTGCATAATACTGTGCAGCGCCACCGATTGCATTGAGATAGACCGCGCCATAATCCTGCAGCGCTTGTAACGTTTTGGGGCCCATACCGCCTTTTCCAATGACAACACGCAATCCAAGTTTCTTGATAATATCTGCTTGGTAGGGTTCCTCGCGGGAACTTGTCGTCGGACCTGCTGCTTTAACATGCCACTGTTTATCGTCATCTTGCAACATCACAGGACCACAGTGATAGAGCACACCACCGTTTGTGTTCACAGGAGCGTCATGATCCATTAAGTATTTGTGTAGAGCATCACGGCCGGTATGCAACTCGCCATCGATGATGACGACATCGCCTACTGACAATGACCGTATCTCCTCTTCTGTTATAGGAGCGTGCAATACTTTGGCACCATCGCGCAACATAGACGTATTGGCTTGATCAAGCCCACCAGCACCATCTTTATATAACCATGACAAAATGGTACCTGTCGCATCCATACGAATGCCCTGACGACGAAATGCCCAACAATTATACGCTACTGATACAAAAAAGCTCGCTGGAAGTCGATTTTGCACACCGATCTTGCATCCAAGTAACGTCACTTTGCCACCGAAACCCATGGTGCCTATCCCTAACTGATTCGCATTTTCCATAATATAGTTTTCAAGCTTAGCCAAGCTTGGTTCTGGGCTCATATCATCCATGGGGCGAAATAACTGCTCTTTAGCATGTTGATACCCTGACGTTCGATCGCCACCGATTGATACGCCGATAAAACCTGCCGCACACCCTTGCCCTTGCGCCTGATAAATAGCATGCAAAATACACTTACGCACACCATCCAAGTCCCGTCCTGCCTTACCTAATCCGTCAAGTTCAGTCGGCAAACTATACTGGATGTTCTTGTTTTCGCAACCGCCGCCTTTTAGCAAAAGACGCATTTCAATATCGTCGCGTTCCCACTGATGAAAATGAATGACTGGAGTTCCCGGGCCTAAATTATTGCCTGTATTTTTACCCGTCAAAGAATCCACGGAATTCGTCCGAAGTTTTCCCAGCCGAGTTGCTTCAACCACAGCCTCTTTAATTTGCCTTTCCATCTCCAATTGATTGATTCCTACAGGAACCATAACTTCAAACGTTGGCATACCCGTATCTTGACAGATAGGCCCTTGTTCCGCATCGGCCGTCAATACATTATCGATGATCGTTTCTAACGCAAGAGATGCTCTGCTTCCAGCATCTTCATGCATACGTGCTCGAGCCAGAGCCCTTCTCGCATCAGGAGGAAGATTCGTCGACGTATCAATGATCAAATCAAGTATGCTCTGATAAAAATTATCCATGAAAAACACCTGTCCCTTCTTTTAATTAACATGGATCGGCGTAGGTGGAATTGATTTTTGGGCTGCCAATTCATTTAAATACGCATCGATAATTTTTCTTGCCACAGGTCCAGAGGACATATATCCTTCACCAGCACCTGGGACGATGACAGCGACAGCAATTTTAGGATGATTAAAAGGTGCCCAACCAATAAACAAGGCAATGTCTCGTCCTTTTAATCCGGTTTGCGCTGTACCGGTCTTGCCAGCAACCGAATAGGGATCCCCTAAAAATGTTGACCACGCTGTCCCCATACGTTGCGTGGTGACCCAGAGCATGCCTTGGCGAATAAGGTTCAAATTACTCTGCGACACGGGAATCCTATTCATCATGACTGGCTTAACAACTTTTAGCAATTTTCCTGTTGGAGACAATACCTCATGCAATACTTCAGGTTTCATGCGTTTTCCACCATTGGCGATAGCAGATACATATTGCGCCAATCCTATTGCTGTATACGCCTGATCCTGACCAATGGCCATGTAAGCTAAGTCTGACAGATAACCGTTATCATGAAAATACCCTGTTTGTTCATTCGGTAGATCCACACCAGTCAACGAAGTAAGGCCAAATTGTTTCGCATATTTTGCTAATCCGTTGAACGCTTTTACCCGCTCTCCATTCATCCAAGTATTAATATCCCCATTTTGAGGGGGGTAATGGCCTAACCACAGGCCGACCTGATACAAGTAGACATCCGAGGAATATTCAAGTGCTTCAGGTAATGTAACCGTGCCAAAACCATAAGGAACCCATTCATTTAACCGTGTATTACCAACCATAAGGTACCCTGGATCATACACCGTGGTATACGGTGTAATAACACCTTGCTTTAATGCGTACATCAACGTCAACGGCTTTTCCGTGGAACCAGGCATAAATAATCCCGATACAGCCTGATTCAGTGCTGCTTGCGTATATTCATTGTAATGCTTTTGACTAATTCCTCCAACGAACCATTGCGGGTTGTAAAATGGATAACTTCCCATAGCAAGTACAGCACCCGTAGTAGGATCCATGGCAACAGCGACACCAGAATTCACCCATGAAGAGCCTTGCGTTTGCAAACTTTGCACTTGTTGTTTAATCGCATTTTGCAAGACGTCTTGCAAATGGCCATCGATATTTAATACGAGATTATCCCCTGCAACAGGTGCTGGATACAAACCAAGATCACGCATAGGTACTTGCTGATTATTGACCTCGACACGCATGGTCCCTGGTTTACCTTGCAACAGATTTTCATACTGTGCCTCGATGCCATCCAATCCCACCAAGGCATTTGGCGGGTAGTTTGCGTACTGTTTAGTAGCGCTTTGCGTGTTAGGAATTGCCCCGATATACCCTAAAACATGACCAGCCAGCGCATCATAAGGATAGTAACGCACAGGTGTTGCAATCACCGTAACACCAGGTAAACTTGTCGCGTGCTCTTCCACATAAGATACAGCGCGCTCCGATGCGTTTTGTAATATCGTGACCTGGGGATTGTACCCTTTCAATTGCATGGCATTTATAATCGTTTTGGCAGACACACCAAAGGACACAGCCAGTTGATCAGCTATCGCAACTGGGTTTTGTGCACTAGAGTTTAGATTCGTGAATACTACATCAAACGTAGGTTTGTCTGCAGCTAAGAGATTATGATTTCTATCGTAAATCCATCCCCTTGATGGCGCAACTGTCAGGGTATCGTAAGCGTTGGTATTTGATTCTTGGTTAAACTGTGATCCAACTTTTACCTGAAGATAACCCAATCGTAAAATCAATACAGAAACCGCAGCAAATACCCCGATAAAGACCAAGCTCAGCCGGTTTTCAAACGGACGTTTATCCGGCTTGTCGGCCTTATTCATGAAACCATACCCCTTTACAATCATTCTATCGATATTATACCGATGCAAGTAAAGGAATGACAGACCTAGCCACGACGGGTATAACTTTTAGGTCGAAAAATCTTAGGACGTTTATCTTCTTCAAAGAGCGGGCGCCTGATAAAAGCTCCTTTAACACCTTCCCAATCAAATGGGATAATAGGCCAAAAGAAAGGGACCCCAAAGGAACGTGTGGTGGATAATAAAACAATGACACCGATCATACCAAGTACATAACCGATCCATCCCAATGCCCAGGTAATCAAGATCATGCCGAAACGCAAAATACGATTGGCCGATGCCAATTCATGCGATGAGGTGGCGAATTGTGCGATAACAGCAGCACCCATAAAAACGAGAACCTCAGGGGTCACCAAATTCATCATGACAGTAAACTGACCAAAAACAAGTGCTGCCACGACGGCAATGGCTGTCGCCATAGGCGTTGGTGTATTAATGACAGCACGTTCAAATAAGTCTACTGATACTTGCGCAATTAAAAATTGAAAACCTAAGGGCAATGGTAACGGTTTGGGAATAACAATCGAAGCGATTCCCTTAGGTAAATAATGACCAAACTGCGCCACAACAATGAAAAAACTTGGTGAAAACACCGATATAATCGATCCAAAAATAAGAATCCATCGCAAATACGTTCCATTGATCGGGTACACGTGATAGTCTTCTGGATGATGAATATGATGAAATGCAGTGGCTGGTGCAATAATGACTTCTGGCGTTGTATCTACAACGATGACTACTTGGCCCTCAAGGATACTCGTTACAGCAACATCAGGCCGTTCTGTGTAACGCACGATAGGATAAGGGTTCCACTTTACTTTGCCAAGGTACTCAGTGACTGCCTGCTCACCCATCGCGACGGTATCTGTGCTCATAGCCTTCAATTCCTTGCGCATATTGTTAACAAGTTTTGGGTCAGTTACATCTTCCAGATAAATAAGACTAACGTCAGTTTGCGACCGCGTTCCGACTTGAATCAATTCAACACGCAAACGAGGATCACGCATACGACGACGGATAAGAACAACGTTAATTAGCATCGTTTCGGTAAAACCGTCTTTAGGTCCTCGTACGATGCGTTCAACTTCAGGCTCCTGAATTCCGCGCATCGGGTATACACGAGTATCAATCAGTAAAACCTGTGAATAACCATCTAGAAAAATAACTAAAGGACCTGATAGGATGAATCGCACAGCATCTTTTAACTTATCCACGATTTGTACCTGTACAAAGCTCACCGTTACGTTGAGGTAATTCACAAGATCTTTTAATTCAAAGCCGTCTTTGTTACGGCTCACGAATTCTTTGATCGTCATTTCCATATTTTCGACGATCATAACCATATTCATGGTCAAAAAGTAGCCGTTCGCCGTATAAGCTGTCATACGGATGTTTTCAAAAATAAACGGTTTAGCAATGAGATCCCAGCTCACGCCGATACCTAACAACTCTTTTAGCATACTATCATTTTCATCTAAATTCGGGGATATTTGAACATTTTCCAAGGACTCCATGGCCGTTGTCATGTGTTGGATCACCTCTGCATGGAGTATGTGGAAAGCCTCTTCATGGTATGCATATAGGCGATACCATAAAATTTACTAATTCCATCCTTGCGATGAAACTTTTTTGAAATGGATCTCGTCTCATGTTTGGGACCGATAAAAAGCGGGGCGATCGATATGGTTGACAATCGTTCATTTAAAGTGCGTTTGGCTGTGATTTTTATAGTATCCCTTGGTTTGGTGCTCTGGTTGCCCTTGGCACACGTGACGCGCGCAAGTCATGTGTCGCATGTCATGAACCAAACTTGGCGTGTGCATCATCTAAATAATTGGGTTGAATTTGCTTATCCAGCTTCCTTCGTATCGGTCAATGATGGATCGCCCACTATGGTACTTGCCGGTGGAGCCTTGCTGAATAAAGCACATACAAACTATCAGATTTTGATGGGTGTAGCTGTGGACACCAATACTCGCCATACGATTGACCAAGTGGCTTCTCAACTTCTTCATTCCTATAAGACGGCCAAAGTATTACATGACACGGGTTCACTCTACGGAAGAGAACTTGTGTTTTCTTGGCCCACAGGTGGGACGTATACCGTATACCTCACTCATTTTGCTCATGGTATTCGTGAAATCATCATCAACAATGAACAGTCCAATCAAGCGTATGAACCTTGGATCACCCACTTTTTACGAAGCGTCCACAACGTTTAAAAACTCTCTGTGGAAAAAGAGGAGATTGCATGATAATCAAAAATCGCCATTGGCTCCTTAGTGTCTTATGCACAACTGCCTTACTTGCACCATTGGGGCAAGCGTTTGCACAGACATCAAAAGTTCCATCGTATGTGTCTGCACTTTTACCACAAGGAACCCCTATTGGTAGCAGCATGATATTTTCCTTTCACAAGCACCAATTTGCACTCGTAACGACTGGTACAACACCTCAAAACACGCATCCATGGATTGTTGTAGGTGAACGTGAAAATGCCAAGTGGACACCTATATTTGCAACAGATACCCTATCCGCCTATGCGGCTTCGCAATTCGTCGTTGGCCCTAGCTCGCCTTCACAGCAGGCCGTGGCTGTATCCTTTATCATCGATGCAGCAACAGGCATTGAGACGAACGTCTACACACTTCTTGTAACGGATCATCATGCAAAAACGGTGTCCATTTTGCCCACGGTTATCAATGGCGACATAGTTAAAGGTACGACAAAAAAATCAATCGTGGTCAATGCGTTGAATCTACAAGTCAAAGAATATTTTCACCACAACCAGTTTGTTGCGACATTTACGCCTCTTACGACGTTACTCGATGACAGTGCCACCAATCATGTGCCTTTCGTTCTCGATGCCTCGACGACTGTTACAGGCGGTACAGTTCGCTTACTTGGTCCATCAACCATCACCCTTAAAGTGGGCCAGTCCATTTCGTTTGTGCCATTAAATAAAACTGGTCAAAATCAGATGCTTGGGGCAAAACCTAGTTTAGGAAGCAACCAAGGCATCTCTGTTTATACGAATGGTGGAGCAAAATCTCCCGTCAGTTTTTATCAAGCAGCGCAAGTAATGACCAATTCGTATCACTTTTCATCTCCTGGCACCTATGAATTTGCAATCGTTCCGAAAGGTTACACTGCCATGAATCCTAATCATCAAGTAGCACTACTTCACGTACATGTGACTCACTAACGGATATATCATGCTACAATTAGTATGATCCTACTTGTGTAAGGAATGAGATCATACGTGTCTACAAACAACTCAACTACTGTACTGATTACGGGTGCTTCAAGCGGCTTTGGATTAGCATCTGCGGTAGCTCTCGCAAGCGAGGGTTACCGTGTCATTGCAGCCATCCGTAATCTCGATAAGCGTTCCGTTATCGAAGAAAAAGCGCTTAGCCAAGGCGTACATCAATCTATCGATATTCGCCAACTCGATATTACCGACATGGCTTCTATCCCTTTATTTATCCAACACCTTCTAACGGACTATGATCACATCGATATTTTGATCAATAACGCAGGATTTGCATCTGGTGGCTTTGTCGAAGACATTCCCCTATCTATGTGGCGTGAACAATTCGAGACCAATTTCTTTGGATCTTTGGCGATGATGCAAGCCGTTTTACCATCAATGAGACAAAAACGCTCAGGCATGATCATCAACGTGAGTAGCGTCAGTGCCATTCTGGGATTCCCTGGCATGGGTCCATACTCCGCCTCGAAGTTTGCTCTTGAAGGATTATCGGAATCATTGCGTCTTGAGATGGCGCCTTATCATGTACGCGTCGTGTTGATTGAACCAGCGTCCTACAAAACAAGCATCTGGGAAAAAGGCATGGAGCACTCCGCCATGGACGCCAATTCTCCCTATAAAGTGCGGATTGAAGCCTTAAAAAAAGATGTGGAACATATCGCACGCACAAGTGGTGATCCTAATGAAGTTGTGCAACTTATTTCTAAGATCATCAAAAAGAAGAATCCGAGATTTCGGTACCCCGTAGGCAAAGGTGCAAACGCATTAGCGATTAGTAAAAAACTACTTCCATGGCGGTTTTTAGAACTCATGCTGACGAGAAATACTCCCTTATGACGACACTTCAAAATGAAAAAGCTAGCCATCTTCTTGCGCGTCATTTTGGATATCGTGCGTTTCGCGAAGGACAGCAGTCAATTATTGAAAGTATCTTGCAAAACCAAGATACCGTCGGAATTATGCCCACAGGTGGGGGCAAATCGATATGCTACCAAATTCCTGCCCTGCTATTTACGGGAATCACACTGGTTATATCACCACTTATTTCGCTGATGCAAGATCAAGTAGACACCCTCAAAGAAAGTGGTATAGGTGCTACATTTTTAAATAGCACCTTAGATACTGCCACTTGGCGTGACCGTATGATAGGCATCAAGAGCAAAGCGTACAAATTAATCTACGTATCTCCTGAACGGCTTGAAAATGAATCCTTCTTATCGATGCTAACGGAGTTGGATATTGACTTTATTGCTGTGGATGAAGCCCATTGCGTTTCCCAGTGGGGACATGATTTTCGGCCAAGCTATCGTGCCATCGCAGTCGTCGTAGACCGGCTTCGAAAACGCCCTGTGATAGCTGCCTTTACAGCAACCGCAACGCCAGAAGTCACCAAAGATATCGAGCACTCATTGCGACTTCAGAGCCCTAATGTCTATGTAACGGGGTTTGATCGAGCTAACCTTACTTTTTCTGTTGCTAAAGTTGGAGATAAGAAAAGTTTTCTTTGGGAGTATGTAAAAAGCCATCAAGGACAGTCAGGCATTATCTATGCTGCGACGCGAAAAGATGTTGATATGTTGTGCGATGAATTGACCCGTCGCAAGATTTCTGTCGATAAATATCATGCAGGTATGTCTGATGATGATCGCGCATCGAGTCAAGCTCGATTTTTATACGATGAAACCCAGATCATGGTAGCCACCAATGCGTTTGGCATGGGCATCGACAAGTCCAATGTGCGATTCGTTATTCATTACAATATGCCAAGAAATATTGAATCCTATTATCAAGAAGCAGGACGCGCGGGGCGTGATGGTGATCCAGGCGAATGCATCTTGTTATTTGCCGCGCAAGATGTACAAGTGCAAAAGTTTCTGATCGAGCAATCCGATACTACACTCGATCGTAAAGCCGCTGAATATAGACGGTTGCAGTCGATGGTTGATTACTGCCATACGACAGGTTGTTTGCGTGCGCACATTTTGCGGTACTTCGGTGAACAACCAGCGACAACATGCCATCGTTGCGGTAATTGCAACGGTAGTTTCGATGTGGTCGAAATCACCGTTTTAGCTCAACAGATTTTATCTTGTGTTGTTCGTCTAAAAGAACGCTATGGAATCACCACGGTAGCTTCCGTACTTAAAGGATCGCAGAGCAAACGCATGCAGGAACTAGCGCTTCAGCATCTAAGTACTTTTGGTTTACTTAAAGATAAATCCGAAAAACAAATTGTAGCATACGTTCAGATGCTAGTTGCCGATGGATATCTACAGGTCACGGAAGGGAAGTACCCTGTTGTACAATTGACTGCAAAAGCTGTTCCTGTATTGAAAGAAGGACAAGCTGTCGTGATACGCGTGCCGAAAAAATCACAACACATCGCTGATAACAGCTTATTTGAGGCATTGCGCCAACTACGGCGACAACTTGCGCAAGCTGAGGGTGTTCCACCTTATGTTATTTTTTCAGACGCAACATTGCGTGAACTGTCCCTCCATTGTCCTA
>JAKADA010000066.1 GCA_021820975.1 Bacillota bacterium
TTACCTGATGTACTCGGCTCTGTAAAGTTATCCGATGGTGTAGAGAGCTTAATGGCAAGAAGCGAACATACGGTATCTACTTTTGAGGCATTGCGTGATACGATTGATCGGTTAATGGGAAAAGAAGTCAATGAGGATAAGTTAGATGACTTGGAATTTGTCGTCATTGAGAAAACGCGACTCAAAGTATTGTTCGAAATTATCGCAGCAGCTCAACAATGGCGCAATGGCATGATTGATAAAATCGGGTATGCTGATACCGCAACAGAACGACAAAAACGTGTGCAGAAAAATAATGAGGACCACTTACAACTCACACGCTCTATAGACAAACTAGCTAAAGAAACACACTAATTAATATGGGTATTCGTAAAATCGTGTTGAAGTTATTTTATACCAATCCATTAATGTAGTTTTTAAGGGGGTATTCTGTGATGCGAGAAATTAAGTTTCGTGGAAAACGAAAAGATAATGGAGAGTGGGTTTATGGTGGCTTTCATAAACATTTGGCGATAACACCTTCGCCATTCGGCGCTAGTAAACCACGCGAAGATGATTACATCTATCTCATCATTAAAAGTGGTTTTAGTGACTGGAATCTTCCAAAACCTATAGAAATACATGAAGTTATACATGAAACTGTGGGTGAATTTACTGGAATGCGAGATTCCGAGCGAACAGAGAAGTATCCAGAAGGACAAGAAATTTACGAAGGAGATATTGTTTCTTTGTTTGATTTAGACGAGGAAGAAATCTCAGAAGTTGTTTTTCATGAAGGCTCGTTTTGTATTTATGAAGATTCGGTATTAGTACCGCTATCAAATTGGGTTGGTAATGCAAAAGTCGTTGGAAACATCTATAGCCATCCAAAATTGCTGGAAACAAAGATGTAGATTTCAACACGATTTTACGAATACCCAGAAAAAGCTAGGCAAGAAACGCAAAAAACTTAGGAAATTCGGATTTCGTGGTTGAATGATCATCTCACGCAATCTCCCACCTCTTAGGCGGTGAGTGAAGCGAGAAAAGATGACTGAAATTCCGGGCTTTCGTCTCTTTGTAGCGTGTTAGGATGAATGTAGAAAGGAGGGAAAGAAAGCGAAGTTGTACAAGGATAAGCTAGGGTCGGGACGATCCGAAGCGTCTCTCAAAGAGACAACGCCTGTGGAGAACCAAATAAGACTTAGTGCTGGAAACAGCAGTAAGCATAGTTAAAGGCATTGCCGGCTTTGCATGAAGAATAAAGATATGAGGGCAAACCAATGCTCAATACTAAATCGACCATAATCCATATGGTCGCACTCGTTGGAGTAGTGGATCTGATTTGCATGAGTGGTGTTTTAGCCATGGTATATCTGATCATCACAAGTCCTGTAACATGGGAATCGGTGTTGTACGGATTGTTTGGGCTTTTGTTATCCGCCCTTGGCATTGTTGCGATCATTTATCGTATTGAGCGCAATGAGGTGTCCAAGAGATCTTAAAAGGAGTGGTATTCAGTGGAAAACGAAAAATCTCAATGTGGCGGAATGGGTTTTGTTATGAAAACCTATTTTGGGAAATTAGGTTTAGGTGAACAGAGACCTATTTCTGAATTGGCCAATGAAGCACCTTTAGCTATCGTAATAGATTCGGAGCATGAGTATGTAGGACACCGGAAATCACGATCGCTTTAGTGAACATTTCAACATCGGCACAATGGATCGAAGAGGGGTAAAGTTTGCCCGAACCGAGGCGGTAACTTGGTCGTTCGACACCGCAAAAAAGATAACGAACCATTTTGGGGATGCTCCAACTATCCCCGATGTCGATACATAGAAACGAAGTGATGTGATCTCCTTGAGTATCCTGGAACAAACTAAATTTCTCGTGATTGACACGGAAACCACAGGCGTCGATCCGAACGAGGACCGTGTCGTAGAGATTGCAGCTATTGCCGTCATGGGCAACAAGGTCAAAACAGCATACCACACGCTCATTAACCCACAAAAGCCGATACCGCCGGAAACGTCCGCTATACATGGTATTGCTGATTGGGACGTGGATGGGAAGCCCGCGTTTGAAGAAGTTTGGCCAAGCGTTCAGGTTTTGGTGGATCGCGCCGATGTACTGGTTGCTCATAATGCACCATTCGATCGCTCGTTTCTACCGCCTTGTGATAAACCGTGGTTAGATACCTTACGCTTAGCTCATCATGTGTGGCCGACTGCACCGAACTTTCAGAACCAAACCCTACGCTACTGGCGGCGGTTGCGTTTAGAAGGTTTAGCTCATAGTGCCGATGGCGATGCCTTGGTCACGGCCTATTTGCTGGTCTACATGATACGCGATTATCTGCACCAAGGGCATGTCGATAGTATAGAAGAGCTGATACGCTACGCTGAAACACCTTATGTAGTGCGCAAAATGCCATTTGGCAAGCATGGTGGGAAGCTACTCGAAGAATTACCACCAGACTATGTACAGTGGGCATTGACGACTATACGTGATATGGACAAGGATTTGCGATGGAGCTTGGAAAAATTCATCGTTAGCAATACAATGTAAGTATCATATCCCCCTATGAGATATACGCACAAAAAGTCTCCCGTTCACTAGGATGCGGAGATTTTTTTGTGCCCGAAATCCTCTGAAAAATCGCCAATTCGTCCACGATCACCTTGTTACACTGTTTGTAGAGGTGATGGCAATGGTGCCTATGATGGCCAAATTCAGGAAGGCACATTTTTGAGCCTTCTTTTTTTCGCGTCATATAGGCAAAAACCTTGATTTAGCGCGGGTTTCGAGTTGTTCTGAATTGCCTTGAGATGCTCTAAGAATCATATTGTTTTGATCAGTTGGCATACTTTTGGCACAATAAAATACATAATTGCGATCTTCACTTAATAGGGGAGAGCGTTATTTCGATGTATACCGCTTGGCGAATTATGTCGAAAAATAGTTTAATAATTTTGATAACTACCAAACTGGGTAATGGTTTATAATGTCAAGAAAAGAACATGAGGAATTTGAAGTAGTTAGGCGATATTCCGCAAATAAGGAATAAACATTTTTGGGGGATTAATTTCATGTCTATGTCTATTTTATTGATGACAGAAAATCAATATAATGCTTTGTTATTTTCGCATATTGCAAAAAATGAAGGTGTTGAAATTAAAAGTATGTCAAATCGTGATCAAGTAAAGTCAGAGTTTGCAACTCCAAATTTCATGGCAGTGATATTGGACTTTCCAAATCCAACTATAGATGATTTTGAATTTTGGCAGGAACTACTTCGACTTACTTCAAAACCCATTTTGCTATTAAGTTCAGATATCCATTCGGCTGAAAGAGTTCTTTTAAGGCAAAAGGCATCTTTTGGTTTGGGAAAACCGCTATTGGGACTAATCAGAGAATTTGATAAAATTCAAAACCAGGACTGTAATTCGAGGGTTGATAAAATTGCGCTTGCTCCTGGTGTAGTTTTTGCACCATTGGGACATTGCGTAATAAAGAATGGTGAAAACGTTCCATTGTCTCGTTCCGAATTCAAGATAATTCATGCTTTGATTCAAAGTAAAGGACAATTTCTAAAGGCTGATGATCTCGCTACTCTGGCTGATTTGGCAGGAATATCTTCTTTATACATACATGTTAAGACACTGCGTGTAAAAATCGAACAAGATCCGGATAATCCATCCGTATTGATAAATAAAAGGGGCTATGGATATCTGTTAAACACAAATGTGTAGTACAATATTAAACTCGGAATTATTCAGGAAAACTATAGAAAATTTTAGATTTAATCTTAACGATTATTTGAGGACGGATTCTTTCGAAGGTGGTAGCCTAAAATTGTAGAAGAGATCCCCTGCCTTTCAATTGAGATTATATGTAAATAGATGGGGAGGTTTTTGTGTACGAATAGCATAGGACAGGTCAGAAGGTATGGTAACGTGTAGTAAGTGAACAATATTAAAATTTAACTAAATGGGGGAATTGTTATGACGATGAAAAAACACTTGATTGCATCAACGGCTATGTTGGTGTCTTTAGTTACGATTGGAGGACCCGCTTTTGCCGATTCATCTACAGCACAAAGTAATAACGTGACAACGAACCTAACAACGACACAATTAAAAGCGACCATTAGTGAAGTAAATCCCTTTATTATCATAAAGAAGAACGGAGAGGTTCGAATCTCCAACAGCATTGATTCTTTGAATCTTTCTTCCCAGCAGATGAATTTTGTTGATCAGTCGGTGGCCGCATACAATCAAGTAGTTGCTGAAGGAATAGTTGACATCACTAACCACATGGATAAGAATTCGGTAGTAAATTTAAGTAAATTTAATTCAAAAACAGCATCGAGTTCTGTGAATAGTTTAACCTCTAGTACAAGTAATACAGGGGAATTCGGATTGCCGTATTCGTGGTTTCATGCACCATATGGGGAATCTGTCACATACTATTATTGGTGGGGAGATCAAGTTGTTTTAAATGAGTTTGCTACATTGAAGACAGAAGCAGCTCTAGCTACGGGCGGTGGAGGCGCAAGTACGATAATGGCGGCTGCTAAAGTTACTAATCCTGTAGCGTTGGCAATAGCTGCATATTCAGCTTTTTATGCGGGGGATATGTGGCTTATGGATAACGGGGGGGCTGGTGACAACTTGCAGTTTTTATCCAGTTTTGTTCCTCTTAGTGTTGCTGGTAATTGGGATTAATTTGTTTGAACATGAGTTATGCACTTGAAGGTTGAATTAGGCAATTGGGTATTTTTGAATAATTTCCAATTATTAGATTTAATTGCATAACTCATGATTAATTTAAGTGTGCTGGGAAAATATACCCATCCAACACACTTAAATTAAAGGAGTGATTTTATGGTATTTTATTTTCTTGTGCTTGTTCCTTCTGCACTGACTTTTGTTGTGAATTTTTTCGACAATAAGAGGAATAATAGAGTTATAAATTTATGGGTTTCTGGATTATTTTTCATCATTACATTAATATTGGTGTTATTGTCAACTCTTAAACATGGGGTGTAATTTGATACACTATGACTCGGGTAGCTCCGGTCTTATTGAGGCCACTGAAAAAGTCCTCTTTGAACAAAAAAAAGGCACACAATTCCTCAAGTGAGTTGAGGGAGTTGTGCCTTTTCCCTGTATAATTGAAGAATCATTGAGAAGGGGATGAGTCCTCTGATTCGACAGCAACAATCTCTAATTTTGAGCCCCTACCTCTTAAGCCCCGTAAATAGATTGGACACTACCTCCTGTTCGCAGATAATGAATTCAGGAGGTTGTCCCTATGAAACGAAGGAAATTCACACCAGAATATAAACGATAAGTGGTTGAACAGGCGATTGCATCAGGCAATTACACGTTGATAAAATGTGCTTATGGACAAATCATGCGTGATATGTGGAAAACCCATTTACTTGCTCGCCGAGTGATCGAAAAGTGACGTGTTCACCGGAGAATGTAGCCACGAACGTGCGAGACGAGCAAAAACGGCTAAAGGACAACCATGGAACGATGCGGCGAAAGAAAAACTAGCCCAACTTTGTAGCACCTAGCGTGTTAGAGGAACAACTCGATACGAAATTCGTCCCTTTGCTTCGCTTTGAGTTGCTACAACAACAACGAAAAAAACCGCTGGCCTTCTCTGCGTGAGAAGGCTTTTTTTACGCAAAAATCGATGGAAAACGTGAGGTTTTCGCCACTTTTTCTTGTGTATGCTGAGGATAAGGTAATTACACAAGGCACGAGGTGATACCATGCAACTTCAATTACGTGACTATCAGCAAAAGGCGGTACAAGCCTTCTATGATGCGTTGCCCATACACAGGCGACAGCTCATCTCTCTAGCAACAGGTTTAGGCAAAACTATTGTGTTTGGTGAAGTGGCCAAGCGTTTTTATGCGAACGTGGATAATAGCAAGCCTATTGTCGTGATGGCGCATCGCGATGAATTATTAAATCAAGCCGCCGAGAAGATCAGCTTAATCTGGCCGGATGTGCGACTAGGGCGTGTGCAAGGCAAATACAACGAGCAAAACGCTGACGTATTGCTGTGTTCGACACAGACACTGGTCATGGGACGCTCTGTTCGTCAGCCGGGTCTCGTGATTTATGACGAATCTCATCATGCTCGTGCGCAAGGTGCTATGGATGTTCTGAAACGTCTCGGTGTGTTTCGTGAGGATGGTCCGGTTTTACTAGGCGTTACAGCCACGCCGTTTCGTACGGACGGTTTGGAAATGGGCGACTTATTCACCACGGTCACCTACGAAATGTCCATCTTGGACGGTATTATGCAAGGCTACTTGTGCGATGTAAAGGGAAAACGTGTCCATCTGCCGGTGGAACTTCGGGCTTTACGTATCACGAACGGCGACTACAACCAAAAAGAACTAGGCGCTGTCATGAACGACAGGGAAGCGGTACGTGCCGTTGTGGACGCGATTACGATGCATGCACCCAACCATAAGATGATCGTCTTTGGCGTGGATGTGGCCCATGCTAATGCGCTGGCTAAAGGATTGAACGAAGTAGGACTTGCCGCGGCTGCCGTGGATGGGACAACACCGGAACTCGAACGTAAACGCATCCTCAAGGATTTTTCACAAAATAAGCTTCAAGCTCTGGTGAATTGCCAATTGCTCACCGAAGGATACGATGAACCGAGCGTAGATGCCTTAGTAATTGCGCGTCCAACACGTAGCCGGAATCTGTATGTGCAAATGGTGGGCCGTGTCTTGCGCCTGTATCCTAGCAAGGAAAGCGCGTTGGTGCTGGATTTAACGGGTGCTAGTGAAGACAAGAACCTGCAAACTTTCGTACAACTCATGAAAACGCAAGATGCCAAGAAGCAAGACGATACCGTAACCGCAAAAAAAGGATCTGAAGCCAAACACGCGCTACAAAACGAAGTGCCTGACATGAACCCGAATGAAACGGTCGTGCAGTGGCAACAACGGTTATCTGCTGCCGATGAAGAACGTCGTCGCAAATTGCTGGAGAATGCCAACGAAATTAACTTGTTTGCCGATCGTAGCAAGTTCCGTTGGATCGTCGTGGGCAATTCGTACGCCATTAACTATGGTGAGGATAAGTGGGCCTTTCTGTACTTCGATGAAGAACGACTCGCTTGGTGGCCACTCATGGAACGTGGAAAGGG